>NZ_JBBEWC010000045.1:0-517 GCF_037860775.1 Emticicia soli | reverse complement strand
GAGTGCCTTAACACAGCTAGGGGACTCTGGCGAAGGGTCGTAATATGAGCTAAAGGTTTTCCACAGCGGCAGAGTCCCCTTCTACTCTAGTGGCTCACTCGCACGGGAGACTCTGCCGAGACAACAAATTTATCAAAATACTAAAACCCTTTGGTCTTCGCCAGAGTCTCCCGTGCGCGAGTGCCTTAACATAGCTAGGGGACTCTGGCGAAGGGTCGTAATATTGGAAAAAGTCTAAAATCTCCAGAGCGGCAGAGTCCCCTTCTACTCTAATGGCTCACTCGCACGGGAGACTCTGCCGAAACAACAAATTTATCGAAATCCTTGGGTCTTTGCCAGAGTAGCCCGTGTGCGAGAGCCTTAACACAGCAAGGAGACTCTGGCGAAGGGTCGTAATATGAGCTAAAGGTTTTCCAGAGCGGCAGAGTCCCCTTCTATACTAATACCCTACACTCACGGGAGACTCTGCCGAGACAACAAATTTATCAAAATACTAAAACCCTTGAGTCTTCGCCAG
>NZ_JBBEWC010000044.1:0-700 GCF_037860775.1 Emticicia soli | reverse complement strand
CCGTAGCAGATGTAGAAGTATGTGCAGGTAAAGAAGCGACATTAGTAGCGACAGGCTGTTCAAATGGAACAATCACTTGGAATACAGGGGCAAGTGGTTCAACTTTAAAAGTAACACAAGCAAATGACGGTACTTATTCATATACAGCAACGTGTACGATTTCATCGAACAATGCCACATGTGTGAATAGTGCAACAGGTAAATTGACAGTTAATCCAAATCCGGTTATCACAGTAAACACTGCGAAAATCTGTTTAGGCGAAACAGCTACCTTGACAGCGACAGGATGTACTGGCACAATAAGTTGGACAGGCGGCGGCACGCCAAGTGGCAGCACATTGTCAGTTAAACCAACAGTTTCAGGAACAACGACATACACAGCCACTTGTACAACATCAAAAGGATGTATAGGCACAGCAGAAGGAAAAGTTGAGACGGCACCAAAACCAAGCATTGCAGTAAATGACTTAACAATCTGTGCAGGCGAAAGTGGTAAATTGGAAGCGACGGGCTGTACAGGAACAGTAACATGGAGCACAGGCGCGACAGGCACAAGCATCACCGTGAGTGCAGAAGGAACATATACAGCGACTTGTACCTTAACGACGAATGGTAAAGTATGTACAGCAGAAGCGAGTGGCGTAGTAAAAGCCAACAGCAAACCACAGATAGCCGTAGCAGATGTAGAAGTATGTGCAGG
>NZ_JBBEWC010000043.1:0-800 GCF_037860775.1 Emticicia soli | reverse complement strand
CCCGTCGCTTCCAACTTACCACTTTCACCTGCACATATTGTTAAATCATTTACTGCAATGCTTGGTTTTGGTGCTGTCTCAACTTTACCATCCGCTGTACCGATACATCCTTTTGATGTTGTACAAGTGGCTGTGTATGTCGTTGTTCCTGAAACTGTTGGTTTAACCGCCAATGTGCTGCCACTTGGCGTGCCACCACCTGTCCAACTTACTGTGCCAGTACATCCTGTCGCTGTCAAGGTAGCTGTTTCTCCCAAACAGATTTTCGCAGTGTTTATTGTGATAACAGGATTTGGATTAACTGTCAATTTACCAGTTGCACTATTCACACATGTGGCATTGTTCGATGAAATCGTACAGGTCGCTGTATAATTATATGTACCAGCGTTCGCTTGGGTTACTTTCAAGGTCGAACCTGTCGCCCCTGTGTTCCAGGTGATTGTTCCGTTTGAACAGCCTGTCGCTACCAATGTCGCTTCTTTGCCTGCACATACTTCTACATCTGCTACCGCTATCTGTGGTTTGCTGTTGGCTTTTACTACTCCACTCGCTTCTGCTGTACATACTTTACCGTTCGTCGTTAAGGTACAAGTCGCTGTATATGTTCCTTCTGCACTAACAGTGATGCTTGTGCCTGTCGCGCCTGTGCTCCACGTTACTACTCCTGTACATCCCGTCGCTTCCAACTTACCACTTTCACCTGCACATATTGTTAAATCATTTACTGCAATGCTTGGTTTTGGTGCTGTCTCAACTTTACCATCCGCTGTACCGATACATCCTTTTGATGTTGTACAAGT
>NZ_JBBEWC010000042.1:0-884 GCF_037860775.1 Emticicia soli | reverse complement strand
GAATTTTCCAAAGCATTATTGGCGATAATAGTGCTACCTACTTTGTAAGTCTTCGACCCCGAACTGATGTTATCTGTGGGATTATTCAGATACTTCGTCGTGGGGTTCACACTCACCATATCCATTGCCGGATTACCTGCATTTACCTGATTTGAAGATACTACCCGTATCAGATATTTATCACTCTCGGCTGCATTGGCTGGAATCACCACCGATACTGTCCCTGCTGTGGCTGTGCTACCCAAAACCGTGGGGAACTCAAAACTTCCACTCGGCTCCGATAACTGTATCTGAAACTGATTCCCTACACCAAACGAACCTGTGGTTGTGAAACTCACATCTACGCTTGTGCCTGCACAAATACTACTGCTCGATAAGGTCGGCATCGAGATAGTTGCCAGATTGCCCACCACCGTAAAATTGGTTACCACAGGGCCATAAGTAACTCCACCTCCCTTGTTATCTTGCGCATAACCTGTTACAGTAAGTGAATAGTTGCCCGGTATGAAGTTCCGGCCGTTGATAAAATCACCAAAGTTGTCAAACAAAGCATTGGGTGGCACGTTCTGAACAATGTTCCAGTTCAGTTCAGGGCCTTGTATATTCATCTCAAAACTTTCGATGCCTACGTTATCACATACGTCGGTTACGATGATACTCACTTGCTCTGGTATCTGGTCGATAACCATATTGTTGGTCAGTGGAAACAAGCCCTGGTAGGGATTTCCGGCTTTTACATAGCGGTAATCAACAATGCTCAGGCAGATATTTGTATTCTGCTGAAACCCCTGTGAAGCCGAAAGTGTAGGGGTACCTATCTGGGTAGTGAAGGTTTCGCCCAATGTCCACGATACCTGAACATTGCCAGTGGCTGTGTAACCTCC
>NZ_JBBEWC010000041.1:0-1014 GCF_037860775.1 Emticicia soli | reverse complement strand
GAGTGCCTTAACACAGCTAGGGGACTCTGGCGAAGGGTCGTAATATGAGCTAAAGGTTTTCCAGAGCGGCAGAGTCCCCTTCTACTCTAATGGCTCACTCACACGGGAGACTCTGCCGAGACCATACAACTCAACACAGACTATCAAATATCCAAATAATGAGTTATTTTCGTATTTTCATCGTCCTGATTCAAATCATAGAATCTTGCCGATGAGTAAGGATAAGCAAGATAATCTGTAGCTAAATTCCATTTTCCACTAATAGGATTCTTGTGCATATAACTTAGCTTCTGCTGTATAAAATGTTCACTAAAGCACTCTTTGGCATCATACGATTCCTCGAAAACCTGGTGCAATTTCCCATTCTTAGCTTCTTTAGCTTTCACGCCACTTGCTAATCTTTCCAACAATTCAAAGTTATCCGCTTGCATAAGTCTCTTAACTATCTCGTAGGCCATAAATCTTTTAGCATTACTTATAATCTTGTATAACTCAGGAGCATCTTTTGGAAGATAAATCAGACAATGCAAATGATTAGGCATAAAAACATAGCCTAATACTTTAATATTACGCTCGTTTAGAAGACCAAACCAGTTGTAAATATTATCATACAATTTTGTAATTTCAAAAAGTGGTATCCATTTATAACAAGTAAATGTTACGAAATAAATAGCTTCTTTCTGATTTTGTCTAACTTTAACAGCCATTTTTGTTGAGTAAGTAAGTAAGTAAGTATAATTTCTAGGTGTTTGCCATAGTCTCCCATGTGCGAGCGCCTTAACATAACTAGGGGACTCTGGCTCAGGGTCGTAATATTGGAAAAAGTCTAAAATCTCCATAGCGGCAGAGTCCCCTTCTACTCTAATGGCTCACTCGCACGGGAGACTCTGCCGAGACAACAAATTTATCAAAATACTAAAACCGTTGGGTCTTCGCCAGAGTCTCCCGTGTGCGAGTGCCTTAACACAGCTAGGGGACTCTGGCGAAGGGTCGTAATATGAGCTAAAGGTTTTC
>NZ_JBBEWC010000040.1:0-1015 GCF_037860775.1 Emticicia soli | reverse complement strand
TTTCGCAGTGTTTACTGTGATTGTAGGGTTTGGATTAACTGTCAATTTACCAGTTGCACTATTCACACATGTGGCATTGTTCGATGAAATTGTACAGGTCGCTGTATATGAATATGTACCAGCGTTCGCTTGGGTTACTTTCAAGGTCGAGCCTGTCGCCCCTGTGTTCCAGGTGATTGTTCCATTTGAACAGCCTGTTGCTACCAATGTCGCTTCTACACCTGCACAAACTTCTACATCTGCTACGGCTATCTGTGGTTTGCTGTTGGCTTTTACTACTCCACTTGCTTCTGCTGTACAAACTTTACCGTTAGTCGTTAGAGTACAAGTTGCTGTGTATGTGCCTTCTGCACTCACATTGATACTTGTGCCACTTGCTCCTGTGCTCCATGTTACTGTTCCTGTACAGCCCGTTGCTTCCAATTTACCACTTTCGCCTGCACAGATGGTTAAGTCATTTACTGCAATGCTTGGTTTTGGTGCTGTCTCAACTTTTCCTTCTGCTGTACCGATACATCCTTTTGATGTTGTACAAGTCGCTGTATAACTTGTCGTTCCTGCGGCTGTTGGTTTAACTGCCAATGTGCTGCCACTTGGCGTGCCACCACCTGTCCATGTTACCGTACCATTGCAACCCGTCGCTGTTAAGGTAGCGGTTTCTCCTAAACAGATTTTCGCAGTGTTTACTGTGATAACAGGATTAGGATTAACTGTCAATTTACCCGTTGCACTATTCACACATGTGGCATTGTTCGATGAAATTGTACAGGTCGCTGTATATGAATATGTACCAGCGTTCGCTTGGGTTACTTTCAAGGTCGAGCCTGTCGCCCCTGTGTTCCAGGTGATTGTTCCGTTTGAACAGCCTGTTGCTACCAATGTCGCTTCTACGCCTGCACAAACTTCTACATCTGCTACGGCTATCTGTGGTTTACTATTCACTTTTACTACTCCACTCGCTTCTGCTGTACATACTTTACCATTTGTCGTTAAAGTACAAGTCGCTGTGTAGGTA
>NZ_JBBEWC010000039.1:0-1076 GCF_037860775.1 Emticicia soli | reverse complement strand
TAGGGCTTTCGCTTTGGAATGGTCATGCCGCAGAGATTTGAGGTTTTCTTAATTGTGACTTCAAAAAATCTGCAAATAATCCATTTCTAACTTGATATAAAGATTGATTCAGTTCTTTGGCTTTAATTTTAAGGGATAACCAAGCATGATAACAACAAGCTAAGTGATTCCTTTGTGAACGAGCAGCACGACATTGGCATTTTTCAGAACCTGTCAGTTGTTTATATGCTCTGTGAAACTCTTCAACCTGCCACCTGACGGCGTTACTTTCTTTTACATCGTCAGCCCAAAGGTTGTCGTCTGGAGAATTAGTAATTACCCAGTCAATGTGTCCGTCTGGGGACACTATCTTGAACAGTTTCACTAAAAAGGGAATTTCTTTTAGCTTGACCATAATACCAACTTGAAGCATCTTTTCAGACCATTCAATAGTATCAAGGTGAATATAGCCTTGTTCTTTGCTGATACTGACCATACGATTGCTTTTCAGTGTGGTGAAGAATGTCCAATCGTTTCGGTGTATTAGCTTGAGATTATCTACCGAGGAATACCAACTATCAAATAAAATAGTCCTTGCTTTAAGGCTTTTATCAGCAATAGTTCTCAGAAACATCTCTTGAAAATGGTCATTCTTGGTTTTACCATCGCTATCTGGACTGTAAATTCTATAATCAATGGGGTAAAAATCTCCATCTTTACCTGATGAATGTATCATATTTACTAATCCTATACCCTTAACCGTTCCATGTTCATTACCCGAATATTGTTTTTTAACCAATTCAATAAAACGTGAATATCGTTTATCTTGCACGCTATCATCACAAATAAGATAACTTTCAGTGTCATCTTGTTTGTTGACATAGGGTTTTGTAAGTTCCCACAGTTGGCGTGAGGTAAATCGTTCTCGTTTTAGAAAATCACATATAGAATCATGACTAACATTATCTAAGTGATTAGCCAAATTCGTACAAGTATAATTGAGTGGTGTACTCAATAAATATTCAACATATTGTTTTTTCGTTAGCATGAGGCTAACTTAACTATTTTTAAACTCTTTCGCAAAAGCGAAAGTCCTA
>NZ_JBBEWC010000038.1:0-1095 GCF_037860775.1 Emticicia soli | reverse complement strand
TTTGCAATATGGCGTACCTGCATAAGAAATAGTAGCACTTGGACTATCTGTAATCGTTACACTTGTCGTGGCTGTGGCTGAGGTACAACCACCGCTGGCTGCTATGGTATAAGTAACTGTATAAACTCCTGCCGTACTGCTACTTGGCGTGATTTGACCTGTTGAACTATTGATAGTCAAACCTGATGGCGCAGAAGTAAATGCTCCTCCTGTTGTACCTGTTAGGCTTACATTGGCTGAACTAGCTGTTTTACAATAAGGCGTGCCTGCATAAGAAATAGTGGCACTTGGACTATCTGTAATCGTTACACTTGTCGTGGCTGTGGCTGAAGCACAACCACCGCTGGCTGCTATGGTATAAGTAACTGTATAAACTCCTGCCGTACTGCTACTTGGCGTGATTTGACCTGTTGAACTATTGATAGTCAAACCTGATGGCGCAGAAGTAAATGCTCCTCCTGTTGTACCTGTTAGGCTTACATTGGCTGAACTAGCTGTTTTACAATAAGGCGTGCCTGCATAAGAAATAGTGGCACTTGGACTATCTGTAATCGTTACACTTGTCGTGGCTGTGGCTGAAGCACAACCACCGCTGGCTGCTATGGTATAAGTAACTATATAGACTCCTGCCGTACTGCTGCTTGGCGTGATTTGACCTGTTGAACTATTTATAGTCAAACCTGATGGTGCAGAAGTAAACGCTCCTCCTGTCGAACCTGTTAGGCTTACACTGGCTGCACTGGCTGTTTTACAATAAGGCGTGCCTGCGTAGCTGATTGTAGCACTTGGATTATTGGTAATCGTTACACTCGTCGTGGCTGTGGCAGAAGCACATCCACCGCTGGCTGCTATGGTATAAGTAACTATATAGACTCCTGCCGTACTGCTGCTTGGCGTGATTTGACCTGTTGAACTATTTATAGTCAAACCTGATGGTGCAGAAGTAAACGCTCCTCCTGTCGAACCTGTTAGGCTTACACTGGCTGCACTGGCTGTTTTACAATAAGGCGTGCCTGCGTAGCTGATTGTAGCACTTGGATTATTGGTAATCGTTACACTCGTCGTGGCTGTGGCAGAAGCACATCCACCGCTGGC
>NZ_JBBEWC010000037.1:0-1105 GCF_037860775.1 Emticicia soli | reverse complement strand
TAAATCAAACAGTAAAGCTCTATTAAGCTCATCCAATCCGTATCGAAAAATACTAAAAGCCTTTCTTTGATGTTTCAGGATTGGGATTTTCTTTATCTGATTTTGATACTGGCCTACCAGATATACCCATATAAAGGCGATGCATACAACTGCAAAGAGTTTTTGCAATCTCTTTTGGTCAGTCAGATGGGTATTCTCTATATTGAATCCTGCCGATTTAATAGCCTTAAAAAAGCATTCAATAGTCCATCGTTGCGCGTAAATCTTCATAGTCTGATGGTCGAAATGATAGGTTGCCACGATGACATATTCGACAAGATTCTTTGAGTTTATTACTTTCATTCCAGTTAAATAAACCCATTGCCCATTGATTTTTATGGGCTTATCAAGGCTCCTGATTTGATTCAGTGGCAAATTATTGAACAACCAAAAGGCTTTCAATACCTGACCTTTTTGATTGACAATGAGATTTTCTCTTATTCTTATATAGAATTTAATTGGCTGAGTTGATAAAAATTCTATCCATTCTTGGCCAATGAATTCTCTGTCGGCAATCAGGCATTCTATTGAGGCTAAACCAAACAATCGAATATACCTCATTATCAATAATTTACGCTCGTCTTGATTGGAGTTTCCACGTTTGTCTAACATTGTCCATAATATAGGTAAACTAACACCATCAGCTACTATCGTTAGACATAAAATATTATAATTTATGCCTGCAAACTTCCAATTTGTACGGTCTAAACTTAGTTTGTAAGGCCTTTTAACAGGGTTCAGGCTCATTAAAATTTTAGCAATTATATCGTAATCAATAACAAAAGCACTAAAAAATCGCTGTATACGCCTGAGATTACTGCAAATTGCTCTATCATTTAAACTTACAGCATTGATACTGTAAACAACTGTGCGAGTGCGTACCAATGATATAATTAATAATTCTAAAAATTTAATCCGTGCTTTATGCCAGGGTAAATGTGCTTGCAAATGTAAATCAATACCTGTATTTTTATCTCGCATGAGCCATTATGATTTGTTTTATGAGTCTTGGTAAACCCATTTTACAAATCTTTTGGCTCTTATCAAACTTTTGACATATACTCAG
>NZ_JBBEWC010000036.1:0-1213 GCF_037860775.1 Emticicia soli | reverse complement strand
TACCTACACAGCGACTTGTACTTTAACGACAAATGGTAAAGTATGTACAGCAGAAGCGAGTGGCGTAGTAAAAGCCAACAGCAAACCACAGATAGCCGTAGCAGATGTAGAAGTTTGTGCAGGTGTAGAAGCGACATTGGTAGCGACAGGCTGTTCAAACGGAACAATCACCTGGAACACAGGTGCAACGGGTTCGACATTAAAAGTAACACAAGGAAACGACGGTACTTATTCATATACAGCGACCTGTACAATTTCATCGAACAATGCGACTTGTGTGAATAGTGCAACTGGTAAATTGACAGTTAATCCAAACCCAGTTATCACAGTTAATACTGCGAAAATCTGTTTAGGCGAAACAGCGACATTGACAGCAACAGGTTGCAATGGTACGGTAACATGGACAGGTGGTGGCACGCCAAGTGGCAGCACATTGGCAGTTAAACCAACAGCCGCAGGAACGACAAGTTATACAGCGACTTGTACAACATCAAAAGGATGTATCGGTACAGCAGAAGGAAAAGTTGAGACAGCACCAAAACCAAGCATTGCAGTAAATGACTTAACCATCTGTGCAGGCGAAAGTGGTAAATTGGAAGCAACGGGCTGTACAGGAGTAGTAACGTGGAGCACAGGCGCGACAGGCACAAGCATCACTGTTAGTGCAGAAGGAACATATACAGCGACTTGTACCTTAACGACGAACGGTAAAGTATGTACAGCAGAAGCGAGTGGAGTAGTAAAAGCCAACAGCAAACCACAGATAGCGGTAGCAGATGTAGAAGTTTGTGCAGGCAAAGAAGCGACATTGGTAGCAACAGGCTGTTCAAACGGAACAATCACCTGGAACACAGGGGCGACAGGTTCGACCTTGAAAGTAACCCAAGCGAACGCTGGTACATATAATTATACAGCGACCTGTACGATTTCATCGAACAATGCCACATGTGTGAATAGTGCAACTGGTAAATTGACAGTTAATCCAAATCCTGTTATCACAGTAAACACTGCGAAAATCTGTTTGGGAGAAACCGCTACCTTAACAGCGACGGGTTGCAATGGTACGGTAACATGGACAGGTGGTGGCACGCCAAGTGGCAGCACATTGGCAGTTAAACCAACAGCCGCAGGAACGACAAGTTATACAGCGACTTGTACAACATCAAAAGGATGTATCGGTACAGCGGATGGTAAAGTTGAGACAGCACCAAAA
>NZ_JBBEWC010000035.1:0-1272 GCF_037860775.1 Emticicia soli | reverse complement strand
CTTTTAGATTTGTGTGATATAAATATTTTGAGAATACTATTGTAACTTAGAGTATTTAAAGACCAACTCCAGTAGAGCCACTTTAGGTCCGCCGCAGGGAAAGACCCATACCGCGATTCAAAACTCTACTGGATTATTTAGACTCCAAATTCAACGGGGTCGCCCGGCGATAGAAATGAGGGTTCAAGACCCATGAGAAAAGTATCGAAATTGTCTGAATAGTTGGCCTTCATCTTTAATCATTTAAAGTTATGGAAAAAACTTATTTCATTGGCGTCGATGTTTCTAAAAATGAATTAGACTTCGCTGTGGTAAATTCTAATAAAGTCCTTTTCCATTTAGAAGTTACCAATGATAAAGCAGGTATTGACAGTTTTATCAAAGCACTCAAAAAACAAACAGGCTTTGATTTTGAGAACAGTTTGTTTTGCATGGAATTCACAGGCATTTACAATAACATTCTGTTGAATTATCTGTCTTCACATAAAGCTTTTATCTGGGTGGAGAATGCTCGTCAGATAAAAGATAGTATGGGAACTATCAGAGGTAAAACAGATAAACTGGATTCTATTCTGATTGCTCAGTATTCATACAAAAATCGTGAGAATCCACGTTTATGGTCACCTAAAAGAGACATCATTCAAGAACTTGACCGCTTGACTGCCATTCGTTCAAGACTTAAGAATGCCATAAAGATGTTAGAAACACCATTAGTAGATTCTAAAGATTTTATAGGTAAAAAGGCTCATAAGGATACCAAAAACGCTTGCCAGGATTCTATTAATGCCCTTAAGAAAGATGTCAAAAATGTTGAAAAACAAATAGACGAAATTATCAAAAAGGACCCTGAATTGAGCCATCTGTTTGAACTTATCACCTCTGTTAAGGGAATCAGTAAAGTGACAGCTACTGAAATTATCATTACAACCAATGAGTTTAAAGACATTGATGACCCTAAAAAGTTTGGTGCCTTTGCGGGTTGTGTTCCTTTTGAGCGATCCTCTGGAAAGAAAAAAGGAAGGCCTAAAGTCAGTTCAATCGCCAACAAGAAAATGAAGGCTTTGTTGCACATGGCAGCTATGTCTGCTATCAAGTATTGCAAAGAACTTAAAGAGTACTATGAGCGTAAAGTCAGCGAAGGCAAAAACAAAATGCTTGTTATCAACAATGTCAGAAACAAATTAATATTAAGAGTTTTTGCCTGTGTAAACAAAAATCAAAAATATAACGAAAATTATACTTTTTCACTTGTTTGAATCATAGAAATCGCGG
>NZ_JBBEWC010000034.1:0-1368 GCF_037860775.1 Emticicia soli | reverse complement strand
GGGAGTGTAAACTGAACTGTGTCAAGTATTTTTACTACTCACTTGGAGTTGTCTTCAAGTGAGTTTTTTCAAAATTATGAAATTTCATTCTATCTCCAAAAATGATGTATAACTGCGATAAAGTAACACTCCAATTTCGGACAGGCATAGTCCACTTTTGAGAGATTCTCTGTACAACCAGATATATCAGTTTCAAGAGTGCTGTATCTGATGTAAACGAACCTTTAGTTTTGGTAACCTTCCTGACTTGACGATGAAAACCCTCTATAGGATTTGTCGTATAAATCAATCTTCTAATGTCTTCTGCATACTCGTAGAAACTTGATAAGTTTTCCCAGTTAGTAAACCAGGATTGGACAGCAATAATGAATTTCTTGCCCCATTTAGCTTCTAAAGCCTCTAATTGTCTGAAGCCTTCTTCTTTGTTTACAGCAGTATAGACAAGTTTAAGGTCAGCCATGAAAGCCTTTTTGTCCTTTTCAGGAACGTATTTTAAGCTATTTCTTATTTGATGGACAATACAGAGTTGTATTTGGGTTTGAGAATATACGGTAGCAATAGCTTCAGGGAAGCCTTTCAATCCATCAATGCAAGCAATTAAGATGTCCTCTACACCTCTTCTTTTTAAATCTGTTAAAACAGAAAGCCAGAACTTGGCACCTTCTGTTTCAGCCACATACATACCTATCAAGTCTTTTTTTCCCTCTAAGTCTATTCCTAAGATGTTGTATATAGCTCGTGAAACTACTCTGCCATCCTCTTTAACTTTATAATGGATACAATCCATAAAAACAATGGGATAAATGCTCTCCAAGGGTCTGCTACGCCATTCCTGCATGGCAGGAATTACCTTGTCTGTAATACTGGACAACTGTGTGGCTGAGATGTCCATTTGATACAGCTCCTTTATATGAGAAGATATATCTCTGGTAGACATGCCTAAACCGTATAAGCCTATAACTTTAGTTTCAAGCTCTTCTGTAATGATTACCTGTCTCTTAGGTAAAATCATAGGTTCAAAAGTCCCTGAACGGTCTCTACTACTCTCCAGTTCAAATTCTCCAGATAAACTCTTTACTTGTTTGCTTGTCTTTCCATTTTTACGATTAGATATCCCTTTTGCTTTTGATTCTGCCAGATGGCTTTCCAATTCCCCAGCTAGAGCTGCTTCTAAAAAATGTTTCATCAATGGCGCAAAAATCCCTTTCTCTCCACTAAAAGGCTTACCATCATACATACCTTTTATGGCCTGTTTTTTAAACTCTTCAAAGTCAAATTCTGATTTCTCTTCCATAAAAAAAACTGTGTTTAAAGTAAAATTAACATTTTAGCTAAATTTTACCTTGACACAGTTTAATTTACAGTCTC
>NZ_JBBEWC010000033.1:0-1433 GCF_037860775.1 Emticicia soli | reverse complement strand
AAAAAAAGAACCTTCTGGTTAAATTTGTGAATCACTACAAACGCAAATTTTTACCAGAAGGTCTTTTTATGTTCACAATATTATCAAAAACTAAGAATACAAGCAATAAGACAGGTGAATTTCTTCTGACTCAATCTCGTCAATATCTTCTGAGTCTCCTCACAAGCCTTGATAATCAGATAGATAAACGTCTAAGTCGTACATTTTTTGATTTATTTATGGCCATACTGGTGTTTCGTAATCAGAAAATGGGCTTATTACTAAGTGAGTTAGGGGCTTATATCTGTGGTTTCGCCCATGCCCCAGCAGGAACTAAACGCATCAGCAATCTACTTCGGAGTAAAAAATGGGAAAGTAAATTGGTAGACAATTTTTTGTTTAGCAAAGCAAAAGAACGCATCAGAGATTTACAGGCCAGAGGTCTTCGTCCACTGCTGTTGTGGGATGATAGCCGGATTGAGAAGCCGGAGTCGTGGCGGCCGACGCTCGGTTTATGGAGGGCTTATGTAGTGTGGAAAGCAGTAAGGGGAAGCGTTTAATGAAAATCAAGCCGGGGTATTACAAGCCACCAGCTAGTAGAATATGTGTGCCTGGTTTTCATTGGACAGCTACATTAGTTTCTGCTTTGGGAGAGACGCCATCGGTTTGTCAGATGAATTGGTGGACCTCTAGGGGTAAATACAAAGAATGGGCTTCCAATATCATGTTTAGAATGCTAAAAAAGCTCAATCAATCACTGATAGTAAAGGTTTTACATGTTCTAGACAGAGGATATGCTTCGGCATGGACTATTGAATGGATGACACACTTTGAGCAGGATTTTCTGGTTCGCTGGAAGAAGAATATTTTACTGACTCATCCACAAAAAGGTACTAAACAGACCCATCAGATTGCCCGCTATCTAAAAACATCTTCCAAAAAACTGGTATTGGATAATCAACGTAAAATCATCCGACATATCTGTCTTGCTTTCTGTGCAGTCGTTCATCCTGATTTTCCAGATAAAGAACTCTACTTGATTGTGGTAAGAGACAAAAAAGGACAACAAGCACCGATGTATTTGCTTACTTCTTGTACTATTTTATCCAGCAAGGACGCTTGGCAGATACTACATTCTTATATGCATCGGTGGAACGTAGAACAGGCATTTAGGGTGGGGAAAGCTGAACTAGGCTTAGAATCACCTAGACTTTGGTTCTGGGAAAATAGACTCAAACTGATGGCTATTGTTACTTTAGTTTACGATTTTCTACTCTCGATGATTCGAAATTGGGGTAGTTTTATTCCTATATTACTCAGAAAGTGGTGTCATAGAACAGGAAATCGGTACCGAATGCCTTCGATACCGATTTACAGAGTAAGATTGGCCATCTCCAATTGCTTGAATAATTTTATGAATTATGCATTCTTGCAAAATTCGGGATGACTCATGT
>NZ_JBBEWC010000032.1:0-1435 GCF_037860775.1 Emticicia soli | reverse complement strand
CAGTCAACCGACACAGTTAACAGCGAGCATCAATCCAACAAATCTGAATTGTTTTGAAGGAGCGAATGGCGAAGCGGAAGTGAAGGCAACAGGGGGTACAGGCGCATATACATACAAATGGAATACAGGTGCAACGACAGCCACAATCAGTAATCTGGCAGCAGGTACTTACAGTGTGCTTGTAACCGATGCGAATAGTTGTACAGCGACGGCGAGCGTGACCATCAGTCAACCGACACAGTTAACAGCGAGCATCAATCCAACAAATCTGAACTGTTTTGGAGGAGCGAATGGCGAAGCGGAAGTGAAGGCAACAGGTGGTACAAGTGCTTATACATACAAATGGAATACAGGTGCAACAACAGCCACAATCAGTAATCTGGCAGCAGGTACTTACAGTGTAGTAGTAACCGATGCGAATAGTTGTACAGCGACGGCAAGTGTGACCATCAGTCAACCGACACAGTTAACAGCGAGCATCAATCCAACAAATCTGAACTGTTTTGGAGGAGCCAATGGCGAAGCGGAAGTGAAGGCAACAGGTGGCACAGGCGCATATACATACAAATGGAACACCGGAGCAACGACAGCCACAATCAGTAATCTGGCAGCAGGTACTTACAGTGTAGTAGTAACCGATGCGAATAGTTGTACAGCGACGGCGAGTGTGACGATCAGTCAGCCGACTAAGTTGACAGCGAGCATTGATCCTAAGAACCTAAACTGTTTTGAAGGAGCGAATGGAGAAGCAGAAGTGAAGGCACTAGGTGGTACAGGCGCATATACATACAAATGGAATACAGGTGCAACGACAGCCACAATCAGTAATCTGGCAGCAGGTACTTACAGTGTGCTTGTAACCGATGCGAATAGTTGTACAGCGACGGCGAGCGTGACCATCAGTCAACCGATACAGTTGACGGCGAGCATCAATCCAACAAATCTGAATTGTTTTGAAGGAGCGAATGGCGAAGCGGAAGTGAAGGCAACAGGGGGTACAGGCGCATATACATACAAATGGAATACAGGTGCAACGACAGCCACAATCAGTAATCTGGCAGCAGGTACTTACAGTGTGCTTGTAACCGATGCGAATAGTTGTACAGCGACGGCGAGCGTGACCATCAGTCAACCGACACAGTTAACAGCGAGCATCAATCCAACAAATCTGAATTGTTTTGAAGGAGCCAATGGCGAAGCGGAAGTGAAGGCAACAGGGGGTACAGGTGCTTATACATACAAATGGAACACCGGAGCAACGACAGCCACAATCAGTAATCTGGCAGCAGGTACTTACAGTGTGCTTGTAACCGATGCGAATAGTTGTACAGCGACAGCGAGTGTGACCATCAGTCAACCGATACAGTTGACGGCGAGCATCAATCCAACAAATCTGAATTGTTTTGAAGGAGCGAATGGCGAAGCGGAAGTGAAG
>NZ_JBBEWC010000031.1:0-1543 GCF_037860775.1 Emticicia soli | reverse complement strand
ACTTGCTGTCAACTTCGCTTTCTCTGGTCCACATATCTTCGTTACATTAGCCTCTATCAATGGCGTCTTCGGACTCTCCCCTGTGCGAATCACAACTGGCTCTGCACTCTCTGCTGTTCCACAACTTGTCGTACAGCTTACACTATAGGTACCTGAGGTTGATACTTCTATCGCATTAGTCGTTTCTTCAGTGCTCCATTTCAATGTACCATTACAGCCTATTGCTGTCAAGGTTGCTTTCTCTCCATCACAACAGATTTTCTTACTTGCATCAATCACTGGAGCTTTAGGTTGTTCGCCTTTTTTAATTACAATAGAATTTGATGCATCGCTAGAACATTCTCCTGCTTTACATGTTGCTGTGTATGTTCCTGCAACTGAAACTGTAATAGAAGTGCCCGTTTGAGTTGTTGACCAGGTGATCTGACCACCAATACATCCCATAGCTACTAATTTTACAGGTTTATCTTCACAGATATCTGCTGGGCCGTCAATAGCAATACTTGGTGGTGTTACTTTATTTTTAACATCAACCGTTACGATTCCACTTGTTGAGCAAGATTCTTTGGTTATCGTAATTGTATATACACCCTTATTGGCTTGCGTTGCATTTGCAGTAACAACTACCTCTCTACCAGTTTGAGAGAAAGAATTTGGCCCCGTCCATTTATACTCTGCATCTACACCAAAATCGGTTGCTATTAGTTTCAATTGATTTCCTTCACAAACAATCTCAGTAGACGGATCAATTTTTGGCAATGCTTTAATTGTAACTGCAATAGTTGCAGTTCCGACACATTGCTTACTATTAGTTACCGTCACTGTATACACTCCTTCATTTGCACTTGTTGCTGAAGAAATGCTTGGATTTTGCGTACTTGATGTATATCCGTTTGGACCTGCCCACGAATAGCTTGTTCCTCCATTTGCAGTCAGAGTAATAGTTCCACCTTCACAAACAGGGGAGTTAGAACTAACTTCAGGAACAAGGGCATCAGGTTGAGTAATCACAATGCCTGTAACATCTATTTTACAACCTTTAGCATCTGTCACTATTACACTGTAAGTTCCTGCAGCCAGACCTGTAATTGTTTGAGTCGTAGCTGTTGTACTCCATAAATATGTATATGGTTGATTACCTCCTACTGGATTTACTGTCACCGAACCATCTTTTCCATCATAACAAGTTACATCTACTTTATTTGACGTTGCTGTTAATGTATTTGGTTCTTTTATCTCTACCGTAGTTGTTTTCAAACATCCATTTTTATCTTTTACAGTAAATGTGTAAACACCCTTAGCTAAGTTCTCGAATTTATTAGATGCCTGGAAAGTAACTCCATCTTTGCTATAAGAATATGGCAACTCTCCACCAGTAGCTGTTAAAGTAACTTCACCATTTGCTTCACCATTACATTTTACCTCAGTACCTATACCTGTTAAAGTTAATACTGGTGGTTGGGTGATGGTCACACTCGCTGTCGCTGTACAACTATTCGCATCGGTTACAAGCACACTGTAAGTACCTGCTGCCAGATTACTG
>NZ_JBBEWC010000030.1:0-1547 GCF_037860775.1 Emticicia soli | reverse complement strand
CCCCGCACCGCTGATGGTACTGAGTTCATCCTCGGGAGAGTAAGTAGATGCCAGGATTTTATTACAAAGCCTCTAAGAGCAATCTTAGGGGCTTTTTTTATGTACAAAAAGCAAGAAAATACCCCTTCCCTAGCTCTAACAACATCACTCAAGGTCCATTTTTAAAATGAATTAAATGTAAAATTATGGGTCAAGTGAAAAAGGGGATCAATCCTAAAAGTTGTGGACTAGGCATAATTTTCGTGAGCCTGAATAGGAAAAAAAGGCTCAAGCAAAAAAGTTGGGAACTAAGCATAAATTTTGGTAAGCCTGAAGAGGAAGAAAGTAAAATTTCTTACAACTCTGAATTGGTTTCTTAGTGCTTTAAGCTTTGCATTGAAAGATTCTGCCGTTCTTCTGTCGAAAAAGTTGAGAATTTTCTCATACTGACTCTGAATCATCCGAGAAATTGTGTTGAATGAATTGAAGCTTGCTTTCTCAACGTGATTGTACCACAATCCCAATTTCTTAAATGCTATAATCCTTTCTTTGGAGTGGGTAAAAATATCTGTTAATCCTCTACTCAATCTATAAGCCTGTGCAATATCAGGATATAATCTGAATAATATTTGTGCTCTGTGTGCTTGTGATTCAGACCAGTTATGTTGCTTCTTGTATAGTAAATATCTGCTTCTGGCTAATAGCTGTTTAAGTGTATCGCTATTCTCAAGTACCTAAGGAGAAAATGGTATTTTGTGTTCTTTAGCTGCCAGCATTTGCCTGTTTTCCTCTTCCATAGCCAGCCATCGATGTTGGATTCTGATTTCCTGAACGGTATCACAGGCTAATTGTTGAACATGAAAATGGCTTGCTACGAGCTTAGCTTTTGTAAAAGTCCTTTTGACTATTTTCTCCATTGTAGGAGCTAAATCTAAAGTTACTTCTTTTACATTCTTCCTCTGAGATTCGGGTATCTAACGTAAGACTTCAATAATTCGCTCACTTTCAGTACCTTTTATCATCGCTATCAAAGCGCCTTTACGCCCTTTAGCTGCTTTATTAGTTAAAATAGTATAAAGTTCTCCCTGAGATAAGCTCGTCTCATCTATTGATAGATACTCACCCATATTCTCTGTAAACAATAACCAATCTTTTGCATGCGAACCTTGTGGCCAATTCTTATAATCACTTGAATGGCTTGCATATTGCTCCTGGAATCGTTTGCCATCTAATCCATAAAGTCCTCCTAAAGTCTTACAACCG
This sequence comes from Emticicia soli, assembly GCF_037860775.1. Lineage (NCBI taxonomy): Bacteria > Pseudomonadati > Bacteroidota > Cytophagia > Cytophagales > Leadbetterellaceae > Emticicia > Emticicia soli. The sequence continues at coordinate 305 of NZ_JBBEWC010000030.1, read as the reverse complement.
ATGGGAGTATTATCTACCAAGTCCTTTTAAAAAAACAGCGAATTCCTTAGTCATTCGAGTGCGATATCTATCTGCTTTTGAGCTGATAATATCTCTTATCAGAGACTTTATTTGAAAAAATATATTAATGAAAGACTTATTAATGCCTTGAAAATCAATTAGTTGTCTTTGCCTGTTTTGAGATATGTATGTAGGGAAACAAAAAAAGCAAAAAAGTTTAGAAATAGTTTGGTAATTCTGGCAAAAAGCCCGTACCTTTGCAGTCCCAAAAATGAGAGAGTTACTGAGCGTTACATAGCAAGAGC
>NZ_JBBEWC010000029.1:0-2158 GCF_037860775.1 Emticicia soli | reverse complement strand
CTCACTTGAAGACAACTCCAAGTGAGTAGTAAAAATACTTGACACAGTTCAGTTTACACTCCCAAAGTTCAGATTATAATTGCCCTATTAAATATTGTATTCTACTTTTTTCTAATAGAAAAGCCAATAATAGCATTATTACTATCATCTATTTGAGACTCATCTAAGAGATGAACGACATTTAATCCGTTTGAAAAAAGATTTCTATTAAAATCGTCTAATATTTTGCTATTAACTATTTTAACGTCATTAACAAATAATGTATTGGAGATTTCATCAAAAGTAATAGAACTATAGTTTATACCATTAGTTTTTAGTTCTTCTAAGACTATTGTTCTTAAATTATTATCCATTTTTGCATTGTTTTTATTTAACGAATATACTTAAAGATTAAGCATATTTATAAGTTTGTAGTATTTTTCTTAACTATTGCAATTGTTACTTTAAAATCAACAAATCTTTTATTATCAATGACTGAATATTTTGTTTTTAGTAAATGCTAAACTCCTCAATTACTGACATTTTTAATGATATATTATTGTTGAGGACTACTTTTCTCACCGCCTCACCACCTCCAAAGCATCAACCCAAACCTTATAACCTTGTTTTTCTCTGTTGCCAACGGCGTAGTAGAGGATATGCCTATGCTTTCGAGGCAGTGCACACCCAAAACTTTACTATTTCTTGAATTGAGCCAACAAAACCGCCCAATAGAATACTATCGGGCGGCTGTTGAAATAAACAAAAACCTTGAATTAATAGAGGTTTTCCGGGTTGTTGACTTGAATGGTTTTTACTTTTCCAGCTGAGCCAGCAACAGCGGCCGTATTTGTGCCACCTGAGCCAAATGCACCAGCTCCACCGTCGCCACCACATCCTCCACCTGCTCCTCCATTTGAAGTCGTACTAGTACTACCTGTAATAGAGCCAGCATTTCCACCCGTAACTCCGATAGAACCTGTTACTGATACACTTGGTGCAACTAACAAAACAATGCCACCGCCGCCGCCGCCACCGCCAAATTTATAAGTGGTGCCAGAAACAAGTAGTGGATTCGAGCCGTTTCCTCCTGATGCATTTATAGTGCCGCTAATAGTAAGCGATGCTTTTGAAAGAAGAACTACTAAGCCTCCTGCACCGCCACCACTTCCGTTTGCATTGCCCGTTGTAGAACCAGTGCTCCCATTGCCTCCATTGGCATTTACAATACCGCCACTAGCTATTGTGATAGCACCTTTTGCATAGATAGCAAATGAACCACCACCAGAGCCACCGTAGTTCAAATCTCCTGTGCTATTGAAAGCTCCGGCCGCACCTCCATATACAGGTATATTAATTAAGCTAGGCATAGCTGTTTCTTCTATTGCTTTTGATATAACCTCTCCAGAGCCAGCAAAGCTTCTTGCTACCCCCTTTTCGTTAGGTAAAAGATACGAATTTCCTGTACCTGTTACATTTATTGTTCCATTGATAATAACATTTCCAGTACATCTTAACTTAATACCTGAAGGTACTGTAAGCGAAACACCACTATTGATTGTTAGACTGGTATATTGTAAATTCAGGTTTGGCGGAGAAGTAACCCAGTTAGTGTTAGTGCCGATGGTTAAAGCTCCCGCAGAGCCGTCGCCATAAATATTTTCAGCACCAGAGCCGCCACCGCCGCTACTTGGTGTAACCCATTGTGTATCATAATCTGTGCCACTCGCTTTTGCAAGTACTTGCCCACTTGTACCTCCTGTTGGTACTCCTTGCCCCACGGCACCTGTGTTTCCTGTTGCTCCGGTACTACCTGTTGACCCAGTAGGGCCTGTAATCCCTGTTGCTCCTGTGTCACCAGTAGCCCCAGTTGCTCCGGTATTACCCGTTGCCCCAGTAGGGCCCGTTGCTCCTGTATCACCAGTAGCCCCAGTTACTCCGGTATTTCCCGTTGCACCAGTAGCACCAGTAGGTCCTGTTGCCCCTGTGTCACCAGTAGCCCCAGTTACTCCAGTATTACCCGTTGCTCCAGTAGCACCAGTAGCACCAGTCGGTCCAGTAGGCCCGGTTACGCCAGTAGCCCCGGTTACGCCAGTAGCCCCAGTATTACCCGTAACACCTTGAATACCCTGTGTGCCTTGCGCACCAGTCGGTCCAGTAGGCCCGGTTACGCCCGTAG
>NZ_JBBEWC010000028.1:0-3111 GCF_037860775.1 Emticicia soli | reverse complement strand
TGGCGTAGTAAAAGCCAACAGCAAACCACAGATAGCCGTAGCAGATGTAGAAGTATGTGCAGGCAAAGAAGCGACATTGGTAGCAACAGGATGTTCAAACGGAACAATCACCTGGAACACAGGGGCGACAGGTTCGACCTTGAAAGTAACCCAAGCGAACGCTGGTACATATAATTATACAGCGACCTGTACAATCACCACCAACAATGCAAGTTGTGAAGGTAAGGCAATAGGTAAATTGACGGTTAATCCAAATCCGGTAATAAGTGTAAATTCTGAAACAATTTGCGTAGGTAAGAGCGCAACTTTAGTAGCAACAGGTTGCACAGGTGTTTTAACATGGAGCACTGGTGTAACAGCAACTTCAATAACTGTTAGCCCATTAGTTACAACCCCTTATACAGCTACTTGTACACTTAACACTGGTTGTAAATCTACCGCAACCGGAACTGTAAATGTAAATGAACTACCGGCTAAGCCTACAGTAAATGCTAATAAACCTTCTATTTGTCCGGGAGAAAGTACTACTATTACAGCTTCAGGTTGTACAGGTACATTATTATGGTCAAGTGGTCAAACAACAAGCAGCATTACAGTATCTCCGGCTACAACTACAACGTATTCAGTTACTTGTAAAAACACAAGTACTGGTTGTGAGAGCGCACCGGCTTCGGTTCAAATTGAAGTAACTCCAACAGACCCAATTACTATAATTACTTGCCCTCCTGGTGCTGGTTCGTCTAATCCAACAGCGCCTGCATTAGGATTCAACGTATTTACATTGAATGGAATCGTAATGAAGTCGGGTGATGTACATTCGGGTATAGCTGCAGGAGGAACAATTACATTAAATGGAACAAGTAATATTACTGGTGAAAATCCAAATGGCTATGCTAACAGACCTACAGTAGGTGGACATTTAACTTATGTATATTCTGCAGGAAAAATCATTTACTCTTCTGGCAATGGTCTGAATGTAAACGGTGGCGGATATGCTAAAGTATGTGACATTACAGGGTCGAATTTCTATCCTAACGGAGGAAATGCGAGAATTACCAGCGGTACTTTTGATACGCAACCATATATTAATATTAATACTAGCCAGGCAAGTGGTACATGGCAAACAGGTTGTGGAAGCATCGACTTCCCTGCTGCTTTTGCTAGCTTCCAGTCGTCGGCTACTTCAATGAGTACCCTGACAAACAATGTTACACCATCGTATGATCCAGGTAATACTACCCAGCCAAAACTTAATTTACAGGCTGGTTCGAATGTGTGGAATCTGACAGGTTCACAATTAAACGCATTCTCAACAATTGTATTTAATACTGCGCCTGATGCATCTAAGTATTTAATTGTAAATGTTAATACATCAGGTAGTTATACATTGAATCTACCAAATATGTCAGGCATTGGCGATTCTCATGGCCAGTATATTATCTGGAACTTCTACAATGCTACTAACCTGACAGTCTCTAGTTCAAGCACTACGATGAAAGGTACATTGTTTGCACCTAATGCCGATGTAACTAAAAATAGTAGCTCGAATATTGACGGACAAGTGATTGCAAAATCATTTATAATGGGTGGTGGAGAAGTTCACTATCACAGATTTAATGGCACAATTGAAAATGGAACAGTTTGCGAACCAATTTGTGCAGGCTCACCATTTACACTTACTTCAACAGGATGTACTTCTACAGTTACCTGGACAGGTGGTGGAATCAATAAAACAGGCGCATCAATAGTTGTTAATCCTACAGAAACAACAACTTATACAGCAACTTGTGGTACAGGTGTTTGTAAATCAACTGCAACTATCAAAGTTGATGTAATTCCTGCACCTACGGTATCACTTACAAAAGTAGATGTTACTTGTAATGCTAAAAACGACGGAAAAATAACAGCAACAGGTCAAGGTGGAACAGCTCAATATACATTTAGTATCAATGGCACAACGTTTACCTCAACTCCAGCTGCTTCTCACGTATTTACTAATTTAGCTCCTAATACTTATACAGTTACAGTTAAGGATTCTAAAGGTTGTACAGCAACGGCTACTATTACAATTACAGAGCCTGAGAAATTAGCTGTTACATTAAACAAAGTAGATGTTAATTGTTATGGTGGTAATACAGGTAGTGCAACAGCAACAGTAACAGGTGGCACAGCACCATTCACTTATGCATGGACTAACAATGCCAGCACAACAGCAACGGCAAGTAATCTGACAGCAGGAACCTACATGGTAACTGTAACAGATAAAAATCTTTGTGTAGCAACAGCAACGATAACGATAACACAATCGGATCAGTTAACAGCGACCATCACTGCAGAGCAAGTAAAATGTTATGGAGGTAATGATGGAAGTGCAACAGTAAGTGTGACAGGTGGTAATGCTCCATTCACTTATGTGTGGACGAATAACCCAAGCACAACAGCTACTGCAAGTAATCTGACAGCAGGTACTTATATGGTAACTGTAACAGACAAGAATCTATGTGCGGCTACAGCAACAATCACAATCACCCAACCGAATCAATTAGCAGTATCAATAAATAAAACAGATGTTAATTGTTATGGTGGTAATACAGGTAGTGCAACAGCAACAGTAACAGGTGGCAGTGCACCATTCACTTATGCATGGACCAACAATGCCAGCACAACAGCAACGGCAAGTAATCTGACAGCAGGTACTTATATGGTAACTGTGACAGACAAGAACTTGTGTGTAGCTACTGCAACAGTAACGATTACTCAACCTGAGAAATTAGCAGTTACATTAAACAAAGTAGATGTTAATTGCTATGGAGGAAATACAGGAAGTGCGACAGCAACAGTAACAGGTGGCAGTGCACCATTCACTTATGTGTGGACGAATAACCCAAGCACAACAGCTACTGCAAGTAATCTGACAGCAGGAACTTATATGGTAACTGTGACAGACAAGAACTTGTGTTCAGCTACAGCAACGATAACGATTACACAATCGAATCAATTATCGGCGACAATCACGCCGGAGCAAGTAAAATGTTATGGTGGTAATGATGGAAGTGCAACAGTAAGTGTAACAGGAGGTAATGCACCATTCACTTATGTTTGGACCAACAA
>NZ_JBBEWC010000027.1:0-21767 GCF_037860775.1 Emticicia soli | reverse complement strand
GGTAGTGAAGGTTTCGCCCAATGTCCACGATACCTGAACATTGCCAGTGGCTGTGTAACCTCCAGCAGAAGCTACTACCTGTGGGCTTACGCTTTGTGCATTTGCCAAACCTACCCACAAACCAGAAAGTAACATCATAGTGCTAATACTATTTTTCATAATCTTTGTTAGTTAAGTGGTGTTGCCTTTAATAATGAACCTGCACCTACAATAGTTGGATTTGAGCCTGAAGTATTTTGGGCCCATTTAACTCTCAAGCGTCCTGCAGTACTTGTGGTCAAATACAATTCAAGACGTGTTGGCGTTGCTAAACTTGGATTAGACGTATTTCCTATTGGTGAATTATTCATTAAAGCTGAAAGATTCACATCAGTGGCTGGAATTGTGAATGCATAAACTATTGAAACATTTGTGAGTGTTCCAGAGTAAGAATATTGATAATTAATTCCGTATCCACTCCCTGTATTTTGTCTCCTTGCCATCAATACTCCTTCTATATGATAAGTTTTATTGGCGGCAAGGTCTAGAAATAAATCGGCATCATCTTGCGGAGTTGTATTATTGCTAATGGGTTGACTATCACTAGTTTTTCTTACAATAAGTGTAGAAGAACTTCCACCTGAAGAAGGTGTTACCCAACCTAGCTGAACATCATTAGATGATACAGATGAAACTCCCATTACCTGCCCAGCGGTACCCGCAGAAGCAGGCAAAATCAAATTTATCGAACTACTTACTGCCGGTGCTCTAAGGCCAACATAATCTGTACCAGACCCTGAAGGTTCCTGAATTCTTATCCCATTACTACTATTGGTATTATTGGTTACAGATAAACTTCCATTTTGCACTGTCAAAGGGTTGCCTGTAAAGGTTTGGGTACCAGACCATGTATTTGCATTAGCTAAATTAATACCCAATTGTGAGCCTGAAGTACCATCGCCGCTAAGAGTTGCATTAGTTGTAACACTTGCCAGACCATTAGCACCATCGGCACCTGTAGCACCTGTTGGACCCGTGTCACCCGTCGGGCCAGTAGGCCCTGTTGCGCCAGTTGAGCCTGTCGCACCGGTATCTCCGGTAGCACCTGTTGGACCAGTAGGTCCGGTTGGTCCTACTAACCCTGTTGCTCCAGTATCTCCTTTAGCTCCATCAGCTCCAGTTGGGCCTGTAACACCATCAGCTCCGGTTGCGCCCGTAACACCTTGTGGTCCTGTATCACCAGTTGGGCCAGTTGGACCAGTTACTCCCGTCGAACCAACAGCACCAGTTGGGCCTGTAACACCATCGGCCCCAGTTGGACCTGTTGCCCCTGTAGCGCCAGTTGGACCTGCAACTCCTATAAGACCTGTTGCTCCTGTTACACCTTGTGCTCCTGTTGGACCTGTTACTCCCTGAATACCTGTAGCTCCTGTTGCTCCCGTAGCCCCTGTCGGGCCTGTGGCGCCTGTAGCTCCTGTTGTTCCGGTTGACCCTCCAATACCCTGAATGCCTTGTGAACCTGTCGGACCTGTTGCTCCGGTAGGGCCTGTTGGACCTGTAATACCTGTGGCACCAGTAACACCTTGAATACCTTGTGCGCCAGTAGGGCCTGTTGCACCTACAGCTCCGGTATTACCTTGTGCACCTGTTGAGCCTGTTACACCTTGAATACCTTGTGCGCCTGTTGGCCCTGTTGCTCCAACTGCTCCAGTGGCACCTTGTGCACCTGTTGGCCCTGTTACACCCTGAATACCTTGTATGCCTTGTGCCCCCGTTGCTCCCGTTACACCTTGTATGCCTTGTGCCCCTGTTGGCCCCGTTACGCCCTGAATACCTTGTATACCTTGTGCCCCCGTTGCTCCCGTTACACCTTGTATGCCTTGTGCCCCTGTTGGCCCCGTTACGCCCTGAATACCTTGTATACCTTGTGCCCCCGTTGCTCCCGTTACACCTTGTATGCCTTGTGCCCCTGTTGGCCCCGTTACGCCCTGAATACCTTGTATGCCTTGTGGCCCTGTTGCTCCGGTAGAGCCTGTTGCACCTCTCGCTCCTGTTGGCCCTGCGATTCCTTGCGGACCTGTTGCTCCCTGAATACCCTGCACACCTTGCGGCCCTGTTGCTCCGGTAGGGCCAGTTGCCCCCCTAGCACCTGTTGGCCCTGCGATTCCTTGCGGACCTGTTGCTCCTTGAATACCTTGCGGTCCTTGCTGCCCTGCAACACCAGTAGCACCTGTTGGGCCTGTTGCCCCTGTGGCTCCTGTTACTCCAGGTGTACCACTCGTCTCTGCATATAAAGCATAGGGAACACTCATCATTTGTGTTGTACCCATATTAACATAATTTGTGCCCCCTGCTGCATCAAGTTCTACTTGCATAAACTTGCTTCCAACAGCCCAGTTAATGCTGTTAAACGTATTTAAAATAGGGGTGCCCATACCTACTGTAAGCGTAAACAAACCCAGTGAGTTGGTTGTGGTAGTATGTCTTTCAGCATAAGCAATTGTTCCGCTTGCACTACCTGTAAAAATGGTAAACTTAACGGCAATGTTCTGGTTTACCAAAGCATTACCACTAGCGTTTCTGGCTATCGCCTGATAAGGAATTCCCTTTGGTACCTGTGCCCATGAACTCATACTTATCAGTAATGGAAATAATAAAAGATAAAAAATTCGCATAGTTAGACGATTATGGTTCTGTTAATTTGAAAACAAAAAGCTACTATCCTAAACCTAGTAGTAGGTTTAGTTTTTTATTAAATAAAAGGTTAGTGAGAAGAAATTTGAATAATTATACCTAATCATGCTTAGTATAGGTATTCCTAATCAAAATCTTTTAAATGTACTTTTTGAGATGATTAATTGACAAAATGAATAAAAACCAAGAAGTTATCAGGATTTTATTTTCTGTTTAAAAATAGAAGGATTTTTTGAGGAACAAATCAAATAATAATAAGGATAGCAGAAATGATATTACTTGATGAAGTCACAGCCAGTACATGGTCTTCTTAAAGAACCCAAACAATCCTTAAAAATTTCTATATTATAATTTCTTAATTTGAACATTAGAGTCAGAAAAATGCGGTTGAAATGGGATTTCTGAGAAATTAATTTTTAACATAATAGCTAATTTTAAAAGTTAGTGATATACTTACCATGGCTTAAATATATTATTTACAATAAATAATATGATGGTCTGTTTTTTGATTTCAAAAATACCATAAAATATAAATAATCCGTAACACAATTTCAACTTTCTTTTGCTCGAAATGAACATTTGGGTGTTTTGCCTTTAAACTTTTTACTTAAATTGTTCAATTAGTTCCCTACGATAAGTTAGCCCGACAGGTAATGATAACTCACTTATAAATAAAGAATTACCGCTGATACGTGTAACCCGCTTTATTGAAACCAGATAAGATTTATGAACTCGCACAAATTGTGTGCGAGGTAAACGCTGCTCAAGCTCTGAGAGTGTCAGGGCTGTGAGAAAGGTTTGAGTATCGGTAAAAATTTTTATGTAATTTCCCCAGCTTTGAGCATACTTTATATCTTCTATTTCTACCCTGATCCAATCGCCATCTACCCTTATTACCAAAGATGTTTCATATTGCGCCGAAGGAGGCGTGTTAATGGTTTTATCGGGTACCCCCAAACCATAATGATAAAAGGCTTTATCAACAGCTTTTAGAAAACGAGTAAACTGAATAGGTTTTAATAGATAATCAACTACATCGTAAGCATAGCTTTCAAGAGCATAATCAGAATACGCCGTTGTAAATATCACCAGTGGTTTGTTTTTTAGAGTGCTCAGCATTTCAAAACCATTCATCTGTGGCATATTAATATCCAGAAACATCAAATCTACTTTTTTATGATGCATCAGGTTAATAGCTTCTATGGCATTTTCGCAGTTACCTATCACTTCTAATCTTTCAATCTGCGAAATATAATGTTCCAGCACCAAATGCGCCCCGTGTTCGTCGTCAACAATGATACACTTCAAACTCTTTATCTGCTTATTATCACTCATGCGTTTTAGGATTTAAGTTTAAGGTAAGAAGTGTTCGGTATTGATTTTCGACTTCCGATAAATCAAGGTTATATTGTGCCGGATAAAATGCCTCCAGACTTTGTCGAGTATTGGGAATTCCTACACCCGTAGAGACCAATTGAGGCTTGAGCACAGGCACAGAATTGAGTATATCTAATATGAGAATACCGCTTTTCATTGAAATGTTAATCGATACAAAGCATTTTTTTACAGTACCGCTGCTATGTTTAAAGGCATTTTCGATAAGTGGCAAGAGCAATAATGGGACAATCTGATAATTACTCAGCATTTCTAATGGCTTCGGATAGTTATATGTTACATTACATCGTCGCCCGATTCGCTCTTTTTCTAAATTTATATAATTATTCAGGTACTCAATTTCATCGCTTAATTTCACCTTTTGTTTAGTGCCTGATTCAACCTGATAACGCATCAGCTGCGATAATTGCATAATCATAACAGGCATACGAGCAGGCTCCTGAATGCTGATACCATAGAGATTGTTGAGAGTATTAAACAAAAAATGCGGGTTCAATTGTGCTTGCAATAGTTTGGTTTGGGCTTCGCTCAGTTGTAGCATCTGTTTACTACTTCTTACCTGTTGCCTATAAAAATGCTCAAGCAAAAAGATAGCTTCCATTGTAATAATGCTAACCGAAGTAGTGGCAATATATAATAGTCCCATCTTGACCCAGTTCTGTGCCTGATGAAATTCAGGATAAAACCAGAAGTAATCAGCCACAAATAAGAAAATACCGCCAGAGACTAGTATAACAACCGTAAAAAATAAAAACTTATTAAGCTGACCTTTAGTAAAAAGCGGAAAAACAAATACACGATAAAAAATAGCCAACACATAAAGAATAAGAAAATGAAGAAAACCTTCGGTTATTTCTTTAACTGATGAAAGGAAATTCCAGTGGCTGAGCGACATCAGAATAAAGAAGCCCCAGAAAAAAATAAGCTCCCGTACCCAATCAACTTTAACTTTTAATCGCTCAGTTTTAATCATGTTTTATCCTTTTTACAAAAGAAAAGAAATCCAGCTTTACCTCAAAAAACAAATGATGAACGCATAATATCACTAAAAAGCAGGCTTACATCATTCAAATTTTTGTAGAAAGCATTTCAAAATTATATTGTGCTACCAAAATTAATTCTTATTTAATATTAAATCTATTATATTTGTACAAATGACACTTATTAGTATAGCGTTACCACAACAAATGCCAATAAGACTTTTGACAAAGATATAAATTAATTTACTGGCTGCTCTACCTATGAAAAAGCTCAGCCAATCTAATTAAGCCATAATAGAGAACAATCAACAGAAATTTTTAGTTGGTAGGCCTGTTCTCAAAATCAGCCTTGAAACAAAAAACATTTGAGCTTCAAAAGGCTCATCAAGACGTTAGATTCTACATGAATCTTTCATACGCTTGTAGCAAAAAGCCCCTTTTTTTAGGGGCTTTTTTGTTGTGTCTCGTCTTAAGAAAAGTTGTTTCGCCCTGAAATAAGCTGACACAAAATTAGCTTATCATAGAAAATGCAAGAGAACAATATCAAGTGCGTATTAAAGGGATAATACCCTTGGTTTTAATTTGGCCGCAATGGCTCATGGATAAAAAGGTGGGCTTGCTTATTCTAAAATGAATGACTGACATTACAACATGGGTAAGAAGATAATGTTGCATGGTGGGGTGCTCAGTTTAGCAACTGCTTAGCCGAATCAAAATAAAATCCGGCTAAGCAGATAAATCCGCTAATTGATACTTATATCGTTTCAGATTAGAAAGTAGAATATAACTCAAATTCTATTTACGCTGCTATTAGTTGAGAAAGTACTTTTTCTTTTTCGCTCGATACATCAAATCTATCACTGAAACCATCTAGTTTTTCTAACAAATCTGCCAGGAACTTCTGGTGCGCAGGGGTATCGGTCTGAATTGGGCGGTGTGCCAACGACATTTTTACTTTATGCCATTCCTTCAGAAAACTATTGAGGTCTTCGGTAAAATAGGTTTCTGAGAATTTCTCAAAGATATATTTTTCTGCCTGCTCATTCGGATGAATCATATCTGCTTTATAGAAGCGATAGTCGCGCAGGTCATCCATCATTATTTCAAAACTCGGAAAGTAATGGACATCGTTAAACTCCTGCTCAATATGATAACAAGCCGTACGAAGAATACTTTTACTTACAGAATTTAGTTGCAGGGTTTCGCGGGTATGCCTTACCGGGCTTACCGTTAGTAAAATCTTGATTTTGTTGTTATGCATTTTCAGTTGCTCATACATCGCACTGAAACGCAGAGTAATATCTTTTACATTTAATACCTCTTTCTTAAAAGTAGATGCCGGAGCTTTATGGCAGTTGGCTACTACTAAACCGTTCTCTTTCAGCTGGTGCACAATTGCTGTTCCTAATGTAATAACCAGAAAGTTGGCTTTTCTTAAAAACTGCTGCGATTTTTTGTTGGTCTGATTCAACAAACTTTCTAGCTCTTCCCTTGTATTAGCGTAGAATTTTGAATGATAATCATAGTGCTGCCAGATACCTGAGTTTTCAACCATCAGATGTTTGTAAACCGGTTGGTTTTGCAGACTATTGCTAACCAACTTGAAAATTGAAGAAGGATTAAAAACAGTCCCGTAAGGGTTGCATAAGCATTGAATCTTATTATCGGCTAATTGACTTCCAATGACTTCAGAGAAACAAGAACCAACGGTCATTATTTTGGAGTCAGTGCCGATACGGAAGCGAGACGGACTCACTTCAATTTCAGTACGGAATTCCATTTTTTATACTTTATTAGGGGTTAGTATTTAAGGACAGATAAGTATTTGATAATCAACTCTTTGCGAAAGTAGATTTTTCGTTTGATACTCGCAAACTTTTTCAAAAAAAAACATTAAAATTAACAATTAGGACAAAATTTCCTAACCTAATGTATATATACTAAGAAATAATTGAACTTTTATATGATAAGTTTATTGCATCAAAAACCAAAGACCTCATTAACTCTATACTTCTGCTCCAACCAACCGTTTTATTAATAGATACTTTTCTTTAATAGCGAATCTTAATCTTATTTATTGTATCATACCCCTAATAATTAGTTTGCTAAATTTGAAATTTTTGCTTAGACCGTGCAATAAATTTAAAAATTATTGTTTACAAGATTTATAATTTTAACTTGTAGGTAAGTAAAATAGTGAAGTCGTCTAGTTTTGAATCAGTAAATTCTTGTGATACAAACCCGCCGAGGGTTAGCGCATTTCGTTTATTGAATTTGTAATCAACCTCAGCTTTATAGCGTAGCTCATCAAAGGCTTCGCCCATTCTGTAAAATAAGTCTGCTGAAATTGCTGGCGTAAACTTAGTTTTATTCGGGTAAGATACCTCCAGTCGGTTTCTCAAATAGCTTTTGTTGTTTTCGAGATTGCCGTTATCGTCTTTAAACTGATTTTGATAGCGCAAGCGATAGGCAAATTTTAAAAACGCAACTTTACGGTCGTAGGTAAGGTTAGCATAAAACCTATGATAAGGCTGAAATACATAAGCCGCATCACCTTTGTCGTATTTACGACGGCTGATGAAACGATAAAATGCACTCACTTCCCAACGCTTATTAAATTTGTAATTTGCACCTAATTCGGCAATATAAGAGCCTGTTGTGCTCAGGTTGTTGGTTATACGCCATTGCCCGTCGAGTTCGAGTGATATTTTCTTGGTAATGCTTTTACTTAGGTTTATGCCAGTCCATAAATTTGTGGTTTTTGTCTGGCCCACGCTAATCAGTGGGAGTAAGAGAATCAGAATAAAAAAACATTTTTTCATTTTGTTGCTTTTAGCTTTTAGTGTTTATCGATTAAAATATACTCGGCTTAGTAATAATAGATGGTCATAATGGCAGCGTCTTTCAGAAAATCAAATTCCTGAATTTCTACCCTGTGTACATTCAGCCCGGTTCGTGCTTTAAGGTCGGCCAATAGTGCTTCATAATGCTCTGGTGCCACCAGTTTTATGTTTTCATAGCTCACTAATTTTGAGTGTTCCTTTTTGATAAGCCAGCCGCTTTCTAACAAATGCGTAACCCCAAGAATGATAATAGCAAATATAGCCAAATCTATCCAGCTTCCCTTGCTGATAGCAGCTATTAAGCCAATAGCAATTACAAGAAACAAATAGGTCATATCTTTTGCCGAAATACCCTCGGTTCGGTAACGAAGCATTGAAAATACTGCAAACAAACCAAATGCGGCCCCCATCGACATCTCTACCTTATTTAGTAAATATGTAATAAGAAATATAATTAGATTAAAGACGAAAAATGTAAGGAAAAGGTCGGTTCTTTTATAATTTGGGAAATAAATAAAACGGATTAAGATAAAAATGGCGGCTAAATCGACACATAGTCTTAAGAAAAGCTTGGTTGAAAGTTTGTCAAACAATTGAAACTGGTCGATAGAGATGAGTTCCTGAAGCAAAATCATATTGGTTAATTAATTTATGAATTTTTTGTAAATGTGGTTTGAATGCGTTGTGAGGTATATCTTCAAAAAGGCTGATGATTCCGAAACAGTATTTGCTGATAGAGCCTTGTCTGATATGATATTTTCGCATGAGGTCGATAAAAGGAGAACCCATTGATTTTGCTTGCTTTACTTCGGCAATTGCAATTTCAGGATAAGCTTTTTGTTGCTGACTATTTCTGAAAGTAAGTTTGAGGTCAATGGTTAGTCTTTCTTGCGACTGTTTGTTTACCAGAGTAATTCGGGTGTAGTCGACCCAGATAACACCCATAAAATCGTGGTGGTAAAAGGGTGTCGATTGCTCCAGAAATGCTGCTGATGCTAAATCTATTTGAGCATCAATTGTTTCTCGTTTGATTCTGGTCTTAATTGTTCGTCCTTTATTGTTTTTGAATTTTATTTCAAAGAACTTCAGGTTAGAATCTACATAGTTTCTCGACCTGATTTTGTATCTACTGGCTCGTTTCTTAAGATGGTTGTTATAAAGAAGCAGGTCTGAGGTATCATAATAAAGCGTTTCGTAATGGCATAAACGCTTGTTTGCCACTTCAAGAATCCGATAATTTTCTCTGGCATCTTGCAGAATCTGTGGCAGGAGTTGCAGGGGTATAACGTATTTTACATCTACCCGGTCCATGAGTTTCACACTATCCATTTCTTTAAGAGAAATCGGCTCAAAGAAATGAGTAAGGTTTTCGATTTCATCAAAAAAATACGCTGTTTTCATCGATGAATTTGGTTTGTTTAAATTGATTTAGGCTGTGAAATCAAATTGTGATTTATAAGGTGGCATACCCTTAGCTATGCACACCTTAATGGTCGGGGCTTATTTAAGATAAGTGTTAACTGCTTGGGTACGGGTTACTACGTGCTGTTTTAACTGCTCAATACCACTTGTAAAGGCCGCAGCATTAGACAAAAAAGTGTACTTGGTTTGTTCGGGCTCAGTACCAATTACATAAGGTGATATTAAATTATAGTGCTTGTCAATAATCGCATTCATTTTGGCGCTGGTGAAGTAATTGGTACTAAAATCCTGTACATAGCTTTTGTATTTAGCAAGGTAGGTGGCATCATCAGCCAGATAGCGTATAAGTGGCCAATTAGTGCCTACCTCTGTCATTTCTAATGACACACCTCTACCCATAGTGCCGCCACCTTGCTGGTTGCCGTTTGTACTCGTCGAGGTCATTGACAGGTTAAAATCCCACGGAATCCAAGTTACTTTCTTGGTAGTTGTTGGTGTATATAAATAGTAGTTATGAGCCATTGCGCCGTAAGAATCCCAATTGACGATAGTATGGTTTATGGCTAGGTATTTCAAAAAATGGTCGACATTAAAAACTTTTTCAAGATTTGTACGCCATTGACTCGGATTAGTTAGCCTATCTGCACTATTCAGCGCAGTAATAACCGATTGAACGTCACTATAATCGGCGGCTGTTTCATTATTTTTCTTTTCAAAATTTGCCTGGCTAAATGTCTGGAACGTTGATTCTGGCTTGTAAATATTACCGTTTTCTTCTCCGAACTGGTTTTCTACCATTGTATCGTCAATAACCTCTATCATGGTATATACGCCGCAGTATTTCAGGCCTTCACCAAAATTAATATACACCTTGCAAAAAGAAGTACGAGCCGCCGGAATACCCGCCGAGCGGAAAAGGTCGGCCACAATTTTATCTTTCATTAAAGTATTATCGTTATGTCCGGGTGCCATAGATAATTCTTTGAATCCATAAAAACGCTGATTTTTGATTTCGGGATAATCGTCTTCAAATTCATCGAACTGTAGTTTAAAAGGAAGTTTATAGATACCTTGCGACCAGGCTTGTGATAAACTGGAGTTACCTTTTAAACGAAAACCGACTTTGTACCACTCTTTACCGTTATATTTGAAAGAAACAGGTACATAAATAGGGTCTCCTGGAATAATATCTAAAGAACCTCCGCCGCCATTCGTTGGATTCTGTCCATTGTTAGGGTTGCCTCCATTAGTAGGAGGTGTTTGCCCGTTATTAGGATTACCGCCGTTTGTTGGTGGGTTACCCATATTGCCTCCATTATTATTGGGGTTTTGTTCGTTTCCGCCCTGCATATTACCTCCAGCACCAAAATCATTGCCTGCTTTTGAAATCATATCAGCTCTTATGGCTTCCCAGTTTTCGCTCGTCATGGTTATTTCAATACTATTCACTTTGTCTTCAGGAAAAACTACGTCATAATCAGGCTTTGCATCGTTACTATGGGTAGCTGTTGTCCAGTCGGTTAAGCCTGCATGAGTGGCGTCTACACTTTCGCTAAGTGTTTTGCAAGAGAGTGTTGCCCACAGAGAAAAACCTATGAGCAACCTGCTATTTAGTCTATTCATATTGGTGTATCAATAATTTTTATTGTTGCTTATACCAAAAGAGACGAGCACCTTTAAAAAATGGAGACAGGGTGTCGAAAACCAACATAAATGTGTAGACTATGTTAAGAAATTGTTAAGTTTTGCCCCTCTATAAACACAATATGTTATTTCAAAAACAGAATTACCTCTTTGTTGCGCCTAACTACGTGTTCTTTCAGATGCGCTAATTCGTTTTGGAAGTCTTCGGTGTTTTTTAAGAATGAGTAAGGCATTTGTTCCTTTTCTTTACCTATTACATACGGAGCAATCAGCTTATGATTCTGCTCAAAGAGCGTATTCATTCGTGCCGGCGTAAAAATGCTTTCAGCAAACTCTTTTACATATTGTTTGTATTTGGCATAGTAAAAAACATCATCAGCAATAAATTTTATAAGTGGCCAGTTTTTACCAGTTTCTTTCAATGACAATGAGGTACCTCTACCCATAGCACCGCCACCCATTGGCGGTGGGAAACCCTCTGGAGGCTTAAATCCTTCGGGCGTTTTAAAGCCATCAGGAGGTTTGAAACCTTCGGGCCTTTCCATTTTTGCATCCAATGCTAGGTCGTTGTCCCAGGGTATCCAGGTGAGTTTGTGAGTAGGGGAGTTGTAGAGATAAAAATTATGCGGTAGTGCTCCATACGTATCCCAGTTGACTATTGTGGTATTAATAGCCAGCCATTTAATAAAGTGGTCAACATTGAAAGTTTTTTCAAGATTTGTGCGCCATGCTACATCGTCTGTCAGGCGTGTGGAGTCGTTGAGTGCCTTTATAAAAGCTTGTACATCTTGCCAGTCGGCTTGTTTTTTGTTATTTTTCTTTTCAAATTGTTCGGCTTTAAACTTTGTAAAAGATGATTCAGGCTTATAGATGTTGCCATTATCTTCGCCAAATTGAGTTTTTATCATAGTATCTTCAATTACCTCTACCAAAGTATAAATTCCACAGTACCTTTTCCCTTCTCCAAAATCGATATAAACCTTATAGAAGGCTGTTTGCGCAGCAGGGATACCTGCTTGCCGAAAAATATCTGCTGCTACTTTTTCTCTTATAAGTGATTTGTCATTAATCCCCGGCGAAAACGAAAGGGTACGAAAGCCATATAAATCTTGCTTTGCATAACGACCAAAATCGAGGCGAAACGGTAGTTTATAGATGCCTCTTCCCCAAGCTTGTGTCAGGCTTGAGTTGCCTTTCAAACGAAAAGCTGTGCTTGAATAAACTTTATCTTTAAATTTTACAGAAACTGAAAAGTATTTAGGTTCACCTTTACCAAACTGCATCATCCCTCTATCTGCAAAGTCTGGTAGCGGGGCAAATGGACTTGTTGGATTACCAGCGGGTGGCATCGGTGGCCTTCCGCCACCCATTGGTGGGCGACTTTCACCAAAATCGTTACCGTATTTTTCTTTCATATCAGTTCTTATACTATCCCATTGGCTCTTATTAAGGGTGATTTCAATAGTATTTACTTTTTTTTCGGGGAAGACAACTTTGTAGTTAGGAGCTGCACCGTGTGTTTTCTGAGCCGACAACAAAGCTGGGTAACTGAGTAGCCATGCAATTGAGAATAGATAAATTGGCTTTGAAATGATAGGACTCATAAGCAGGTTAATTGATTTTGTCGAACCAATTAACGTATATTATTACCAATGCAGTAGCTTGTGTATATTCGTCAATCAATTGTGTAGATTTTTATTAAACAGGTATTATGAGGTATTAAAGTACTAGCGTTTTGCTCCGGACTGATTATAAGTCTAATCTGAGTTTTATGTTATACACTTATCTACACAATGTGGTTAATCATATACTGATTAACTCTTTTATGTACATCTACACAGCATTCTATAGTAGTTTATGGTTTGTTAATTGCTTATCTTAAATTGTTTTCAATGAATTTCATACGACGCTATTCAGTTTGGTTGCATATTATTGGTTGGATAATATTTATTATTATGCCTTTTCTGACATCGCCCAACAATAATTTTAATTTCTTTCGTCAACCAGGCTTTTCGTCGTTCTTACTTTCGCAGTTGATTAACGATTTCATGCTTATTGCAGTTTTTTACTTCAATCTGAGCTTTCTGACACCAAACCTGTTTATAAAAAAAAACACACTGGCTTTTGTATTGTATCTGGTAGCTATTTTTGTGTTTATTCTGCTACTTAACAAGTTCACTTTTGAAACATTCAGAAGGCCTAATTTCCCAAGAATACCCCCACAAGATTTATCGGGCTTCAGACATAGAATGCCTCCACCGGGGCCAATGTTCATGCCATTCCCTTTTTTATTCAGGGTAACTATCTCTTTTCTGTTAGTGATACTAGCTAGTTCATTATTGGCCTTAATAAAAGAACGGAGTATACAAAAAGAAGAAAAACAACAAATGGCGCTAGAGAAAACAGCTGCCGAACTAGCAGTGCTGAAGTTGCAAATTAGCCCTCATTTCTTGTTTAATACTCTTAATAACATCAGGTGGTTGGCACGACAGAAATCAGATATGACAGAAGATTCGGTTGTGAAACTCTCACAATTACTGCGATACATGATTTATCAGGCCAAATATGATAAAGTACCACTTGTACAAGAGATTAACCACCTGCAAAACTATGTTGAGCTACAAAAAATGCGCTTGCCCGAAAACAACGAGGTAAAGTTTACATACGGAGGCAACATAGAGCAATGGAGTATAGAACCATTGTTGTTTATACCTTTTGTTGAAAATGCCTTTAAATATGGCCTGCACAGCCAAAAAGAGAGCAAAATAGAAATTAATTTAAAGGTTGATGGAAATACGCTGAACCTCTTCGTTAGAAATCCCGTCTTTGCTAATAACTTCCCTGTAAACGCAGAAGATTCGGGCATTGGTATTCAGAATGTAGAAAAGCGATTGGCACTACATTACCCTGACAGGCACGAATTGAATATTGTGAACATAGGAGGGTATTTCAGTATAGATTTAACCCTTATTTTAGACGATGTTGAGCCCAAAAAATAGAGATATTGTAAAGTGCATAGCTATTGACGACGAACCCTTTGCCCTTGAAATACTTGCCGATGATATACATAAAATTTCTTTTCTTGAATTGGCAGGGGTGTTCTCGAGCGCATTAGATGCTGAACAGTTTCTACAAAACAATGAAATTGACTTGATTTTTCTGGATATTCAGATGCCAACTCTTACGGGTACGCAATTCTTACGACGACTTACAGCCCCACCAATGGTGATTTTCACGACTGCTTATGAACACTATGCACTTGAAGGCTATGATTTGAGCATAATTGATTATTTACTTAAGCCTATTCCATTCGAACGTTTTCTGAGAGCGGTCAATAAAGCTTTTGAACTTCATCTGCTGAAAATAAAAGCTGAAACCCCTAAAATAGTGACTGAAGAACGCCTGTTTTTCTTTATACACTCTGAATACAAGCAGATTAAGCTGTTTTATGACGAAGTACTATACATTGAAGGTTTGAAAGATTATGTAAAAATATACATAAAAAATAATACCAGACCTATACTGACTCGCATGAATTTGAAGACGATTGAAGGTAAATTACTTGAGAGCCAGTTTTGTAGGGTTCATCAGTCTTATATTGTTTCATTAGATAAAATTACCTCTTTTCAAAAGACTAAGCTCTTG
The DNA here is from genome assembly GCF_037860775.1 of Emticicia soli. Classification (NCBI taxonomy): domain Bacteria; kingdom Pseudomonadati; phylum Bacteroidota; class Cytophagia; order Cytophagales; family Leadbetterellaceae; genus Emticicia; species Emticicia soli. The sequence goes on along the minus strand of NZ_JBBEWC010000027.1, from coordinate 7,165 downwards.
ATTGATAAACAGGAGATTCCGATAGGGAGACGCTTTATTGATATTTTTAAAGCAAAGTATCATGAGGCTTAGATATACACAAACCGATTGATTCTATACACTTCAAAAAAGACAGGCATCTGAAATATTAGTGGTTGCGTCATTGACAAAAAAACTAATTGTAATGCCTATATGAGAAAAAGACTATCCTACTTTTCATTAATTGTTTTATGGATTTGCCTTGCAGGAGAAGTGTATGCGCAGAATTCTAAAAAATCTACAGTCAATAATCCACTAATAAAAGATGAGTTCTTCAATAATATCCCATTAGCCAATGTATTGGCCGAAATGGAGAAGAAATATCCGATTAAGATGGTTTATGATAAGGACGAGCTAAAACCTTATAATATTACCTATTGGTTTGCCAATGAAACTTTTCAGGATGGGCTTAAAGCCGTTTTCAAGAAAATGCCTCTAAAATTTTATCTTGACGAAAATGAGATAATACACATTATTGGCAAAAACAAAAGAATAGAAACCATTGCCGATGTAAAATTTGAAGGACAACCTACCAGAACCGATTTTACACTAACCGGAAAAGTAGTAGATGCTACAAACGGCGAAACCCTGCCTTTTGCTACCGTGAATATCAGGAATACTAAAACAGGTAGCCAGACCAACGTTGATGGGTATTTCACCTTATTGAAAGTTCCGGCTGATACTGTTACACTTGAGGTAAGCTACGTTGGGTTTATTACCCGTTATTACCACCTGAATCCAAGAGTAAATCTGGCAGACCTAAGAATTGAAATAGAACCAGCTACGGGAGTGTTGGAAGAAGTAACGGTATCAGAAAAGAAAACCGAGGTTTTGAAGGCGAACGAAGTGGTAGGTATGATAAAAATGACACCTAGGAACATTGCCCGTTTGCCCAATGTAGGCGAAAGAGACCCTTTCAGGGCTTTTCAGTTGATGCCTGGAGTAAGCGCCTCTAATGAGTCTTCGTCTGGCTTATATGTGCGTGGAGGAACTCCCGACCAGACTCTGGTTCTGTATGATGGTTTTACGGTATATCATGTCGACCACCTCTTTGGTTTTTTCTCTGCCTTCAACTACAATGCGATAAAGGATATTCAATTATACAAAGGCGGCTTTGATGCGAAATTCGGTGGGAGGATTTCAGCCGTGGCCGAAATAACCGGAAAAGAAGGGAATAAAAAAGAATTCAATGCCGGAGCCGACATTAGCTTACTAAGTGCCAATGGCTATATAGAAACACCAATTGGGGACAAATGGACTTTTTTGGTAGCAGCACGCCGCTCATGGAAAGGACCACTTTACAAAAAGCTTTTTGAACGATTTACTACCGAAAATACAAACCAGAATACACAAACCGGTAGTTTGCCCGGCGGAACTGGGCGTAACCCATTCGGTTCATTTGGGCAAGAACAAGTGGCTAGTTCTTATTTCTATGATTTGAACTCAAAATTGACTTTCAGACCTACAAAAACAGACATATTCTCGCTAAGCCTTTACAATGGTACCGATAATATGGATAACTCGAGTAGCTCAAGTCTAACAGGTTTCGGCCCTCCGGGGGGAGGTGGCGGCGGTTTTGGCGGCAGAGGGTTTAATACTGCAAGTAATGATATTTCGAACTGGGGAAACCTGGGTGGTAGCTTAAAGTGGTCCAGACAATGGAGTGATAAGTTTTATAGCAATGCCCTTATTAGTTATTCAAACTATTACAGTACCAGAGATAATAGTCGTTTAATGACTATCACTCGTGATAGTGTAAATAGAGATGTGAGAGTAGGGCAGATAGAAGACAATAACTTGTCGGACATTACGGCCAAGATAGACTTTGAGTGGAAGCCAATAAGTAATAATCAGCTTGATTTTGGTTTACAGGCTACAAGAAACAACATTAAATACACCTACAGCCAAAACGATACGATTAAGGTTTTAGACCGTGATGATACAGGAAGTACTTATATAGCCTATGTGCAAGACCACATTAAGTTGTTTGATACAAAACTGCATATCACACCGGGTATCAGGATGACTTATTTTGATGTAACTCAAAAAAACTATTTTGAGCCTAGAATATCAGCCAATTTTAACCTGACTCCTAAATTTAAGCTCAAAGGTGCGGCGGGTATTTATTATCAGTTTGTGAAACAGATTAACCGTGAAGATATATCGCAGGGAAACCGCAATTTCTGGGTTTTGTCTAATTCTACTACGCTTCCGGTTACTCGTTCTAAGCACCTTATTATTGGTGGTAGCTACGAAACCTCAGGTTATTTGTTCGATGTAGAGTTTTACCAAAAAAAGAGTACCGACATTACAGAATATACGCTGCGATTTGTACCTCAGCTAAACCGAATGCTAAGTGCCAGCGAAACATTTTTTAATGGCGACGAGACCATTAATGGAGTTGATATTTTGGTACAGAAGAAGTTTGGTGATTTTAATGGCTGGATTGGTTACACATTGTCGGAAGCCAAAAGGAGTATAGCCGCTTTCTCTGACAAACCGTATTATTCTGACCAAGATGTGCGTCATCAATTCAAAGTTGTAGGTTCTTATAAATATAAAAACTGGGATTTAGCCGCTACCTGGATTTATTCGAGTGGGCGTCCATATACTTCAATTCTAGGGGCATATCAGGTTACGCTTTTAGATGGCACTATCAGAAACTTTACGAATCCATCTGATAAAAACGCAAACCGTTTTCCGGCTTATCATCGCATGGATATTTCGGCTACTTATAATTTTAGTCCGAAGTTTAATGTAAGTTTTGCGGTTTTCAACTTATATAATCGTACGAATACATGGTATAAGAGATTCCAGGTAATTACCGACGAAGACTTGACAGTGCTGCAAACTACCAATGTCAATTATCTGGGTTTTACGCCCAATGTTACTGTAACATGGAAACTTAAATAAGAATATTAGCAATGGGAAAAAAATATATCATCTTAACTCTTTTATTGATTCAGTCGCTTTTAATAAGTTGTACAGAAACCAACGATGTGATTGAGTCGGGCGAAAAACCAATTATAGAAGCTTATCTGGCACCGGGTCATCCGGTAAGTTTGAAAGTGTACACCGAAATACCCTATGCTGAGACTTCAGAGGGGGTTTCAGAGCCGATAGATGGGCTCAGTATTAAAATAACGGGTAGCAATGGCAAAGTTTTCATTCTGCAATCGATAGGTGGCGGTGTTTACGCTTCTGACGACAGCGAACTGATAGAAGGGGCATCATTAAAATACAAAATGGAGTTTGAATACAAAGGTAGAACCATAAGTGCCGAGACTGAAATTCCGGAAAAACCAACAGGGTTTGCAATTAGTGCTACTGAGGTATATCGAACACAAGTCAATTTATCGAGTGGCGGTTTTCCCGGAGGTGGTGGTTTTGGCGGAGGTAATGACAATACACCGATTGAACTTTCGTGGAGCAACCCTGAAAATGTGTATCATTTTATAGCCGTCGAAAACACGGAGGCCCAGCCTGTGCAAATAATTATTCCGCCTACAGGCTCTGAGTTTCCGACTTTCAGGTTCAGATTCACAAACGAGCCCCTTCTGGGCACGCATAATAATATTCAGCCACAGAGCCTTGAGTACTTCGGAAATTACGATGTGATTCTGTATAGAATCAACCCCGATTATTCGGCGCTTTATCAGTCTAGTGGCACAACCACGCAGAATCTTAGCACTCCACCATCAAGCATTGCTAATGGTTTAGGCATTTTTACAGGTATTAATTCAGATACGTTGAAACTACTTGTAAAGAAAAACTAATAATTTTTTCATAAGGTAAATCAGTTCGATAAAGGGTTGGTATATAGCGTTACCGGCCCTTTTATCTTTATGAAATTATTAAAATATAGGTTTTAATTTAATGGTAGTTTTTTATAAGAATTACGAATCTATGATTTACTTTGCGCTTGATACGGAAATGTAAATTTTTTGTATTCAGATTCAATTTTCAACCAAAACCTTCACCATTTAAATGAGATTAGCATTTATTTTCCTGCTTTGTGGCATTTTGTTTGCCTCTGCCGGATTCGCACAAAAAAACACACCTATTACAGTTGCATCCTATAATTTACGTTATAACACAGCTAATGATGGCGTAAATGCCTGGCCAAATCGTAAAGAAATGGTAAAAGCGCTCATTACCTTTCATGAATTTGATGTTTTTGGTACACAAGAAGGGCTGCGTGGACAATTAGATGATATTGCCGAACTAGAAGAATTTGCTTTTTTAGGTAGCGGCCGTGACGATGGCAAGCAAGCTGGTGAGCATTCGGCCATTTTTTACAGAAAAGACCGATTTAAAGTGCTTAAATCAGGCGATTTCTGGTTAAGTGAGACACCCGATAAACCGGGTAAAGGCTGGGATGCCACTTGTTGTAACAGAATATGTTCTTGGGCAAAATTTAAAGATTTAACCACCAAAAAGGAGTTTTATTTCTTTAGTGTGCACTTCGATCACCAAGGGGTAGAGGCGCGTCGCCAGTCAGGTAAACTGATGGTACAAAAAATCCAAGAGATAGCAAAAGATGCGCCAGCAATATGCGCAGGTGATTTTAATTCAACACCTGAAACAGAGCAAATTAAAGAGATGCAAACGCTTTTGAACGACTCTCAAAGAGCTAGCATTACTCCTCCTTATGGCCCCGAAGGTACATTTAATGCCTTTAAGTTTGATGCGCCTATGAAAAACAGAATCGACTACATTTTTGTAGACAAAAGAATCAGCGTATTAAAGTATGGTGTATTGACAGATGCAAAAGAACAACGCTACCCATCAGACCACCAGCCGGTTGTGATAAAAGTACTTATTAAGTAATTCTTGAATATTTTCTCTGATTAGGCCATTTTCCGAAAGAAATGGCCTAATTTTTTGTCTACTCACACAATATTGTGGTTTTGTTTTTGTTAATTTGTAAATCAAAGATAATAAGCTTGACTAAAAAAATGCTTCTATTTTTAAGTGACAAAATATCTGCCTGATATTTGTCATTTGCCCAGTGAAATTTAAACATTACATCCCTCTTATATGAAAAAGACAGCAGTTTTGCTATTGTTGACTATTTATTCTCATTTGGTTTTTTCGCAGGTTACAGAACCCAAGGTTACATTCGGACAATTTAATATGGCTGATTTAGAGATGAAATCTTATCCAAAAGATTCTTCTGCTGAGGCTGTCGTATTATACAATTTCGCAGATTATTCTTACTCATTTCAGAATTCGACAGAGGTTGTTTATACTTTTCATACCCGAATAAAAATTCTTAAGAAATCGGGTCTTGAGCGTGGTACAATCAATATTCCGTTTCAGTGGGGTTCAAGCGCTGATAGACAAGAATTAGTAAAAGACATTAAAGGCTTTACTTATAATCTTGAAAATGGTAACGTAAAAATGTCGGAACTGACAAAGAAGTCTATTTTCGAAGAAAAATCGTCTGATAATGTCAGAGAAATGAAACTTGTGTTTCCACAGGTAAAAGAGGGTTCAGTTATAGATTTGAGCTATACCCTTACCTCACCTTTATGGTATCACCTGCGCACATGGGCATTCCAGAAAGATATCCCTGTTGTTTGGAGCGGTATTAAGGCTCTTATTCCCGGGTATTTCGATTTTAAAATTACCTACTTTGGGTACCATCCGTTTGCGATTAAAGATGTAAAGCAAGGGCGTGGGGCATTTATTTCTCGCACCGATGGGAAAGGACAGCAAATAGAAGACCCTTATCTTTCGTACCACTTTGCTATGAAAGACTTGCCAGCCATAAAGGCCGATGACTTTATGACTACCGTAGAAGATTATAGAAGCTCTATTGATTTTGAGCTTGCAAGAACCTTTTTTCCGGGTGGAGGAGAGCGAAACTACTCTATTACTTACAAAGATCTTACAAAAACACTTCTACAAGATGATAATTACGGCGGCCCATTACGAAAGTTTGGTAAAACTGCTAAAAAGATAGCAGCAGAAGTAATAGCCAAATCGGCCTCTAAAGATACACTTGTACTCGTTGAGAATGCCTATGACTATATAAGGAATACTATGAGCTGGAATGAAATGGCAAGGTTAGGAGTATCTGCTAAATTAGACCAGATTTATGAAAAGAAAATAGGCAATTCTACTGAAATAAATCTGATACTAGTAGCAGTATTACAAGAGCTAGGCTTTGATGCAAATCCTGTAGTACTAAGCACCCGTTCGCATGGAAAGGTATTGCCCGATATAGCACTTATTGACAGATTTAACTATAGTGTTGCGCATTTGATGGTAAAAGGCAAAGATTTTATGTTAGATGCAACAGATAGATACGTGAAGATGAATATGCTACCTAAACGGTGCTTGAATGATAGAGGCTGGCTTGTTTCTAAAAATCCGAGATGGGTGTCGCTTGTGCCTACAGAAAAAAAATATGTGAATACACAATTGGTTTTTTCGATAGAAGAAGACCAGCAGCTGAAAGGACACTTTAACGAATATTATTATGGCTATGCCAGCTCTGAAAAAAAGGCAGAAGTCAATGACCTAAGTGAAGAGAAATATTTCGAAAAACTCAAAAATCAATACACAAATTTTGAAGCTCCGGTATTTACATTGAAAGAGAGCGAAAGCAAAGAGTTAAATATCAATTGCCAAACAACAATAAATGAAGCGTATACAGTGGCAGGTGATAGAATATTTATACAGCCTTTGCTCTGGGAAACGCAGAAACAGAATCCTTTCACTCAGTCAGAACGCAAATATCCGGTTGATTTCGGGTATAATATGCAAGAAACAATGAGCGCAAAGTATACTATTCCGAAAAACTATAGTGTTGAAAGCATGCCTTCTTACACCAATTTGTATTTACCCGGCAATAAAGGCAAGTACTTATTCATGATAAAAGCCGAAAACGGCTTGATAGAAATAATGAGCCAGCTATTGCTAAATAAATCGGTATTTACGGCCGATGAGTATTTCGATTTGCGTGAGCTATACAATAAAATGATAGCCAAACAAAACGAACAAATTGTATTGAAAAAAAACTAACCTTTTCGTTTACTGCAAATACTTTACAATCATTTGGATAAATAAAAATTGTCTGAGTATATGTCAAAAGTTTGATAAGAGCCAAAAGATTTGTAAAATGGGTTTACCAAGACTC
>NZ_JBBEWC010000026.1:0-34131 GCF_037860775.1 Emticicia soli | reverse complement strand
TTCGGGGTCGAAGACTTACAAAGTAGGTAGCACTATTATCGCCAATAATGCTTTGGAAAATTCGCAGGTAAATTATCAGGCGGGTAATGCTGTGGTGTTGAATGCGGGTTTCGAGGTAAAAGCCGGAGCGGTATTCAAGGCTGAAATAAAGGCTTGTGCAAATTAATGGTCTAAGAGCGAATGGCAGTTAGTGAATGATTAAGCCTATATTATTTAATATTCAGATATTGGAATTATAATCTATATCAAGGGTATACAATAATGTAAATAAGCTTAAACATCAATAACTCTTGCCATTAAACTCTTTGGATGAAGAACGATACTTACAATTTGATGGGATTTTTTCAATTTATCAAAATTGACATTCTAATGAGAATATTTAATTTACTAATAATTGCATTGCTGATAAGTGTGAGTTCCTGGGCACAGGTGCCAAAGGGGATTCCTTATCAAGCAATAGCCAGAAATGCTAGTGGCAATGCTTTAGTGAATCAGAACATTTCGGTTCAATTTACTATTTTTACGGGCAGTGCTACTGGAATAGTGGCGTATGCTGAGCAACATAACACCACCACAAATTCGTTAGGTTTGTTTACCGTTATGGTAGGGGCAGGAACGCCGCTTACCAATACTTTTAATAGTATTAATTGGGCGATAGATACCAAGTTTTTGCAGGTAGAGCTAGACCCAGCAGGTGGTACGAGTTACATAAACCTAGGTACAACACAAATGATGAGCGTACCCTATGCGCTTTATTCTGAAAAAACCGGCACGCCTGGTGCAACTGGAGCAACAGGTCCGCAGGGAGCTATTGGTGCAACAGGAGCCATTGGTGCGCAAGGGCTACAAGGGATTCAGGGGGTGACTGGCCTGCAAGGAGTAACAGGCCCAACAGGTGCAATAGGAGCTAGCGGGCCGACAGGTGCTACTGGTATACAAGGCTTACAAGGGGTTCAGGGTGTAACTGGTTCGCAGGGGCCGACAGGTTCAGTTGGTGCAATTGGAGCTTCAGGCACAACAGGAGGCACCGGCCCACAAGGCCCACAGGGTATTCAAGGAGCAACTGGGGCACAGGGTATTGCAGGTATTAAAGGAACAACCGGAAGTACTGGCCCACAGGGGCCACAGGGTATTCAAGGAGCAACCGGTGCACAGGGCATTGCAGGTATTAAAGGTGCAACTGGGAGTACTGGCCCACAGGGTCCTCAGGGTATTCAAGGAGCAACTGGGGCACAGGGTATTGCAGGTATTAAAGGCGTTACCGGAAGTACTGGTCCACAAGGCTCTCAGGGTATTCAGGGAGCAACTGGCGCACAGGGTATTGCAGGTGTTACAGGTGCAACCGGAGGTACTGGTTCACAAGGTCCTCAGGGTATGCAAGGCCCAACAGGTGCACAAGGTGTTGCGGGTGCTAAAGGAGTAACCGGAGGTACTGGTCCACAAGGTCCTCAGGGTATGCAAGGCCCAACAGGTGCGCAGGGTGTTACTGGTGCTATTGGCGTGGTAGGTATTGCCGGGGCTAATGGTCCTACAGGTTCACAAGGAAGCCAAGGCCCACAAGGGTCAATAGGAGCCACAGGGCCTAATGGGCCGATGGGGCCTACCGGAGCAACAGGGGCAACAGGTATTACTGGTGTAACAGGCCCTCAAGGACTTACAGGCGCAACTGGCCCTCAAGGAGTTACAGGGCCAATTGGCACTACAGGCTCAGAAGGTGCCGAAGGAAATGTAGGCTTACAAGGTGCAACCGGTCCTACTGGAGTTACAGGGCCTACAGGACTATCAGGAGTAACAGGCCCCACTGGTGATGCCGGAACACAAGGGCCTGACGGCCCAACAGGACCCACAGGTCAACAGGGGCCAATAGGGGCAGTAGGTGTTACTGGTCCAGATGGCTCTTCAGGTTCTAAGGGACCAACTGGTTTGGCAGGTGCAACTGGTGCCACTGGTAATAATGGTAGTGGTATAAGCAGTGTTTCAACAAATGCTACATTAACAGGAAACGGAACTTCTGGCTCTACATTGGGTTTAGGTTTAACCAATGCTAATACCTGGACAGGTACACAAACCTTTGCTTCTACCTCTACATTAGTTGAGGCAAACGTATCTATTACTAATACTGACAATAGTGTTAGAGGTATTAGTTTGCAAGAACCTTCAGGCTCGGGTACTGATTTTATTGGTATTAAAGCCCCTGCGCTAAGCAACAGCACTAATTATATTTTACCTGCTAGCTCGGGTACTACAGGGCAGATGATGACAATAGGTTCTGTAGTTACAGATGGAGGAACAGCTGGTAATGCAGGGTTAGGCAGCGAAATGCAATTAGATTGGGTTACGCCAGCATCGGGAGGTGGAAGTAGTGGCCCTCAGATAACTTTTGTAAGAAAAACAAGCGATGAAGTTACCACTACAAATACTGTTGCCATGCAAGACGATGACCATTTGTATTTGAGTCTGGAAGCTAACAAAACTTATCATATTTATGGGGCACTTATGGTAAAAAGACAAAATACAGGCACAGGGGAAAGTGATGGTATACTATTTAAATTTGCTTATTCGGGTACACTTACAAGTGCAAGTGTTTATGCTCCGCCCCCGGCAACTCCGACTGTTTCACCAACCGATATTAACATGGGTGCAGAATTTGGCACCACTTTAACAGGTGGCGATTCGGATACATCTCTCATTACCCCTTTGCCTTTCAATGCATATATTGCTACCAGTACTACCGGAATATTCAGAATCAGATGGACAAAGAACCGAACAACTTATAATAATCCGACGATTGTAGCCGCAGGTTCAATGCTCGTAGCTGAGACTGTTGAGTAGCCATCTTTTAAAAGATTAATACTGTTTTATAAAAATGTGCTGTTTTACGTATTGTTTGTTTTAAAAAACAAACAATACGTAAAACAGCCTTTTTTTCAGACTTACTTTACAAAAGAAGATTTGTAAGACGCCTGATTATACCTAATTTTGAAAAAAATGGTAAAAAAAATCACATTTGCTCAAACATTTATCCGATTCAGATGAAATACCTATTGTCTTTTATTATATTAAGTATCGGCCTGCAAACTTATGCCCGACGCATAGATGGCTATGTGGTTACCCAAAATTCAGATACACTTAAATGTGAAATCGTACAGAATTTTGCAGTTATAAGTGGTATCGATGTAGCTTCTTTTCAATATGGTATCAGAGTTATATTAGAAGATGGCAAAAAACGCAATTTTATGCCCGAAGATATAAGGGCTTTTGGTATTTTTGCTAAAACAGACACGATACACTTTGTATCAGTTAGGGTTGTGGCGAATTCGATGTTCAGAGGAGAAGAAACACGACAGTATTTTATGCGAATCATTCAGCGAGGGCACATAAAAGTTTATTACTTTATTGACCTTGTAGCAGGGCCGGGCGGCACTGTGCGAACGCCAGTATATGCTGTTCAATTATCTTACAACGACCCTGCCTACTGGCTTGAAGTTAAAAAAAATGAGTTTGGCAAATATGATTTTAAGGCTTTTTTCAAGGCATTTGTACCTGAGTATTACGCATTTTTTGATACGCTTTCAGATAAAGCACGGATAGAAGAAGCACTTACCAGAATCAGTAAATTTAATAAAGCTATGGTAAAGTGAGCTTATTTGTTTTTAAACTCCTGAGTAATTATAACGATTTGAAAAAGTACACAATTTTATTAAAACCTTATACCCATTTGCACAAAGGGTTGTCAAGCTATTTTATCTATGTAAAAAGACAAATTACTAAATAAACACCAGCATAAATTTACAAATAATCAATTGTAATACTAGATTTGAAAAAAGATTACTCTTTTTAATAATTGATAATAATATGCCTTACAAAGCACTTTTCCATCTCTGTTATGTTATTATTTCTTTTGTTATAGCAGCTATTTTTGCAATGGCTATGTACACCTTTGAGCTAGGTAAACTCACACTTAGTTTTTACGGTGCTTTTGCATTATTGGAGGGCACACACATGGCACTTGTACTCAGTAAACAGTTTCAGCAGAGACAGAGAGTTTTACTGATTAATAACATTATTTTTTTATTGCTGGTGCTTATGTCAGTATCGGTTATTTATCTTTATGCTAACCTAAATTCGTGGAGAAATGAAGGTGATAATAGTATTGAATTTAGAGTTTTCTCTTACTTCTTCGATAATATCTTTCTGGTAAATCTGGTATTTTTTATTGCTAATTTCTGGTTTCTATGTCGCAACCTTATTATTTGGTGGTTTAAGGGAAAGGGAGTAAAATTGTAAACTCCTACCTCTTCTTCTTATAATACTGAATCACCCGTTCATCAACTATCACATCACTGGGGCGGATTTCTTTCGTAAGCACAATTCCCTCAAGAGTCTTACAACGGCTAAGAGCAACATAGGTTTGCCCGTGGCTGAAAGCACCCGTGCCGATGTCAATTACAACTTTATCAAAAGTTTTACCCTGACTTTTATGAATGGTCATAGCCCAAGCCAATTTTATAGGAAACTGTGTGAAGGTACCTTTTATGTTTTCTTTTATCTCTTTCCGCTTGGCATCGTATTGATAGCTGATGTCCTGCCAGGTTTCTTGCTCCATTCTATAGCTATGGCCGTCTATCTCTACCCATACTTCACGGTCGGTTAAGCGGGTGATATGCCCTACTGTACCATTTACCCAACGTTTCAGCCCATCGTTCTTTAGCATCATTACCTGTGCACCAATTTTGAGTTTCAGAAAAACATTTGTCGGAAACTTGACTTCTATTTCATCTTCAAACTCAGTATCGCTTATTTTTTTGGTGGCTAGTTGCTCTTTCAGTCGCTCAAATTCATCTCTTAGTTTACCGGTCAATACAGCCTCAAAAATATACTCTTTGCCTGATAAGTTTTCGAGGTTTTCTTTATTTATCCGCTTTACATTTCTGTTGGTGGTTGTCAGAAAAATCGAGCTATTGTTATCTCCAACATTATCTCGGTGGCGAGCATTTAGTAACACAAAATCATCGAAACGGGCTTCGTTAATACGAATACGGTTCAATACTTTTTTGAATCGTTCATCTTTCTGACGGAAAATATGTGTCAGCTCTTTTCTATGATAGCTAAAATCGGTTTTAAAAACCGGACTATCGAAGAAATAATTTCCGCCATAAGTAGCCGCATAATACGCTTGTAAATCACTCTTAACTACCGGAGGCAACTGAAACAAATCTCCTATAAAAACCATTTGAACTCCGCCGAAAGGTTCATTATGCCTGTTGCGGTTGAGACGCAAAGCCATATCAATTGCTTCCATCAGATTGGCGCTTATCATTGATACTTCATCGATAATCACCATGTCAAGGTTTTCATATAGGGCATTTCTTGAATATTCAGGCTTTAGTTTATCCGCCTGAATCAGTCTGGGTGGAAGCTTAAAAAACGAGTGGACTGTCTGCCCTTTTATGTTCATGGCAGCAATGCCTGTTGGCGCCAGCACTACAAACTTTTTATCAGTTCGGGCAGTAAAATATTGTAAAAGGCTCGATTTACCGGTACCGGCCTTACCACTTATAAAGATTGACTCACTGGTATTATCTAAAATATGTAGAATATCCTTAAACTCATCGGTAAGCACAAACGCATCTTTTTGTCGGGAATACAAATAAAAGCACAGTGCTACTACTAACACAAAAACACCTAAAACGATTAATCCTTGCATGAGGCTGAAATCAGAAAACAGATAATATAGCGCAATTTAGCACGAATTATTGTTTTCGGGGAGTTTTTTTAAACAAGAAGTATTTGAATGGTTAAAATGAGTATCGATTAATTTTGAGCCGCTATTGAAGCTACCTTTCTAACGCATCATACAAGAGCCTCGTTTAGAGGCTTCATTTATTTAGTTCTAGTTGAATCTTTATTGATTATTAAGAAAATTCAGGAACTAACTTTTACAGTCTCCTCTAGCAGTCCTTCTGCCCAGTGGCTCAAGTTACAAAGTTCTCGAAAGTATAATTAATTATAAGTGCTTGGAAAGTCGTTTGACACCAAGTAAAAGGTCTATGAAATACCGAGTAAAGACCGAATCACGAAGTGCCTTCTATTTAACTGCAATGTCATGAAAAAATGATATAATCTGAAAGAAGCGGTCTTTCTTTCGGATTTTCCGGCTATTATTATTACAATAAGTGTTATAGTTCTTTTACAACTCTGCGTCTCAGAAACTTATCATAATAACTTCTACGGGCTTTTTTGACATAAATATATCGGGCAAAACCCATAATCAAGCAGCAAACAGCAATCGAAATAATGGTATCAACAGTTGTCATGGTTTTAAGTATTATTTAACAGTTTCTTAATAATAACTAAAATCCTGACAAGAAGTTTTAAAAGGTATAAATTTTATTTTTAAAATCTTATTTCTGCTAAATCTATCTCCCAAAATCTACTAATTTCACTTATCAAAAATCGGTAAAAGCTCACTCAGGTCGTTGATTATGTAATCAGGATTAGCCGCTCGGAGTTGCTCAAAAGTATGCGCTCCGGTGGTAATACCGATACTTAAACTACAGCCAGCGTTTTTCCCTTCTTCTATATCAATTGCAGAATCTCCCACTTTGGCAACTGATGCGCCATTGGCAATACCAAAGCGTTTCATAGCAAAATATATCATATCTGGGTTAGGTCTGTTACGCTCTACATCTGATGCTGTCACGAGTCCGTCAAAATCTACCCCTTCTGCCCAACCAAGTTTATCAACGATTGATTGTGCCGTTTGGCGGTCGTAACCTGTATTTAGTACAGTAAAGATACCACGTTGTTTCAGCTTCGCAAACACGGCTGTGGCATTATTCTGTGGCAGAATCTCTTCCTTAGCATAAGCATCAGTCAATTGAACTATAAAGTTATCGTATATACGAGCAGTTAAATCAGGGTCAACAATACCATTATATACCGATAATATTGTGTCTATGGCTTGTCTTTTCTCTTTCCCGGCACCCTGTGCTAACACTTGTTCAAGACTGAAACTAAAGTTCTCTTCATTAATAGCCTTTTGCAAGGTCTTATATACCACATTATTTTCATTTACGGTAGTTCCGGCCATATCAAAAACCACCATTTGTATTTTTGCGCTCATTTTCTAATAAATAAATCGTTCGTATAATTTTTCTATCTATTCAGTTCTTCTATTTGGCACAAAACAAAACATTCCTAGCCCCTTTTCCTTGTCAGTATTATTAATTTTGTGTTAAGTTGTTAAAGAAAAGCTGTTATGCAAAATAAATAATCTCCCTAAACTCTTTAAGTTTTATCAGAACTCCCCTCTTAACTTACATCCATCGTTGAACTTCACCCATGCACTTTCCCCTCTGCCCTATGCAAAACATTTTACATACAAAACCAGAATTAATAATTTTATTTTACATACATTTACGGAATAAATCATTTTTGGATATAAATGAAAGGAACAAACCTTGGTGAGTTTGAAGAATTAGTGCTTCTATGTATTGCCGCTTTGGTAAGCGACGCTTACAGCGTGGCTATCTGCGACGAACTGAGCAAACATACAGGCCGCACTGTAAAGCTAGGCATAGTGCACGCCGTATTGAGTCGACTTGAAGAGAAGGGCTTGGTAAATAGCCGCTTAGGCGAAGCTACCAGCACCCGAGGCGGTAAACGTAAGCGTTTTTATGAAGTAACTCATGCCGGAAAAGCAGCACTACTCAAAGCCAAAGAAGCACGTGAGGCCTTGTGGCGTATTATTCCCGGTTTTAACCTGGAGGGCTCAATATGAAACATTTTAACAGAAGCGTTCCCAAGCAAGAAAAACCTCTTGACGAGACAGAACCACCAAAACTGGCGCAACGCCTGCTCGAATGGTACTGCAGAACGGCTATACTGGAAGACCTCCAAGGCGATTTGTACGAGTATTTTGAACGGAACCTGAAAAGCAAAGGTCCTACCTACGCCAAGTTTATTTACTGGATTGACGTGTTGAAGTTCTTTCGCCTATATACCGTTCGTGAACCTAGTTTCACCAATTTATATATATACATAATTATGATTAGCAGCTATCTTAAAACATTCAGACGAGGCTTAGTACGTAACAAACTATTCTCGTTTATCAACATTTTTGGGCTTGCCGTTAGCATTTCGGTAGGTTTGCTTGTAGTGGCCTTTGTGCTAGATTTACGCTCTTACGACGATTCACAGCTTAAAAAAGACCGTATTTATCGGGTAATTAGCGAACATACCTCTAGTAATCAGACCAAAATGGAATTGGCATCTACTTCTGTAAAAGCAGGTAAAAGAATCAAAGAAACTATCAGTGGCATAGAAGACATAACCATTATGCGACAAGGTTTTTATGGCGATGCGCAGGTTGGAGAAAACTACTTGCCGCTGAACGCTACCTGGGCCGACGAATCTTTCTTTAAAGTTTTTTCTTTCCCACTACTTAAAGGTGACCCCGCAAGTGCATTGAAAGAGCCTTTTTCGTTGGTATTAACCGAGAAATCAGCAAAAAAACTTTTTGGCGATGTAGAAGCATTAGGTAAAATAGTAAAGTTTGACACCGTAAGTTATGTAGTTACAGGCATAGCAAAAGATGTAAGCAAGTTATCACACATTCGTTTCGATGCGCTTGTATCATTTTCGTCGGTTGAGGCAACCTCTAAAAATGACGAATACTTTTATGATTGGGGAAGTATCTGGTCAAACTATGTGTATCTTACCTTGCCACCAAATACTGAAAGTGATAAATTACAGGCTAATCTAAGCCGCTTATCGGTGCAAGAAAACAAAGCCCTTACCGACAATGTTAAAATCATGTTGAATTTACAGCCTTTAAAAGACATTGCCATTGGCCAAAACCTCTCAAACTCTATCGGGCCTCATGTTTCGCCTGTAGTTTTGTGGATTCTTGGCGGCCTTGCTTTGGTTATTATCTTATCGGCTTGTTTCAACTATATGAATCTTTCTATTGCCCGTTCGTTGCGCCGTGCCCGTGAAGTAGGTATACGCAAAATAATTGGCGCACCTTTTGGGCATATTTTCGGGCAATTTATGACAGAATCTATTTTTACAGCCTTATTGTCATTAATTTTCTCGTTTTTCCTATTCCTATTTCTCCGTCAACAATTCCTTGACCTTGACCCACACCTCAGCGACCTGGTATCCTTAAATCTTTCTTTTAAACTCATAGCCTATTTTATATTATTGGCAATTGGTGTTGGCATTGTTGCCGGATTTTTCCCTGCACTGTTTTTCTCTCGTATCAATGCTTTGCAAGTTGTGAAAGACAACGCTAAGTTTAAAGTTTTCCGCCATATTAATATACGTAAGGCTTTAATAGTGGTGCAATATTCACTATCGTTGATTTTTATTGCTACAACCCTTATCGGTTTCAGGCAATATAAAGGAATGCTCTCTTTCGATTTGGGTTTCAAGACCGATAATATTCTGAATATACGTATGCAAGGCCAAAGCGCCGATTTGCTAATTAAAGAGTTAGTTGAGATTCCGGCTGTTCAGGCCACTTCAAAGTCGCTTATGATTACAAGCCTTGGCAGTATGCATGGGAATCAGTTAAAATACATCAATCCGAAAGATGGCTCTAAAGATTCAGCCATGATCTGGATGAATATGGTAGATAAAAACTACCTACCTCTTCATCAGCATAAATTTGCAGCAGGCTCAAATTTCAATGCAAACCCTAAAGCCGGAGAAGAAAGTGAGGCTATTGTAAACGAGCAGACCTTGAAACGCTTCAACATTGCTAAGCAGAACCCACAGAAAGCATTAGGCGAACAGGTAATAGTAGATAACAAAAAGCTTACGATTGTAGGTGTATTAAAAGACTTCCACTATGGCACACTTGAGCATAAAATTGAACCCGTAATATTCCGATATTCAGACGACCCAAAGGCAAGTAATGTGAATGTATTGATTAAATCGACTGATATACCTGCTACAATGGCTAGCATTGAGAATGCCTGGCGCAAAATTGACAAAGTACACCCGATTGATGCCAAATTTTATAACGACCAACTCGAAAAAACATACGCTCAGTTTTCGGTGATGGTAAAGGGGATAGGTTTTATTAGTTTTCTTGCCATTTGTATAGCTTCGCTAGGTTTGTTTGGTATGGTGGTATTTACAGCAGAGGTTCGTTTGAAAGAAATCGGGATTCGCAAGGTTTTAGGTGCTACCGAAAGTGGTCTTATTTTTTTATTAAGCAAAGGTTTTCTCTTATTATTGGGTGTAGCTGCACTTGTTGCTTTGCCAGCTACTTATCTGTTTTTTGACCAGATAATACTTCCGAAATTGGTTTATCATTTACCTATGGCGTTCTATGAGTTTGTAGTACCTGTATTGGCCGTGATGCTTTTAGCCTCGCTGTTGATAGGCTCTCAGGCCTTGAAAGCCGCACGAACCAATCCGGTAAAGAATCTTAAAATTGAGTAATAAAGGGCATTAGGTAATTACTTAGCCACAATGTACACTAATTACACAGAGTAGCAACAGGCGTTTAAGGCAGAAATAGCTGTCGCCAAAAAGAATATCCAAAGAGTATTTTTTTGATAAAACAGGCAAAATCATATTCAAAAAGGTTGGATTCGATAAAGAAAAAGTATTAATAGAAATCGTTAATTGAGAAACAATTAGCAAAAAGTTAAAATGTTCAGCCCGGGCTACTTTTCAAAAGCAACACGGGCTGAAAATTTATAAAATCATTTCTTCATCCACTGCTCAACCAAATACTTGCCAACATTCCGGCCAAGTTCTAAGCCAACCACATTATCGGTTCGAAAGTGGATTCCGGCATAAAAGCGAGATTCGGCGCACTCTTCTGCCATTTTTCTGAATAAAGGCGCATCAGCCGGAAAGAAATAAGAAAGAACTTCACTAGCTGTTGCTCCACCTGCTGCATGCCCTGATGGATACCCCGGAAATGGAGGCGTTGAGAGTAATGGTTTGTAGGTTGGATCATACTGGTCAGGTCTGATACCCCAATACGCATATTTAGCATCCATAATAGCAATTGCCGACTCATGAGAAGCCGTACCTAGCACAGCATAAATACGAGCTGCCGCAGGGGTATCATCGGCTAAGCCATACTCAAACATCTTTTGCCCTGCCAGTTCAATCCAGTTAGTTGAGGTGCTACCCCAATAATAAGCAATAGAAGCACTTCTGAAAGTCTGCTTAAAGTTTTTCATTTCTTCCATTTCTTTAGCAAAATCCGGTGGCCCGTCTGGTCTAAACTGGTTATTAGTTTTAAGAAACATTGGCGTAAAGGTGGCTAGCGTAATACCAAACGGATATTTACCGGTCCACTTTTTAGGGTCTTTATTCATCTGTCCGTCCCATTGTTTATCAGAGCCATCGTGTTTGGCTTTTTCAATAATTTGTAATGCTACTTGTTCGCCCAGTTTCCAAGCTGCTTCTGTATCGCTCGGAAATTGTACGCCTGCATCAATACGTGATTGAGCCGCAGTCTTTGCCAACTTGAGAAGTGAATCTGCTTTTGTCGGGAAGAAATAAGCCAATACATGCGCTGCCGCAGAAGCTGTAACCGAATGCTCGCACGGGTAACCATAAGTACGAGGCGCATCTATGATTGTTCTGATAGAAGTATCTATTTCATTCGGACGTTTGCGTTTATACTTCAGTTTTTCTTTCCATGCCAACACAGTAGCATCATAAATAGCCAGATTAACCCAAGCCGCCGGAGTCCTAAGCATTGATTCAGGATTTGCTTCTATCATATCTACTATTACCTTATTCCATCGGTAACTTGGTGCTCCGGCATTCCAGAATCTAATGGCTTCTCGTTTTTTATCATCCAGTACACTCATGGCTTGTTTCACTGCCTGTAAGTCGGTCTTAGTTTGGGTCGGTGGTGCCTGAACACTTATTTGCTGCGGATTATCGAGCAGCCATAGCTTCCAGTTAGCGGCTTCGTAAGACATTGTTTTCTGTGCTTGAGTACAGAATTGCACCATCGACAACGCAATAATAAAAATCATCTTTTTCATAAGTAATGCTTTTTTTGTTGTTAAAAAAATCAGTTTTTTGAGCAATGTTTTTGCAAGTATAAAGCATTAAAAAACAGCGATTATTGAGTTGTCAACACACAGCAGATTGGCGTAAACGAATTACAGGCAACCGTCAACCAGCAAATAAAAGGAGTAAACAAAACACAAGACAAGTACCTTGTTTCAGCGCAAAAGCAATTTTTTAGCTGGATTTTTTTACAGTTATTTGTGATAGAGCAAAGGGCATGGGACAAATAGCAAACGGAGATGAGTATTAAAATCAGGCCATAGTACACAAGCAAGCACCCATATACAACTCTGCGCAGGCAAAAGATTGATAGGAGTATTAAAATGCAAAAAAAACTACACATAAAAAACCTTAAACTCTACTTATCAATAGCCGCAATCTATTGCGGCCTCGCCTTACTATCTGACCTACTAAGCAACGCAAAAACATTTAATACAAGAGCAGCAAACGACATATGGCGTACAATCTATATTACGAGCATCTGTATTCTGCTGTATGAATACATTGTACCGTATATCCGCAAGAAAAAAGGTTTTCTAAAGAAGTTTATACTCGGATTATTCACCTTATTGTTATACATTTTCTTTTTTACCCTTGGTAGTTATGGCTGGCGAGGTTTCGGAATTACATTACATATATTCACACCCTTTGGCTCTAACGATATTTCATATGAAGGAGCTTCTGAGCAATTTGGCTATAATCTGTTTTCAGTAATTTTCTTTGGACTTATCGCACATACTTATAATCATCAACAACTGCGGCGCAGAGCGCAACAATTACAAATAGAAAAACAAGCCGCCGAATTAAACTACCTGAAATCGCAGACAAATCCGCATTTTTTGTTCAATACGCTCAATAACATTTATTCTTTAGCCAGAGATAAGTCAGACCTTGCGCCAGAATCTATTCTTAGGCTTTCAAAGATATTACGCTATATGTTATACGAAACAGCAGGAACTTATGTAGCTATTGAGCAGGAACTTAAAATTATTGATGATTACATTGCACTTGAACAATTGCGCTACGACGATTCGCTAAACATAAGCATCAATCATAACATCGAAAACATGAAGCAGTCGCTCCCTCCGCTCCTGTTGATGCCACTAGTTGAGAATGCCTTTAAACATGGCGTTTCTGAAACCCGTGGCGAGCCTTTTATTGACATTCACCTCTCGGTTAATAATCGACAACTGCTGTTTCAGGTAAGAAACTCCTCTGAAATATCAGACGATGCCAACCTGATAAAAGAAAACATAGGGCTTTCGAACCTACGCCGCCAGCTTGAATTGCTTTATACAGACTATAAACTGACGATAGAGCAAAAACAGTCGGTATTTAGTGCTGCTTTACACATAAACCTTGCGAGCCATGTATAAACTCAACTGCATTATTATAGAAGACGAGCCACTAGCTGTAAAAATCCTGACAGACTACATCTCACAAGTGCCTTTTCTGGCTTTGCGAGGCAGTTTTAAAGATGCTATCTTGGCCACCGAATATTTACATGAGCACAGCCCAGACCTCATATTTCTTGACATTCACCTGCCTAAACTCAAAGGCATGGAATTTCTGAAAACTCTCAACCATCCGCCGGCGGTTATTATCACAACGGCTTATCATCAGTACGCCGTAGAGGGTTTCGACCTCAACGTTTGTGATTATCTGTTGAAACCATTTGAGTTTGAGCGTTTTCTTAAAGCAGTTAATAAAGCCAATGCCTCACAAAAAGAAAAAATAATAGAGAAACAAGAACAGAAAGATTTCATTTTTGTGAATGTGCAAAAGAAAAAAGTAAAGGTTTTGTTTGCTGATATTCTATATATCGAAAGCCAGCGTGAGTATATCAAGATAGTAACTGAGAAAAATACACTAATATCTAAAATGAGTACGCATGAAATAGAAGCCTTGCTCCCTGCTCCCCTTTTCAAGCGAATCCACCGTTCATTTATCGTTTCACTTAATAAAATAGATTCTTTCACTTCCGAACTAGTCGAACTAAACGGTATTTCTATTCCCATTGGCCGGGGGTATCGTGAGGTTATTGAACGATTTTTTGTCTGAACATTGATCTACCTGACTTGTGTAATTTAGCTGATAAATAGTCTTTTACACTTATATACAAATTTTCATTTAAATGCATTTAATCAGGTAAATCAAAGTTTATACTACCCCCCCTAATTTTCATTCCTTTTCAAAGAAACTATATAAATAATTTGAGAATATTAAAAATATATTGTCTACTAATTTGGTAGAGTATATAGATATTATATTTTTGTGCCATAATTAATACTTAACAAGGTTTTACAATAAATAATCTTACTTGAAACACCAGCAAAACTGAAATCGGACTAATCAAAAATAAATCATCTACCATGCGAAAACATTCTATTTTAATGAAGAAAATTTTGAAATCTTATTACTTAATTGGCTTTCTACTATTGCCATTCTTACTATCAGCTCAGAATGACCCTATCGTTAATGCGAACATTACAGGCAAAGTACTTGACGCTAACACCAACGAACCTCTGATTGGTGCGACTGTATCAATTAAAGGCACAACCAATGGTTCAACTACCGATGCCAACGGAGAATTTAAACTTATCACAGGTCAGAAACTTCCTTTTACTTTGATTATCACTTATATCGGTTACCAAAAACAAGAGACAGTAATCAACGAAAACAACGTTGAAATCAAACTTGCTCCTGCTACCAACCAACTTTCTGATGTAGTTATTACTTCCCGTCGTCGTCAGGAATCAGCGCAGGAAGTGCCCATTCCAATTTCTATTGTAAGAGGTGTAACAGTTGAAGATGCAGGAGCGTTTAACGTAAATCGCTTGAAAGAATTAGTACCAACAGTACAGTTGTACGCATCAAATGCCCGTAATACTACTTTGAACATTCGTGGTTTAGGTTCTACTTTTGGTTTAACAAACGATGGCATCGACCCGGGCGTTGGTTTCTATGTTGATGGTGTGTATTATGCACGTCCGGCTGCTACTGCGCTTGATTTTATAGATATTGAGCAGGTTGAGGTGCTAAGAGGGCCACAAGGAACACTCTTTGGTAAAAACACTACCGCTGGCGCTTTTAACATTACAACCCGTCAGGCAAGTTTCGACCCAGGTGCAAGTTTTGAGTTAAGCTACGGTAACTATGGTTATGTACAGGCAAAAGCATCATTGACTGGGCCATTAAGCAAAAAACTAGCTGCCCGTATCTCGTTTACAGGTACACAACGCAATGGTTTGTTTTTCAACGAGCATACGCAATTACCTATCAACGATGTTAACAACATTGGGGTAAGAGCACAGTTGCTATATACGCCAACCGATAAAGTAAAAATTACGTTTATTGGTGACGTATCAGACCAAAAACCTACAGGTTATGGCTGGCCGATAGCAGGTGTGGTTACTACCAAACGTGCGGCTTATCGCCAGTTTAATGCCATTATTAAAGACTTAAACTACCAATTGCCATACTCAAGCCCATTCGAACGTAAAGTTGACCTTGATACACCATCAAAAGCAGACAACTATTTCAGCGGTCTTTCGGCTAATGCAGATATTAAACTTGGAAACGGAACACTTACTTCTACTACTGCTTACCGCTACTGGAGATGGGTACCATTAAACGACCGTGACTACACTGGCTTACCAATCTTTACTATATCGTCAGGAAACTCAGTGCATGAGCAATGGTCGCAAGAAATTAGATATTCCGGAAAAGTTTCACCAAAATTGAGCGGTGTTGTGGGTGTATTTGGTCTTTGGCAAGATTTAAAATCAGACCCTGTACAAACAGAAGAAGCCGGCTCTGCACAATGGCGTTTTGCGCAAAACTCAACCAGCCCACTATGGCAAACACCGGGTTTGTTTGATAACTTCGGTATCCGTACAACCAACCGCATCCAAAGCACAGGTTTAGCCATATTCAGCCAGGCAGATTGGGCTATTACAAACAAAATCCACTTATTGCCAGGTATAAGATATAACTACGATAAAAAAGTAGCTGACTATAAACGTGAAACTTATGGTGGTTTGCAAACTACCGACCCTGCACTTATTGCCCTTAAAAATGGTATCTATAGCAATCAGGCATTCAACACTACGGTTGAAGAAGGTAATTTCTCAGGTCAGTTGACATTACAATACAAAGCAAGCCAAAAATTTAATGCTTTTGCCACTTACTCGGTTAGTTACAAACCTGTTGGTGTAAACATCGGTGGTTTACCAACTTCTAACGGACAAATATTGCTTGACCTTGCTCGTGTTAAACCAGAGTTTGTATCGCATAAAGAAATTGGTATCAAAACAAAGCCATCAGCAAACTCAGTACTAAATATCGTATTCCACGACACAGACATTAAAGATTACCAAACACAGGTACAAACGCCAGAGCCGGGTGTAAACAGGGGTTATTTAGCTAATGCCGAAAAAGTAAGAGTAATCGGCGTTGAGATTGACGGTAACGTAAGATTAGGTAATCACATTACATTGAATGGTGCATTTGCTTATACCGATGGTAAGTATATATCGTTCAAAAATGCACCAGTACCATTAGAAGAAGTAGGTGGTACACAAGCATTTAAAGATATTTCAGGCGGAGCACTTCCGGGTATCTCTAAATGGGCTGGTTCAATTGGTGGCGAAGCAAGCACAAAAGGTGGCTTACTAGGCTTTAAAGGAAACTATTTCTTAGGTATTGATGTGTATTACCGTTCTACATTCTCATCGAGTCCATCGCCATCGCAATACCTTAACATTGAAGGTTATACGCTTACAAACGGGCGTCTTGGTTTCAGAGCATCAAATGGTGTTACTTTCTTTATCTGGGGCCGCAATATATTCAATGTTGATTATTTCGAACAATTGCTAGCAGCACCGGGTAGCGCAGGTCACTACGCAGGTATCTTAGGCGACCCTCGCACTTATGGTGTAACACTGAGATATTCGTTCTAAGAATTGTTGATTGAATAATTCTGTGAATTAGTGATTATTCAAGAACCTTAAACGTGCCATGCCTCTGCTCGCAAGATAAAAGGGCATGGCACACTTACTTTTACGCCCAACTACTGAAGAGAATTTTACAGAATCAGACTCAGTAGTATGCTATGTATATATTCGCAAACAAAAAATAGAGATGAGATTTCAGTATTTAAACCTAAGGCTGAATATCAAAACTCATAAAAATAGCTACTTCTTCGGCATTTTCACCATCATATAGTTTCTGATTAATACCAGTTATTTTAAAGCCTTGTTTCAGATAAAACTCTATGGCTGGCACATTGGTATTTTGCGTTTCGAGCTCAACCACACGGCAAGCACATTCTTTAGCTTTGTTTTTAATAGCTTGTATCAGTTGTTTGCCAATGCCTTTATTGCGGTATTTTTCAGCAATCAGAAAATTATCAATATATATTGTATTATTCCAGTTTCGGTAATCGCATATTGCCCAGGCTATCAGCTCATCGTTTTCGTAAGCCCCAAACGAATACTCAGTATAGATAATGGCATTCAGGTCGGCAATATCGTCTTCGTTTATATGCCAGGTTTTGTAGTAGCTTTTTTCAACCTTTTCCATCATAAAACTGAAACCTGATTCAGTTTCTATGGTCTTTATCTCAAAAATATGGCTTGTTGTGTAGCCATTATGGCCCCAGTTGATAGTTGGATTGTTTTTTACTCTTGTTAGTGGTTTAATGTACATATTTTATTAATTTCGGCAAATTAAAGTCCTTTACCGTTCTACTTTATTAATGCGAATATTTATTTGTTTTACGCTGATGATTGCTTTTGCTTGCACACGGTTTCAAAGCGCCAAAGTTAAGCAAGAAGATACATTTAACCTTCAAATTATTGATGCTCATTTCCCATTGACACTACAAGGCTTTAATTGGCAAAAGTCAAAAAATCATGTAAGTCTTAACGATGAAGTCGAAAATAAGATTGAGAGCACAATCAAAAACTTCTACAAAGAAAACGCTCTTCCTGATAGTTTAATAGTAAGTCATTACTTAGCTACCATCAGATTAAGAGATAGTTTACATACTGTATTTCTCATATTACTAAAATTCCCATATACCTCAAACATAAATGGCAAGCTACTATTTTATGACAATGTAGAAAAGGCTTTTTCATCTGAAATATTAGATTATAACATTTTTGCTATGCATACTACTAAAGATGGAAAGTTCTTAGAGTCGAAATTAAAAAAACGGTTCAATCTTAAAACTCCAGAAATACAATTGATAGACTTTAATAATGATGGAGACACGGATTTTGAATTTACCAGATTAATCCACAATGGCACATTCAATGCTATTCAAAGCACCATAATCGGTATAAAAAATTTAAAAATAGACACGCTAAGTTATAAAGAAGTAATAATTGAGCCAAAATAAAATTACAAAGCCTGTTTTTGAGTAAAAAGGCGTAGTATATCGAAACAATATTGTAGCTTTTGTACTTGCTTTAATAGCTTGTATAAAACAAGATATTCAAAAGATATAATACAGTACCTATCCAATTGCCACGCCATAAACTTTATTATAAATCTCACTTTTTACGGCATCAAGTTCAATCGAATCAGTAGCCATCAAGTATAGATTTATGCTCTTTTTAGCGGCATCGTAAGCCGGCTGTATATAATCAGGGTCGGCAATACGAAAGCCATTTCGTTCGTAGAATTCTATACGCTTTTTGGCTATTATACCCATTGAGGGCGGCTCTGTTTCTAAAACCAATACATTATATTCGTTTTTTAGAATCTCAAGTGCCCTTGCGCCTATACCGGTACTTCTGAATATCTGATATATTTCAAAAAACTCAACAAACAAAAAATTACTCATAGGCCACGTAACAAAATAGCCCATTGGGTTGTCGTTTCTATAAATTCCGAAAATTCGGGTGTGTTCGTTTTCAAACAAAGCATAAAACTGGTGTTCGTTTCTCTGCTCGTCAATCGGGAATGTCAGGCGGTATTGACTATAAATAAATTCCCACTCCTCCCTTGGCGCATTTTTAAGGTCCCTGAAATGCATAACTGTGTCATCTTAAAGTGGTAAAAAATGCTAATATACAAGCATTAGTATAATATAAAAATATTCATAATCCTATTTTAATAAATATTATTAAACGTCAAAAGCACAATTGTCGTAAAAATCAAGTTTGGAAAATATTGACACAAAAAGGTACCGATAAATAGTTTCTTCTTTCATTTGCTAATTTTTATTCTAATTATAGCGTTCCCATTACTCACTTATACAGCTTCTTAATCGTACCAAGCATAGGAATTTAACTTATATCTAATAAAACACCCTAAATACTCTATAACCTAATTGCTATGGACGGCCTTTCGCTTGATATTGCTGAAGATAAAATTCAGCAACTTAAAAACTTATTCCCTGAAGTCTTCAAAGAAGCAAAAATTGACTTTAAACAATTAAGAGCCATACTTGGTGATTTTGTAGCTACTCCTACCGAAGAGCGTTACGGTATATCATGGGCTGGTAAATATGAGGCTTTTAAAGAAATTCAGAAACAAACTTATGCAACATTAAGTCCTATCGACCCCAAAGATGAAAACTGGAATAACTCTGAAAATATTTTTATTGAAGGCGAAAACCTTGAAGTACTACGTATACTTCAGAAATCATATTATGGAAAAGTAAAAATGATATACATTGATCCGCCATATAACACTGGCAATGACACATTTGTATATCCTGACGATTTTACTGAGCGACAAACTGAGTACCGCCAGAGAGCAGGTATCACAAACGACAGTGGTTTTTTAAATAAGCAAGACCTTATAAAGAAAAACACAAAAGAAAATGGACATTTTCATTCCGCTTGGCTTTCAATGATGTATCCACGACTTTATTTAGCCAAGAACTTGTTAAAAGAAGATGGGGTAATTTTTATTTCTATTGATGATAATGAGCAAACAAATCTTAAACTCTTGATGGATGAGATTTTTGGAGGAGAGAATTTTATAACTAACATAATTTGGGAGAAAAATTTCTCACCTAAAAATGATTCGAAGTATTTATCCGAAAATCATGACTTTATTTTAATTTATTGCAAAAATAAGGAAATGTGGAGACCGTCCCTTCTCCCTAGAAGTGATGAAGCAAATGCACGATATTCAAACCCAGATAATGATGAAAGAGGAAACTGGACTAGTGGTGATTTGTCCGTAAAAACTTATTCAGAATACTACGATTATTCAATAATAACACCTTCAGGTCGTATAGTCAACCCTCCTAAAGGAAGTTGCTGGCGTATATCAAAAGAAAAATTTTCCGAATTAATAAAAGATAATAGAATTTGGTTTGGTGATAAAGGAGAAAACACACCTAGATTAAAACGTTTTTTATCAGAAGTTAAAGATGGAATAACACCATTAACAATTTGGAAAAGAACTGAAGTTGGAGATAATCAAGATGCAAAAAGAGAAATTAGAGAAATTTTCAATGATGTAAGTTATTTTGATACCCCTAAACCAACTCGTTTAATTAAAAGAATTTTACAAATAAGTACAAATAAAGATGATAACCATATAATCCTTGACTTCTTCGCAGGTAGTTGTACAACTGCCCATGCTGTTTTAGAATTAAATAAAGAAGATGGTGGAAATCGGAAGTTTATCTGTGTTCAAATGCCTGAAAAGCTAGAAGAAAAAAGTGAAGCCTATCAGGCGGGATATAGAAATATAGCTGATATAGGGAAAGCACGCATTGAAAAAGTGATTGAAAATATAAGAAACGCTAATAACATTACTCCTGATTTTGATTCCAGTAAGCAAGATTTTGGTTTCCGAAGTTTTCAATTACAACATTCTAATTTCAGACAATGGCAAACAGATTTGAAAGATAAAGGTCAAATCCTGAATCAACTCGAGGTATTTACTAATCCTATCCTTGATAATGCTACTCTTGAAAATATGCTTATAGAACTAGTTTTAAAGTCAGGATTTCCACTTACTACTACTATAATAACTCATCAAGCCGGAGAAGGACAATTCTATTATTTGCCTGAATACAAAATTTGTATAGCCCTAGCAGGGTTCGGGAATGACACTCGTTTAAAAATAAGGAATTTACAACCTTTACAAGCCATTATACTCAACAATCTCTTCTACAATAATGATGAACTGATGGCCAATACACAATTAGAGTTTAAAGACGCTGGTATTAAACTAACTGTAATCTAAAATGAAACTACAATTTGATGGAGGACAAACCTACCAGCTTAATGCAATTCAGACTGTTATTGATATATTCAAAGGGCAACCACTTGCTAAAGGGAATTTCGAGCTGAGCTTTGCCATGGAAAAAAGCAGTATAAGCTATACCGAAAAAGGTATCGGAAATCAATTAATACTTAGTAGAGAGCATATTTTACAAAACGTCCTGGCTATTCAGACAGCAAACGAAATTTCGGTCTCTGATGCATTAGAGCCTTGCATTTTTCAGGCAATTGATGAGACTTATCATCAAATAGATCTAAATTTTACTATTGAAATGGAAACCGGCACAGGTAAAACATACACTTACCTTCGTACAATTTATGAATTGAATAGAGAATATGGTTTTAAGAAATTTGTTATTGTTGTACCATCAGTTGCAATTAGAGAAGGTGTCCTTAAGAATCTAAACATTACTCATGAGCATTTTCAGGGACTTTATAATAACCCACCCGTTAATGCTAAAGTGTATGACAGCGGAAAACTTACAGAATTGCGAAACTTTGCTACATCAAACGCCATCCAGATTTTAGTAATAAATATTGATAGTTTCACAAAAGACACCAATATTATTAATAAAAAGGGGGAGTTAGGCATAAAACCTATAGAATATATACAATCAACAAACCCCATTGTAATTGTTGATGAACCACAAAACATGGAAACTGATGTACGTAAAAATGCTATGTATAACCTTAACCCTCTGTGTGCGTTGCGTTATTCGGCTACTCATCGGAATCTTTATAATTTAGTTTATAATCTCAACCCTGTTCAAGCCTATGATTTGGGTCTAGTAAAACAAATACAGGTAGATGGAATTACCTCACAAGATAATTATAATACCCCTTATGTAGAGCTAAAAAGTATTTTGATAGGTAAAACTAACCTAAAGGCCAAAGTTGCTATTTATTCACAAGAGAAGTCAGGCGTACAATTACGTGAATTTAACATAGAGGTAGGCGATGACTTAGGTCTGCTTTCTAATGGCCGAGATATTTATAAAGATGGTTTCATACTAAATAGTATAAAGGCAACTGCAAATGAAATTGAATTTTCAAATGGTATAATTGTAAAGGTAGGCCAAATCAAAGGTGGTATCGCTGATGAGATTGTTAAATTTCAGATTGAACGAACGGTAAAACATCATTTTGAAAAAGAACATAGATACAGATTGCTAGGCAGTGGTGGTAACGGAGCCGTAAAAGTGTTGTCTTTGTTTTTTGTTGACAAAGTAGCTAATTACAGAAGCTACGACAATGAAGGTAACTCAATAAAAGGTCCTTATGCTATATGGTTTGAAGAAATATTCGACAAGTATGCTAAAAAATATCGACATCACTATGAGGGGAATCTATATGTTGATGCTCCCGCCGAAGAATTCTTTTCATCTACGAAAGTACACGAAACCGATATTCCATATCTTCATTCATCTAGAGTGCATAATGGGTATTTTTCTCAAGATAAAGCAAAAAAATGGGTAGATTCAAAAGAAAAAAACACCAAGGCAGACGATGACACCTACAACCTGATAATGAAAGATAAGGAACGACTACTAAGTTTTGAAGAACCTTTAAGATTTATTTTCTCACATTCAGCTCTACGAGAAGGTTGGGATAATCCTAATATTTTTCAGATTTGTACGCTCCGAGACACTAAAAGTGATATAAGTAAAAGACAAGAAATAGGAAGAGGTTTACGACTGTCGGTTGATAATACCGGAAATAGAGTAAAAGATAAAAATATAAATATACTTACTATTGTTGCCAATGAATCTTTTCATTCATTTTCCGAATCTCTACAGAAAGAAATTCAGATAGAAACGAGTGTCTCCTTTAAAAATAGGCTTACAGATGCAAATGCGGATAAAAGAAAAGTAAAACCGAGTAAAGAGTTAACAAGAGAAAACTTTCCGTTGTTTTTCGATATATGGGAAAAAATAAATCATAAAACTTATTACCGTATACAACTCAATACAGAGACTCTTATAGCAAATACAGTGTCAGACTTGAAAGATTTCACTAAGATGTTACCCACTAAAACGCCTAAAATTGAATCACATACTTACCAATTAAAATATAGCGAACATGGGCTTCAAGGAAAGGCAGCGGATGTAGCTTATAAAAAAAGTGATGAAATACAGTATTCTATTCCAGATGTATTTGCTTATGTACAAAATCGGGTAGATATTACTCGATCGACAATTTTTGAAATTTTAAGACAATCAAACAGATATGAAGAGTTAGCCATAAATCCACAAATGTTTTTGGACAATTTTGTAGAAATCCTACAAAACAATCTTAGAAAATTGTTGGTTGATAAGGTCAAATATGAGCAAATTAATAATTCATACTATGAATTAAGTTTATTTGAGACTAAAGAAGTAGAAAAGTTCTTAAGTAAGTTATTTACCGTAGAAAGGTTAGAGAAGACATTATACAATTATATTCAAATTGAAAGCAACGTAGAAAGCGCTTTTGCTAAAGATTGTGAGATAGATTCTAATATAAAATTTTATTTCAAGCTTCCCAATGGGTTTAAAATTCCAACCCCTCTTGGAAGTTACAATCCAGATTGGGCTGTTGTATTTGAAAATGACAAAAAAGTATACTTTGTGGCTGAAACAAAAAGTACAATTGACCGCCAGCTTTTAAGAGGAGTTGAAGAAATGAAAATAAAATGTGGTAAGGAGCACTTTGCCGTTTTCAAAGATTTAGGCATCGAATACAAAGTTGTTACGGAGGCAAGTGAATTATATGCTTAATGACTCTATCTTAGATTGCTATTAACCTTAATAGTAATCTAAGATTGGAAATCTTCCACTAGCACTTCTACAATTACCTGTACACTTTCTCATTGCCTCTAATCCAAAAATAACTCTATCTTTGTCTTATTCAACCTTTAAATTACTACGACACAATGCGTACATTAACCTTATTACTACTACTTGGCTTGGTAGTTACACAAACCTATGCACAAAATACCCTTACGGCCGACGAAAAGAAAGCAGGCTGGAAGCTACTTTTCAACGGTAAAGACCTTAGCGGATGGCATGCTTATGGCGGCAAAGAAGTAGGCTCGGCATGGATAATTGAGCAAGGAGCTATTAAACTAAACGTGCCTGAAAGAGCAGGAAACAAAGCCAAAAACGGCGGCGATATTGTAACTGACGAAGAACTAAAAGGCGATTTTGAGCTGAAAGTTGAATGGAAAGTGAGCAAATTTGCCAATAGTGGTATATTTTTCTTTGTGAAAGAAGCACCCGAGTACAAAAATATGCATAATACAGGGCTAGAATTACAGGTGATTGACGACAAGATTTATGAAGGAACAGCCGAAAATACCCATAGAGCGAGCGATTTCTTTGGAGTAGCCAATGCCCGCCTGCGTGAGAGTAATCCGCAAGGAGAATGGAATCAGATTCATATTATTGTAAAAAAAGGAAAGTTAACCGTAACTCAGAATGGTTTTACGGTACAAGAACACGACCTGAACGGAAAAGACTGGAAAGAAAAAATTGGCAAAAGCGGCCTGGCAAAAGCCCCTATCGGAAAAGGCATTTATACCGGCCGCATTGGTTTGCAAGATTGGGGCAGCACTGTTTGGTATAGAAATATTAAACTCCTGAAGTTGTAAGCACTCATTACTGTTCCGACAAAGCCGGATACCTGAATAAGTCAATCGGGTTTTCGGCTTGTCGTACCAGATAATCGGCTACATCTGACCTGCTGATACTGCCTATATTTACCCCTTTAAACAGACGGTTTTCTACTCTGTATTCTTCGGTCAGCGGGCCGTCTGTTAGCCTACCCGGTCGGGCAATTACCCATCTCATGCCCGATGTTGCTATCGTTTCCTCCATTGCGGTTTTATCGGCATATACATCTTTTAGTAGTAGCCAAAACAGAATCCGCATAATAAGGCTATTATATTTAGCACTATTACCTGCGCCAAAACCTGTAAGCACAATCACCGGAATACTCAATTTTTTGGCTTTGTGTATCTCTAGCAACAAGCGGGCAAAATCAGAATACAAAGTAGTTGGTTTTCGGCTTTGTCCTGTGCCGAGGGTTACAATCAAGGCATCGGTTCCGCTTATCGACCGCACAACATCTTCTTTCTTGGTAGCGTCACCTTTTAGTTTAATCAGATTAGGGTGCTCAGGTAATTGCACTTCGGAGCGTGAAAGAGTGATTACCTGATGGTTTCTTTCTAAAGCTCTTTTGACAGTTTCTAAGCCTAAACCCGATGAAGCACCAATAATCGTGATATTCATTACCCAAATCCAATTGTTTTAGGCAAAGGTATATCGGTGCTAAATAAATTATATTAAATTGGCTCAAAAAACCGATATACTTTAGGATACTACTTAAGCCTACCATGAGAAACAAACAAAAACAAGGACAATTACGTGATGTACAAGATGTAATTGATATTATAGGCGGACGCTGGCGTGGAGCTATTTTGGCCAGCCTTTGCGATAAACCAAAGCGTTTTAATGAATTAAAGCGAGATTTAGGCGAAATTACGCCCCGTATTCTTACTAAAGAGCTCAAATACCTCGAAATGAATAAGTTGGTAAACCGTGAGGGTGATACCGCAAGTGTACTCTATAGCCTTACCGAGCATGGGCACTCGCTTGACCCACTGATTGGTGCTATTGTGATGTGGGGACAAAAACACCGCAAAGTAGTTTTAGCCGACGCCGAAACCAGCAAAGAAGCTAATATAGAAGGTTTTGAAGCCAAACAGGCTTCCTGAACATTAATTTTTAAGCTTGTTAGAACCAATATTGACTATAAAAATCTTAATAATAATCTAATCCTAATTCGTACAAACACGTACTTTAATTCGGACTAAAAAAGTACGTACGAACGTTCGAGTCTTTACTTAATTCGTACAAACACGTACTTTAATTCGGACTAAAAAAGTACGTACGAACGTTCGAGTCTTTACTTAATTCGTACAAACACGTACTTTAATTCGGACTAAAAAAGTACGTACGAACGTCCGAGTCTTTACTTAATTCGTACAAACACGTACTTTAATTCGTACTAAAAAAGTACGTACGAACGTCCGAGTCTTTACTTAATTCGTACAAACACGTACTTTAATTCGTACTAAAAAAGTACGTACGAACGTCCGAGTCTTTACTTAATTCGTACAAACACGTACTTTAATTCGTACTAAAAAAGTACGTACGAACGTGCGAGTCTTAATTGTAAGTTTCTATAGTCCTTATTCTATTATTTTTTTTATATATAATATATTAATATATGTATATACATTATATACTAAGGTATATAATAAAATATCCTAGTAATCCTTAAGATTAACTCGTTCGTACGTACTTTTTTAGTACGATTAAAGTACGTGTTTGTACGAATTTTGCATCTCTTGATTTTTCCTTAACATTAACTCGTTCGTACGTACTTTTTTAGTCCGAATTAAAGTACGTGCTTGTACGAATTTTGCATCACATACTTTCTCATTTCTCTATGCAGATTTCCCGCTTACTTACAGATTTATATTCTTGTTCTTTTCTGTAACCTTTCAGCAAAACCCAAGTAAGCATTAATAAATACTATGTTTTTTTTGCTCTACAGTTAAGACACAAAAAAACTAACTCTACACAACTTTATTGCACAACTCTTGTAGTAATCAAGAATATTTCAAGAAAAAATAATTCCAGATTAAACCTTTACAGATAAAGGTAGTCTAACTCTTTTTAAAAAAAAATTAATCTGAAATCATCGAAACATTTTGTACATTTGTCGCACTAACCTATTATTTGGTAGATAATTATGAACATAGCTTTACAAAGAAATGATATAAGGCATACTGTTGAAGAAGCACTAAAAAAAAGCGATATCCACTCTGAAGAAATAATCGATAATCAAGAAATAAGCAGCTTAGCTGTTTTAATTAATGAAACGGTTCTGGCCTCACAGTTGAATACTTTTATAAGTTTTATTCAGGAGCATAACTTGAAATGTACTACCAATACTTTTCCAGATATGAGCGTTACTTATATATCTGTGTTTCGGTAATTTTTGAATTTAGATTGAACCCTTTATTCACTTTTTCAAGATAAAATCTGCAAGCACCTCTTAATCTCTGAAGGATTATATTCAAAACTTATTTTCTGAATAAATCCTTCAAAAATCTGCCTTATTCCGGGCATCCTTATTTAACACTTCTTACAGTTTCCTATCCAGCCAATGAATGATATTCAACAAAAACTGAGCATTTTGG
Source organism: Emticicia soli (assembly GCF_037860775.1). NCBI lineage: Bacteria > Pseudomonadati > Bacteroidota > Cytophagia > Cytophagales > Leadbetterellaceae > Emticicia > Emticicia soli. The sequence goes on along the minus strand of NZ_JBBEWC010000026.1, from coordinate 6,573 downwards.
TTGCCGTGTAGGTGATTCATACCAACCTTCACTTTTTTAGGGCCTGATAATTGCGCCGAAAACATAGCTGCTTCGCCCATTACTACCAATCGGCCTTTGCCATAATTCATATAAGCGCCATTTACCAAATGCTGCCCCGACATTCTTGGCGTATTCTGTCCAAAAGCCCATGCTATTGGTGGCAATAGAATCTCGTAATCGTCGTTCATTTGTGTAATTACTGTTGCCTCTTTAGGCGCAATAAAGCCTTGTCCAGTAAAAACCATAAGCGAGTCAACAGCTTCATGTTTATTTCTGCCTTTTGTAATAACACTGTGCTTAAGATTATTTCTTTGGCTCGAAAACACCTCGGGCTTTTTGTCTTTCCGCATAGCAAAACCATCTATAAAATTAAAACCAAAAGCCTGCGAAAGCTGCGTTGCCTGCCCAGCAAAGGGCATGTGGTCGGCTATTAGCAGAAGGCTTCCGCCCGCTTCTACCCATTTTTTTACGGCCTCAATCTCTTTTTGGTCAAATGCCGATTTTGCAGGCAATTTCCATTCGGCACTACTATCGGGCATCGCATTGGCAATCACCAAAATCTTCATCATCGACAAATACCCATCACTAAATCTTTCGGTGCCGGGCTGCATCACATAGCCATCGCTCGACAGCAATTGCCCAAAAGGCGCATACCTACCCGACAGCGTATGGTAATTAAAATGTGCTTCGTCTAACACCAGCACCGAGCCTTTACCGGCTTCGTACATTGTTTCTTTAATGGTAAAATTATATTCCATGTCAGCCACTTGTTGTGCATGGGTAAGACTAATAGAAAACAGAAAAACAAGCAGAAAACCAGATAAAGTGAGTTGCTTCATTGTTGTTAGGTGATAAGTTTAGAGTAATTGATTAATAAAGGTCAGGGTTGCCTTTTGGGTATTATATAAAACAATCAGCCCCGAAGATAAGGAGCTGACTATAAACACGAATTTATTTTTTGGCTTTTATTACACTTCTTACTCCGCTACCATTTACGTAGTCGATAGAAAGTTCATTGTCTTTAATGAAGCCAATATTTTTACCATCTTCGTGGAGATTAATCTGGTCGCCTGATTTTTTCAGTTCAAATATACCCTCTTGTATATCCGAATCGTTGCGGAGCGTCAGGGTCATGAGGTAAGAAGAAGTTGCTTTATCGATAGGTGTAAGTTCTATCTTGAGTGAAGTACCGTCAGACGGCATGGTTTTGTTATTCACGCCATCGCCAAGCAGATAAACTTCATACACACCCTCTACATTTTTGGCTAAATTTGGAGCAAAAATACCAGTATCACCACACGACGACAGAGCAAAAACTAAAAACAGAACAAACAATTGTTTCATAAAAATAGTATAGGGAAGGTTTTTAAAAGCTGAAATATATCAAGGACTTATTCTTAAAACAAGTTATCCTTGGCGAAAATTGTGTTTGGCCCTACTTAATGTGTAATGCAGACACTTGTTAGGCACAAGTAAGACTTTTTGAGACTCCCTATCACTTGCATATATTCCTAAAAAACCGATGGCTCAGCCTAATTCTAAAATAAGTGATTGCAACCTATTTTAAAATCAGACTAAGCCACCGTTTTAACAGTTATTTTATCTTACTGCCCCTTAAACAACTTAATAGTATAATCCAATAATGGCTGGCCTCCACGGTCTCCATGACCCGGAATCACTATTTTTACATTTGGGTAAGCACTTTTAACTCTTTCAACCGTATTCGACCACTCTGCCACATTAGCATCGCCCAGATACCCTTTTGTAGCATCTACTTCTTTTATCAGACAACCGCCAAATAGCACGTTTTCGCTCGGGAAATAGCCAACTACATTATCTCTTGTGTGCCCTTCACCAAAAAACTTGGCAGTAATAATCTCCTTGCCCACTTTTAGCGTCAATGAATCATTAAAGGCGTTTTGGGGAACTGTGTATTTGTTTTCTTTGGCGAGTTCAACTGTTTTGGCATTGGCATAAGAAGCAATACCCTTATCATGAAAAGCTGCAAGCCCACCCAGACAATCGTTATGAAAATGGGTGGCAATAATGGCGTTTATTTTGCAATGCAACGATTCTGTTATCCACTTGATTAACTCTTCCGAAACTTTGTCGTTGGTTGGGGTGTCGAAAATAATTGTTTCATTTTTGCTTCTTACAATCAGGCCGTTGCAAGGCACATTTCCAAAATCGTTGGTTTGTAAGAAAGAGACATGTTCAAAAGAATTTTCGGCAATTTGGGTTACAATCAAATCTTTCGATTTGTAGACCTCTTTAGGCTTAAATGTTTTGTTTTTCTGAGCGTTAGCATTAAAAAATGTGATAGCGCATACCATCAGTAAGAGCGTTTTTGCAATAACTTTCATTTTGATTTTTATTAGGATTTACACGTACAATTATGCCACTTGGCACGGCACATCAAAGCTAATAAATTATCAATAATACGCCAAAAAGTATGTGTGGTATGTTGAAAATTGGTATTTATTTGGTTGGTTTGGGTTTTGTTTTTAAATTCTAAAAATCTTCATTTTTAGTAAAAGTTTCTCTAATTTTTCTTTCATAATCTTCTGAAAAATCAATAGCATCCTCAAAAAAAGAAAACATTAATGGCTTAAAACTAACACAAGAAAACAATATTCCTTTTTGCTTGTGTAGACTAAGTTTGTATAAGAACGGGAAAAATCGAATCTTTTTTATTGAAATGAAGTCTTGGGGCTCTATTTGATTTTTTAATATGAAATTAGTATAAAAAACTCTTTCGTCTATAATATAAATATCAAATAGAAAAAACTCTGGAATTGCGTAAAATATAAAAAAAGAGCCAATCATTAATTCCGCAATCACTCCTGTAAAATCTTTCCCAAAATCCAGAATACTAAAAAGAGCATAAGAAATGGCTATTACAAATAGCAAAAGTAATTTTCTACTTATTCCAGAAGCACCTATATATTTTTTTCTCATAGTTTTATTTTTTTCTAATCTGGCTCTAGAAATTTAATAGATATACTTCTATTAATTCCTAAACACTTGAAAGTTCTTTTGCAGCAGCATCTGACTGATAATTCTATTATCTATTAAAATTTCACATCAAACCTCCACCACCAATACCCCTTCACCCCTATTATCCAAATCAGCGACCAACTCTCCTTTCTCGTTCCAAAAGCCACTGCTACCTACACTTTCAAAATTATCATAATAGCCTACACAATTTACCATCAGCACGGGTATCTGGTATTGTTGGGCAATGCTTGGGTAATGTGCATAAGCTTTGGCTACACCCTTTTGCGATTTGGCTACACTTGCTAGATACGCCTTTGCGCCCATAGCATGAGCGTTTTGTATATGGTTACTTTGCAAAGATTCATAACAGATAGCCAAAGCAATTTTGTGTGTATCGGGCCATAGTATTACTTGCTCATTCCCTTCAATAAAATAAGGCAATTCATCGGCATGGAGTTGTTGCTTGGCATAGGTCAACAAAGGCTCATTAGGCTGAAAAACAAGCATCGAAATTGTGATACCCTCAGCCATTCTGATAGGCATACCTACACCAATCGTAATATTGTGCGCATCACTCATTTGCTGAAAAACCGCAAAGCGTATATCATCAGGCGTAGTAGCAATTGATTCCGCCAATTCAGGCTCATAGCCCGTCAGCGAAAGCTCAGGAAAGAACACTGCACCAGCTTTTTGTGCCAGAGCTTCATTTATTAAGCGCAGATGATTCTCAATATTAGCCTGAATGTCGCCTTTTATTGATTTTGTTTGTGCAAGTGCTATCCTCAACATGCCCCCGGCTCCTAAAGGTGTGTTAAAAAAATAAATACCAATCCCAAAAACAAATTTGTCAATTCCCCCTCTCCACTGTTGGCTAGGGGGTGAGGTTTCTTCCCCGAAAATAAAACTTCTTCCCCCAAAAACAAAATCAAATTTCTTTTGCCAAAAATAGTCTCTCCCGATTCGGGAAAAGTATAGTATTTTTGCATCAATCATCAACATTAATACGGCAAACAACATATTATGAATTTATTTAAACGTATACTTTTCTTAAAACTTTTAACAATTTCTACGGCATTTGCGCACTTGGGTACTATTGTGGGCAAAATTACCGATGCAAAAACCAAGCAGCCTATACGTGGTGCTAATGTTGTGCTTACAGGCCTGAATCGCGGCGCTATTTCTGACGACGCAGGGTATTTCCAAATCAACAACCTCTCGCCTGCGCCTTATACCGTTGAGGTATCTTTTATGGGTTATGTAGGGCAAACTCAATCGGTAATTGTAAAAGCCGACGAAGCCTCGGTTCTTAATTTTATACTCGCCAGCACCGAGGTCTCGCTGGAAGAAGTGCGGGTATCGGCCGCTAATCCGCAACACCAACAGGTAATATCAAGTCTGGATATTAAACTTCGCAATGTTAACAACTCGCAGGAAGTGCTACGCCTCATTCCCGGAGTAGTTATAGGCCAGCACGCCGGAGGTGGCAAGGCCGAGCAGATTTTTCTGCGTGGTTTTGATATTGACCACGGTACTGATATTCGGCTAACTGTTGACGGAATGCCTATTAACATGGTATCTCATGCGCATGGACAGGGTTATGCCGATGCCCATTTTATTATTCCCGAACTCATTGAAAGTGTCGATTTTAAAAAGGGTTTATACGATGCCGACAAGGGTAATTTTGCTACGGCAGGTTGGGCGAATTTCAGAACTAAATCGGTTTTAGACCAGAATTTTGTAAAAGCAGAAGCAGGACAGTTTAACACTTATCGGCTGGTAGGCGGAGCAAATATCTTAGGTAAGAAAGCACAGCAAAATAACCAGAATGCGTATCTAGCCGGAGAATACAATTATTCGGATGCTTATTTTGAAGCACCTCAATACTTCAATCGCCTGAATCTGCTTGGTAAATATCATGGACATTTAAGCACTAAAACCAATCTTAATTTTACGGCGTCGACCTTCTGGAGCAAGTGGGATGCCTCGGGGCAGATTCCTGACAGAGCCGTTGCTGATGGTACAATCGGCTTCTTTGGAGCCATTGACCCCAACGAGGGCGGGCAAACCAGCAGAACCAATCTGAATGCAGAATTTGTAACGCTTACCAAACATAACCACGTCTGGAAAAATCAGTTTTTCTATGGCAACTATAATTTTGAGCTTTTCTCTAACTTCACATTTTTTCTTGATGACCCTATCAATGGCGACCAGATTAAACAAAAAGAAGCCCGCAATCTGTGGGGTTATAATGGCAACTACTCAATTGCGCACGGCATCGGCACTAAGCAATCGACTTTTAATATTGGGGTAAATTACCGCCACGATGTAACAAACGATTCGGAGCTATCGCACACCAAAAACCGCAGCGAATTGCTTGAAGCCTATAAACTTGGTGATATTAATGAGGCCAACATAGGCATCTATGCCGACGAAAACATCCAGCTAAGCAGTCGCCTATCGGCAACCGTAGGTGTTCGTTTCGATTATTTTCATAACCAATACCTCGACCACCTGCAAGCCAATACCAAAAGCAAAGCAAAGGCATCAATAGTGTCGCCAAAGCTGAATTTGTATTATACACAAAATTCACGCCTACAATTTTATCTAAATCTGGGTAAGGGTTTCCACTCAAACGATACCCGTGCGGTAGTAGCCCAAAAGGGGCTTGATATTCTGCCACCTGCCTATGGCGCCGACTTCGGTACAACCTGGAAACCTTTCCCGAAATTGCTTATCAATGCCGCTTACTGGTATTTGTGGTTGCAACAAGAATTTGTCTATGTTGGCGATGCCGGAATTGTAGAACCTTCAGGCCAATCAGTTCGTAGTGGTTTCGATGTATCGGTGCGTTATCAACTTACCAAAAATCTCTTTGCTGATTTTGATGCAAACTGGGCTAAACCCCGTGCTGTTGGCGAAGCTGAAGGACAGAACTTCATACCATTAGCTGTAAAATTTACGAGCATTGGCGGTTTAACATTAAAAAACAAACATGGTTTTAGTGGAAGTCTGCGCTACCGTTTTGTAGGCGACCGCCCAGCCAACGAAGATGCCAGCATAATAGCCAAAGGCTATTTCGTGACTGACGCTCTGTTAAGTTATACCAAAAGCAAATTTACCTTAGGTTTAAACATTCAGAATTTATTAAATACCCGTTGGAAAGAAACCCAATTCGCCACCGAAAGTCGCCTGAGCAACGAGGCCGAGCCAGTAGAAGAAATACATTTCACACCCGGCACACCATTTAATGCAAGGGCGTTTTTGCAGGTGAGTTTTTAACCTCTGGCCAAGCATTGATAATTAAAAATATAGTATTGTTGCCATCAAAAAAGGGAGAATCAGCATTTATAATTACTGCCGATTCTCCCTTATAAGTATTAAATCTCCAATTAATTTGCACAAGCCTTTATTTCGGCCTTAAATACCGCTCCGGCTTTCACCTCAAAACCTGCGTTCAACACCACAGCATTACCTGCCTGATAATTTACCTGTGAATTTTCCAAAGCATTATTGGCGATAATAGTGCTACCTACTTTGTAAGTCTTCGACCCCGAA
>NZ_JBBEWC010000025.1:0-35854 GCF_037860775.1 Emticicia soli | reverse complement strand
TGTTTAAAGTAAAATTAACATTTTAGCTAAATTTTACCTTGACACAGTTTAATTTACAGTCTCAACTTTATAATCGCCCTATATTCTTTCCCTTAAATATCTTTCCATTCTTCTTTAGCAAATTCCAATAGTTTTCTTGTTCTTATTTGAATTTCTTCTAATTTCCACTCTTGTCTTAAACTCCCATCTTCTTTATTAATAATATTACGATTCGATAAGAGTGTAGTTTTAATGTACGTCTCTTTTTTTGTATTAAAACAGGAGTTTTTAGCCTCTGCATTTAAAGGTTGTGATAGCAAGCATAAGTTACCAAGCGTATTTAAAAATTCTTTATGCTGAATATCTGTGAAGTTATTTGACCAACATTTTTGGCGAATATCCTGAGGCAAGATATGCTCAATTGTGTCATTCAAATTATTTTTCCAAATAATATTCCAAGCAACGTTGTCAATTTGAATGTTACTTTGCTTTGATAAATATTCTTCATATCTAAAAAAGAAATATCTAAGTTCTTTTTTCCAACTAGTGTAACAATCTTTTTTCTCTAAAGCAATTATAGCATCTTCAATAGAATATTCTTTTCCTATATCTGCAATTAATTTGATAAGATTAATAACTGAAATAGTTTTATCTTTATATATAGTTTTTGCTACCCTAACATAATCTCCTACCTTAACTCTTGCATCATTATCCAAAAGGCCATAAATTCTAAAAGTTGTTTTTTCCCATTGCTCAAGTAATCTATCTCTATCTTCTTGGCTCAAATCATTTCTAAGCATAATCGCAACTGCTAAAAGTCTTGCTTGAGTTATTTCCGTCACAGCATTTCTTCTTTTATCTTTGTAAAGTATGGATAAAGCTGAAGTAACTTGTTTTATCCAAATCGTATCCTCTTCAACGGTTTTTATAACAATATTGGCTACTTTTTTACTTGTAGAATGATCTCTAAAGAACTCTAATGCATCTTCCGCGCTAATCGGCCGGCCTGCATCACTATTTTGTTTTAGTGTTGCTGCAAACCTAATAATTTCCTGTCCTGAAATAGACTGCAAGCCAATTTCTCTATAAATATTACTCCAATAGCTGTGTAAAGACTTTAAATGTTCGTCAAATATACTACTATCTAAACCCAAAGAATATTCATAAAGTAATCCCATGAGCATACTTTTACATTTATCTAGCCAATCTACATCCAAGCCCCGAGAATTAAGGACTTCAAATATTGTATACACAGCTCCTTTGTCTTCCAAAGATTGAAATATAAAATACAAATAATTCTTCACTAATGAAAGCAGAGAAATTGTATCTATTGCCGATGAATTAACAAATTTTTCACATTGTTTTATTGCTTGACTTATATTTTCATCTGCTATGGTCTTTATGTCAATCTCATTTGGAATACTGCCATCTTTAAGGTAATTCCTTAACAGCATTCTATTATCATGATTATTTTGAAGAATAATAAGCCTGCCATCATCTTTTAGAAGTATTTTATTAAGTTCTTTTTCTTCATCAAACTGCTTTTCTATAAATAGTCGTTTGGAAATAGCTTTCAATAAAATAATAAGGGTAGTCAATCTTTGTTGACCGTCAACAACTTCATATATAAAAAAAGAATTAGAGCCAATTTGCTTTTTGTCGTGAGTTTTTAAGCAAACAAGAGTTGCCATAAAATGAACTCTATCTTCATATATTTCTCTCGCCTTTAAAAGTTTAAGAATATCTTTAAAAAGATCTGTTCTTTGTTTATTTGTCCAACTATAATGACGTTGATACTCTGGTATACTAAAAAGTTTTCCACTAAGTATATCAATAAGTGGTTTGAATTCTGGTTGTATCATTGTTGATTATAAATTTGATTAGTCACTGGATATTTTGTGGTGAAATAAATATGAAGTTATATTTCTATAACCTAAGCTCGAACAAAAACATTACCGATATTTAACTCTTTTTCTTTCTATTAATGACGAAAATGGATGTTTTTTTGAATAGGAAAATTGAGGACTAAAATAATACGTTCTCAACTTTCCCTTCAATATTATCGAAAAAACATCATTTCTACGCAAAAGGAATAAGTTTAGAAAGTTTCAAAATATAACCAATTATATAAAATTTTTCTAAACAATTTAATTAGAGACTAATTATATAGAATATCTAACCTATAAATTTTTTGTAGACTTTTCCCTCTTACCAAACAACAATCCTCTCGCTCTCGGGTTTAAACATTTTATCGCCTGGTTGAACGTTGAATGCTTTGTAGAAAGGTGTAAAGTTCATTAATGGGCCGTTTACACGCCATTTGGCTGGCGAGTGTGGGTTTGTATTTACATACATACGCATGTAGGCGTCTTTGGTTTTTACACGCCATATTCTGGCAATAGAAATAAAGAAGCGCTGCTCTGGTGTAAATCCATCTATTTTTTCGCCACTCTTGTATTGCTCGGTTAGTTTAAAGGCATCGAAAGCAATGGCGATTCCGGCAATGTCGGCGGTGTTTTCGCCTACTGTCAAGGCACCTTTTACATGTACCGAATCTAACACAGTATATTGGTTATATTGGTCTATTACCTGCTGGGTTCTGGCTTTAAACTTCTTGAAATCTTCGTCTTTCCACCAGTTTTTCACATTACCCACTTTGTCGAACTGTGCGCCCTGGTCATCGAATGAGTGTGTAATCTCATGACCAATCACCATGCCTATTCCGCCGTAATTAAGGGCATCGTCGGCATTCAAATCAAAATAAGGAGGTTGCAGAATACCTGCCGGAAAAACGATTTCGTTCAGCGGAGGATTATTATAAGCCGTAACCGTTGGCGGCGTTGTACCCCACTCGGTGCGGTCGATAGGCTTGCCTACTTTGGCAACCATGTAATTAAAATCGTTCTGGCTGGTAGCCAAACGGTTTTCGAAGTAGGTAGCACGATTGATTTTTACGAGTGAGTAATCTCTCCATTTGTCAGGATACCCGATTTTCTCGCTGAATGCATAGAGTTTTTCTTTAGCCTTAGCTTTGGTCGAATCGCTCATCCAATCGAGCTTAGTAATGCGGTTTTCAAAAGCAATTTTCAGGTTATCAACCAACACACGCATACGTTTCTTTGCTTCTTCCGGAAAATACTTGCGTACATACAACTGCGCAAGCCCATGCCCAAGCGACCTGTCAACGGCCTCGGTGATTTCTTCGCCACGTGGTTTCTTGGTCGATTGTCCTGTAAGAATCTTTGAATATTCAAAAGCTGCAACAGCAAATGGCTCGCTCAGGTAATCGGCGTAAGTACTAAGCGATTTTGCTTTCAGGTAGGCTTTCCAGTCTTCTATTGAAGCCGAACCCAATAAGGCATTCAGGCGCTCGTAGTAGGCAGGTTGCTGCACATTCAGCGAGTCGATTTTTACGCCTAGACCATTAAAATAGGTCGTCCAGCCAATGTTAGTTTGTTTAGCTGCAATGTCTTTCAGCGCCATTTTGTTGTAATTGGCCTGTACATTTCTGCGCTCAATATTGGTTTTGTGCGATGCCGCCAGTTCTTTTTCGAGCGCATAAGCAGCCAATGCCATTTTTTCAGCCGCCGATGCCTCCGTACCCGTCAGTTTAAACAAAGTAGTAAGGTAGGCTTTGTAAGCCTTCTGAATACCGATTGTTGAAGAGTCGGTTCTGAAATAATAATCTCTTTCGGGTAAGCCAATGCCTGTCTGGCCTAGATTTACGATGTTGATGGCACTATTTTTAATATCAGGCCCAACCCGAAAACCAATGATAGAACCATTGTTAAACTTCTGTTGCTCACCTACAAACTTCATCAGCGAAGCAACATCTTTTATGCCGTCAATGCGTTTAAGTAAAGGTTTTATAGGCTCATAACCACGTTTGTTGATGGTGGCAATATCCAGACCCGAGGCGTAGAAATCTCCTACTTTCTGTTCGATGCTGCCCGCAGGATTTTTAGCCGCCGAAACACTGTCGAGAATGCCCTGCATACGAACACGCTGTGGGAAATTGAGGAATGAGTAAGAGCCCACGCCCGTTTGAGTAGACGGAATCTCTACCGAATTGTACCATTTCCCGTTGACGAACATAAAGAAATCGTCGCCCGGTTTTACACTTGTGTCAATGTCGGTAATGTGTACTTTCTGCGCCGTGGCAGTTTGTGCACCTGCCAGACCCAACAAAAGAACTAATGAAAGAGGAAAGCGTTTTTTCATTTTTCAGTTTAGCATGTTGAATAAAAGATTTTGATTGGAAAAATACGAAAAATGTTGTTGTATGCCAAAAAAAGCGACAAAACAGTGTTTTTTGCGCCCATGAAACGCATAAAGTAAGTAAATGCCAATAGGGCTGAAAAATGTTTAAGGCTATGGCACGGGTAAGTTTAGACAAGTTTCTAATTCTTTATCTTTTTTATAATTCGACAACAAAAAACGCTTAAATTTGTTGTTCTTTTAGTAACCCTAAAATTTAAAAAATACTAGCTACTTATACGCCTTTTAATGCTGAGTCTTGAAAAAAAGCCCGCCCTTTCCCTGATTATTTGTTCAAGGAATGACAACTATATGGGCAATCCGATGTGGAGGTTAGCCACTTCTATCAATTATCTGTCAGAAAAAATTTTTGCAGAAGGAAGAGAAAACGAGGTTGAAATTATTGTAGCCGACTGGGGTAGTAAGATACCAATCTCCGAAGTGTTGCAATTGTCGCCAATCAGTGCCCAATTAACTCATTTTATACATATTCCTGAAACTTTAGCCCAGCAACTCCAGCAAGACAGCCCTTTTGCTGAAGTATATGCGTTAAATGCTGCCGCACGTGCAAGTAATGGACAGTATATAGGACGCATTGACCAGGATACCTTAGTAACGGTCAATTTTATCCGTCAATTTTTTAAAGCTTTTGAGGGCAAAGCGAATTTCGGTTTTGACCTGAAACACTCTTATCTGTTTGCTGCACGTAAGCAATTACCGTACTCTTATATAAAAACAGAGCCCGGTTTGGCAAGTATCAACAAGGTTATCGAAAGCTTCAGTAATTGGATACAAAGCGAAGAACTCAGCTTTTGTTATTGGGCCTCGGCAGTAGGAATATTGCTTATGCACAGAGATATGTGGGACGAAGTAGGCGGTTATGATGAAAGATTAATCTATTATTGGTATATGGATGTAGATTTAGGTACCAGAATTATTAAAAAATACCCTGTAGTGAATATTGGCAAGGTATTCGGGTATGATTTTTTTCATTTAGAACATATGCAGACAAGAATGAATTTTGGGGTTCTGCATAGAAAACGTAATCCCGATTGGTCTAAATCTTTCGACAAGCCCAACCTCAATCCGAATGGGAAAAACTGGGGCTTAAAAGAAGCTGACTTGCAATTAGAAAAACTAAAAATTAAACCTGTTGCCTCTTATGCTGCAAATAAAGAAACACTAAAAAACCACCAATTGCTTAGGTTGCTTTTTAGAATAAGCGTAAATTCAGGCAAGCTATGGGTTTACAACTTAGTCAGACATAGCTTATATTTGAGCAAAAAACTCACTAAACGTGATTTTCTTTAAGGATTTATAAAAACGTGCCGAGTTCAGAAACTATTGTCGATTTTGGTTTTACCAAAAGTCTTTTTGAAATCCAGCACAACTGCACTGTTTTCATGGCCTTTGGCAGGGTATATTCCACCCCAATCTAGCTTTCCATTTTTAAGTGTTGCGTGTTCGTAGGTCCAATCGGTAAATTTATAAACCTTTTTTTGGGGCAGAAATATCTGCACTACTGCGGTCTGGAAAATAAGGTCATTCCACCTGTATTTATAAATACCGCCTGTTCTATCAAAATGGTTTAATAATGCCTGCACCTCGGGCTGAAACCAGAAGTCTAGCTTTGTGATAAAAAAATTATTATAAAAACCCCAGCGATTCCACTCTGCTGATACCGGCCAATTATTAAGGTCGTGATTTATTTTTTCAGCTATGCCATCTAAAACATTAGTGAGCAGCCGCTTTAATTTCCCTTTCAAAGAAAAGTATTCATTATTGACCAGCTTTGAGTCTGCAAAATTTTCATAAAAAAACTGAGGTTTAATTCGCTCTGCTTTTAAATAAGCCACAATCATTTCCGAGAATCCATAAGAAGTTCTTTGTGGCTCTTTAATATCTACCCGATACCCATATTCGTACCCGTTTTTTTGCATAAATTCAAATAAGTTATAATCGATTTTTGAATGGATAAACGAGTCATCGTCCATTCTGAAAAACCAATTATAGCCCAGGTCTTTTAGTATAGCAAAGATTTGTATTGCATAAAACCGAATCATGTGTCGATGCCCCATTCCGAAAGACCCATCCCATATTTCCGGTATTTCAGCAGGGTTGAGGAATGCGGGAGTCTGAAAATTAATCTGGTGAAACTGAATTTCTTTTCTTCCTTTGCAGATACTGCGCTGGCTGTCTTCATCAAAATCTCCTTCATGAAAAATCAATACCGGATGTCTAAACTGCTCGTTGTAGTTTTTGAATAGTAAATCCAGACTTTTTTCAAGCATAGACCGAGAATCTCTGGCATATTGTAGGTCTTTAGCTGTATTTTGTGCCAGATACACAATGCATGGATTCATTATTTGTGTTTTTTGTTTATATTTTTCATTTACAATTGAAGCACAGTTGAGTAGCTGTGCAGGCAGAAGTTTTACTTAAACAGGTTTTTAACTCTACCAAGCCCAACCCTAACTCTTTTCGTGAGCTTTCTTAGTTCATACATAAACTCCTGAGGCTTGTTCTGTAAAAATGCATCTTGTGCTATTTCCTTTAAACCTTTTTTACTGACAAGTTTCCAAGCCGGCAGGTTAGTCATGTTATCCCACCTTTTATCATACCTTTGCCCATAGGCTTTTGTTTTTTTATAGGCCAAATCGAGGCATTGCAGATTGTTGTTGAAATACATAGCCATTTCGCCAACATTTGAAGCCCCTTTTATCAGAAAATCAGATTTTGCAAGAAGCAAGATGTCGAGCAAAACATCTTCTCCTTTCTGAAAAGGCGAAAGTTCGGTCCTATTAAAAGGAGCTATTTCATTATCTGACCTAAAGCTATTGGTGAAGTAAACCTTATTACCGAATTTCTGTTTAAAAATCTCAATATATTGTTTCTGGTCTGTGGCTAGCAGTATTTTAAGGTCAGGATGTTTTACGAGATATTCTCCGATAGGCTCAAAATATTCAGCAGGGCTAACAGGTGGAGCATAATGTAAATCGGTACCCCGTATATGAACCCCCAGTACAAAGCTACCTTTTAGGTTTTTATCATAGAAAGCGTTTACCTGCGTTGTTATAGCGGCCTTGGGTTTAATGTATCGGGCTATGGTCTCTCGCCCTTTTTGTCTTTGTAAAGCATACCAGCCATCCAGGTCTTTCATCTGTTCAAATCGCCATTTGCCAAAAGGGTAAGGATAAATACTATCAGGGTCGGTTTCAGATACATCAATTGCAGCCTGAGAAGTTTGCTTAAAAAGCTTTTCTGTATCTTTAATTTCTGAACTTTGTAGTTTTTCAGAAGACAGGGGCATTACGGGTTCAAAGTACTGATACCACATATTATTGCCATAGTTTTTATCAAAAAAAGCGTTTTGGCAAGCAGCGTCGAAAGCAACAACAGGATAAAAATTATTTCTTTCAGAAAATCTGAGCTGATTCATTGTAATAAGCAACATGGCTCCAAATCCGGCACCTGGAAGGTCGATGCTGATTGGGTATATCTTATCGTATCTGGTTAATATTTCGTCAATCAATGTTTCAATAGTTTTCTCACAAATTTAAATTTTATATACAATTTTTTACCAATTATTGAATCCTGAATTTTTCGAATCAAACCAAGTTTAAATCTATGCACTTTTAGCTGCCAAGTAGTTTTCTGACCTATGTTAAGTTTAGAAAAAGCAGCTTCAAGTTCATAATAAGGTTTTTGATAAAACTCACTCTCAATAGAAAAATCACTTATAGATACACTTCTGTTAAACCAAAGCGCCATTTCGCCCACCGCTGCCGCACTTTTTATAATATGATTGCATTTAGAGAGAATGAGTATATCTGCCAAAACATCTTCACCTTTCTGATAAGCATCAGCAAATGTCAACCTGAATGGCGCAATATGATTGTCGGACCTCAGGGCATTTATACATAGTATTTTATCTCTATATTTATTTCTGAAAGCCTCTACATATTGTTTTTGGTCGGTAGCTAAAAAAATAAGGCACTGCTTGTTGCTGTTTTGCTCCAATATTGTGTTTATTTCTTCAAAATAAGTGTTTATTCCGGTTGGGCTGGCGTAGGCAAAGTCGGTGCCTCTTATATGTACACCTATCATATAATAGTCTTTGAAATAAGAAGCCGCAAAGCTATTTACTTTATCTAGTATGGTTTGCTTAACCCTTATATAATTTTCAACGTATTCTCGGCCAAGCATACGTTTTTGCGCCAACCATTGTGCTTTGTTGGAAGGTATTTTTTTTGCCCAAAAAGTAGCCAATCGTTCATCTTCGACATGATGCATACGCATCACCTCAGCAGCCGTAGGTCTATAAATGGCATGGGTATCAATAAATCCTTTTTCCAGAAAAGACTGTACACCTTCTGCTGTATATGCCGAGATAGGTTCAAAAAAGTATTCCCAGATAGATTCGCCATGTTTTTGGCTATAAAATTCGGGTGTATTGTGCCTATTAAAATCTACTACCGGTATAGCGTTTAGGTCTGAAGCCTTTCTGATACCATTTAATACATAGAGCATTAAAGCACAAAAGCCTGCATGAATATCTATATTGCTGATAATATAAAATTTAGTATAAAGTCTATTGTTCCATAGAAACAAATGGCGTTTTTTCATTGGGTGGTTTTTTCTTTACTTTCAGGCATATATTTCAGCATACAATTATAAGTCATAGCTACCTGATAATTTTTTTAGCAATAGCTATAAGCCTCCACAAGCCCTTTTGTAGGCTTATTCTGCCTAGATAAAATATCTCCAGACTCAGGGGGTTTAATACTTTGCCAAGGTATTTTGCAAAACTATGCAGGTTTTGATGAGGCATATCAGGCACATTTAGTAAAACAGTTCGTGCCAAACCAGACCCGTTATGAATCAGGTAGCTGCATTTGCTCAACAAAAGATAATCAATGATAGCCTCCTCTCCGTTTTTTGCCGCATTTTGTGAGTCATGCGTAAGATAGGCAGGCATCTTCCAGCCCATAGCTCCGGTACCAGTTACTTGGTCAGAAGTCTGAAAAATACTACTATAATAAATTACCTGCCCCGGAAATTTTTCTATCAGCAAATTTAGTGCATTTCTGGAGTCTGTGGCAACAAAAAACTTAGTATTCGGCGTACGCTTACGTATGTTTTCTATGGCTTTTATATAATTCTGCGGAGAATAAGAATACCTTCTGAAAAGGTTATATTCTGTTTTCAGATCGCTTACATCGCTGGCCCTTATATGAACACCAACCACCGATTGGTTTTGCATATAGGCTTCAAAAAAATGATTTACTTTTTGAGTAATATAATGCCTTGGGCGTATGTATTGCTGAATGATTCTGTAAGCTTTTTGACGGGTAAGCGTATCGGGGTCTTTCCATTTGTAAGGAATCTGAAGTGCTTGTGCCCTAAAATATTTATGATGTCCGAAATTATTGGAAACAAAGGTTTCAGTATTCCAGAAGTAGCCCTTCGACTTAAAATCAGGGGGGTAATTGATGAGATGCTTACTTAATTCTGGTTCTATAATATTTTTGTCTGGCTTATTTAGAAGTGGCTCAAAATAATATTCCCATACATTGGTCTTTGCTTGGTATCCGTTACTTGTCCAATAACAACACCTATTCCCAAAAAACGCAACAGGATATGCACCATTTGCTAATGCAAACGGAATATGAGCAATTACCTGTTGTATCAGAGAAAAAAGTCCAACATCTTTTTCACAAATAATATGTCTTTTAAATTCGTTCAAACTATATTTTTTCGAATACATTTAAGTGAAAGCACAAAACCGCTTTTTTTTGCAAAGAAACAAAAATATCTATTACAAAGTACTTGTGATAAATACCTTGAAGGAAGCAAATAAAGGCAAATTTTGAGACAGCCCGACAAAAGATTACTAAATGAGACAATTTAAAATCGTGAGCAATAGATTTATTGGCGAAATGACTCTAAATTTAGGGTTTAGTACTTATTTCCACACTTATTTTAAGAAACAATTAACAAAAAGCATAACTCATTGAAAAAACTCTTTAAAATCGTCCTCTGGTTTATTGTTGCACTGGCAGCAATTGGAGTAAGCCTCTTTACATTGAATGATACGCGCCCACTTGAGGAAACCGACTATTATGCCAAAACCAAAGCCCAACTTAATACCCTTACAGTTGACGGCGGATTTGGCAGCCAACTAAAAGCCGGATGGAGTAAAGAAAGCATTACGGCCATTGAGGAGGTTTATATTGCCGGATACGGACTTCGGGAAAGTCCGACATCGGGAGTGCATGATAGTATCTTTGTACGCTCCATCGTTTTAGACAACGGTCAACAAAAAGTAGCCATGATTACCATGGATTTGCTGATTGCGCCTCCGTTGGTGGTAGCACAGGTTATACCGACACTTGCTAAACTGGGTTTTAGTCGGAAGAATATTTATTTCAGCGCTACACATACGCATAGTAGTGCAGGTGGTTGGGCGGGTGGCGCTGCAAGCAGAGCCATAGCTGGCCCCACCAATGAGCAGATGATTGCAAGCATTGCGAAGGCCATTGTGAGCAGTGTTAAAAAGGCCGAGGCCACGGCTGTTGTCTGTAAAATTGGCTTTCAGAAAATCAATGCGGCCGAATATGTTACCAATCGTTTATTTGGCGAAGAAGCCATTGAAGACCCTTGGTTGCGCATCATGAAAATAGAAAAGGCTACTAAAGAATCGGCCTTGATGCTCACTTATGCCGCCCACCCTACCGATATTCCGAAACGTGATAACCGTATCAGTGCCGACTATCCGGGGATGTTGGTTAGCAGTCTGGAGAAATCGGGTGTATGTAATTTTGCTGCTTTCTTTGCCGGAGCCGTTGGCAGCATGAGTCCGCTAAACAATGGCATGGATTCTTATCAAAAAGCTGAGCTTATTTCTTCAAGTCTTGCTAAGCTGGTTAAAGACGGCAACAGTTCTATTAAAACAGATACTACCTCCTTACTACGAAGCGTTTACTTGCCGATGGCTTTGCATGAGCCACAATTGCGTTTAAACGAATACATCAGGATTCGTCCGTGGGTATTCAACTGGTTGATGGGGACACAGGAAGTGGGCATTAATGCCTTGCGTATTGGCGAAATGGTCTGGATTGGTACGCCATGCGATTATTCGGGTATGCTATACAGCAAAGCTGACTCAACAGCCCAAAAGCTGGACAAAGACCTGATAATTACCTCGTTTAATGGCGGCTACGTGGGTTATATCACCCCCGATGAGTATTACCATACCCATACTATGGAAACGCAGGAAATGAACTGGTTTGGCCCCTATAACGGGCGGTATTTCAGTGAGGTGATTGATACCTTGGTTACAGCCGTAGGAAAGTAATTTTATCTCTCACAATCCTTTAAAAGCTATATTTGCACATACGCATATAGCGAGCTGATACGCTTTTATGTATTACACAGGGATATACTGGCTTATGAGCAGTTGCGCTATGTAATAAGCCAGTAAGCCTGCTACTACGCCTATGGCATCGGCCAGGGCATCGTACCAGCTAAATACTCTTTTGTATTTTCCCGGCATCATATCTTGCCATACTTCAATCAGAATGCCGTAGGCAACGCCTATCAGAAGGGTATTGATGTAATTTTTATAGACAAATTGCCAACAGAATGCCCAGGCAGCAAAAGCCAGAAAGTGAGCCACTTTGTCCAGATTACTCTTCACAATAATATCGCTTTTGATGCTCTTAGTGATGCCTTTGGTAGGCATAGAGCACAACACAAATATGAGCGTAGTAACAAAAAAGGCAGAATATTTATGAGACAGCAGCGCAATAACTTGTTTTATAATCTCCATCTTGAAAGCCGATTCAATTAATTTAAAAACTTTATCACAATATTACTAGGTATGTGAGGAATGTGGGGGTTTAATTTGATTTTTTTTGAACATAAATTCATTTAATATGCGGGATTAAATTTCTATTTTTGGTGAATAGATTTCATACCTAACCCCCTTAAATTTTTGCTATGTCTGAATTAGCTTTACAATTGATTGAAGAAAATAAAAGAACTCAAAACCCATTTTTGGATTTGGGGAATTGCGGGCTTACAAATGAATTACCCAAAGAATTGTTAGAATGTAATTGGCTGAAAAGATTAAACTTAGGATATAAATATTACGAACCAAAACAAAATAAATGGGTAAAATCAAAGAATAACAAAACTTCAAATAGATTTAATGGAGAAGATTTAGCCATTTTACAAAACCTGACCCAATTACAGGCTTTAGACCTTCGCGATAATCAAATTCAGGATATTAGTTTTTTACAAAACCTGACCCAATTACAGGCTTTATACCTGAACGCTAATCAAATTCAGGATTATAGTTTTTTACAAAACCTGACCCAATTACAGGCTTTATACCTGAGCGATAATCAAATTCAGGATTATAGTTTTTTACAAAACCTGACCCAATTACAGTCTTTAGACCTGAGCGCTAATCAAATTCAGGATATTAGTTTTTTACAAAACCTGACCCAATTACAGTCTTTAGACCTGAGCGCTAATCAAATTCAGGATATTAGTTTTTTACAAAACCTGACCCAATTACAGTCTTTAGACCTGAGCGATAATCAAATTCAGGATATTAGTTTTTTACAAAACCTGACCCAATTACAGGCTTTAGACCTGAGCTATACTAAAATTCAGGATATTAGTTTTTTACAAAACCTGACCCAATTACAGTCTTTAAACCTGAGTGCTAATCAAATTCAGGATTATAGTTTTTTACAAAACCTGACCCAATTACAGGCTTTATACCTGAGCGATAATCAAATTCAGGATTATAGTTTTTTACAAAACCTGACCCAATTACAGTCTTTAGACCTGAGCTATACTAAAATTCAGGATTATAGTTTTTTACAAAACCTGACCCAATTAAAGTCTTTAAACCTTCGCGATAATCAAATTCAGGATATTAGTTTTTTACAAAACCTGACCCAATTACAGGCTTTATACCTGAACGCTAATCAAATTCAGGATTATAGTTTTTTACAAAACCTGACCCAATTACAGGCTTTATACCTGAGCGATAATCAAATTCAGGATTATAGTTTTTTACAAAACCTGACCCAATTACAGTCTTTAGACCTGAGCTATACTAAAATTCAGGATTATAGTTTTTTACAAAACCTGACCCAATTAAAGTCTTTAAACCTTCACGATAATCAAATTCAGGATATTAGTTTTTTACAAAATCTGACCCAATTACAGTATTTAAACCTTCGCGATAATCAAATTCAGGATATTAATTTTTTACAAAACCTGACCCAATTACAGTATTTAAACCTTCGCGATAATCAAATTCAGGATATTGTTCAACTTCACTACATAATAAATTTAAAACACCTAAATCAAATTCTGCTGTCAGATAATCCAATTCATTTACCATCAGAATTGGATTTAGATGATTTAGATGAATTAAGAGCTTATTTTTCTGATTTAGAAAAAGGGCATTCGACAAAACGATTTGTTAAAATCCTATTTTTAGGTGATGGTTGTGTCGGTAAAACGACCTTATTTCAACACCTGAAATTAGGTTATCCACCACCTCCTATTGATGCACAAGACCGAACACATGGAATTGCCTTAGACATTTGGGACAAAGAGTTCAAAGATATAAAAGTTAATGTATGGGATTTTGGGGGTCAGGAGATTTTTCACGGTACACATCGCTTATTTTTAGGTCAAAGAGCTATTTATATTTTGGTTTGGACAAAACAAGAAAATAAAAAATGCAGTCCGGAGGAACAACACCCTCTTAAATATTGGTTAGATTTTATTGCTGATTATGGTACAGAAAGTACAGTTTTGTTGGTAGAAAATACGATAGATGATGAATTTGACAGTCAACAATTTCCTGATGATAAGGCATTAGAAGAGTTAGTAAAAGAATTTAAGGTAAGAAAAATTGATTTGATAGCCACTAACTATCGAATCAATTGCCAACAAAGCACAAAAGATGTAAAAAGGTTTAAAAAAGTTTTACAAAATGAAATAGAGAATATTTTAGATACTTATCCTATTGATGAATTTCCAACCAATCGTTTAGCGGTTATTGAAGCGTTAGAAAACTTAAAAAAAGTTAATAAAACCATTTTAATGGCTGATTATCTGATACTCTGCCAAGAAAATAAAATTAGTAATCCTTATGCCCTTTTGAGTTTTCTGCATCGTTCGGGTGTTATCAGCTATTTCAAAAATTTGTTTTCAGATACGATAATTCTAAAAACCGAATGGGTATTAGATGCTATGTATGAAGCTTTAAGGCTTACGAATAATCCGTTGAAAAATAGTAAAGGAAAACTAAACCAAAATGATTTTAATCAAATATGGAAGGATTACACTGAATCAGAAAAATCAGTTTTTATAAACTATATGCAACAAAGTGAATTATTAGCAGAGCCTAAAAGTCAAAATAAATACAAACCATTAGAAAGAGATTACCAATATTTAATGCCGAGTTTGTTTCCTGTTTGTCCTAAAGCGCTTAGGTTTGAATGGGATAATAAACAAACCTATTGGGTAATAAAATTTAGATTTATATATCCTGCCATTATGCAAAGATTACAGGTTAAAATACTTAATTATTGCCATTATAAGGAAGAAGAATCTCTTTTTATAAATTACTTAGCTTTTACAGGAAAGAAAAATGAGATATGCAATGTTGAAGTATTTGAAAAGGAAAAAGAAATGCATATCTGGACAAATACTTCAAGTTACTATGTAGAAATTATTAATCTCATCAACGAAATTTATCCTTTAGATAGATTACAAGTTTTTGAAAGAAATAGACAGCAAGAAGATAGAAGAATTGAATTTATTAATGTTGAAAATAACAGGTATCAAATGAAGGAAGAAACAACAATAAAACTTGTCCCACAAATACCTATTAAAGTATTTGTTACTTACTGTTGGGTTGATAAAGATGGTAATATCGATGAAACTCATCAATTGAAAGTGCATCAATTAGTTAATTCTTTAAGAGAACTAGGCTTTGATGCTTCTTTTGATATGGCTATTAACGATGATAGAACATCAACAGACTTCAGAAGAATGATGCTTGAATATATACATAAGAGTGATAAAGTGGTTATTGTCCTTTCAGAAGGATATGCCAAGAGAGCCAATGATTTTGAACGTGGTGTTGGGATAGAATACCAAATTATTAGTAAAGATATTGATATAAATGAAAACAAATATATATTCATTTCTCTTAGTAATAAAGATGTTCAAGTTCACCCAATGGCTTTTAGAGAAAAAGATACTATATATTTATATAATTTAGATAAGAATGAAATTCAAAGATTAAAGAAAAAATTAGATGGTTCTTCTTCGATAATTTTATCTCCAATTGGAAAAAGAATTGATTCTGAAAAGCCTAAAGATGTCGGGAGATTATTCTAAGTTTTAAAGAAAAAAAACAACTCTAAAACCCTGTTTCTAACACCAGCACTAACAAACCCACCACCCCAAACAAAAGAAAAAACCGTAACTACTTAAAAGTAATTACGGTTCTTAAAGTACCCAGAGCCGACATATAAAACGATTTCGTAAATATTTGGCTATAAATACTTTAAGAGGTATTACTTGTAAACTGTTAGTACTGGTGTTAGCAATTTAATAATTTTTATTTTAAATCTGACTTATGACAAAACATATTTACATTTCTTTTAGCTCCCTAAAATCATTATTTTGTACATACAAAAATATCTCACATAATACTAGAATCTTCTAATCGGTCTAGTCCGTCCTGTTTGTGTTTTACTAAATATTTCAAGATGTGAATCACGATTACCTTCATCAGCAAACCAATACCCAAATTGCCAGTCTATCGACCCTTCAGTTGAGCTCAAATAAATTGTATAATGGTACAAAAATCCACCTACAATAAAACTTTTATCATAAAGTAACCTTAATTCATGCAATGATGGCATATACCAGTCTCCATATGTAACTCCATCTACTGTTACATTATATTCTGCGCATGATTTAGCGGCAAAAGTTCCAGAAGAATTATCATTTGTTTGCATAGCTATTAAGAGCATTGTATTCATCATGCCAGCGCCTATTCCATTACCTCTCGCATTTGTAATTCTAGTAACTCCATTTCCAGAAGAAACATTAGTTATATCTGAAGTAGCGGCAATTAGTCCATGCCTTCCATTATCATAAACATAAAATATAATACCCCCTCCATAATGTTCTCCTACGGAATGAATACCGCTGTCGGATTGTGGTGTTATGCCGTCTGGAGTTATTGTAACATTCTGGCAAAAAGCGACATTTACAAAAAAGGCGGATAGTATAGTAACAGCTAAAAGTAAATTTATTTTCATAAAACATATATTTAAAAGTATTTATCACAGCTTAAAATCTTTAAGCAATTCTTTAGCATTCTCAAAATTTTCTAATCTCTTAGCTTTTTCCTCCTCTGTTTCTATTTTATCAGAAGTTTTAAAAATCGAAATTATACTTCTAAAAGCCTCCATACCATCACTAGCTAATTTCCTATATTCTGCATTTTCCTTTTCCAGTTTAGCAATTCGTTCTAACTGTTCAGTAGGGTGGATTTCTATGCCTAAGAGTTCTGCTAATGATACTTCTAATATTTCGGCAATTTCTTCCAACCTTTCAATTGTTGCTTTTGAATTACCTTTTTCTAATTGGAAATAGCTAGATGGTGAAATGTTTAATTTTTCCGCCATTTCAGCCATGCTATACCTCTTTAATTCTCTAAGAGCCTTTATATTTCCATATACTGGATGCTGCGCCATAAAATTGATTTTAATAATTCAAATAAAAATATTTTAAAAAACAAAACAAAACATTTGGTAATACAAAATATATTATTCTATTTTGTGATATAAATCATTCTAAATATCAAAACAAATCACTCTATGAAAGCGAATAACATACCTCAAAACAGAATAGGGGAAAACATAAAACTAAAATTTGGCAAAGAGAAACCAGTACTTACTCAAAGCATTTATAGAGATGTTTTAGCTATTCCTAAAAAAACATTTCGCAAATATGTGGATAACGAGAAACAACCAAGAATAGATGAAATTCAAAGAATAGCCCTATGGCTTGGTATTAATCCCAAAGACCTTTTTTAATCAATTTTTTAACAATTAATTATTTATCAAAATGGCAAAACAAAAAGAATCAATCAAACAAAAAGAAGTTGTAAAAGTAGTTCGTGAGTATGTACTACAAGAACTTGAGGCTAAAAATCTGGATTTAGACGACCTAAATATATCTGCATTAAATACCAGAATCAGGGAAAGTATTGACGAAGCTATTGAGACAAGTCAAGACGGTTTAAATGAGATAGAAACAGAAGACTAACAAAAAGCCCCGACTATTTCGCAGATAGACGGGGCAAACTTAATTTTTTAATCCAAATTCAAAAATCTGTTCAAATATATGAATGATTTTATTATCAATCAAGTGTCTTACCTACAATGGGTTAGAGGGCAAAGCAAAAGCAAAAACGGTGAAATATCTGTTTATATTACAGTTACCTGTAATGGACAAAAATCACAATTCAATACCTATGTTAGAGGGTTAGAAAAGCACTGGAACCCAAAGAAAAAATGCTTTAATGGCATTGAGAACGAACCTATCAATGCGAAGCTAAAACTTATCGTTTCAGCACTCCAGAAAATCGAATTACAACTTTCTGCCAGTAATCAGGAAGTAACAGCCAAATCTATCATTCAGGCTTATACAAATAAGCTCGAAAGCAAAGTTGTAAAGGCGGATAAAACCCCTAGCCTACTGAAAGTTGTAGATGCCTATTTACAACGCCAAAACGAGTACGGTTCTAAAAAACAAACCCGTAAAAATCACAGTACTTATAAAAGGCACTTAATTGTTTTTCTCAAACAGATTAAAAGAGAGAATCTGAAATGTCAGGATTTCGATTATGATTTAGCAGAAGAATTTAAGCTATTCATGCACAAAAATAAGTCAGGTACGAATCACACCAACCGAGTTATTGGACTGGTTAAACGTGTGTTGGATTTTGCTGTTATCAAGAAATACATTTCAAATAACCACCTGACAGCCTTACGACTAAAGTATGATGAAAGACTAAATACGACTTCTTTAGACAAAGAAACACTACAACGTTTACAGGACACCGTTTTTAGCCCAAGACTGCAAAAAATAGCCGATATTTTCCTTTTCATGTGTGGCACTGGTATAGACCATTGCGACTATATCAGGCTGACTAATGATAATTACTATTTAGAGAATGGCAAGCATTTTATCAAGCAAGAAAGACAAAAATCAGGGTCGGAAGCCGATGCCCTGATGCTTAGTTTTGCTATCAGGATTTTGGAGAAATACAAAAGCATTAATGAGCTACCCCAATGTAGTTTAACAGAGCTTAACAGGGAGTTAAAAGAACTTGCCAAAGCATCGGGTATTTATATCCGTTTAACGTCCAAAATAGCCCGTAAAACCTACGCTAACCACTTGGCCAATGTGTCGGGCTTCTCCGATGAAAATATTGCGTATTTCATGGGTCATAAAACCACTAAGCACTTAAAACATTATCGCAAGATTAAGAAAAACAGAGTGTTTAATGAGCTTGCCAAGATTGATACTAACCTACTCTAAAATATACTACCACTATGATAATTTATAAAGAAATCGCAAACCAGATGCAAGAGTTTTGCGATTTAAATACACCTGATGAAATCCGAGAAAATACCAGAGTACTCACTTTAGCTTTGGCTCAGTCAGACTATTTTGAAGTATTGGACAAACCTTATTTAAGTGAAATTCTCAATTACCTACATCAAGTAGAAGATATTCTTTTGAGTGTCCACCAGATAAAAATTAAGCTCTATGAAGGAAAATAAATACACCCTTGACCAGCTACAAGATTTTTGTAATGAGCATACACCCTACGAAGTCAAAGAAAAGACCAGAGAGATTATTCTCAACTTGTTGCAATCTGATAGTTTCAATTCAATGGACACATTCACCAAAGTAGCTTTTATTCAATATCTATTCCAGATTGAAGATATTCTTCTTGGTGCTTTCAATGACTTAAACTTAGATACAAATGAAAAACAACGACTACAATAAGCCCAAAATAGACGAAATAGAATATTATCTGAATAGCCTGTATGAGTTTAGAAATGATGTAGTTTCTAAGGTTATTCAATGGAGAAAAAAGGGGGCTGAATCTTACGAAATACTTAACCAAAGCAATTTAGAGGTCGATTTATACAGAAGTGGGTTTAAAGGGTTTAAAGACCCTTTAAACGCTCTTTTAAGCTCTGATTATGTACCAAAATACAATCCGTTTGAAGAATACTTTTTAACACTTCCCAAATGGAATACATCGGACAAAAGTATGATTGAAAACTTACTTTCGTTCGTCCGTCTGGAAGACGAGAGTAAAAGAGAGTTTTTTAATTGTATGGTTAAAAAGCATCTTGTTAGGGCTGTTGGTTGTGTGCTAAGAAAAATCGGTTTTAATAAACATTGCTTGGTGCTGGTAGGTAAACAACATGATGGTAAAACCTCATTTATCAGGAATCTTTGCCCTACTCCACTAAAAGCGTATTATCTGGAAAACCCACCATTAGACCATAAAGATAGCAGTATTGAGTTAAGCCGGAATTTGATTATTAACCTTGATGAGTTGGAAAAACTGGACAAACAGGATGCCAACAAAATCAAGTCTCTTTTCAGTCAGGAAAGCCCAAAGGTTCGCTTAAATTATGACAAGTTTTCTGTCAAAATGGAACGCTATGCCAGTTTTTTCGGCACTACCAATGATTCAGAATTTTTGAACGATGTAACTGGAAATGTACGGTGGTTAGTCTTTGAAATCGACGGTATCACCCATGACAACGGCGGTTCAAATGGCTATATGCCTGTTAGTATTGATTCGGTTTGGTCGGAAGCTCTCCACCTCTTAGAAAATGGCTTTGAGTACAACTTAAACACCAAAGAGATTGAACAAATAGAAGCTATCAATAGAAAGCATCAACGCCTTACTACTGAAATAGAATTGATGCAGAAATACTTTGAGCCATGCCCAGAGAATGACAAAGAAGCCATTTTCGTACAATCATCTGATTTAATAGATTGTTTGGGGTATGCTTGTAACCATCAATTTAAAATCAATAGCGTGATAATTGGCAAGGCTCTAACCTATCTTGGATATAAACGACACTCTAAGCGGATAAATGGGAAAAATCCTATTTATGGCTATTATGTCAAACCAATGAATGAAGTTATAAAAGCAAAAATAGCTAATTCATCTTACTACTTACTACAAGAAAGCACAACACTTTAATAATCAGCCATTTAAGGCCAAACCATGTAGTAAGATAAATATTATTTCTAGTTACTACAAAGTTACTACATCTTACTACTGGTAGACAAAAATATAAGAAATAACAATATGTAGTAAGATGGTAGTAACATACACATTTAAAACAACAAGCTCATAAATTACTTATAATCAATCAATTAAAAGCACCTGTAGTAAGTAGTAAATGTAGTGAGTAGGTTTTGAAAACTTTTTAGAATAAAAAAATTAGAATTTTCCTGACAAATGGTAAAAGTACAATAACCGCTAAAATAAAAAGAGAATGTTTATAGACAAATCACATATAGAAAGAATCAAACAAATACCTATAACCGACTATCTACAAAGCATCGGTATTACTCCTGTCGGTACATCTGGCCATCAACTTGTTTATTCTTCACCGATAGTAAACGAAAAAACACCTTCTTTCTTTGTCGAACCTAAGAAGAATGTATTTAACGACTTTGCAAGCGGTCAGAAAGGCGATGTAGTGTGTTTAGTAAGATTGATTGAGCAATTACCTTTCTTCGATGCTCTTAATCGCTTAGAGAGTCTAAAAAGTGGCAATTGTGATGTGAATGATACGTACAATGGACGTGTGTCAGACGTGAATATGAGGTTCCAGAGACGTGCCAATGACGTTGCACCCGCTTCTTTTTCTTTTAGCGGTGAAAACTCTTTACCTAACAACCCGAAAACAATAATTACCAGTATTCGCACCCTTTCGAACCCTGTACTAATTCAGTATGTAAAGCATAGAGGTATCAGCATTGAATTAGCTAATCTCTATTTAAAAGAAGTTCACTTTATCAACAATGGCAAACAATACTTTGCTATCGGCTTTCCAAATAATGGTGATGGGTATGAACTCAGAAGCGCAAACTATAAAAGTAAAACTGCTAATGGCATAAGCGTATTTGAAAAATATACTGATACGCTTAATCTATTTGAAGGTTTCTTTGACTTTCTTTCTGCTTTACAGTACTATAATACATATACACTTAGATATACAACTATTGTACTAAATTCTACAAGTAACCTTTCGTTAGCATATCCGTATTTAAAAAATCGGTTAGCCATTAACTGTTTTTTAGACAACGACAAAGGCGGACAACAAGCTGTAAGTCAACTACTTACAAAACAATATCCAGTTATCAATCAGTCAGCAATTTTACACCCTAACAGTAAGGATTTTAACGATTATCTGTTAGGAAAAAGCATCAAAACCGATTAACGGTTTTTCATACCTTTTTCATACGTATTTTTTAACTATTTCATAACTCATAATTTTTTTAATAATGGAAAAAAAGAAGTGTAAACAATGTGGTAAATCCTTTGAAGCCAAAAGAGCCGATTCTCTTTATTGCTCTAACAATTGCAAGCAAAAAGCTCATCAACAAAGAAGCATTGAGAAAGAACAAACACCAGAAGAAGAAACTCATGCCCAGATTTTTTATTATGATGAATTTGAAAAAGCAAAGCAAACAGATGAATTTATCATCTATTGCTTTTATCGACGAGCACTACCGTTAAAATGTAGGATTGAGGACATTAACAACTATTTTGAAGCAACTTTCAAGCGTTTTGATTATTTCAGGGAGTACGCAGAAAACACAAGAGCATTTAAAGAATTTACAGAAAGGTTCTTAAGTGGAGAGTTTAAAGTTTTTCCTAATAGATTTATTGATGGGAAAGATATTTATGGCGTAGAAAATTTCAGTTAGTAATTTCTTAACCACCTTGTTTAACAGCCCTGACACCAAGATTTAGGGCTGTTAATTAACTAATGACGA
The DNA here is from genome assembly GCF_037860775.1 of Emticicia soli. NCBI lineage: Bacteria > Pseudomonadati > Bacteroidota > Cytophagia > Cytophagales > Leadbetterellaceae > Emticicia > Emticicia soli. The sequence continues at coordinate 13,453 of NZ_JBBEWC010000025.1, read as the reverse complement.
ATGTTCATGAAGCAAGTAATCAATAATAATATTATTCTTTCGACTGCGACAAATCCAATTCTTAAAGATTATAACGGAGATGCTTCTAAACGTTGGTATATTGAATACTATGTAAACAATATTATTTCAAACACGCAAAGCCGTAAACGGGAATGGATTTCATCTAAATTAGATGAAAAACAACGTTACAATGAAGCTGAAAAGAGAATTTTAGCTATTACACAAAAAGCTAATGAAGCTCATAAACAGCCAGAAGGTTCGCCTATGACTGTTCTGAAAATAAAAGCTGTACTTCTTCATGTAATAGGAGAAATGAAATTGCGTGATAAATCTAAAAGCACTTATAACACTAGCGTGTATCATTTATGCAATTTCTTAAAGCATACCCGAATTGCTAACATTACCGACATCAATCAAGATTTGGTTAATGAGTTCTTTGATTCATTCGCACCCTCATATAACCCCAATACAGTAAAGAGCACACTTAACCATTTAAAATCTACCTTTTCAGAAGCCCTTAGAAAGAAGCTCATAAGTGTTAATCCATTTATGGGTATTAGATTGAATATTGCTAAAAATGATGGCGATTTCAACACACCATTCAACGACTACGAAAAAGCCGCTGTTGAAAAGCACCTGAAAGAACATAATTATAGGCTATACCTTTTTACAAGGTTTGTATTTTACGCTTTTCTACGGCCAAAGGAATTAAGGCATATCAAAGTGGGAGACATTGACCTAAGACTAAAAACTATCAAAGTAAAAGGTGAAGTATCAAAAACTAACACGCTTGATATTATCCCGATTCTTAAGCCATTATATGATTTAATTGAAGAAAATGAGTTACTCAATTATCCAGCTTCATTTTATCTATTTGGTAAGAACATGATGCCATCGGCTGAAAAATTACCAGCCAACTATGCCACCAGTGAACACAAAAAGGTTTTGAAAGAATTAGAAATATACAAAGAAAGAATTACCACTTTATACGCTTGGAAACATACAGGCAATATTCACGCTTATCTGGCTGGCATGGACATAAAAATGATTCAGCGAATTAACCGACATAAAAGCCTAGCCACAACAGAGATTTACTTAAAAAAGATAGGCTTGTTTCTGGATAGGGCTATTTTTGATTTTGCTTATTGATGAATTCTTTATTTAGAGATTTTATGGTTTTTCTTAGTAACTTGTTAATGAAAAAGATATTTATGAAATAGAAAGGAGTTACTTTAATTATACGTTTAAAAGCAATCTCAAAGTTTAAAGGCTACTTTTGAACAATTTTGATGTCCCAATAAATAATTACATTATATTGAATGTTTATATAATTATAATTACATTTGATTATTATTCACCTAAAAAAATAATCCTATGTCATATTCTAGTATTTCTCTAACAGCAATTAAAAAAAGCGATACGATAGGCAATTATATCTTAGTACATGGCTCAATTGCTGTTAACGACGAAAAAACAGAGCTTAAGATTCTCAAAGCTCAAACTCCAGAATTTAAAGCAAATACCTTATCTCTTGAGCTTAATATTAATTCTGAGTATATGCAGTTTTCCGACAATGATATTTTTGTTAAGCCGTTTTCTTTTATTAAAAGACTCGACTTTATTGATGATTATGACCAGATTGAGTTAATAAGTAATCAAGACCATCATATTCTAATTGATATAGAAGATAGCGAAGACCTAAGTAACAATTTTGTGATAGAAAGCGATTTAGGACAAAGTATATTTGCTGTAGAAGCAAAACTTGACAAAATGGGTTCTTTAATAGTTATGCATAAAAAAGGCAGTAAACTTAAAGACAATAAGTAAAATTTATTACTATGATAAACTTAAAACTTAATATTCAACCAACCAGAATTGAATCTGTCGATGCACACAAAATCCTAATTTTTGATGATATTTTCTCAAGAAAAGAAATTATTCGTTTTCATGAACTTATGTCTCTTTCTAATTTCACCTTCCTGCATTCATCTAGATTTGATACTAAGAAATATAGAGAATGGATGGCTGATTTTCTAATAGATGACTTTGAAAGTCATATTATACATGAAAAAGCAAAGAAAATTGCTGAATATTTTTCTGAAAGTAAGAGAGCAATAAAATGTTATAATGTATTTTGCAACGCATCAACCTACGGAAATCAGTCTTTCATCCATAGTGATTCATATGATAAATCTAATATTTCTGTGCTTTATTATGTGAATTCTAATTGGAAAAGTGAATGGGGTGGGGAAACAATTTTTTTTGATAAAAATCAAGAAGCTAGAATTGCTATAGGCTTTAAACCTGGTAGATTTATTGTCTTTGATGCAGAGACAATTCATAGAGCAGGGGTTCCAAGTAGAATATGCCCAGAGGTTAGACTTACTTTAAGTATTCGTTTTCAAAATAGTTAAATTTCTATCATATAAACCCTGTTACTAACACCAGTGCTAACAAACCCACCACCCCAGCACAACAAAAAACCGTAACTACTTATAAATCAAGTAATTACGGCTATTTATTTGTTTACTGCGTACCCAGAGCCGGAGTCGAACCGGCATGCCCGTGAAGGCATTGGTGTTTGAGACCAACGCGTCTACCGATTCCGCCATCTGGGCATGTACTACGGTATTAATCGAATTGGGACTGCAAAGGTATGTTTTTGCATTTACAATTCAAAATAAAAGTTTTTATTTTTTTTGAGTTGAGTAATTTCTCGATGGTGAATTAGTGGATGGCGAATTAGTGAATATTTTTTTTCAAATTCGCTAATTCGCCATTCGTAATTCAAGATTCTAAATCCTAACAATCTCCGCGCCTATTGCGTTTAGGCGGCCGTCGATGTTTTGGTAGCCTCTGTCAATTTGCTCAATGTTATCGATGATACTTGTACCTTCGGCCGATAGTGCGGCTATCAATAATGATACTCCGGCACGTATATCCGGCGAGGTCATGCGGATACCTCTTAGTCTATGCTCACGGTTCAAGCCTATTACGTTGGCACGGTGTGGGTCGCAAAGAATAATCTGTGCCCCCATGTCAATCAGTTTATCGACAAAGAACAGGCGACTTTCAAACATCTTCTGGTGTATCAATACCGTTCCTTTGGCTTGTATGGCTGTTACCAATATAATCGAAATAAGGTCAGGTGTAAAGCCCGGCCATGGCGCATCGTAGATTGTCAGAATAGAGCCGTCAATCAAAGAGCTGATTTCATAATGCGTTTGTGCCGGAATATGAATATCGTCTCCTCTGAACTCCATCTGGATTCCGAGTTTCTTAAACACATCAGGAATAATCCCTAATTCCGGAATGCGACAATTTTTGATTGTGATTTCTGACTGGGTCATGGCCGCTAAGCCAATAAAACTACCAATCTCAATCATATCAGGCAACATGGTGTGCTCGCAGCCGTGTAGTTCTTTTACGCCTTCAACAGTAAGTAAATTAGAACCTACGCCCGATATTTTTGCACCCATGCTGTTTAGCATCTTGCTCAATTGTTGCAGGTAAGGCTCACAGGCAGCGTTGTAAATGGTGGTGGTTCCTTCGGTCATTACGGCGGCCATCAATACGTTGGCAGTACCTGTTACCGAAATCTCGTCCATCCAAACATAAGCACCTTTCATTTTTGAACCTTCTACGGTATAAAAAGCATCGTTAGGGTCGTAGATAAACTCTGCACCTAATTTCTGGAAACCCGTAAAGTGAGTATCCAATGGTCGGCGACCGATTTTATCTCCACCCGGGCGGGGTGCTTTTCCTTTGCCAAAGCGGGCAAGCATTGGCCCCAATAGCATAATAGACCCACGCAAAGCCGAGGCTTTCTCTTTATACTCGCTGGTTTCGAAATAATCAAAGTTTACGTCACTGGCCTGAAAAGTATATGAGCCTGCTCCTATTTTGTTGCAGCGCACGCCCATATCACTCAACAACTCAATGAGTTTGTTTACGTCTCTGATATCCGGAATATTATTGATTGTCACAGTTTCTTTGGTCATCAAAACGGCACACACAATTTGTAGCGCTTCGTTTTTTGCCCCCTGTGGTATAATTTCTCCTTGTAGTTTTTTTCCTCCTGTTATTTTAAAAGATGCCATATAGTCGAAATATCAAGCTATTGTGATGAAAGGATTCAGCTTTTTGTTAACGTCTTCTTTTATTATTGTTATTATTGTTTCTGTCGTTTTTATAACCGCTGCCAAAGTTCTTGTTGCGGTTATTATCCCGATTATCACGGCCACGGTTATCTCTGTCCCGATTATCACGCTCGCCTCTTTCTCTGAACTGCCCCTGTGTTTGTTGTGGCTGAGGGATTCGCTGGCGGCTTCCGTTACCATCTTTAGGCGACGACTCCATCAAGCCATCACGGCGAAGGGCGTCAATCTCTGACTGGAATCTGAATCCTGACAGTTCTAAAATCTGTTGTAAGCAATCTTCGGTTTCGATGCTGTCTTTGTTCCAGGTCTGGTAAAAGTTTTTCATCAAGCGCACCATATAAGAGATAAAAGCCTTGCGGTCTTCAATATCTTCGGTAATCATGGCTTTTAGCACCAATAACTCAAGGTTACGGCCATAAAAACGGTGTTTCAGGTGGTGTTGATTATAAGGAACCAGCATAGGGCGTTTACCCAAAATCTCTTTTGGTGGCGCCGGAAAAGGACTGTCAACGTCAAGGTCAAAGTTGGCAATGATATATAAATCATCCCATAGTTTTTTTGAGTAATCAATGCCTTCACGCATATTTGGGTGAATCTGGCGCATCAATTCTACCAGAATATGGGCATATTTTGTTCTCTGGTCTTTGTCAGGCAGACTAATGATGTAGTCGGTTAATTTCTGAATATTACTTCCGTATTCTTTCACAATAATTAAGAATGTAAAGAGTGAAACTGAATCATTATTATCGATTCAAAATAAAAGCATATAATAATATATGACTTGTTGGGTGAATCTAAGAATATATTATCCCTATGGGATACGGGCTCAAAAACTATCTGATAATACTACCGATATATCGTCCCGATGGGACTAAGGAATATCCCGTCAGGGACGCCCAGTCGGGATAAGATGTCGGTAGAGAAAATTAAACTATTTTAGAGCGAAGTCCCGTAGGGACGGTATATTAAAACCTTAAAATCTATTTCACCCAACAGGTAATAATACTAGCTTTTTTTCTATTAATAATAAACTTGTTTAATATTATTTTCACCGAATAAATTCGGTGTCTAAAAGTAACAAAGGCGGCCGCCGCAGCGGAACAATTTTAGTAGTTCAACGCGGACTTAAGTCCGCTTATGTAAAAAAAATACCTTTGTTATATTAGGCAGCGAATTTATTCGCTGTCATTTATACACTTTCAATAATAATGTTAAAAGCTTAACATTATTGCTAAACACAGCAAAAGTAACAAAAAATAGCCGTTGGGTTAAATTTTTATCTAATTTTGAGTAAAATTTCAAAACTAACATCTGGATGTATTTGAAAAACGCTGCTATCTACCTAATAATTTATGCTTTCCTGAGTGGTTGTAGTAAAAAAGTTACCTACCAATATGTATCAAAGTCTGCCGGGCCTAAACGTGAGTTTCGGGCTGTATGGGTAGCCACTATTGATAATATCGACTGGCCTTCTCGCAAGGGTTTGTCGTCGGAAACCCAACAACAGGAGTTCAGAACAATGCTCGACCGCCAGAAAAGCTATGGCATGAATGCCGTGCTGGTGCAGGTAAGAGCCGCCGCCGATGCCTTTTATGCCCGTGGACAAGAGCCCTGGTCTGAATGGCTTACAGGCGCACAGGGCAGAGCCCCTGAGCCTTTCTACGACCCCATGATATTTATGATTCATGAAGCCCATCAGCGAAACATGGAGTTTCATGCCTGGCTTAATATGAACAGAGGGGCGCATAAAGCTTCAAAAAGTATCATTCAAGACCACCTCATTAATACCCGTCCCGAATGGTTTCTGACTTATGGTGGTTACAAATTGTTTAATCTGGGCATACCCGAAGTGCGCGACTATATTACTGAAATTGTGCTGAATATAGTAAGAAATTATGATGTTGATGGGATTCATTTCGATGATTATTTTTATCCCTATACCATCGCCAACGAAAAGCTGCGCGATGAGGATACTTTCAGAAAATACAAGGGTAATTTCAGAAATATTGAAGACTGGCGACGCAACAACGTAGACTTGGTTATCAAGAGTATCAGCGATGGCATGCGCCAGATAAAACCTAAAGTAAAATTTGGTATTAGTCCCGTAGGCGTGTGGCGCAATGCTTCTGTTGACCCTAGCGGCTCGCAGACAGCAGGCGGACAAACTTCTTATGATAACCTGTATGCCGATACCAAGAAATGGGTACAAAACGGCTGGATTGATTACATTGCTCCGCAGATATATTTTAGCTTTGAGTTTGGTAAAGTACCTTACAAAGTATTAGCCGACTGGTGGACAAAACACAACTACGACCGCCATTTATACATTGGTCATGCGGCCTATCGGGTAAAAGCAGGCAGCAACGAAGTAGGCTGGGAAAAAGCCAACCAGATTCCACGACAGGTGAAGTACAACCGAAGTAAGCCGCAAATTACGGGTAGTATATATTTCAGTGCCAAGCCTTTGAGTAAAAACGAGCTATCGGTAGTTGATTCGCTTCGGAGCTTGTATTACTACCCTGCCCTACCGCCGGCAATGCCATGGAAAGACAATATTCCGCCTAATGCGCCGGAAAATGTACAAGCACAAAAGGTAAGGGGTACAAGTGTTTTAATCAGTTGGGATGCTCCCGCAATTTTGCCTAAAGATGGCGAAGAGCCTAGTGCTTTTATCGTGTATCGTTTTGATAAAGACGAAAAGATAAACCTGGATAACACATCAAAAATCTTAGGGATTGTAAGAAACGAGGGTATGCTGAGTTTCTCAGATAAAACCTATGAGCAGGGGCAAGCTTATGTGTATGTGGTTACGTCGCTCGACCGACTGAGTAACGAAAGCCAGATGAGTAATATAGTAAATGTAAAATAAGGATACGTTTTTCGAGATGAGTGTAATAAAAAAACAGGCTTTTTTGAGTACCATTTTCTCTTATGCCGGAGTATTAGTAGGGTTTATTTCGCAGTTTTTCATATTTCCCAATTATTTTGAGAAAGAACAAATCGGCTTGCTAAATGTACTACTCTCTTATATGTATGTAATGGTGCAAATCTCTACTTTAGGCTTTAATGCAGCCGGAAGCCGTTTTTTTGTACATTTCAGAGATGCTAAGCGTGGGCATAAAGGCTTCTTGTTTATGGGTTTATCAATTGCATGTGTAGGCTTTTTGCTTTGCAGCATAGGCGTATTTTTTCTAAAAGATTCTATGATTGAAAGCAAAGGCAAAACCGACCTGCTAGCGGCTAACTTTTACTTTCTGTTGCCTATTACTTTCGCTACGGTGTTGTTTAATATGTTTGATAACTATGCCAAAAACTTGTATGAAACCGTAACAGGCACGTTTCTGTCGCAGTTTGTGCAGCGTTTTCTTATCATGATTTCCTTGTTTTTGGTTGTTTTCAATATTCTTGATTTTTCGCAGTATATATGGGTATGGGTGCTGGCGGTTTCACTCTATGTAGTGCCTATGATATGGAAAGCAACACGGCTTGAAGGTTTTTCGCTAAAGCCCGATTTCTCGGTGATGACACCCGAGTTTACCAAAGAGTTTGCTATTTATAGCGGACTTACTATTCTGACAGGCTTTTCGTCGATGATTATCTTGTATATAGATAAAATCATGCTGGCCGAAATCACAACGCTAGAAGAGACGGGTATTTATAGTACAGCGGCTTTTTTTGGGAGTGTAATGGGCATGTCGCTGATAGCACTCAATAAGGCATCGGCACCTATTATTGTTGATTCATTTGCCAAAAATGACCTCAAAAACATTGCTACTATTTACCGGAAAAGTTGCACAACTTCGCTGATTGTGGGTTGCTGGATTTTCTTGGGCATTTATTTGAATATTGATAACCTTTTCGTGTTTCTGCCCGAAGGTTATGAAGAAGGTAAATGGGTGATTATTATTCTGAGCCTAGGTAAATTGTTCGATTTGGCCACTGGGCTTAATGGCACAATTCTGACGCTCTCGAAGTACTACCGTTACGATACTTATATTATGGTCGGACTCATCATTCTGACAGTTTTCCTGAACTGGTTGCTGATTCCAATCTATGGTATAAATGGAGCTGCTTTTGCGCTGGCTATAGCAACGATTTATTATAATGTTGCCCGATATGCCATTTTATGGTGGAAACTAGGCATGCAGCCTTTTACGATAGATATTCCGAAAGTACTTGTGGTAATGCTTCTAAGCGGACTAGCCATAAGTTTGCTACCTGTAACAGATGGCAGCAAATTTAAAACAGTGATAGATATGAGCTACCGTTCGGTTGGCATTACGCTACTCTACGGCACCATTATTTACTGGAGCAATATTTCACCCGAACTAAACGGAGCCATGCGTAATTTGTGGAAAACTGTTGTGGGGTTTGGGAGGAGGTGAAAATTTCCTCACCCCAACCCCTCTCCCCAGGGAGAGGGGCTAAAAAGTCCCCCTCCGCGCGGCGTCCGCTCCTTTTTTCAGGAGAGGGACGGTCGGCCGCTGCCGTTGGGGTGAGGTGAAGCACTCTTACTTCTTCGCTAAAGAATAAATCTTACCTGAACTGTAATTGAGTATATACAATTCTTTTGCGGCGTCTTCGCCGAAGGCTGAAATGCTGCCTACGTTATCTATTTTGTCGTTGCTGTTGGTGGCTTTTGAGGCACTGTAATTGAGCGCCCATATTTTGCCACTTACGTAATCGCCGAAAATGTATTTGCCTACTAAGTCAGGCAGTTTTGTTCCTCTATACACCAAACCACCCGTTACCGAACGCCCGTCGGTGCCTTGTCTGTAGCTGAATACCGGCCCGATAAGTCCTGATTGGTTACAGTTGCCTGCGGCATAGAAACAGTCGTCGCCTTCTTTTACTTTCCAGCCGTAGTTACCACCTTTCGTAATGATGTCGATTTCCTCTACTTCATTCTGCCCCACATCACCTACCCAAAGGTTGTTGGTAGTGGCATCGAAGCTGAATCGCCATGGGTTACGCAAACCATAGGCATAGATTTCTGGCATGAATCCTTCTGTATTGTTTACATAAGGGTTATCGGCAGGAATGCTGTATTTCTCGGTTTCGGCCACGTTTACGTTTATTCTTAGAATCTTACCCAAAAGGTCTTTGCGGTTCTGTGCATGGTTTTGCGGGTCGCCGCCACTACCACCGTCTCCGGTTGCAATGTATAGGAATCCGTCAGACCCAAAGGCCATCTTACCGCCTTTGTGGTTGGTGTAAGGTTGCTCAAATGTCAACAAGATTTTCTCACTGCTGGCATCGGCCGTTGTTGAGCCCTGGTTTACTTTAAACCTCGAAATAACTGTCTGGCGAGAAGGTAAATTACGGTTGTAATTCACATAAAAATAGCCATTTGTTTTGAAATCAGGGTGAAAAGCAAGTCCGAGTAAACCCATTTCGCCACCAGCATCTACACGGGCATCAATATCCAGAAATACCGGCGCCTGCGCCACTGTAGACACGTTGTCGAATACCCGAATCACGCCACGTTGTTCTATTACATAAACTTTGTTGGTACCATCGCCGGCATGGGTAAATTCTACGGGATCGTCGAACATTAAGTTCGGGAAGGCGATAACGGCCTGGTACTCGCCTGTTACCGGATTGGCCGTCGAATCATCGGGTTTATCTGTCGGGTCGGAGCTTGACTCACAACTAAAACCGAAAAAGGCGCTAAAAGCTGCTAAGGAAATGAGAATGATTATTTTTTTCATATAAGCTATTGGATTTTAATCTTAACGCTCAAACTGCACCAAATGATTTAAAAACCTGATAAAATATCAAAAAAATAACGTGCTTATTTGCATTTGCCAGTAGAAATTGGGACTACATTTTGGCTAAAGCCGATTTGGATAATGTAATTATAATCCACCAGCTAAAGCTGCGGACGCCGCGCGGGCGGCAATTGATTCAATAGGCCCCACGCAGGGGAAAAGTCCCCCTCTCCTTTTTCAGGAGAGGGGGATTTAGGGGGTGAGGAGAAATCGCTAAAGCTAATTGATTCAACACCTCCACACATGATAGAAAAGAACGCTTATTTCTTGAAACCTAATTATTCACCGAAATGGATGGAATGATTCAAAAGTAATAGTCAATACCCGTGTTCACCCAATTTATTCACCGCCTGTGGATTAGACAAACCCACATTTAACCCTGCATTAATTCGTGCGATAGTGCCTCTAATTCTTTTAAATCTTCTTTAAAACCCTCGCTTTTGTTGTTTTTAAATGCACCCAACTTAAAAGCCAGAAAATAGATTACAAGGCAGATTGCCATCGGAATAAGGGTTTCGAGCAAGGCATCGTTCAAAGGCTTGGTTTTAAGCTTATTTGGTAAAAACGATAGCGTTGTAAGAAAACCCGAAGCAAGCATCAGTATACCAAACCAGCCTTCGAGCTTCTTGTTCTTTTCGTATTCTTTTATCACATTATTCAGAAAAGCCCCCAGCGTAGTATTGTTCATATCAATGTTCGCAATGGCATTGTTTTTATAGATAGCGCCTAGTGCAAACAAGATGCCTACTGCCAGCAAGCCAAAAGGTACAAACTGAGCAGTATAAGTAAAGTCGAAAGGGTTACCAAAAAAAATAGCCCCTAAAACCACTAGTTCAAATACCATCAAGGCAAAAAACCATTTGTTTTCACGTTTAATTTGTGCCACTCTCGACCTCGACCGTTCTTTAATCATGCCTACAATGAGGCGTTCGGTGAGCATTTGTGAGGTCTGTAATTTCTGGTCATATACTTTCCATGCCGATTTAAATTCATCTAAGTTCATATTTCTTCTGCTTTAATGATTTTTTCTAATTTAGTTTTGATTCTGTTAAGCCTTACCCCAACATTTGAGTGTGTAATACCAATGATTTCGGCTATATCGTCATAGCTTTTGTCGTCCATGTAGAGCATAATAATCGCCTTTTCGATTTCTGAAAGTTTCTCGATAGCCCTTTGTAATAAACTCACCTTGTCGGTTTCCGGCTGGTAAAGATTCATGTCGGGTATCTGCAGCTCGTTGGCCGAAATAGCGCTTCTTTCGGGTTTACGGCTTTCTTTTCTAAAGTTCGAAATGGCAGTATTCAAGGCCACTCTATATAGCCATGTAGTAGTTTTAGCCTCTTGTCTGAAATTGGGGTACGATGTCCACAATTGTAAAACAATCTCCTGAAAAAGGTCTTTTTTATCATCGTCGACATGACAATACAAATTACATACTTTGTATATAAGAGCTCTGTTTGTATTTATCAATTGAATAAAATCCTTTTCCATTCGCTGATGTTTTGTTTGAACAATTAGTCGTGAGGCAGGTCGAAAACTTACATTGTAGGAAATATTTTTTTAATAGGCAAAAGATACTCCTGCTAAAGATATGCCAAAAAATTACTTAATTCGCATCAATTATTGACACAGCAAAACTACGTTTCTTGAAAATTCTACTCATAAATACCGACGATAGCATGGGCGGAGCAGCCATTGCCTGTTTAAGATTACTGTCGGTTTTAGAAGACGAAAAAGGTGTTGAGGCCAAGCTACTGGTACAACAAAAGAAACGAAACAATGCCGATGTAGTGGCTGTTGCTGAAAGCTGGTTAGCCCAGAAAATGGCTTTCGGACGTTTTGTGCTTGAGCGACTTTATTTCAGGCTGCACGAAAAGAACAAAGAAGTTCGCTTTGCTTTTTCTCCTGCCAATACGGGCATCGATATTTCGGAACACCCTTTGGTGCAAGAGGCCGACATTATACACCTGCATTGGGTTAACTTTGGTTTTTTATCCATCGAATCACTCCAAAAACTATTCAGTTTAGGCAAGCCCATTGTCTGGACATTGCACGATATGTGGGCATTTACAGGCGGCTGTCACCACAGCGGCGACTGTGAGAATTACCAGCTGCAATGCGGTAATTGTGAGCCTTATGTCCGTAATCCTTCGGCAAATGATTTATCGGCAAAAGTATGGCGTGCAAAAGCGCAGGCTTTCAGCAAAATCAATACTTCAACTACGCAGATAATAGGCTGTAGCCAATGGTTGGCAAACAGAGCCAGAAAAAGCAGCTTATTCAAAAACCTAACGATTGATGCCATACCGAATCCTTTAGATGTTAACATCTTTAAACCGACCAATAAAACAGAAGCCAGAGCAAAGCTAAACCTGCCAACAGATAAAAAACTTATTTTGTTTGCGGCGGCTAAAGTTACTGTCATCTGGAAAGGTTTTAGCTATTTTCAGGAAGCCTTGAAGATTTTGCATGCGCAAATTAGTAATCCTGAGGGTATTGAATTGGTGATTTTAGGAGAAAGCGACGAAGAACTCAATAAAACACTCCCTTTCAGAACCCATGCTTTAGGGCGCATAGCCGACGTAGAAAAAATTGCCTTGATTTACTCAGCGGCCGATGTATTTACGATTCCGTCTATTCAGGAGAATCTGCCCAATACCATTATGGAAGCAATGGCTTGCGGTACGCCGGCTGTTGGCTTTAAAGTAGGCGGCATACCCGAAATGATTGAACACCAACAAACCGGATTTTTAGCTAGTTATAAATCGGCCGAAAGTTTGGCAGAGGGCATTAATTGGGTATTGTTCGAAGCCAATGCCGAAACCCTAGCCAACAACGCCAGAAAAAAGGTATTAGAAAATTACTCGCAAGAGGTTGTGAAGGACAGGTATTTGAGGGTTTATGAGTTGCTTTTGAAATGAGATTGTTGAGATGTTCCTCATGACGTGTGAGGTTCGCTAAAAGTCTCCTGTGTGCACCAGCCAAAGCCATAAAATTTGAGATTTATAGTTACTATTAGAATTCTATACTTTTTCCTCAGTTACTTCAAACTCAATATCTGATTCAGAAAAATTTAAACCAGTTATTTGTGCCTCTATAATTGCATTTTTTAAACTCTCTGATATTAAATGTTGATTATTAAGACCAGAAAGAAATATTAAATCAACTATTTTATTTAAAACAATTTTTCTTGGATAAATAGTAAGACCCATTTCTTGCCTTAATAACTTATTTTTTCTTAAATAATCTTCTTTATTCTCAATTATATCGTTAAATTTTTGATGAAATATAAAATCTCTTTTTTCGTCTCTCATTGCTAAAATGAAAACAGATTTTTCAAGATTGATATTATCTATAAAATGTCCTGCCATTTGCAACATTTAATAATTAATCTTTTCTTTTTTATATAATAATTTCGAATCATAAAATCTATGAGGATTAGCTATACTGAAATAATAATAGGGCTTTCGCTTTGGAATGGTCATGCCGCAGAGATTTGAGGTTTTCTTAATTGTGACTTCA
>NZ_JBBEWC010000024.1:0-37119 GCF_037860775.1 Emticicia soli | reverse complement strand
CTCACTTGAAGACAACTCCAAGTGAGTAGTAAAAATACTTGACACAGTTCAGTTTACACTCCCTCTTTGACTTTATATGATAGGCGTAAAATATAGATTTCTTTACAATGCTCTTTTAAATAACCTCCTTAATTTTTTACGTCTCCAATCTTTTCATTAAAATGCTTCCTCTTCATTAAGTAATGATACACATTTTGGCCTCCAACGTTAAAAGCATAAGCTTGTACAAACTCATAGCCATTTTTGCTCATAAAGTTTAATGCGTCTATCATTGAATTTAATTCAATTAGTTTTCCACTTTCATCCTTTAATGATGTATCATTAAAATTGAATAGCTTATTTCTCTGTCCAAAATCAATATCTATCATTACTTTAGATGAAAATGCTTTGGTGGTTCCTACTATTTGTATATATTCCACATTTATGTCTTTCAGTGGAATATTGTTTACAGTTTGTCCAAAACAAACAAAAGACAATAAAGTAAAAAAAATAATTAGTGGTAAGGTTAATAGTTTCATTGCTCGGTTTTATTTTCAATAAAAGACAATATTAAAAATAGATTTCTGCTAAAACAAGAAAACTTATTTTTCGGCACCTTTTACTATATTAACAATCATCCCCTCCCCCAAACCACCCAACAATGCCAGCAATGAAACACAACAAACAGCACTGAAATGATGATGTAATACCTTGTCCAACGTTCGCCTAGTAAAGCTATGCCCATGAGCCATAGTATGGGCGTGTAGGCGGGTGCGGCAAAACCCCATAGGCTTTTGCTCCATTGGGTGTCGGGGTGCTCAATCAGGAGTATCCATGAGGCGAAGTAGAGAGCTAAGCCTGTCAGATAAAGCCAGAAGCCTGTTTTCTGGTGGAGTTTGCGGGTGGGCAATGGCATCAGAAAGGCTATCAGAAAAACCAATCCTCTTGAAATATTTTCTCCGTACACTATCCAGTCGGGTATGTTGTGCCAGAATACGTCAGGCTGATACACTGCCGGTAGTTTATCGGTCAGCAAGATATTCCATAGCATCACGGGTAAGGTTAGCAAAAAACAGTTGAGCAGGTATTTTTTCATTGAGCCGGGCTTATTGCGTGTTTAAGGCCACAAGGTAAAGGCTTGCAGTAGCAAAATCAATGATTATGCTCATAGAAATATGCCTGTTGGCGCTTACTTTTGCAAAGATTTTTGTAATTTGGCTATGCTAAAACGTTACACAAGCCATGATTCACGTTTTTCATCGTCCACACCCCTCTCTTCGTGATTTTGTAAACAATATCATGATTTTCAGGCTAAGGCTAGATAAAAGCCAGTCGGCACCTGCGTTGTCGTTTCCTCCCCTACCTGAGCAATGCCTCTATTTTTATCCGCTTGGTGCGCCTGTGGCCGAGTATCTGCCGCAAAACAAGCAAGTAAAATTACAACGGAGTATAGTGGTTGGGCCTCAAGTAAACCGCATCAGGCTACACATGAATCATGCTAATTATACGGTTAAAGTAGGTTTTCAGCCGGGCGGGTTGTATCGTTTGCTGGGGATTCCGATGAGTGAGTTTCCAATGAACGAATCGCTCGATAGTAGCTATATTTTAGACAAAGAGGTAAGCCACATAGCCGACCAACTGGCCGAGACAGAGCACCCCAATGCTATTATTGCCATTGTAGAGGCTTTTCTGCTGCGCAAGGTGAGACAATTGCGTGCACAACTCCCTATAGACCGTGTGCTACCTATGCTTATTCAGCAAGGCGGACTCATGAACATCAACGAAGTAGCGTCATTGGCTTGTGTGAGCACTCGTCAGCTAGAGCGACAGTTTCAGCAACGGGTGGGTATTCAGCCCAAGTTTTTTGCACGCATTACACGTTTTGCCAAGGCATGGGTAATGAAAGAGCACATTCCTGCCACCAAATGGACAACCATTGCCCATGAATGCGGGTATTTCGACCAGATGCACCTCATCCGTGATTTTAAGGCCTTCTGTGGCGTTTCTCCCAGAGTGATTGAAGAAGAGTTTCTGTCTACCCCTTTTTTACTGCATAACCGCTTACATTATTGAAAGATGTCGGCTTTGTACTATTTGTTTGAGATTCAGCAGCATAGTTTTGTGACAGAAACCAAACAAATAATTCAATGAAAATTCTGCTCTTTTTCGTAGGTTTAGTACTTTCATTTGGTGCATTTTCGCAAAGCAAATCGGCAGATGAAATGGCTGTTGAAAAACAAATTGATGCCATGATTGCCAGTTGGAATAATCATGACTATAGCGATATAGCCAATTACACAACCGAAGATGCCAGTTGGGTGAATATTGTAGGTATGTGGTGGAAAAACCGTAAAGAGGTACAGTTTGCGCATCAGGCTTTTCATGAGAAGATGTTTAAAACCGTGAAGCTCAGCAAAAACTGGGTTGCAACCCGTAAGCTATCGCCTGATGTGATAATTGCCCATGTAAACACGCATGTAGGAGCCTTTAACACGCCCGCGGGTGATTCTAAACCAGAGGCCGATAATCTGATGCTGACAGTATTCGTAAAAAAAGGTGGTAAATGGCTTCTCACAGCCGCCGAAAACGTAGAGATTGTGGCTGATGCAATAGCAAACGACCCTGTGAGGTTTATGCCGAAGTAAATACCCACCAAATGCACTGGTTGGCATACAAACGCTTATAAGAAATAGTTAAAAAAGAGGCAGTCTCAAAAGAAAACTGCACAAAATATTATTTGGCAAGGCTTCAACCCCACACCCCAACCCCTCTCCCCAACAATGGGGAGAGGGGCTTTTTTGTCCCCTCCCCATTGTTGGGGAGGGTTAGGGTGGGGTCTTCCCCAAATATTATTTGGCACAAAAAACTTTTGAGACGGCCTTTGCTGCTTAAAACTCCTTTATTTAATACTCCGCCCAATAAATAATAGGTTCTACTAATACAATTCCGATTTTTAAACACTTACCTTTATAAAGTTTAATATAATTTCCAAATCCTATTATTAAGACTTTATATCATGAAAAAACTTCTATTTCTCTCGCTATTATTTATTAATCTGCACGCTTATAGTCAAGCAAAAATTGAGGCTGTTATTGGTGCTTCAGATACTGCCCCTTATCAAGCAATTTATGGTGCTAATGAAAGAACAGGCGGTATTGGTGATGCTATTTATGGCTTTACCCGAACAAATGGCTCGGGTGTTCAGGGCAGAACCTACGGCCAGGGTGCAGGTGTATATGGCTATTCAGAAAACAACACCGGTATTGGCGTGCATGGCTTCTCTGAATCAGGCATTGGTGTTCAGGGAGTAGGCTATTTTAATAACTCGATTGCCGGACGTTTCGAACACAAGGGTACAGGTAAAGCCTTGATTACAATCGGTGGTTTACGGTTCGGCGGCAATAATGTTGGGACAGTTACCACCGGAAAATTGATGAAATCGGTAAGTAACGCAGGCGATGCCGAATGGAGCGATTTAGTACCTTATTTTTATAGCGGAAGCTCTATGTCTTATATGTTGGGTCTTGAAAATGATAATGCAGCCTCAACCTCCTCTACTATATATGGGCTTAGTAATATGAAAAGCAACGCTGTTGGAGCCATAATGGGTATTGCCTATAATGCTGACCCTAGTGTTGGTGTAAGTGGTATTAAAGGCATTAGTTACTCCAATAGTACGATAGGCTATGGTGTACACGGCGATCATTATGGCTATGGAAGTGGGGTTTATGGTAACTCTGATACTGGTACTGGCGGGTATTTTACTACAATTACAGGCAATGCGCTTATTACAAACGGTGGCAATGTAGGCATAGGTGTTTTAGCACCAAATAACATGTTAGACGTAAACGGCAGGGTGAGAATCAGACATACAACAAATACGGCTGGTATCTGGATGAGCAACTCGACTAATAGCCTGAGCGATGCTGACGGGGCTTTCTATGGCATGAAAACCAATACCGAGGCTGGCATTTATATAGGCAATGCGTGGCGTTTCTGGGTAACTAGCGCAGGCAATGCAACGCTAACAGGTACGCTTACGCAAAGTTCGGACAAAAGACTTAAAAAAGACTTTTCGAGCTTGAATAATTCACTGTCAGGTCTTTATCAGCTCAATGGCTATCATTACAAATGGATTGAAGACAGCCGTAGTAAAGACTTACAAACGGGCCTGATAGCGCAAGAGGTTCAAAAGATTTTCCCGGAACTGGTACAAACCGATGAGGCAGGCTTTCTGGCAGTTAATTACACAGGGCTTGTGCCGCATTTGATTGAAGCCGTAAAAGAACTCCGCAACGAAAACAATGCGCTGAAAGGCAAAAATCAGACTTTAGAAAGCAGGCTCGACAAAATTGAAGCATTGCTGACAGCCCAACAACAACATATTGAAAAAATGGCGGCCAGTAAGTAAGGTTTGAGGATTTTAAAAATAAAAATACCTCCGCCAGCGGCAGAGGTATTTCCTTAATCAAACAATTAACAATTTAACTGCCCTATGGAACGAACAGCCTTAATAAGCGTACGTTTATTAAGTTCTTTTGTATATTTCAGGCGGGTGCTTCCCTCCTATATTTACTTCTGCTTTCAATAAAATTTGCACTTGCACAAAACCTCTTTTTAAGGTGTTTTTGCCACTAAACTTTATCAAACTTATTCAATCGAGCCGAAACTACCAATTAAAAAAATATTAAGAGTGTCTTTCAAGGCTTAAAATGCCAGCTGGTTTAAGGTAAAATCTGGCTATGCTTGGTATTAAATACACATCGGCCAGAGTTAATATTCGTCTGCCTTTATCAGATTTGGCACAATTTTTCGTTAGAAACACAGGAAGCAACCAACACTATTTCTAAATTTGCAAAACTTTTACGTGCTTATACTAAATAAAACCTGTTTTTTCACCATGACAAAGAAGATTTTCCTTGGCGGTTTACTAACCTTGTGTGTGCTACTTTTTAACTCTTGCAGTGCGCCTATCGACCGAAATTGTCCGAATATTTTTTATAATGATTTAATTATCACGGCTGTTTCAGAGCCCAAGATTGTGGCGGGTAGCAGTAAGTTGAGTATGATATTGAAAGTAAACGAAAACTCAAGCAGAGCGCTTCCGGTTTCTGGACTTACAACGGGGAATTTTAAGGTCTACGAAAAAGGTAGTAACGACGAGTGTGCCAATGCCATTTCGGAAAGCGAGGCAAACAAACAGTTTTCGCCGAGTGCACAGAAATTCAGACATAACACCCTTGTAGTGCTCGATTTAAGCGCCAGTGTTACTTCTAGTGCGTTATCGCAGCTAAAGAGTTCAACAACGAGTTTTATCAATAATATTATTACGAGCTCAGGCGATGATTCTTATCAGGTAGGTATTTCGTGGTTTGATGGCGAAGATAAACTTAATACATTGGTTGATTTTACGTCAAACAAAAATCAGTTGCTCAACGCTGTGGCAAACCTGAACGCCAGTATATCGAAAGACCCATCGACGGATTTGTATGGAGCGGTTATCAAGTCGGTTGATAAAGCCGAACAAAAACTTAGAGATTTACAGAAAGAAAGCTATATATCTGCTTATTCGATAATCGTTTTCACGGATGGAACCGACCAGGCGGCGCGTTATTCTAAACAAGTAGCATTGAATAAAGTAAGCAATGCGAACTCGAAAATATCGGTATTTACGATTGGTCTTGGAACTGAAATCGACAAGACTGTTTTGACTGCTATTGGTAAAAACGGAGCGGTTTTCCCACAGAACAAAAACGAGTTGGAGGCCAAATTTATCGAATTAGCCAGAGTTGTAAAAGGCGAAGCCAACAGCTATTATCTGTTTGAGTACTGCTCGCCTAAAAGAGCCGGAAAAGTGGGCTTGGTTCTGGTGGTATCGTACGACGCCAAAAAAGGCACTTACACTACGAATTTTGATGCCAATGGGCTGACTAGTAATTGTTATTAGGTTAAAGAGGCTTAAGTAAAAACTCCTATGGCTATTCAAATCCATAGGAGTTTTTTTTATGAATGCAATTCTATAATATACACTCTCGTATATATACAAAAATGTATATCTCCACCTTAAACAAAAGTATTTGCTGCATGGTTATATCAATAGCTAAAAACTCAAAAAAATGAATCCTGCAATTGTAATTAAAAAAGACCCGAATGGGAAAGAAATGGTGGTTATTACGTTTGATGATGGAAAAGAGGTTATTATCAACGTTACGCCCGAAAGCGATTTAAAGCTGCGTGTCTTCAACGGCACATTCGACCAGAAACACAGCGGCCCGGAAAGCGTGTTGCTGAAACTGAAATAAAAAAAGAACTAACCTGCGTAAGATTAGTTCTTTCGTGAAAAACTGGCTTGATTGCCAATAATTTGCTACAAAAACTTTCGTTTTTTTCTGGCTTGTTGCAGCTCCTTTTGCAATTCCAGCACTTTGGCATCGAGCCGGGCTCTGTCTTTATTGATTTTAATTACGCTGTCTCGCATAATACTCACAACCGACTGAAAAGAGGCCGTCATGCCCTTGCTAATTGCGTGCAATTCGGTGGCATTGCGGGTGTCAATCAGGCTTTTGGCCAACCATTCTTTGTGCAGTTTCAGCGAGTCGGTCAAAGTCTTTTTTTCGGCTTTCAGCAGCTTATTTTCCTGCAACAAAGCCTTGTTTTCTTTGAGTTTCCTGAAAGTACTCTGCACCCAGATTGTGCCGGCTACGCTTGCCGCAATAGCCAAAATAATAGATATAAGTTTGAATTTGTTCATTGATTTTTAACAGCGGTTTCGGTATTGCTTTCAAACAGATTTTCTACATCTGCCCCACCAGTATTCACAAAAGTGTCTATCTTATTGATAACGGTAGTGGGCGTACGAATACCAAATATCTGTGAGATGTTTTCTTTGATTGATAAAAATTCGATTCCGGCAAAGAAAAGCATCGTGGTCATCATGGGTATATTCAGGTAATAACTGTTGATAAACGGCATGCCGTCTTTGATGTTCATGACGAAGAGCATCATCGTGAATGTCCAGAGTGCTATCAGAAAAATAACATAGCCTGATACCTTTTTAATTGCTTTTTCTCTCAGCACTTTATAGGCGTATTGGTTTGTTTGTCTAGCCAAACGGACACCCGTATAGGTATCAATGCCAATCAACAAAAACAAGAGTATAAACAATATACCGTCGACCTGCCACGACTCGACAATAAACTTTATGAGCGTGGCTAAAAGCGCAAAAAATGAAATCATATATGGATGATTCATGATTTGCTGTTTAAAATTGAACATTACTTCTTTCATGTTGTGTGGAAATTTTACGTACAGATTACACCTTACTCATTAAAACACGAGCCATTTCTTCGACCAGAAGGCCGAAGAAGGCATCGTACTGCTGCATATCATAATTATTTGATATAAAACAGACCTCAATCAATACATTTCGCCCGATTGGGCGCATAATCCCTAAGCGTTTATGCTGGCTGTTGCTTTCTTTCTTCACGCCCCTATTTCTTATCAGCAAGACCGATGCTATGGTACTTGCCAAAGATTTGGCAAGTACTAGCTCGTGGGCATCGGCATCGTCGGCAACAAACACTTCACAACCCGTTGCTGAGGGAGCTCCGGCATTGAAATGCAAATCGGTGATAATATCGACAGGTTTTGATAATTTTGAAATTTCGGCAATAGTTCGGCTTAAATTCCAGTCATCAGCATCATTCCAGACAATCACACCTTTTTCAGTCAACAGCTTTGTCAGGGCATTACGAAGGCAAATAGTTTCGGCCGCCTCCTTGCGACCATTGTAGGTAGCGCCGGGGTCTTTTCTATGATGCCCGGCAGTCAAAAAAATCATCTTTCTTTTTTGTTGATTTTGAAATCATCTCTCAGAAAAGTCAATACTTCTTTGCGTCAGGCTTTCATCAGCCAGATAAATAGCTGACCTATCATTTTTAAGCGACTGGTTAAAGCCTGGCAACGAGGGAAAGGCAAACAGCCCTAAAAGAATCATTTTTTCGTTGTGTTAAAATTTAAGTTGAACACTACACCCAACGGTTATTGTTAATTTTAATCACCCGGTGGTTTACGTTTTGCTGTGTTAAAATAGATTTCGGTAAACGTATCGTTTCCGATGTTTCGGCCGCTGTATAAGCCCTGTCTTTCACAGAATCATAACTGATGCCACCAGGCGCAGTATTATCTGCGTGGAAAACCTCAAAACGACACGCCGCATCGAAAACATCTATTTTTACATCATACCAACCTCCATCTGGTGGAATCGGCAACCAGAAACGGCAATCTTCACCAACGTTCGGCGGATTCCTTAATTCTTTATGATTGTTCGAGTAGTTTACTTGGTTCTCATACTGATTCACCCCTTTTGTCTGTATCATTTTTACCCATACAATACCATCTTGATCGGTAATAGTAATATGGCTTTTTGTTTTTGTAACTCCAAGAGGTACCGTAATTCCATGACTCGACACCAGAAATGGCACACGGGTTGCATCATACTCTGGCTGTATTGCAGGGTTAGTGGTGTAGTAATAGCTATTCCTCGAAAGATTATCCCTAAAATAATATGTCTGAATATCAGGAAACAGCGACATTGAATAAGGCAAATCATCGCCGCCTCCACCGTCGCCTCCATCTCCACCGCCGCCAGAGTTCAAGAATTTAAAGTTTACTCTGAGGCTATTGCTGCCGCCTGCACTTTCCCATGCCTCTACGCCCTTTCTTCCACCAGAATCCAGCAAATCATTTAGCGTTACTTGTGCGCTACGGTTGCCTGTGTCTCTTGCCGGAGGATTCACCCAATATGGCATTAAGGCATCATATACCCTTTTAAGCATATTATAATACTCATTATGGCTTTTCATCGCAATAAACATAAGGTCTTTAACGCCATTCATTATGGCTGCCTTGCCTGAATCAATCATTCGTGGTTCTACCACTGATGGTGGGTCTATTACTTTTCCATTACCATCTTTATTGCCATAGTCGATATAATGTAACTCGGTTTGCTTTTTATTTGGGTAGTTTTGTATATAATCAAGCGACATAGCAACTGTATCTTTGCCCTGTCTGGTATCTATACCAAACGCTGTTTTAATGCCGTGGCTTACATCACCCCACTTTATGACGTCATAAGTTCCTCGCATAATAACCAATTCGTCGCTAGGCGTATTTCCGCCAAAGCTTAGCACAAACTTTGCCTGCGGTGCATAATTGTTAACAATTACTTTTAACTCATTGGCAAAATCGACCAGCAGGTACGATAAATACATCCACCAGTCTTTGCCTCTATTGGTTTTAAATAAAGCAGCAAAATGCTGAGTTTGGGCAATTCCGAATGGTATTCCTGTAGTAGGTGGTGTAACATCACTAAAGTCTTCAAAGTACATGCCCCACTTGGTTCTTAACGCCATAATATTCTCGTACCTGTTAGGGTTTACTTCCGAAGCTAACCATGTTCTGAATCCCTCTATGGTTTTAGTATGATACCCTGATAAGGCCGGAGCTGTTAGAGCTCCAACCGTATTTTCATAATTATAACCAAATTCCATTTGGGCAGTAATAACCGGAGAAATCCAGTTTAATTGCGCCCCAAGTTTATCTGGATGGGCGTATCTTGTTACCACTTTCTGAAAGAAGTCTTTCATCATACTACGCCCAGAACCCGACGATTTATCGGCTAATGAAGGGTGTCCATCACCATAATAAGTAATTCCTATGCCGTTTCCATATTCGTCTTTTTCGTTGTTATTTATACCCCAGAAATACTTATTTGTGGCGTATTGTACTTCCGGGTAAGCAATACTTTCGGTATTACGGCCAAGGAACAAACAAACCAATAAGCTCACCCTTTTACCTTTTGCTTTCACAAAGTTCAAATATTCATCTTGCTTTGCCCATGATGAGTTAAAGTTGTCTACTTGTCTTCTGGCAGGTACATCACCTTTTGAAATTTCAGCATCATACACATCGAATATATCATTCCAGAAAATTGGTACTACAATATTATTAATACCGCTTTTTTCATTACACCATTCCGTAATTGCCTCCTTAGCCGCATTTATATCTGAGAACGGATAAGAGACCATTAAGCTTAAAAAACGTTCGTTTTGCCAATCCACAAAAGTGTCATAGCCAGACGGCCAATTGCCCGAATCGTTGGCCGTTTCTGCACTGGCAAACGTGCCATTCATTATATTACCTCTTTGGTCTACAATATCACCATTTTGATTTGTTGGCAACCAATAATATTGAGTTGCCACTACCCCCGAGGTATTAATCAGCCTACGCTTGTAAAGCCCACAGTAATTATTACTTGATGCATGCTTCAGTACCTTCCCCTGAAACTCAGGCTTTGATGTTGCCATAATTATTTTCTTGCTTGGTTTTCTAAATACTCAACAATTGCACCGTGTATGGCAACAGGCCAGTTCATAGCCGACCCTGCACGAATATCCGACACTTCAATCGTACTTACCTCCGGCTCTGTATCACGTTGTAGTGCAGTAGCGAGCATATATTTTTTAAACTTCTTTTCATCGCTTTCACGCTCTTCTGTTGGCGTGATAGCCGCTAATACAATCGCTCTTCTGAATGTCAGTTCATTGCCATCTTCTGCCAAAAAAGGCTTTGCGTTTAAGAAATTGATTACTGCTGAGTCTAAATTTTGAAGTTTCATAATTGTTTTTTTTTGGTTGTTAAAAATTTATGCTGTTTCTAATCCTAGTGTATATATTCCACCACTTAAAGATGTAACTTTAAATACAAGTCTTTGATTTAGCGACAAGCTTGAGGCAGGCGGTAGGTTAATCCTAGTAGTATTTAGATATATCCCATTGCCAAAAAGTTCTAATGGTCCTGATATTGAGCCAATACGTAATTTTGTATCGTTTTTTGCAACGATATTCATTCCATATCCGACTGTCCCTCCATAATTTTCAAGAAATGGCGTATGTCCGATAAACATTTCGGCAAATGTTGATGGATATTCTTGCCTAGAAAAAGTCAACTTTGATTCTGTTGGGTTTTCCGGAAAGCCGTATCCTTGAAAATTCAAACCGGCCTTTACAATAGCACCATCACTCAATTTATTATTGAAAGTATTCCAATCACCCGCGCTTAAAGCCCCACTTTGCACACTATTAGCAGTCGCAATAGAAATAATATTGTTTGTTACACTAATTGGGCTACTTCCTGAGTAGCTACCACCACCTGAGCCACTCCCTGAGAGCATATCTACAGTTGCCAGGCGTGAACGGCTACCATCTATTTTTTTATGGTAAACAAACCCATCGGCATCTATTTGCAAGCCAAACTCTTTGGTATTATCTGAGCTATCAACCGCATAAGCATGAAGCCCCAAGGCAAGGCCAGTGTCGTGGTTTGAGAATATAAAAGTATTTGCATAAGCATTTGTATTATCCGAATACATCTTAAACCCTCTCTCGCCTGTGTCAGTCGTCAGCATCACAATATCATTCTTATCCTGCAACTCACCAGTGTTCATGTAGGCCCATTCAGTGTTTGTGCCATTAAACTTAATGAACTGGTGGTCTACCCCTGTGCTGCCATTTAGCTTTACTTTGCCTGTAATATTAATATCAGCACCAAACAGCACATCAGCTGTAAAGCGGCCTGTACCTGTTACATCAAATTTGTAAGCAGGTGCTGTATTTCCGATACCCACATTGCCATCCGCCCGCAAAAACATCAGGCTTGTAGCAGTTGCAGAATTGTAAAACTGAATACCTTCAGTTGTTAACACAGAATTATAAGAAATCCTTAAACTACGAGCAGATCCATTTACACTCACTGACCCTGTCAATGAAGCTGATGCAGCACCTGCACCTCTCAGTGTCAATGTACCATCAATATCCAACTTTGATGTTGGCAATGTGTGCCCGATAGCCACGTTTGTGCCGTCATCAAAAATCTGGCTATTGCCAACCGCCCCAGCACTCGTAAACTTTGCCAGCCTATTAGTTGTGCCCGATATACTAGAAGCTAAACCATAACCCATAGACGCATGATTACCCCAACTAAAAGAAGTATCCCAATTGCTAATTTTTGTACTGGTAACATTGTACGCCGCTGATGCCGTAAAAACAGGATCAGTTTCAACCAGACTCGAAAATTCTGTATAAACAATCGTAGAAGTCCCTACTGTAATTGCTGTTGTATTAGCATTAATAAACTTATACCCGGCATATATTCCACTGTCTATTGTGTGTATAGCCCCTCGTATTTCTGTATCTGTATCAAAATTTGTATCTCTTACCCATGTGCCACTACCCGAAATATATACCCCGTTCTGGCTTGCAGTTGTTTGCCCCATTACCAATACTCTATCACTACCTGATGTTGTATAACCGCTAATAGTTTGATGACCACTCAAAGTAATATTGCCCATAGCAACAGTACGAACTTTTACAGTATCATACTTGATGCCTGAAGTGTAAGCCATTAAGGTATTTAAGTTTACCAAGTGGTTTCCTGATGTCGCATTTGCTGCACAAAGTGGTAAAGTTTCAAACAACACACTTCCCGTAAATCGGCCATTGCCCGATACATCCAATCGATAGGTTGGTGCTGTATTGCCAACTCCAAAGTTCCCTTCCTTCGTTATCTTGCCCACATTTACACCATTGGTCTGGAATACAATCCCTCCACCCGTTGCCCCGTAACTCTGGGCAGTTGTGATTAGTGTAAGGTTGGCATTACTACCAGCAGGACGCTCCATTGTTATCCCAGTATTGGTAATCTTTAGTAACCCATTCCCGCCTACTTCTGCCAAGGCTATACCTACTCCCGAATTGTCGGTTATACCGTTGATTTGTAATTTGCCAAGTGTCGGCGTTGTTGTCCCAATTCCTACATTACCTCCGCCATTGATGAATAATAAATCTGTATTATTATAAATATTCTTAAATGAAAAACCTTCTGTTGTTGCACTTGAGTTATAGGTAAACATTAACGAACGAGCAATGCCGTTTACGTTTACAGCTGGTATAATCGTGTGTGCAATAGTTGTATTTCGAAGCGTCAATGTACCATTCACATCAAGCATCGAACTAGGCGAGGTATGCCCAACTCCAACATTTACTCCATCATCATAAATCTGACTATTGCCTAAGGTACCGGCTGTTGTATATTTAGCTAATCTATTGGTTGCACCAAAGCCTGAAAGCTTGGTATCTAAAGCCGTTTGTAGACCCGACACTGCTGCTATTGTCCATACCTTACTGTCAACATAGAGCTTATTTGTTAAATGGTTGTTGGTAGTAGGTGATGTAGCTAAAACAGCATTCGCATCAAAAGTTACGTCACCTGTAAATCGTCCATTACCCGATACATCCAGTCGATAGGTTGGTGCTGTATTGCCAACTCCAAAGTTCCCTTCCTTCGTTATCTTGCCCACATTTACACCATTGGTCTGGAATACAATCCCTCCACCCGTTGCCCCATAACTCTGAGCAGCAGTGATTAGAGCAAGGTTGGCATTACTACCAGCAGGACGCTCCATTGTTATCCCAGTGTTGGTAACCTTTAGTAGCCCTTGCCCGCCTACCTCTGCCAAGGCTATACCCACACCCGAATTGTCGGTTATGCCGTTGATTTGTAATTTGCCAAGTGTCGGCGTTGTTGTCCCAATTCCAACATTACCTCCGCCATTGATGAATAATAAATCTGTATTATTATAAATATTCTTAAATGAAAAACCTTCTGTTGTTGCACTTGAGTTATAGGTAAACATTAACGAACGAGCAATGCCGTTTACGTTTACAGCTGGTATAATCGTGTGTGCAATAGTTGTATTTCGAAGCGTCAATGTACCATTCACATCAAGCATCGAACTAGGCGAGGTATGCCCAACTCCAACATTTACTCCATCATCATAAATCTGACTATTGCCTAAGGTACCGGCTGTTGTATATTTAGCTAATCTATTGGTTGCACCAAAGCCTGAAAGCTTGGTATCTAAAGCCGTTTGCAAGCCTGAAACACCCGATATTGCAATAGTTGGAATATCTCCAGCCACCAATGCACGGAATGACGGGCTGCCATTGCCAACGGCCGGCCCAGCAAAAACGTGGTTTTGCGAGCGACTTAGGTCTAATGAGGGATACTTAGAGTTTAGAAATGTTAAGTCTACCGCTAATGTTACATCACCTGTTCCGTCGTCAACACCAGTCGAAGAGGCAACGGCGAGCCCGTTACTACCAATAATTTTGGTAACAACTGCATCTCCAGAAACCGTTGTGTTCAAGTCTGCTCTGCCAATTGTGCCATCTTTTAATTGTCTGCCTAAAATCTGTGTCTTTGCCATTTTTATTTAATATAAGTACACACTAAATCACTATCTGCCTCTGGCGCTATATCCATCGTGATATTTAGGCCACTAATTGCGTAATCGTTTCCAGCTCCGGGTCTTAGCAATTGTCCGTTCAGAAATAACATTTCGGAACCTGTTACCGGAACAAACGCCAAAGAAAAAGCCTTATTTACAGCGTTTTTGGTGCCTGCCGGCGTTTCACGACTTACGTAGTTTGAAGTTGCCAGGTACGATTGATTAGAAGCACTCGTTACACGTCCATACGCATCAACCACAATGCCTTGATATGTACCTGCCGATACGCCGGTGGTTGCTAAATCAATGCTGTCGGGATTTACCACAATACGGCCCGAATTGGCCGAAACAACATCAATCGTATTTCCGGTTTTGGTTAAACCTGCCCCCGCCCCTATCTGGCCGGCGCCTGTGTACTGAATCCAACTGATGGGTGTTGTACCAATCGTAATGGTGCCATCTGTGGAAATCAACCAGCCTGAATCTCCGTTTGCTGTGCCTTCAGCCACAAATACCGACGAGCCAGCCTTTAATTCTCCTGCGGCATCGGCATCTGAAGCCCTCGACCAAGCGCCCGTTGCGCACACATAAATGCCATTTTGTGTGGCACTTGATTGATTTTTAACAAGCACTCTGTCGCCTGCTAATACAGCCACGCCGTCAATAGTTTGTGCGCCTGATAGTGTGATGTTGGCAGTTGTTGCCGCCCGAACGGCCTCTTTGGGCGATAAGCCCGCAATCAGGTTTTTTACGGCTCCCCAAGGTACTGCATCGGTATCGGCTACGGGGTCAGCTACGCCCAGAATGCGTAGATTATTTGCATTGTAGTTGCCTCCTAAGCCGTCTTTCTTCATAAAGCTAGCACCATCAGCCAGCTTGCTGGTTGCTATGGCCGCTCCTGCGGCCACATCGGCATCTACAATCTGCAGATTCTCTATCTGCCGTTTTTTAATCTTACTTGTTGCCATTTGTTATAATTTTTGGTAGTCTACAATTATTCTGTCATCGGCATACGGTGCCAGTGCAAAAGTTATTTCGTTGTCTGCGGTTTCGGTGTAATCTTCGTTTGTGCCTCTAAACTGCCTCACGCCATTCAGATACACAATGGTGCTGCCTGATACGAATGGTTCAGAAGTAGTAAAAACTTTATTGATTTCATTCTGTGCCCCAGTAAGTCCATAATCAGAGCTTAAAGATGGAAATGACTCGGGCATACCCACAATGTAATTCCAATCGTTTACCACAATGTCTCTGTCAGGAAAACCCACTTGTCTGTCTTGTGTAATTCCGCCTACATCAAGTTTTAGCTCTTTTTCGAATGGGTTTACAATGCCTAGTATTCCAAAAAGCTTTGTGATACCACTGGTATTACCAACATTTACTTTCTCTGATTTTCTGCCTAAATCAACTTCTTTTCTATCATTCAAAATACTGGGAACTTCTCCTAAAATTTGCGTATCACTTCGCCAGCTTGTATTTGCTTTAATGGGGTCGTCGAGACCATTAAGCTTCATGAAATCTCTGATGTAAGATGTTTGTACAGCATACCTCCTGAAAGCATTACTTAATGGCGTATCTTTAATTGTAAGCGAGTATTTAAAGGGCCGCAGAATATCTCTTGAAAAATCTATGATTTTTATGCGGGTATTAATTGATAAATCAGTATCTTCAATATTCACAGTATCACCTACATCAAAAACATTCAGTTTATCTGCTGCTTGGTTTTTCAAATACATTTCATCAATATCCAGACTATATTTTACTGTTGGTACTGAATTGGTTTCAAGATACTCGCTGATTTTTTCGGCCAATTTATCTTCTGCTGCGCTTATATAACTTTGAGGCATTATTATATCTACCAGCACATAAGTATCGCCAACTTGTATCTGAAATGCAGGCTCATTATTCGATGGTAACTCAAATCCCTTCTGGTCTTTGTTTTGCTTGATTGTGAACATCTTTGTCTCGTGGTCATAAAGCTCTACTTCAAACTCATAGCCTGCCAGACCTCCGGTTTGAAACACAACTTTTGGTGCATTTCCCGGTATAAGATACATCGAATTTTCACCATCTTTGGCGTTCAAATCAAACATTGTGGTATCAATAAACTGCAACGGTTGCTCTGTATTTACCGAGCTTACTGTACCTGTTCTGTGCGGATATATATCATCAAAAATCACACTGCCTTCATAAATGCCATACAAATCGCGCGAGTCTAGCGACAATGCAGGCGCATCGAAAACACCGGTTATCAGGCGTGGTGTATAGTTTTTATAATTGGCCGGCAGATTCTTGTCGCTTCCATAAGCCCATAGGGTATTTACAATATTCTTTGTGTCAACATTCTCACGGGTTAGCTGATAAAGCCCTTTGCCCTGCCCATATTTAAAACTAAAATCCAGTTCTTGACCTACACTTCTGATATGCAATACCTTTTGTGTTTCGGTTTCGGCACATACAAATTCATACTTATATTCTTCGCAAAGTTTCTGCAATACTGCCAGACAATTCTCGCTGCTGAAAAGTAAATTTTTAGTCTCAGTGTTAGTCGGGAAACTCCCCAAAGCCCATTTATTGGCACCAAATACCCTATTCAGGTTGTTAATCAATACATTCAGAAACATCTCCAAATCTCCAATCAGGCTAAAATCAGCAGCGTTGTTGAACGAGCCAACATCAGTGTTCCGAAAAGCCACTCTTAGCATATCGTACTGAAGCCCTTCAAAAAGCAGTTCGTACTCATATTTTCGTTCCGAAAGTTTGGTAACTTTTGGCAATTGGTTGATTCTATACGTAGGCAAACCAAATATCCTGATAGTATCGCCGATGCCGAAATCGCGCGGCTCGGCCGACTCCACTGTCATCGAAATGGTATCTTCGCCCAGCAGCGTTTTGCGGTGTTCGGCTTGGGTAATTACGCTTACTTTGCTGCTACTATTAATAGGCTCGGTGTGGCCGTTGGGTTTGCGTATCAGTATTTGCTCCATAGTACTTCGGCGTTGTGTACAAAGTCCTCAACCTCTTCTATTACACCACAAACAACAGGGTAATAAGTACCTGCACTAGCATAGTTATACGTAGCCGTTGCATCATCGAGCAAATCGTGTTTTACGCTGCCATCGCCCCAGAAAATACTAATCGGGTTGGCACTTGTAAATTGTATGCTTACGGCCGAACCCACCACTTTCAGCAGCCTTTTTACGGGATGCGGATCAATGAGCTTGAGCGTAAATGTGCCAAACATTTCGTCTTCATGCCATTGTTTTTCAATGTTTACGCCCTCAGACAAGTAAACCAGATAAACCAATGGTTTGGTGGCTATCCAGAGTTCGAGCCTGCGTAAACCAGGCTTTTGAAATGCTTGCAGAAACGCACGTACTTTATTGAAGAAATCTAGTTTTCCGGCAGCCTTGATGAAGCAGTCGAGCTCTATTTCACGATTATTGTATCGTGGAGCAGCTAAATCAACAACAGTTCCGTGTGAACCCGGCCAGTTGACCGTTTGCGGTTCTTTGAGCGATGGTGCATCTTGCATACCACCGGAGGCACTGACGTACACGCCATAGAACAGGAAATCGTTCCCGTCGATTTTATAAGTTAGTGTGGATTCAGCGCCTGCAAATTCGCTTAAAATTTGTTCAGGCATCTTGTTGTGTTATTTGATACAAATATACAATTTAATACTTACATTATAAGTATAATTACAGGATATTTTTAAAATTTTATTTCATGGTTATTTGGCAGAAAATCGGATAAAAAATTGAAGAGATTATAAAAAAACAAGTTGCCTTAAATGCCAGTATTTTCTATTGCTGTGTTTAAATTTTACTGTCGGGGCAGAGTCTCCCGTGCGTGATAGCCTTTCTGAAGCAAGGGGACTCTGCTCTTTTTCTAAACTTGCAAGGGCAGAGTCCCTTTGCTTGGCTTTTGGCTTAAGCACACAGGAGACTCTGCCCTGACGAAAATGCTACTCAACCTAATAATTATTTTTTACTCTTCTATTGTGCGTGCCTTACTTTATTAATAGGTTTGTGCAAATCTATTTCAGAGCAAATTATTTCTCATAATTAAACCAATACAAGTAAGATTAATCGAATTATCTGACTAAAAAAAGTACTTTATCGATGAAAAAAATCATTAGCGTTTTATTATTACTAAACTTTGTGTTTGCCTGCAAACCAAAATCAGAAGAGCTTGCACCGGTGGCCGAAACCGGATGCCGACAGTTGTTGTACAAAGAAACTAATTATAATGGTGCTGTTATAGCCAATGATGTGTACACTTATAATACCGCCAAAAAACTGATTGAGTTCAAGAGTGTGGAAATGCTAGAAAAGTATGAATACAATGCCAAAGGGCTTCGGGTGAAGAAAAGCATAAGCAGATTATCAACTATGAACAAGGAGGCAGAGGAAGAGTATTTGTATAATGATAAAGACCAGTTGATTAAAGAGATAAAGAGATGGATTGATGCTGGCTCAGGTAGCTCAACCGAAGATTATCTGCTGTATGAATACCATAACAATGGTAAATTAAAGAAAAAGGAATATTATGTGCATAGTGAAGGGGGCTTATATACCAGAGTTGAGTATAATGAACAAGGGCTCAGGATTCTGGAAGAGGGACCAAAGGGACGTATTAATAAATTTGAATACAATGCCAGCGGTAAGGTAATCAGAACGATTGAGTATTTGCCAGCCCCTAATAATATAACAGTAGACCAGACTGTGGAGTATAATGCAAAAAACTTGCCCGTAAAAGTTACTACTAAAGTTGATAACGTAATAGTAGGCTATGCTAATTATGAGTATAACAACAAAGACCAGGAAACAAGTCTGATTTCGACTACTGCCAAAGGGGAATTAAATAGCAAAAAAATTACCGAATATACTGGCGAGAACTATTCGGTTAAGAATTATAATTATAAAAATGAATTAACCGATAAAACAGATTATGAATTCTCGGATAAGCGGATTATGAAAAAATCTTATTATAGAAAAGATGTTTTCCAATACTCCAACACTTATACTTATGATGCAAGCGGCAACATGATAA
This sequence comes from Emticicia soli, assembly GCF_037860775.1. Lineage (NCBI taxonomy): Bacteria > Pseudomonadati > Bacteroidota > Cytophagia > Cytophagales > Leadbetterellaceae > Emticicia > Emticicia soli. The sequence goes on along the minus strand of NZ_JBBEWC010000024.1, from coordinate 17,738 downwards.
GAGATGAAATGAAGGTCAATTACCAGGCGAATCCTGTAATTAAAGAATGGGCTTATGCCTGTGATTGAATTGATTAATTGTATGAGGTTTCTGTCTACTTAAAAGCCTCTGATGTGCAAAAGCCAAAGCAAGCGGACTTTGGGTGGATAAAAAACAATCTCTGTCGGGGCAGAGTCCCTTTGCTTGGCTTTTGGCTTACGCACACAGGAGACTCTGCCCCGACGAAAGATAGTGTGCTTTTAGTGGAAAAAAAACAATCCCTCCCCCACCCCACCAAAAAACAAAAACCAAGCAGAGAAGCTCCGCTTGGTTTAAACTCTATTCAACCTATTAACTTATTTGTTCTTCTTTAAAGTTTTATTACAAAACTGTATGTGCCGCTGGCCAATGTCATTTTTGCCTCACCGTTGGCATGGCTTATGCTGCTTATGCCATTGCCTTGTGCAAGGGCTTTGCCGCCCTCTGTTATTTGTGCTATGGCGTTGGCTGGTAAGTAAAGCGTAGCACTCGTATTGGCCGGAATTGTGGTCTTAAACGTCCATTGGCCTGCTTCGTGCTTCCATTCGCTGCTTATTTTGCCATAAATACTATCATAATAACCCTTTGCCCATGTCATTGTTTTGTCAGGGTCGGGTGTTGGTTTCAATACAATCTCTTTGAATCCGGCTACTTCGGGGCTGCGCTGAATACCCAACGAGTAATTATACATCCAAGCAGCAACCGAGCCAAACGAATAATGATTAAATGAGTTCATACTGTTGTTACCTCCAAAACCATTTTCTACCGTATAAGAGTTCAATCTTTCCCAGATAGATGTTGCCCCATTTACCACCGAGTACAACCACGATGGGTAGCTCTTTTGTTGCAATAATCGGTAAGCGGTAGCATCTTGTCCGTTGTCTGAAAGTGCCTGCATAATAGAGGCCGTTCCGATAAAGCCCGTCATGAGCGAGTACGACGGCCGCTCAATGCCGCTATCGTCTTTGTTTGGTCGGGCAATGGTTTCATTCAGGTTTTTGATGGCTTGGGCTTTATTGGTTTCATCAAAAATTCCTAAAGCCAACGGAATCGCATACGATGCCTGCGTGTCAATCACCTGGCCTTTGTCTGTGGTCTGGTTGCCACCTCGCTCGTTTGGTGGCCCCATAAAGCCCGTTTTCACGCCCGATTTGACGGTTTTGTGTGTATTGGCATCAACATAAATTTTATTAAATGCCTTTTTGAGACCTTCGTGCTGCGCCATAAACTGCGCCGATTCGTCGGTTTTACCTAATATTTTTGCCGTTTGTGCCATTATTTCTAAATCATAGGCATAATAGGCCATCCAGAAAAGCGTATTATCGTTTTTGTTACCCTCAGGGCTTAGCCAGTCGCCCAGCGGGCCTTCGTTTAATATTCCCTGCTCGTTGAGCTTGGTTTTCAGAAAAGCCATGTAGCGTTTCATGGCCTCATAGTTTTCGGCAAGTATTTGCACATCGCCATATTGCTGGTATGTTTCCCACGGCACCACAATGCCTGCGCTGCCCCAGAGTGTACCGCCAAAACCACCGCCCACAGGGGCAACATCGGTAAACCGACCGTTTTCGGGCTGAATGTCACGCATACCCAACATGTGTCGGCGCAGAAACGCATCGGCATCGGTCAGGTAAGTGGCACTTCTGGCAAACACCGAAATATCGCCCGACCACCCCATGCGCTCATTACGGGCAGGTGTATCGGTCGGAATCGACAAGAAATTACTTCTCAACGACCACGTGATGTTCTGCCATAGTTTATTGACAAGCGCATTTGAGGTCTGGTATTCTGATGCCAGCCCCGTAATAGAGCTAATAACCATGCCTTTTACTTCATAAATAGGAATGGCGCTATCGATACCCGTTATTTCGAGGTAGCGGTAGCCATGAAAAGTGAAACGAGGCTGAATGGTTTCGTCGCCACCTTTCAGTATATAGGTGTCGGTTGTGAGGGCTGCTCTGATGTTCTCCATCATAATCATACCCTCGTTGCCTTTATAGTCGGGCAGGTTAGGGTATTTAACCTCGGCGTAGCGCAAGGTTATCACCTGTCCTTTTTTGCCATTCTTGATTTTTATCTGCGGAAAACCCACCATGTTCTGCCCCATGTCGTACACAAATACTTTCGGGCGCACTTCCTCAACCGACTTGGCCGTCAGGCTCATTACAATGCCCGGGTTTTCGCCCATCTGCCCTATAATTTTCAGGTCGCTGTATTCAACGGGTGTAATTCTGGTATTGGTCTTTGTATCAATATAAGCCGTACCTTCAAGCGGCACTTCGTGGGTAGGTTTCCAGTTTTTATCGTTATAGGTGGCCGTTGCCCAACCTTTAATGCCCTGCTCTTTGTTGGCATCATAAAATTCTCCCTGAAAGAAACTGCCGTAACTCACAGGCCCATCAGTAAAGAGTTTCCAGTCGGCCGTGTTTGAAGTAACGGTTTGTTTGCTGCCATCGGTATAGGTAATTACGAGCTTGCAGAGCAGCGACTGACGGTCGCCGAAGTAATTCCAGTTTTCGCCCGAATAGGTGATATTACCCGACCACCAGCCTTCGCTCAACCATGCGCCTATGCCATTGGCTTTGCCTTGCTGAATATCTTTGGTAACATCGTAAGTCTGGTACATCTGGTGTTTGTTGTACTGCGTAAGCCCCGGATTAAAGTAATCGTTGCTGATACGCTTGCCGTTGATATACATTTCGTAAATGCCACGAGCCGTAACATAAAGCCTTGCACCACTAATGGCTTTGGCCGATGTTTTGAATGTGCTGCGCAACATTGGTGCTGCATTGCGGCTTGGGTCGGCTAGTATCAAGGCTCCGCCGTTTACTTTGTAGGCATTGTTTTCGATGCTTAGTTTTTCGTTTTGAAAGATACCCTTGTAAGATGCGGTGCTAAGGTTTTCAGAGAAAAGCGGATTTGATGGCAAGCGGAAATTGCGCACAACTACATCAGAAAAATAGGCCGTTTGGTTGGCATTTGTCTGAAAGCCAATTTCGCCCAGCATCGGGAAACTAATGTAATTATTGCCTTTTCCAACCGGATTCAGATTTAGGCCAACAGGCGCAAAAGGTGAAACAGGTTCGTTGGTTTTTTCTTCAATCTTGGTTTTGCCGTCGAGCAGAAACTCAAACAGACCAAAATTACAGGCTACCGAAATGCTGTGTTTATCATATTTATTGCCATCGTTAATAGCACTTAGCGGAATATCAAGGCTTTTGAATGGTGCATCTTTGGTATCGGTTTTATCATACCCAACCCGATAGATATTGAGTTTGGCCATCCCGTTGGTTATCTCAGAAACGCCCGAAATATCAAGCTCAATGGCTATATAATTCTCGTTTTTCGGGGTTTGCATACCCATCAGGTTCAAGTCTTTGTTCATCAGGCGGGTATCGTTGCCGCCAAATACAAAAGCTGCTTTGGTACTGCCCGAGGCTTTGTCGAGCTGAATACCATATTCAAATTTAAAGACCGATAGCGCAGGCGCATAAAGCACCAAATCATCGGCACCGCCGCCAATCCACTGTGCGCCGTCCCATGCCGAAATGTTGGGGTTCATCAAGCCTGTTTCAAACCATGCGGTTTTGGTGGCAACTTCGTTAAAATTGTTCCAGACCGTCAGTTTCCATTGGTAGCGGGTAGTAGCCAGCAAATTAGCACCCTGATACGCCACGCCATGCGAGGTGGCCTCGTTGACTTTCTTAGAGTCCCACACTACCTTGTTTTTGGCATCGGTTACTACAATCTGATAAGCTGTTTGGGCGTATCCACGGCGAGCATCGGCGGCATGCATTTGCCAACTGAAATGCGGCGTAGCTATATCAATACCTAAAGGATTGGTCTGGTAATCGACCTGAAGTTTTTCGAGAGAGATTTTACCGAAGCACAGCCCCATAGAGAGCATTACTAACAGTAATGTAATAGGTAGTTTTTGTTTCATCATAGCGAATAATATTATTTTTAGGCATCATAGTTAAGTGCTGGTAAAATAATACAAAAAAATATAATTAGCTCTCATGTAGTATCCTGTTTGGCGATAAATATACAAGGTACGCATGATGAATCAGCGGATGAGGTAGAGGAATTGGGGAGACCTAAGAAATAATGTTTTGGTGGAGACGACATGCTTGTGTGTGCAAGAGCCTATAAAACCCTAAAAATCTACTTAAAGAAAATATCCTAATAGATAAATTCTTTGGAAACCAGAAGGGCTTGCACGTAAATTCATATACAGAAATCCTTGTTGGCGTTCTGAGAACGCCTAACACACCGACTAAGTATATATTTAGCCGAACACAGGGTGATTTTGACACTCATAAAAGCTTTCGTCAAAACAGAGGGCGTGTTTTTATAAAGCCTTTGCTAAAATTTCAATATGATAAGTTTTATATATTTATAGAAAAATACATCCCTTATGACAAAAGAAAAAAAAGCAAAAGAGAAAAAGCCATATAACAATGGAAAGTCGTTTGAAAACCTCAACTATCTTATTCAACTGGCAAAAAATGACAATCCCAATACTACTGTTTACTTTGACCATAAGTTAAAATCAAAAGTCGGAGGTAGGCGTCAATTTGATATAATAATAGAGATCAAGTCCAATGATTTCATTTTTTTGGTTGGTATTGAGTGTAAAGATTACAATACTACTAATGTACCAATAGATAGAATTGAGGCATTTCAAACAAAGTGCAATGTGTGTGGTATAGATAGAAAGATAATGATTGCTTCTAAAGGATTTCAGAAAGAAGCAATAGACAGTGCCAGTTTTTTTAATATTGATTTATATATCCTATCAGAGATAAGTTCAGAAGATGTAAAGGATTGGATTGATATTGAGCGTTTTAAATTTATAAAGGAAAATTACAGTATACAGAAAATTATTCTGCTACTTGAAAAAGAAACTTCAGTTGAATTTATTAAAGGTGAAATACCAATAAATTTAAAAGTACAAACTACTAATAAGAGTGAATATAGCCTAGGTACTTTTATCCAATCGATATTCAGTAACCAAATAGACCAAAGATTAGGTAAGGATTACTCCACTATATGGAAAGAAAATATTTCTAAAAATGGCTTTAATTTGATGGGAGGAACATTGCATTATGGATCCACCTTAAATGAATTGGTTGAATTGATAGACGATAATGAAAAAAAACAATTAATACAGGAAGTCCATTTTTATATTGATGCATCCTTAAAGAATGAAACAGTAAAAAATATTAATGTAAAAAAATTCAGTAAACATCAATTAAATGAAGAGATGTTAGCAGTAACAGGCCTAATTGACAAATATGGTACTTTTACAGCATTGAAAAAAGGCGAAAACAAAGAGCTAGAAGTATATTTCACTAATTTGGAAGGCAAATCTATGAAGGTTATTGGAGAAGTTATAGACAAATCACCGTAAAATAAGTATTTGAGACAATTTTTTCTATTTGATTAAAATTTCCGGTAAAACCAGAAGGGCTTGCACGTAAATTCATATACAGAAATCCTTGTTGGCGTTCTAAGAACGCCGAACACAGGGTTTCAATTATCCGAATTGGCACTACTTAATAGCCGTATTTGTGGCAGCAAAACTTAGTACAAAAGTAGTCCCAACATCAACGGTACTTTCTACTGATATACTACCTTGCAGGCTCTCCATCTGCGACTTGATGAGGTACAGCCCCAGCCCTTTGCTGTCGGGCCTGTTATGAAAACGCTGATATAGCCCAAAAAGCTTTGTTTTGTGTAGCTCTGTATCAATACCAATGCCGTTGTCGGTAAATCTCAACACAATGGCGTTGTTTTGTACCTGAGTGCTTACTTTTATTTCAAGCGGGCGGTCATAAGCCCTGTATCTGATGGCGTTGGTAAGCAGATTTAGAAAGATACTTTCGAGATAGGTCTTGTTAAAAACTACTGTTGGCGCATGCCGGAAGTCTGTTTCTATTTGTACCCTAGCCTCTTTGATTTGCATACGTAGCTGATTTTTCACCTGTGTAAATACTTTATCGAAAGATAACTCTTTTTGCTCAACAGAATAGCTGTCTCTTATAATGAGTATTTGCACCAGGTCGTTGATGGTTTGGTTGAGTTGGGCAGTTGAAGCACCAAAACCATCCAGAATATTGCGCAGCGTAGGGTCTTCAATCGTAATATCTTCTAGCAGTTCCAGAAAACCCATCAGGTTTGAAAGTGGAGCTTTCAGGTTGTGCGAAGTAATGTAAGAGAAATTCCGAAGGTCGTTGTTCTTCTGATTCAGCGTTTTAATCAGTTTCTCACGTTCCAGTTCCTGATTTTTGCGCTCTGTTATGTCTCTGTAATTAATCACAATTGCCGCAACGGCGGGGTCGTTGAGCATATTCTGGCAGCAGGCATCGAGCCACTTATAAGTACCATCAATCGTCAGGCTGCGGTACTCAAAGTTTTCGGTTTTTTCAGGGTTTTCTATTACATTAATAAATGCCTCCATTACATGGTTGAGGTCGTCGGGATGAATCAGGTCAAATCTTGAATGCCCCACCATTTCGGCTTCGGTAAAGCCCGTTATTTTTTGTCCGGCCGGGCTTACTTCCAGCATTACTCCTTCAACGGTCATCAGCGTCAGGCCGTCATTGCTGTTCTGCAACAGACTTCTGAAACGCCTTTCGTTATTTTTTATAATATCTGCGGCCTTTTTCTTATCAGAAATATCACGGGCAATTTTAGAGGCACCTGTTATATTTCCCTTACTATCTCTTATCGGCGACAAGGTAAGCGAAACATCTACCAATTGTTTGTTTTTACGTATTCTTTGGGTTTCATAATGGTTTACCGACTCGCCCCGCTGAATTTGCCGCATTAGCTCGGCCTCTTCGTTATTGCGTTCGGTTGGTATAATCATATAAGAGCTACGGCCTATTACCTCGTGGGCTTTATAGCCATAGAGTTTTTCGGCGCCCTTATTCCAGGTTATAATAGTGGTATCAAGATTGATACTGATTATGGCATCGTCTGACGAGTTGACGATAGAACCCAAAAGTGCCTGTTGCTCTTCAAAAAGTTTGCGTTCGGTAATATCTCTGAAATTGGCCACCATTACCTTTACCTCTGGTATATGCAGCATATTGGTAAAGGTACCCTCGAGCCACACAAATGTGCCATCTTTTTTTTGTTTTCTCAGGGTGAGGGCAACTGGTACATCGGGGCTCATAAATGCCAGCCTTAGTTGTTGTACGGCATTTTCGAGGTCGTCGGGGTGAATATTGTCTAGTAAATGTTGTATCTCATCGTTTTCTTTTATAAAACCAAAGAGTTTTTCGATACCCGGGCTCATAAACTCAATCTTGCCGTCGGCATCAAACAAAAAGAGTATATCATGGCTGTTTTTAAGAATCGTTCTGAACCTCAGCTCTCTTTTTGTGAGTTCTTCATAAATCAGCTTTCGTTCGGTTATGTCTCTGCCGTTCATACAGACACCCGTAACCTGGCCGTTTTCAAATACAGGCTTAATAGAAAAAGTGTACCAGAGTAGGCTGCCGTCCTGGAGCTCAAAAGCACGGTCATACTGAATCTCCTCGCCGTTTATTACTCTCTCAAAGAGGCTTATTACCATTTCTCGCCGGGCATCAGCCGTAAAATTGAGGGCATCAAAACCCACTTTCACCTCTTGGTCGCCGTTTAAAAAGCCTATTTTTTTTGCACTGCTATTGAATGCCTTTACGATACGATTGGTATCTAATAACAAAAAAGCCTCAGCGGTATTTTCAAAAATAGTTTTGAGGTTGTTTTCTGACTGCCTCAAGTCTTCGGCCGCTTGTATACGCTCGGTAATATCATGATAATTCGAAACAATGGCCTGCACGCTCTCTTCGTGCAGCAGGTTGGTCAGGTATCCTTCAACCCATATATAGTGGCCTTGTTTGTGCTTGAGCCTATTGAGGCGAGGCATTGCCTGCCCCGGCGTTTTGATGAGCTGCTCAAAGAAAACCAATGTTTCTTTGGCTTGCTCGGGGTGAACCAGTTGCAGGTTTGTGTAGCCAACTACCTCGGCAGCACTAAAACCCGTGAGCTTCTCGTAGGCAGGGCTTACATAAGTTACAATTCCGGAGGCACTTGATAGAATAATGATGTCGCCGGCGTTTTCAACCAATGCCCTGAAACGTTTTTCGTTTAGTGCAATTGTTTTCTCGGCATTTTTACGGGCCGATATATCTCTTATAAACGTTCCGAACTTTATATCATCTGAACCATCGTTGTAGAGTATCGACGAAAACTCAAACGTAAACAGCTCGCCATTTTTACGTTTGCCTATGGCTTCGCCTTTCATTTTTCCGACTTTGTCTCGTTCTGTCTGATACTGCTCAAGTTCGTCGTTTGTGAAAACGGCCAAATCGCTGCGGTTTAGTTTTCTGAACTCCTCAATAGTATAGCCAAACATATCAATGGCCGCATTGTTTATATCCAGAATTAAGCCCTCATAAGTGGTGAAGAAAAAAGCATCAAGCGAATTTTCGATTATAGCCCTGTATCTTCTTTCGTGCTTATGAATCTCGTTTTCGGCTTTTTTTATAGACGTAATATTAACCGACGACACAAAAGCACCAATTGTTTGCCCATTATCGTTGTGTATGGGCTTAAATTTATTTAGTGTGTTTACAGCTTGTGCATGAGTTGTGGTAATCTCCAATTCAATCTCGAAGGCTTCATTCTGCAAGGCTCTTTCATATAGTTCTCTTATTTGGTCGGCCTTTTCGGCAGGTTGGTAGTCAATAATATAATTACCTGTTTTTACCTCTTTGCCATAAGCCCATTGGCAAGCATGGGCAAAATTCTGGCTGAAACTCATAATGGACAGGTTGGTATCAACCACTACGTAGCACTCTTCAGAGTAGCGTTGTAAAAAACTGGCATTAGCCAATAACTCGGCAGACTTAGATAGTTGGTTCTGCCCGTTTTTAAATTCAGGTACAGAAATATCAGTTTGGGTTGTGGTTGCTTTATTGCTCATGCGGGTAACCGCTTTTATAAATTATTGTAATATTATAAAACCAAAGGTATGTTAGCAGGCAAACATTTAATTCAGATTTATGTTGTTTAGCGCTTTGATAGTAAGTGGTTTGGCCAGATAGCCGATAATCATTGGATACGTACTGGCCTTGGCTTTTTCTTCGGGCGTTGCCGACGACGACAGTATGACAATCTTGGTATTTTTGAATTTTTCATAATAGTTCCTTGAGAACTCATCCAGAAAATCCCAGCCACTCATTACGGGCATATTCAAATCCAGAAAAATCACTTCAGGATACGCATCACTTATGGGTTTATCTGCCAATTCGGTGTAATAATCAAGTGCTTCTTTGCCATTGGTTTTTGTTATTATTTCTTTGGCAAATGCGGCTTTACCAACAACCAGTTTAATTAATGTCAGCGTTATTTTATCGTCATCAACACAAAGGAGTTTTTTTATCATTGCAATTAATTATTGGTTATGCCACTATTTTTTTAATAAACAGCCCAAGTATGCCCTATGTGGCACTTACGCGTTTTTTTCTTGATAGATATTCACTAATAGCTTTTAAATACCGCTAACCACAACAAATTTTATAGAACAAAAACGAGCAAAATCAGTGCCAGCTAAAAACAGATAAAAATCTATTTAAAATAACTCAAGGCCCCAAAATATGCTATAGTGCTTTTTTTGTTTATTTACTGAAAACCAGATTTTGTTTGTTGTACTATTAATCGTGAAAACCTATTATAAATGGCATGAACAAAATTTGCAAAAGGATTATATTATTTTACTGAAGAGAGCGGGTGCAGATTTAAATGCTAATTAAATCGGCCAAAAATAGAATATCAGGCATAAGTTATCAAGCAGATAAAAAGAAAATTATCAAACGGATGTGTTTTGTTAAGAAGACAAGAGATGCCGCTAGCGCGCTTATAATTTTTTAAAAACAGATGCGCTAAAAATGTAGAATCGGGTGGCCTGGCAAGTTTATGATTAGCGTTTGAGCAATAATAAAAGTTTGGATTATTACTCAAACGCTAATTAGTTTTTTGGTCTACTGAGCCTATTTAATGATTAAAAACAGAAATACTGATACTATTGATTTGCGAAGGAACCGACACCGACGATTTTATTCGTATCTGCTCGGCCTCAAGTATGCTGCTCAAGTTTTTTAAGTACTCGGGGGTTTCGTCGTCATTCGGTATCGAAAACGTAATAGCCGCATCATGCTCAATAATTTCTTCGGGCATGATATTGCTGTTTTCTAATGCCTCATAAACTGTTTTCTTAAATTCTTCATACGTTTTCATGGTAGATAATGCTTTTTTTGTAAGAAAAAAACTATCACAAATCTGTGATTTTTGGGATTAGGCAGATAAGATTAAAGACGTATAAAAATAAGTTTTACCATAACTTTGGCACAAAATCTAGTACAAATATAGAACTTTGTTTAATTCTCTACAAAGAAAAAACTCAAAAAGTTCAACATTTTATAGTATGTAGAAACATATAAAAACACAAGCCCCAAACAGAAATACAAGTAGGCATTGTCTGTTTGGGGCTTATGCGCCTTCACTAAAGGCTAGGGTTAAGAGGCTGGTTCTCAGGCCAGTTCTATTTCTTTTGCCAGATATACGTCTTGTACGGCATTAAGTAGTTTTATGCCCTCATCAAATGGTCTTTGGAAAGCCTTACGGCCTAAAATAAGCCCCATGCCTCCGGCACGTTTGTTGATAACCGCTGTGCGTACCGACTCTTGCAAGTCTGATTCGCCCCTTGATTCGCCACCTGAATTAATCAAGCCAATGCGCCCCATGTAGCAGTTAGCAACCTGATAGCGGCAAAGGTCAATCGGGTGGTCTGTCGCCAATTCGGTGTACATCTGCGGCACACTTTTAGAGAAATCAATGGCCGTGAAGCCGCCATTGCTATCGGGTAATTTTTGTTTGATAACATCGGCCTGAATCGTAACGCCCAGATGATTGGCCTGCCCAGTAATATCGGCGGCTGTTTCGTAGTTTACACCGTCTTTCTTAAAGGCATTGTTGCGGGTATAGCACCACAAAATAGTAGCCATGCCGAGTTCATGGGCTTTTTCGAACGCTTTGGCTACTTCAATAATCTGTCGGTTTGAGCCCTCCGAACCAAAATAAATAGTTGCACCAACGGCCACCGCCCCCAGATTCCAGGCATCTTCTACGGCTCCAAACATTATCTGCTCATATTTGGTGGGGTAAGTAAGCAATTCGTTATGGTTGATTTTAACAATAAACGGAATTTTGTGCGCGTATTTGCGTGCCACAATAGCCAGATTGCCAAAGGTGGTAGCTACGGCATTACAACCGCCTTCAATGGCAAGGCGCACGATATTTTCGGGGTCGAAGTAAATCGGATTTTTGGCAAACGAAGCCCCTGCCGTATGCTCAATGCCCTGGTCGATGGGCAGAATAGACAAGAAACCCGTATCGGCCAGCCGCCCATGCCCATGCAGCGCAGCCAGACTCCGCAAAACCGGAATACTGCGGTTACTCCCCTGAAAAACCTGGTCGAGGGCATCAGGCGAGGGTGTGTGCAATAGTTGCTTATCAATGGTTTTGCTGGTATGTTTCAGTAGGTAGTCGGCATCTTTGCCCAGATACTCTATTATTTTCTGATAGCTCATAACGCTGAATAGTTTGATGTGCTATTAATAAAACAATCTGTATGAGCTATTGTTAGATTAAAATGTAGTATGCCGCAAAGACCAAGACTTTTATCAATTCGGTTTTGCTATGTTTATTTTAATAGTTTATATTTGTTAGGAAGCTGGTAATCAGGCTTTTGCTTTAACAAGCAACGCCATAAATTTATAGCACTGCTTCAATCTATAAAAAACTGCATCTGATAAACAGGGTTTGAGGTATGTAAATAAACAAAGCCGCAATGAAAAGGACCATTAATAGTTTGAAAGCAGAAGTAGTGCTTATGCTCGAGAAATACGACCTGCTTCATGAAGAAATTACCCCTAGCACTACCAAAGACGGCATAACCGTTACTCTTACCCGCAAGAACGATTCACGCAAGTTTCAGCAGTTTATTAATTATCTCAATAGCGAAGGCATCAGCTACGATGCCTATTTCTGTGTTATCGTAAGGCGTATTAAAGTAACGGTTTTTGTGGAGTCAGGTGCAGAGGGATAAGGGCAGAGGGCATGGGTTATATAAGATATAAACGAAAAAGGTTTTCTGTATCTCATCGCTCCTCCTGACAGCCAATCCCCCCTAAACTCCATGCCCTATGCCCTATGCCCCATGCCCTATGCCCCACGCCCTATGCCCCATGCCCTATGCCCCACGCCCTATGCCCCATGCCCCATGCCCTATGCCCCACGCCCCATGCCCTCCTCACCATTCTGAAATAATTTAAAATATTTTCTACCCCTGTTGTAACCTTTCTGGCTTATGCAAGAATGAAGAGCTATATGAAAGCAGAACGCTTATGAAGCCCCTAGATTCAGACCTCGATTCGGTGCAAACCTTAAGTGAGGTAATTTACATATCGAACCGTAACCGCTACGAACGACTAAAGAAAAAGGATATATTGTTTATTGAGGCGCAGGGTGCCTATATTGATATATATTCTACCTGTGGCAAAAAAAATATCTCGACACACCTGAAAAGTTTCCTGAACCAGATTGATGATTCGGCTTTTGTTCAGATTTCACGTAAGCACGCTGTCAATATTATTCATATCGAATTGGTGCATAGCAATGCCGTTGTTATAGCCAAACAAAGCATAACCATAGGCAAATTATATAGAAACAACTTGCTGAAAAAACTGCCCATTATTAAATCGAAGGCTTGAGCCTATGTACTGTCAAACGCATTTTTTTATTAAACATATCTTTTAAAACCTTTTTTACACATGAGAGCACTATTTACTTTTCTTATTTTATCAATCTCTCTATCGAGTGCCACTTTCGCACAAGATTTCAGAATCGCTCCTGTAGTAGGTGTGGGCGTAACTTCAGTATTAAATTCTGATAAGATAAAAAACGCTTATAACCAATATGGTAGCATACTTGGACTTGATGTGAAACACCGCCCGGCTATTAAAGCGAATTTTGGTGTTTGGGCCGATTATTCGTTCAATGAAAAAATGGCTTTCAGAAGTGGCTTACTTATCAGCTTCAAAGGAGAGACTGTAACCATGAATTATAATGAATATGGTGAAAGCGGAAGCGGCAAAGTAAAACAAAAATTAACTTACCTTGAGTTGCCGTTGATGTTAAATTATAAAATAGGAGATTCGGGCATGAAACTTTTATTTGGCCCATCAATCAACTTTGCTCTTTCAGCGAAAGCAACTGGTTCTTATAGCTTAGATGGTGAATTTGGCGGCACAGAAACAGAGGTTATCGAGATTGGCTCAGACCCTCGCCGACACGAGGTAATGCCTGTTGATTTTGCTTTAAACCTAGGTATTGCCAAAGACTTCGGAAGCTCCGACCGCCCCTTAGAGGTATCTCTGATGGTATCGCCTTCTCTTACTCCATATACTACTTATACCAAAAGCGACCCTCAATCTCATGCGCGCCACCTTGCCATTGGCCTAAGAGCTGCGTATTTCTTTTCAATCAATAAATAATAGCTCTCTTAAACTGCTCAGAATTATGCTGATAACATTATAGGTATGTATTAATGTGGCTAAACCAAGGCAGATTTCATTAGTACGGAATCTGCCCTTTGCATCATAACAATTATGAAGCATACTAATAAAAATGTTTTAAACTGAAATAATTATATCATGAAAACATCGCTGTTTTTTATCTTGCTTCTGAGTTTAATGCTGGGTTGTTCGCCGGAAGAATCAGACCCTAAACCTGACGACCCCGACCCAACCGGAACTAATCCAAAACCAACTGACCCGAAGCCAAATGACCCAGTACCAACTCAGCCTGTAATAATCACGGGCGAATGGGTGGCTGCAAAAGGGGGAGCAGGTGGCATTGATAATTTTGATTCATTTAAAAATTATCACTTTAACTTTGAGGTAGTAACTAATAACACTGATATTACAATTCAGCTTAGCTCAGCTGACATTAATATTAAGTATGCATTGTTCAATCCATTAGGTGAAAAAGTTAATCAAGCTTTTGCCGGACGCTCACATAATAATACATTTAAAGTTAATGCAGGCAAATACAGAGTTGTAGTATCTGCAGAACGCCGTGCAGTAGGCAAATTCGCACTTAAAGTTTTAGGGGCAAAAACTCCGGTACAGATTGCTTCAAAATTATTACAATCAGGTACCCAAACCTGGGGAGCCCTAGGTGGAGGGGGTATAGTAAAAACTTTTAAAAACCACTTCTACACATTTGAAGTGACAGAAGAAAATTCATATATAGATTTAACTATACAATCTCCTGACACAGAAGTGGCACTTGTATTATTTGACGACTTAGGTCAAGTTTTATATAAGAGCTATGCTTTTCATAATCGGTATGAATTTACAACTCCAAAAGTTAGAAAAGGAGTTTATACCGTTATGGCAGCCACCGAAAAAAGAGGCTCTATGGGAAATTATACGCTTGAAATAAGTGGCCAAGTTGATAAACTAACAAAAATAAATTCTCAGACCAGTACGCTCAACGGAAGATGGAATAGCAAGACTAGTGTTGATGTTTATCAGTTTGAGATGACTTCAGCCAATTTACCAATAGATTTCGAACTATCTTCTGCTGATACAAAAGTTGTAATTAAATTCCAAACGGAAGTAGGTGCCGAAATTACCAAAACCTTAGGTCTCGAAAAAGTGGCTGTTTATGTTTCAGGAGATTTACCTAAAAAAACATTTCGTGTTGCAGCCACTCCAGCTAATAATGGCACTGCAGGCAATTACACCCTCAAAGTGGTAGGCCAGTTTGCTAATCTGAAAAAGCTGTAAATCAATTATAAAGTATCACTCGAGAGTACCCGAGTACCCAAAAACAAATTGCTTCTAAAAAGTCTGTTACGCTCACCTAAGCTTCTTTGATGGTTCATTCAGAAAGCCAAAGTGAGCGTAATTTGTTTCTTAACTCTTTCCCCCACGCCCTCTGCCCCATGCCCTCTGCCCCTTGCATTTTAAATTAAAATATCATTATCTTGCAAGCTGTAAAAACAAAGGTAAAACCTATCAAAATTACCCTAGAAACTGAGATGGACTACTTTCTGAAAAGCATTGAAGATAAAGTAAAAGACTTATCTCTTAAACAGCAGGTGCTTTTTGCTGTGCTTACCTGCGAAAAACTACTGCCTAATTATATTCAATTCAGCAATCAGGAAAAGTGGGGAAGCGTAGAAGTGCTGGAAGAAGCCATTGTGATGTTGTATCAGTACCTGCAAGATATTGAACTAAACGACGCCGAGCTAGACAGCATTTATGAAAAAATATATGATGTTTCGCCACATACCGAAGACTTTAAAGGAATACTGACACCCTTTGCACTTGATGCTTGTTCTGCCATAGCCGAGTCGGTTGAATTTCTGCTGAGTGAAGACCTAAGCTACCTCATGAACGTGGTATCTATTGCCCGTGATACGGTTGATATGTTTGTGCTAGAGTCAGGTGATTTTGAGGTGAGTGATGAGGCATTGGAAATCAAAATCGAGCAAAATGCCTTTATGCAAAAAGAAAAGAAACGCCAGCATGATATTCTGGACAAGCTGGCAGGTGCCGAAATAGATTTACCGTTTATATCAGCCATGCGAGAACTAAACAACAGTAGTGGTGAAATTATTGATTTGGCCTTGATTAAGTGAATTGTCAATTTTCGAAATGTGTAAATTTGAGTACTTTTTGTGCATTCTGGCTAGTTTCTTTGCCACAATGTACCCTATTTTGCACGATGTTGCACAATTTTAATTGTCGATTTTCCTTTTCAATTCAACAATCTAAAATCGACAAATCATTTTAAGATTATTAATTATACTTTGTGTGCATTCTGGCTAGTTTTTTTGCCACAATGTACCCTATTTTGCACGATGTTGCACAATTTTAATTGTCGATTTTCCTTTTCAATTCAACAATCTGAAATCGACAAACCATTTTAAGATTATTAATTATACTTTGTGTGCATTCTGGCTAGTTTTTTTGCCACAATGTGCCCTATTTTACACAATGTTGCACAATTTTAATTGTCGATTTTCCTTTTCAATCCGATAATCTGAACCGTGCGACGGAACGTCGACATTCGACAATAAAAAAATGAGTTTAGAACTAAGAAAACATTTCGAAAAAATAACGCCTGTTACTGATGCTGAATTTGACTACATCCTATCGCATTTTGTAGTCAAGAAATTCAAGAAGCACCAGTTTTTAATACAGGCCGGCAGCGCAGTGCCTTCTGATTTCTTTGTGGTAAAGGGTTTGCTGAGGGCTTATTACATAAACGAAGATGGCAAAGAGCATATTCTGCAATTTGCGATGGAAGACTGGTGGATAAGCGATTATCAGGCGTATTTCAACAAAACCGAAGCCACGCTCAATGTCGACTGCCTCGAAGAAGTAGAAGTGCTGTGCCTTTCGATTCAGAACCGTGATAAACTTTGTGCCGAACTACACAAAATAGAACATTTTTTCAGACGAAAATCTAACGCAGGCTACATTGCCTTGCAACGCCGCATCTTATGCCTGCTCAACAATAACGCCAAAGAGCGTTTTGAGCAATTTCTGACCCAATACCCTTCTTTATTGCAGCGTTTGCCCAAAACGCTTATTGCTTCGTATCTGGGTGTTTCAAGAGAAACCCTCAGCCGCCTTTCGGCTTAGTGTGACCTACATCACACCAAAGATGTGACATACCTCCTGTGCCAGCCCACGCATTGTTGCCAACTTTGCAGTGTAATAATTAACGCAGTTTAATGAAAAAAACATTGCATAAACTAGCAACAATGGCTGTCTTGCTCGTGGGTATGGTAAGTGTCTTCCCGGGTATTGCACAGCTTAAACCAAGCAACAACATGAAAAAGAAAATTTTATTTGTGCTAACAAGCCACAACAAAAAAGGCGATACAGGCCAGCCGACAGGTTATTATTTAGGAGAAGTGTCGCACCCGTGGGAGGTGCTCCACGAAGCAGGTTACGAGATAGATTTCGTGAGCCCCAAAGGCGGCAAAGCACCCGTAGATGGTTTTAATCTGGAGGATGCCACGAATCGCAAATTCTGGGAAAACGCCGAGTATCGGTATAAAGTTGAACATACCCTTACACCTGCCGATATAAACCCCGAAGCCTATGCGGCCATATTTTATGCAGGTGGCCACGGTGCCATGTGGGACTTTGCCGATAATACCGCATTGGCCGATATAGCCGCTAAAATATACCAAAACAATGGTATTGTAGCTGCTGTGTGCCACGGCCCTGCCGGATTGGTGAACATCAAGCTGAGCGATGGTAAATATCTGGTTGATGGCAAGCATATAAATGCCTTTACAAACGAAGAAGAAATTGCCGTAGGTTTAGAAAAAGTAGTGCCTTTTGCCCTTGAAACGCAATTGATTGCACGGGGCGCAAAATTCGAGAAATCGGGTTTATGGCAATCGCACGTAGCGGTTGATAACAGAGTAATAACAGGCCAGAATCCGCAATCAGCCAAGGCTGTGGGCGAGGCGATGAAGAAAAGTCTGTCTGAACTTTGATTTAACGGTCCGCCGTCTTTTAGATTTGTGTGATATAAATATTTTGAGAATACTATTGTAACTTAGAGTATTTAAAGAC
>NZ_JBBEWC010000023.1:0-37380 GCF_037860775.1 Emticicia soli | reverse complement strand
GGTAAATAGGGTGATTTCTGTCCACTCAGAGTCTCCCGAAGGCACGTAGGGGACTCTGAGTGCGAGGATATTAGTTAGGCCTCAGAGTCCCCTTGCCTGGCTTTGGCAGGCGCACACGGGAGACTCTGAGGCGATATCAAAGCCATTTTAACACCTCTGTCTACTTACTCCTAAAATAATAATCAGCAAGGGCATTGGCGATGGCTCTTGGATTGGCTTCGTCGGTATTCGTCAGAATGATAATCGAGAAGCCATCATTTACAAAACGTGCATATACCGACCTGAACCCGATATTTGAGCCGCCATGTACAATTAATTTATGGCCTTTGTATTCGTCAATCAGCCAGCCGAAACCATAATGTTCCTTTGAGTTTGCGTTGTCAGACGTTTTAATAAACGGTGTCCAGAGTTTTTCCCAATTGTCTTTTTTAAGAATAATTTTTTCTTCGCTGAGTGCCTTTTCCCACTTAATCATGTCCGACGAAGTAGAGAGAAACCCACCGCTGGGGCGAATGCCTAGCATGGCTGTGGCATTAATCAGGGTGCCTTTGTTGTGCATATAACCGCTGGCACGATTCGGGATAATCTGGTAGAAATCGGTCAGGTAGCTGTTGTTCATGCCCGCTGGTAAAAACAGTTTCTCACGGATATAATCTTGCCAGGGCATGCCACTCACCTGTGTAATAATTTCGGCCAACATAAAATAGGCTAAATTGCAATACTGGTATTTTTCGCCGGTTTTAAAAACAAGCGGCAAGTTGTAGGCCGACTTAATAACGCTTAAATCAGACTGGATTTTAAAATTATCATAAGCAGGCGCTTCTCTCTGCAAACCCGACGTGTGCGACATGAGGTGTTTTACTTGAATAGCTCGCCATGTTTCGGGCGCATCTGGGAAAAACTTATGCACCGAATCTTCGATACTTAGTTTGCCCTCTTGCATTAAATGCACAATAGCCGTTGTAAAAAACTGCTTACTAACCGAACCAAGCCGAATGACGGTTTCGGCGTTTACAGGTACGTTTAGCTCTACATTGGCTAGTCCGTAGCCTTTGTTTATAGTGGCTTGTCCGTTTTTGATAACAGCGAGCGAAAGCCCGACAATTTTTTGTTTTTCCATCATTTGCTTCACGATAATATCGGTACTATCAATCTGCGCAAACGACAAGGCAGGAATCAGTAAAAAGAGTAGTAGTTTTTTCACTTAAGTATACTAATTTGCTGTTGAAAACTGAATTTAAAATAGTTGATAAACTAAAGTACATGATTATATTTGAAAAGCAAATTGTTTGTGGAGGATTGGAAGGCTCTTGCTTAACTTTGAAATGTCTATTTGGAAAGCTTTAAGAGTAAAATAGCTTATAAATGAAAACCTTAGATAAATCATAAATACTAATAGCAATATTTAAAAGAAAAGGCTAAGAGGGCGAATTTATCAGAAGAAACCGCCCAAACAGATTTAACAAGCATAAACCTGACAACCAGACTACCTAAATGATAAAGACAATTAATGTATTTCTTTATACTTGCTTAAGCCTAACAATTTTTTTGATTGTAATACATATTAAAAAAATTGACTATTATGAAAACCCATCAAAAGGAATTATAGAAAATATATATACTGGGCTTACAAAAATTTCGACACATTTTTCTAGAGAAGACAGTTTAGATTATAGATTAAGCCTAAGTTTTAACCACATTCAAACACAAATATTAGTAGACAAAATTGAGATTTATGCTGAAGGGATTAAAAGTAGCCAATCTAATGTATTGAAGATTAAAAAAATCTTGCCATACAGTGGAATGCACAATTGGAACATTCCTGAATTTAAGAAATATTCAGAAATTCCATCGAACCTAAAAATACTAAATCTTGAAAATAATCCATACTTTGCTTTTGACTTTATTTTAAGTTCAGAATCAAATTTAGAACTTGAAAAATTCAAAATAAAAATATTACTTAATTTTACTGAGAATTTAATTTCTAAAAATTTAGACAAGGAGTTAATAATTTTAAAGAAAAATAAAATACAATTTAAACCATTAGACAATCATAGCGATGGAACTTTGATTTTACTACCATTTTTAATAATCATATCGAGTGTACTTGCGATTTTTAAATTTCAATATAAACGAAAACAAAAAAAAGCAAAGTGGGAATAAAAAACGATTTTATGTCGCCTCAACTTCTCCCAAAGGCACTTAGGGGTTCTGAGTGCAAGGGAATAGTTCTCTTTGCCTGGCTTTAGCAGGCGCACACGGGAGAATCTGAGGCGACAGCAAGAAATTGAACCTGTTTGTCCATAAAAATATAATTTATGATTTTTTATTAAGACTTCTTATGAAATTCTTAAAGTAATAATTCCTGAATGAAAATATATATAACGATAATACTATTATTATTGACTCCCAATGAAGTTTTTGCACAAAAACTTTCATTGGGAGTTCTTGCAGGTTATACTATGAATTTTGAATTCACAAAATCAAATAGCCTTTATCTAAGTACTACTACAGAAAAATCGATAGACACAAAACCGAGATTAAGCTTTGGTGTTTACAGTGAATATAAAATCGGAATGAAATTAAGAGCAGGTTTACAAATAAAAAATATCAGAGTTTTTCAAACCCTTAATCAAGATATGCAGGGAAATCCTATTTTTAGTCACATCAATGCTGTATATGAAACTATTAACTTTTCACATTATTATACCTATAACGTGAATACCCATTGGCGTTTTTCTCTAGGAGCTTATTATAATCTAAAAGCATTTTATGGTGTTGATTTTGTGCCAATTCCATCTACCAGCAATTTTGGTGGAAGTTTAAAAGTAAATAATAATATGTTTGGTAGTTTGTTAAAAGGTGAATATCAATGGAGAAAGTTGAGTTTAGAAGGCGGATTTATGTACCCTTTTACGTCAACCTCAAAAAGCTACTCCACTCAATTTTATGTACCTACTGCTTTTTTGCAATTAAAATATAATTTTATTAAATAACTTATTTCCCAGAAACTGGCTCGTTTCGTCCACTCAGAGCCTCCCGAAGGCAAGTAGGGGAGTAAAGACCTAACCCCCAAATTACCCGTGCCACGCCCTGTTGCCGACGAGTATAGGCGTGCCACGGGGCATGGCTATGGCGTTGAGGCCGTTGTTTTGGCATTCGGCGAATCTAGTTTAAGACGGTTTACGTTTTTGTATTTCAAATCGTTTGTGTCTTTTCTGACAAGGATATAGAGGATAATAGCTGCCAAATACAATACCATCAGGAGCGTCCAGATTTTTAGTTGTTTCAGGTTGGCACTTTCTTTAAGCCATATTTTTTTTGTTCTGCTCATCGTCTTCTAATTTTTTAATGGCAATTCTTTGGCGCAGCTACTGATTTTTATGTGTCAGCTTGCGGCCTTGGGCTTGCCGTTGAAACAATCGATTCGTAAGTATCAACAATGGCAAAATGCGTAAACCGCTACCAATGGCACAAAACCATGCATAGGGTGTAACAATTGCCGGCATAAGCAATGCCTAAAGCGGCCATGTTGGTGCAGCAGATTTATAGAGTTTGTTGTACGAACGCCAAAAAAATAGCATTTTAGCGTCTTGCGTATAATGATACCGTTAGCGAAAAGCACGGTATTTTTGAGTGGCTTTTAGCCTGCTAAGTAAGGCTAATCGGCCATTTATTGAAGGCAATTATCGGTATTTGGGTAACGCTATGGGCAAAAAAATATTGTTTTGCACCAGCAAAAAGCCTCTTTTTCTGACAATTAGCCGTTTAAAATTCTTCGCAAAAGAAACATACCTTAATTAAAACGCCTACTTTCGCCATTGTTGATGGGTAGCGATTTACACACATAAGGGCATTGAAGTAACAAACAGGAAAACAAAAAAGGTGAAAGCCTTTTAATCGGCTTTCACCTTCTTGGTGTGTGTGGCAAGTAACTGTACTCTATTATCTGTTAAAATCCTTATTCGGGGCTTTATCGCCCGGATTGATATTCTGGTCTGAATCATGCTGAGACACCATGTCTCGGTCTTCATCAGTTGATGCCTCTTCAATTTCTGGCACTTCTTCGGGCGTTTCTTGCGATGTTTCGTTAATATCTCGCTCACTATTGCCCGAGTAATCGGCCTGGCGATTAATGGCATCGCTGGCATCTACATCATATTCTTGCCCGTCCTGGCCTCGGTAGGGGCTGCTTTGGTCGGCCTGCTCGTTGTTATGCAGGTTGCCGCCCTGTTGCTTATTGGCATCGCTTTGTCCTTGTTGTTGGCTTCGGTTCTGTTGCCCTTGCTGGCCTTTGTTTTGGCTGTTTTGTTGTGCCTGTTGGCCGCTGTTTTGTTTGCCATCTTTCGTTGCAGGAATCTCATCCTCACGGCGTGGCGTGTTTTCTATATTGTTCATTTTGTTGTATGGTTTAATTGATGTATTCTGATGTAAAAACTCTATGCCAGCACCTTTAAACCCCGGGTGCGTATGGCCTGCCATGCCCCCGTGCTCCACAAAGCCCACATAACCAGCACAGGCTGAAAAAATAACCGAATAAGCCGTGCGTTGTCGGTATTGAGCCCAAAGGCATCTCGTTTATTGACATACTGCGCAATATTCCCCGGGAAAATCAACACAAAAAATGTGGCTACAATTAGCCCCACCCAGATACGTTTTTTGCGCACAAATACCAGCGCCAAGCCTAGTGCAATTTCAACAATACCCGAGAGTACCACCACCAAATCGGTGTCGAGCGGTACCCAGTCAGGCACTTGCGCCGGAAACTCAGCCCGCAGAAAAGTAAGGTGCCCTGTGCCTGCAAACACAAGACTAAGCCCTAGCAAGATTCGGGCTATATGCTGAAATGTGGATGTCTGTATCATATTTTTTTATACAAAAGCCATTTTGGTTTGCCCGGCTAGTAAGTAAAACTTATTTTGAGGGTTAAAAAATTTGTACCATTGGGTAGGTGTGGAGAAAAATGGACAATAATTTCTGGCCGTAAAAGTCCCGTAAGTAAAGGTGTAGAAACCCCCGCAACCAGCCCTGAAAGGCATCAGAATTTGACATCTTATGTCAGTGAAAGTGCTACGTTTAGGTATTAACGTTTGATGCCTAAACTGACACCTAAGCTTTGCTAAAGGTATCAGAATCTGATGCCTTAACTGATACCTAAACGATAAAATAGCCACTTTAGGTGTCAAAAATTGTGAGCTTAAGTGCACCCTAACCTGATACCTAACCTAACACCTAAGCTGATACCTAAACTGACACCATTAAATAAACTAAACTAAACAAAACTAAATTTTAATAAAAATAATAATATACTCTTTGAGCAGTTTGCATTTTTGCTGATTGATTTTTTTGCTTTAAAAAATTTCATTCAAAAAAAATAAGGGCTAGGGGGGCGGCGCGCGTCAGCGATTTTTGTCGCAGGAAAACTGTCAGTGCATTGGCACAGGGTTTGGCATTGCTTGTGCTGACGGGTGAAAAAATATTTTGAAAAATTTTAAAAATATTTCTTGGTTTTATGCTTATGATGTAAGCGTAAAATGTTATATTTGCTATTACAAAAAATCCAACACAACAATTCTACGAAATGAGTAATTTGCATTTTACGGCGTCTATTGATGCCGCAAAGTTTAACAAAACTTTGGAAGATATTGAGAAACGAATAAGAGGCATACAAGAAAGCGCAAATACAAGCCAACCCTGGTTTAGTGCCGCCAAAATAATTGAAGCCAGCGAGGTAATAGGGGTGCTGAAAGAAGTAGCCGGAAGCATTATCAAGGTTAGGGGGGAGTTTCAGCAATTGGAAGTTTCGTTTGGCGCAATGCTCAAAAGTAAGGCCGAGGCCAACGCCATGATGCAAGACGTGGTACAGATGGCGGCGCAGTCGCCTTTTGAGTTTGGCGCTATTGCCGATGGCGCAAAGCAACTCATTATTTTTGGCGCAAATGCCCAAACAGCCACCAACGACCTGAAAATGCTTGGCGATATAGCCGTTGGCACAGGTATGCCAATCAACGACTTAGCGGCTGCCTACGGAGCCATGCGTAAAGAAGGCGAAGCCTCAAAAGACCAACTCGAAGAACTGGCAGGCAAGGGTATTCCGATTTATGCTGAGTTGGCCAAGACCTTGAATGTGAGTGTTGATAGTGTGAAAATCTGGGCCGAAGCCGGAAAGATAGGATTCAGCGAAATAGAGCGGGCTTTTCAGGGGATGACTGCGCAAGGCGGAATGTTTGGCGGCTTAATGCAACAGCAATCGGAAACCTTGCAAGGGGCTGTAACCAAATTGAGCAATGCATTCGGCAATCTGTTTAATGGCGTTCTTCAAGGTCAAGAGGGTTTTCTGGCATCAGCTATATCAGCTAGTGCCGACATGGTGAATTATTTCGAGAAGAGCATTGATTCATTGAAGGTGCTGGTTGCTATGTATGGGGTTTATAAAACTGCTGTTATTGCTACCTCGGTAATTCAGTCTTTAAGTGCCAGTGCTTCTGCCTGGAGTACAATTACAAATGCAATTAAGAGTTCTACAATTGCACAACAAGCATTCAACTTGGTAGCAAAAACTAACCCTTATGCTTTAATAGCTACTATTGTAATTACGGCAGCAGCAGCGCTTTCGACATTTGGTGAAGAGACCTACGAGATAATTAAGGCAACAGATTTGCTGGCAGAGGCTACTAAGGAAATACAAACCGAGATAGGTAAACAGAGAGACGAAATCGCTTCTTTAGTGTCAATTTTACAAAATCAGAACATCGCCGAAAGCGTCCGCCTTGAAGCTTACGAGAAACTTAAATCTATAAGTCCGGATATTCTGAGAGGGCTCGATTTTCAGACTGCTAAAACCGCCGACCTTACCAAAGCTGTTAATGATTATATAAATGCGGCAGAGCGAAAAATTACTATTGATGCAAATGCTGACAAACTTTCGAAAGTAGTAGCGCAAAAAAATGATTTCGAACAGAAATTATTGGCAGCAAAAGAAAAATTAGACGAATTAGAGAAAGCCCCTAAAGCACCCTATGTTTATACAGGGTTTGGTTTGGATAATAGACGTTATGATGAGTCAAAATTACAAGCAGCTCGTAATGAAGTAAAAAGTCTGACAGAAAGCCATACTCAGGCACTAACAGAAATGATAGAAGTCAGGAGTGCTTTTGAAAAAGCCTATACTGCTACGCCTGATGAATTTGTAAAGAAAGAAATACAGAAATTTGAAATACTCCGTAATGGTTTAGATAAAACAAGTAAACAATACAAGGTCTATGAAGACGCAATTAATCGTTTAAAGGAAAGTGTACAAACTACAGCCGGAGAAGGTAAAACAGGAAAAAGCTTTGCTCAAGCTTTAGCCGAAGCTAACACGAAAGGGAATCTTGCCCTTGTAAAAAGTCTTGCAAAAACAGAAGAAGATATTGACCTATACCTGAAAACTGTTCAGGACAAGAAAAAGAAAATTGACAAAAGCACTGCTGAATACAAAAAGTTAGCAAAGCTTGAAGATTATTTAAAGAAACAACAAAAAGGTAGCACCGATACCGCCGCCCCATTTGGCAGCCTTGCCTATTGGCAAGCCATATCAAAAAAAGCAAGCGAAGTATTAGCTAAACTCAACCCGCTTGATAAAACCAAACAAGCTGATATTGCTAAACTCCAGAGCCAGAAACTTGAAGCTGACCTGAAAGCCGAAGAAGCAAGTAAACTGATTGCCGTAAAAACGTCGGAGCAGATTTTTGAAGAAAAACGCAAACAATATGAGCAATACCAGCAATGGGTAGCCATGAAAGGCAAAGCATCGGCCGATAAAGAATATGCCGACTTGTTGCAGTCGGGCAATAGTTATCAGGAGTATATCGGCAGCCAAATCAATAACCTGGAAGTAAAAGTGAGCACAGGTACTGCTACCGACAAAGACCGTGAGGCACTGATAAAACTCCAGAAAGAAGACCAACGGATTTTTGAGCAGGGGCTGGCAGAGAAGAAAACCCAATATGAATTATACAACCGTTGGGTAACATTTGCAGGCAAAGAGGCCGCCGATGCTCAGTTTAAAGACTTGTTGCAGTCGGGGGCTAGTTATGAGCAGTATATTGAAGGGAAAATCGGCGGAATCAAAGCCAAACAAACCAGCGGCACGGCTTCAACAACCGATTTAGAAAACCTGGTAACCTACCAGTTTACGCTCGAATCGGTTTCGCAGAGCTTCGAAAAATACAAACAGCAGATAACGGCAGCCGGAGAGAAAACAGGCACAATGACCGAGAAACTGGCTTTGTTGAAAGAAGAACAAGAGAAAATAGGCAAGTCAGACCCACAAAAAGCAGGTTTCATTGCCGAGCAGATTGTTGAAACCGAAAAGAAACGCAAAGACCTGATTAAGGATTTTCTGACTGAAAATAATCTGAACGAAGAAAAACGGCTGGCAATTCAGAAAAAATATGATGATTTAAGGGCGGGGCTAGACCAGGAGTATGCTGATAAGAAAAGCGCTATCTACCAAGAGGCATTAAATAAAATAAATCTGCAAGAGCAAAATTCACTTAATGAATTGAATGGAGGGTATGATGATAAAGCAAAGGATGTAGAAAAAGAACTGACGGCTATTCTTGAAAGCAAAAAAAGAGGTGAAATAATTGCATTTATTAAAGATTATAATGCAGAATTAGAAAAGATGAAACTTGTCGGGCAAGCAGGTACAAACGCATATAATAAGATTGGCGAATCCATTGAAATCGCTAAAAAGAAATTAGCAGAAATAGATGTAGATACCACCCGTGAAGTGTTCAATATTTTAGGCCAAGTAGGGCAGGAGTTATCTAATGCCGATGGTAATTTAGGTAAATTTGGAAAATCTCTGGCAGAGGCAGCCAAGCAGGCAAACCTTGTTTTTTCGATTATAAAAACGGGAGCTAAAACCACCGAAATAGTTACTTCTGTAACAGGTTTGGTATTAAACCTTATTTCTAAAATCATCAATCAGAGAAAAGAGGAACAGCGTATGCAATTAGCCTATAATAAGGCTATGAATGACTATAATATCTTGCTTACCGAACGTATCCGCCTGCAATCAATAGCTAATTCTAACGGCTTTACAAAAAATTACGAAGGACAAATAAATGACACCGCCGCTGCGCTAGTTAAAGCTACAACTGATTACTCAAATGCAATTCAAGCCATGCAGAATGCAAAAGGGCCTCAACTTGCCGGAAAGCCAATTTTTGGTATTTGGGGCAAAGAAGTGCTTGCTCCAAACGTGACCCAAAGATTCCCCGACTTAATCAATGCTGCGGGAGAGCTAAATGTAGAGTTAGCAAAATCGCTGCTGAATACTGAAGCATTGGTTGATGAAGAAAAAGTGCTGGTTGAAAATGCCATAAAAACAGCAGAGGCACTGGAAAAAGTCCGTGAACAAGGTAAAAGCATTATCCAGGACCTTGTCGGCCAGATTTCTAATAATCTTCGCAATGCACTTGTGGATGCATTTAAGTCTGGTACAAGTGCCGCCGAGGCTTTTGGTAAATCAGTTGCCGAAATAATGGCAGATGTGGCATCAAAATTAATGTTTGACAAAATCATGCAACCTGTGTTTGATAGGCTGGCCAAAGAAATTGACCATTCTTTATATGCGCCCGATGGCGACAGAAACGTATTAGATGATTTTGAGCGGTATAATGAATACGGTCAGGAGGCTGCCAATGCGTATGTTGAAGGGCAGAAGTACATTCGAGAAACGGTCAAAAATGCAACAGGTATAGACCCATACGCAGATATTAAGGATAAAGACGCAAACACACTCTCGGGCTCAATAAAATCAATAACCGAAGAAACTGCTGGGGTTTTGGCCGGGCAAATGAATGCCATCCGTGTTACGCAGGCTACCAATCTGGAGGTGAATCGAGGTCAGTTATTGGCCTTAAACAAAATCGCCACAAACTCAGAATTTCTGCAACACCTTGAGATTTTGAAGAGTATTGATAAGAAATTGAGTAGTGGCGATGGTTTAAGGTCGGCAGGATTAGATAATTAATCAAACTTAAAATCAATATCTCTACTGGCTGACGATAGCGTGATTGTCTGGCCTCGCCAATAAACCGTAACGTTGTCTGATTTGTTTTTGCTTACACATATAAAACCATACACGCCGTAGTCGAGGTTAATGCTGGCTTCACCCTGACTGTCGAGTACGAGTTCTTGGTTAGCTTTGAAGGTCTGGGTAGCGTTTTTAATGGTACCCTCACCATCAAAACTCAGCCCCGAAGCCCCCACGTTTACATCTTTAAAAACATACACTTTTGAGCCTGCATCAGGGTTTGTTACTACACTTAAATCGGGCATTGTTTTTGAGTAAACAGCCTTGATTTTCACAGTTCCGGTTTCTGCTTTATCTTTCTCGCACGATACCATGCCTACTAGCAGAACAAAAAAAACTAAATACTTCATAAATTTTGTGCTTGTTTGGTGAAGCTACAAAAATAAGAAAGAATCAGCATAACGCAGCTACCTGAAATCGTTTGTCAGAAACCAGCTTCAGCTCGCATCCTGCCGCTTTCATCACTTTACAGCTCGTTTGGGTTGCAGATATGGTTTTAGATTTACAAGCCCGTGCCAAACTTTATTTTACCGTGCTAAATCGATTTTGCTATTTTGCCAAGTGGTGCTATTTTACACTGAAAATACTATCGAATATAGCTTTAAAGCCAATAAATGGTATGATTCCAAGCAATAAAGTGTTACTATTACAATTAATCTTTTTTTGAAAATTTATATTAAAAATTTCGCTACCTTGTGGCATAGAATTTGTGCCTTAGAAAAAATAACCTACAGTTTTTTCTTAGCTATATATAAGAACCACATCTAATTTACAAAGGCCAAGATTTCTGATAATTACTTTAGAGCATTCCTTATTTTAAATTACTAAACCTAGAACCCATATACACGATGGTAAAAAGATTACTTTGTGTTGACGACGACAGAATTACGCTAACTTTTATAAAGCTTTTAGTCACAAAGGCATCTTTTGCACAAGAAATAATCACTAAAATGAATGGCAAAGAGGCCATTGATTATTATGGCGAGTTGTCTGCCTCATCTACGGAAAATTATCCTGACCTAGTTTTTCTAGACCTAAATATGCCCTATATGGATGGCTGGGATTTTCTGGATGAATTTGCCAGCAATTATTACCAGCAATTCAATAAAACCAAAATCGTAATTCTTTCGTCTTCCATAACCGCCTCCGAAAAAAACAAGGCACTTGCATACCCCATGGTTGTTAATTATTTAACCAAGCCTTTAACTATTGGTGCACTGCAAGACCTCATTGCTTTAGTATAAATTTTTGTCTGACAAACCTATGTTTCCTTACAGCACTAAACACAAACTGTTTTCTTACCCTAAAAAAGACTTTTATGAACGAGGATGTCGTATCTGCTGCAGGCATGATGAACCATTTAACTTCACAATTAAACCCTTATTTAATAGAGCAGATTGATTACAAAAATATTTTGGCCAACTATGTTGAAGATAGTTATCTGATTGTAGATACCAATTTACATATTGTCGACTTTGGGATTAATTTCAGAGAGCAGTATCTTAAATACTTCGGGCGTGATGTAAAAAGAGGTACAAGTATTCTGGATTACGCACCACAAGGCCG
The DNA here is from genome assembly GCF_037860775.1 of Emticicia soli. Taxonomy (NCBI): domain Bacteria; kingdom Pseudomonadati; phylum Bacteroidota; class Cytophagia; order Cytophagales; family Leadbetterellaceae; genus Emticicia; species Emticicia soli. Next base: position 25,727 of record NZ_JBBEWC010000023.1, on the reverse strand, counting down.
TGAGGAAGTGGTGAGCAGTTTTTATAAATGGGCCATGACCGGCGAAACCCTTGAAAATGAGGTAGAATTGCCAATGCCCAATAAAACCCTGATAAGCTATAAAAGCAAATACAGGCCTATTTATGGCAAAAACGAAAAAATTGTAGGTGTTTTTGTCTCAACAATCAACACTTCTTTAGAACGCAAAGCCGGGCAGACAGAATCTAACTTGAAGGCTATCTTTGATAATACCTCAGAAGCTTTTCTGTTGTTAGATACCCAAGGCATTATCAAAGCATTTAATAACAATGCCCGCCTGCTTGGCTTGCTGGGCAAAGAGCAAGAGTTAGAAGAAGACCGCTATATTCTGGACTTTATTGAAGACGACCGCAAAGCAATTATTCAGACTTATATTAATGAGGTGCTTACCGGTAAAACTGTTCAGTATGACCGCCCCTACCTGCAAGGTAATAGTAAGCTATGGATTAATTATTCGATTAGCCCCGTAATAGAAAATGGGCAGATAAAAGGAATATGTGCAACCGGCCGTGATATTACAGCCAGAAAAGCAGCCGAAGAAGAAATAGCCAAAAGAGAAACAAAGCTCAGGTCGATTCTTGCCAATAGCCATGATTTTTTATTTCTCTACGATGAAGATAAAAAAATAGAGTTTCTGAGCCCCATTATCGAAAAAGTATTTGGCTATAAAAACGCTGCCAATGAAATACCCAATATCCTGAACAACATTCATCCTGACGATTTAGAGAGCGTAATCACACAACTGCACAAGGCTTTTATCAGCCCCGAAGAGCCCATTGCTGCTTCCTTACGAATGCGCTGCAAAAGCGGTAATTATGTATGGCTTGAGGGAACATTTACCAATATGCTTATGGTAAAAGAAGTAAATGCCGTTGTAGGCAATTTTAAAGACGTATCGGAGCGCAAGGCATCCGAAGAGAATCAGGCGTTTCTGGCAGCAATTATTAATAATTCAGACGATGCCATTGTGAGTATTGATACCGATAAAAATATAATGAGCTGGAACAAAGGCGCCGAGAAAATGTATGGCTATACAAGTGCCGAAATAATTGGTAAGAGTATCTACCAGATTGTGCCCTTGAGCCTTTATCATGAAGAAGACAGCGTTTTTGATAAGATTTATAAAGGCGAGGTTGTCAGAAGTTTTGAAACCCGGCGCCGAACCAAATGGGATAAATTGATTGATATATCGCTCACAACATCGCCTATCAAAGATAGTAATAATAAAGTGATAGGGGTTTCTAAAATCGCGCGTGATATTTCTGAAAAAAAGCAGGCTGAAGAGAAAATACGCAGTAATGAGAGGCGATTCAGAAGCCTTTTAAAGAATAGTAACGATGGCTTGATTTTAATGAGCCTTGATGGGGTGATGCTTGAAATAAGCCAGACCGGAAAGCATATTCTGGGCTATGATGAAACCGAGCTGCTGGGCAAGACCCGATACGACCTTGTGCACCCCGATGATTTGAACAAGGTGGCAGATGCCTTTATGGATGTAGTAAGAAATAGTGAGAAAACCAGCTATTTTGAGTACCGCAGCCTTGCTAAAGATGGCAACTACAAATGGCTTGAAGCCAGTTACCAAAGCCTGCTCAACGACCCCGCAGTGGGGGCCATTGTGGTGAATTTCAGAGATATTACCGAACGCAAGAATCTGGAGATAGAACGCGAAAAACTAATAGATACATTAAACATAAAAAATACCGACTTAAGAAACTTCTCTTTTATTATTTCTCATAACCTGCGTGCGCCCCTGTCGAACTTGCTGGGTTTTGTGAGTTTACTTCAAGACATAAACATTGAAGATAGTATGCTGAAAGATATTTGTGAAAGTTTCAAGACCTCAACCATGCAGTTAGATAATACACTAAACGACCTGACAGACATAATTCTGATACGAGAGAACACCTTTGTTGAACAAAAAGAACTGAAATTTGAAGAGTTTTTTACGCAAGTAAAAAGCCAGATTAGCCATTCACTGCAAGAAATTCAGCCGGAAATTGAAATCGATTTCAAAAATGCCCCTGCTGTGTTTTTCAACGAGGCTTACCTGTCGAGCATACTGATGAACCTGCTTACAAACGCAATTAAATACCGTGCATACGAGCGCCCACTAAAAATTAAAGTTGAAACACAAAAAGATACCAAAGGGGTTGTGCTGAGTTTTACCGACAATGGCATTGGCTTTGATGTAAAGCGATACAAAGAAAGGATTTTTGGGCTTTATCAGCGTTTTCACGACCGTGCCTATGGCAAAGGGCTAGGGCTATTTATGATTAAAACCCAAATAGAAAGCCTGGGCGGAAGCATAGAAGTAGAAAGCACTGTTGATGTAGGTACTACATTCAGGCTAAGATTTAATGCCTTACCAATTTCGGCCTAAAGGGCTTGTGCCATGCGCAATTGTGCATGGCACTCAAAGACTATCTATTTGTGCTAACTCATATTCATTGGTTTCAGAAACTGAATAGATAAAGGTAGCACAAGCATTTACTTCCAGATTTATCTGGCCAATATCTATAAATGTTTTGTTTTCATAAAAGGAGATATTTTTGCTTTTTAATAGTGCTTTCAGCGCGTGAATTGAATGAAAAATTTTAACCTGAGTGTTTTCAAAGAAAAACTTCATGCTCGGATAATAGCATTTCAAAGAAATAAAATACAGGGTGTCGTTCGAAAATGAATACTGAACAGGGGGTATTTTAAAGATAGTTTCAGATATAGAACAGGCTAAAGCTGCTGGGTAAAGACTTTTAAATTCATGGATACTAGTTCCTGTTTTAAGACCATTAAATGTACCTGAATGAATGATGCCGTCTAGTAGTATATTCATATTTGCATTTGGGAGAGAAATAGACACAAAAAAGCCGCTTAGTGTTCACACCAAGCGGCTCATTATATCTTCGGAAACGGATACAACTATCTTGCTTGATGCGGAACCAGCCCGTACCAACAACAAGGTGTGTTATATGCCATTTGATTTTTCATGCTGCAAATTTAAAATATTTTCCGCATAATAAATAAGCGTTTTCTTGAAATATTCTTAAAGTTTCCCCTCAACAAAACCCCTCATAAACCCAAGCCCTCTTACCTCACTCAAACTTATGCACACCATTTATCACTCATAAAACGGCAGAAACTTTGGTGCTTGTGCCAGTAGTTTTGGCGGAGTGGCGTTTATGGCTTGGCCGTTGAGTACTTTTTCGTAGTATTTTAAATAGCCTAGAGTGGTTTGCCTCATCGTGAAATTGTCGGCTACGTATTCCGAGCATCTTTTGTTCGAGAATCTCCCCAAATCGTTTACCTGTGCTACAAGTTCCGATTTTTTGTCCGATAAAAACCCTACTTCTTCGTTCACTAGCTCAGGCAAAGCGCCGTAAGGCGTACCAAAAACCGGACTCCCCAGATACAGGCTTTCGATGATGGCAATGCCAAATGGCTCATGCCACAAAACCGGAAAAAGCAGCCCTTTCGACTGGCTCAACAAGTGGTTTTTTTTCTCGCCACCCACCATGCCGTAAAAACTTATGCTAGGGTAGGGCGTAAACCTGAACCCCATCTTTATATTCAGGCGGGTACCACCCAGCACGGCTAGTTTGTTGTGTGTCTGGCGGGCTATATCAATAGCACCTTTCACGTTTTTTACACGCCAGGCAGCCTTGGCCAGAAAATGCAGGTGTGTGCGCTTGTGTGTAAAAGATGGCGTACCGTAGTCGGGCAGATGAATGCCATTGTACACATAAGCCGTTGACTGATAGCGTTCGGCGTGGTTTCGGGATACAAAAATGGTGTTGCTGTCAAGCTCTTCAAAATCGTTGATATTGCCATGATTCACAACCACATAAGGTTTCGGCATGGCTTCTTTGGGTTTATCAAAGAGGTGCACAATATCAACATCGTTGGGTATTTGTAGTTCTATGGGTTGGTTTGTATTGAGCGGAATAACCCGTGCGAAGGCATTGCTTGTGCCTGCCGGAGCAAGGAATGTAACTTTATGGCCTAGTTGGTGTAGTTCACGGCCCATCCACCACAAAATGCGTTCAATGCCGCCGTAATTGCTTACAGGCAAAACGCTATTGCTTACAATAAGAATATGCATTATAAAATTGGTACTAGCTTGTGTCTGATGCCCCAGAAGGCATTTTCGGATTCCTTATATCACAACAATCCTGATTATGGCCGCAAGTTATACCAAATTATTGGATATTCGGATTAATAAAACGTTAAACGGCGTTGTATTGTCTGAACTTTGATTTACCGGTCCGCCGTCGCGGCTGATTTATGTGATTTCGCTGATTGATTACTGTTAATCATTATGATTATTATTCAAAAAAAATCATAATAATCAGCTCAATCAGCCGCGACGGCGGACCGTTAAATCAAAGTTCAAGACAGCACCAACTAATAACTATAAATCGAAATATTCATTATCCCCATTTTGGATGAGAAAGAGGATACATACCGGAGGCGTTCCTTTTCAAGGAAATTCTTAAATCTTTTCAGCGAACGCATGGTTGGCTCGCCATCTACTTTGATTTTTATCATCACAAAAAAATCGTTACCAGAGGTATTCTGAGCAATGAGTTTACTCAATTGTAGTGCTTCTGATACCTTGTTGCGAAGGTTGAATGCAGTTTTCATGGGATTTTAGTAAATAGAGAAAGTTTAATTAACAATGCTTTGTTGTACCACATTAAAGTTGCAGCAATTGCACAACCACCAAAAAGCTAAGTTTACAGGCTATTGTGGGCCTTTGCGCAAGAGGCTACTTATGCAATGCCCTGAATTTACTTAACGAATCATACAATCATTTATTCTTTTTTTTAATTTTATTAGGGTTCAAGAAATAAACGTTCTTCGAAAATTGTATTTTTTGTAGAGCCGTATTGATTAAGATTCAAGAAATAAGCATTCTTTAAATAAATCAGACCTATTCGTAGAGACGACATGCTGGCGTCTCCACAGGCCTGTAAACCTCAAAAAATGATATTTCAGAGACCAACCTAATAGATAAATTTCTAACATTTACAGTCCCTTGGAGACGCCAGCATGTCGTCTCTACAAAAGAACGCTTATTTCATGAATCTTAATAAAACTAAAACCACTACAAGGAAACGATTGTTTTTGGTAAGCATACAAAAACCTTTTCTTGAAGCTCTTTAAACTTTTTATTTAATGACGAAAATGTGCGAACGTGGCCCGATGCTTTTACCTTCATCTAATCGGGAAAGCATCATTTGGAGTCGAAAGAAATAAGTTTAAACAGCTTCCGTATAAAATAACTATTAAAATCGGGTTTATTGGTGTTTTTTTTACTTGAAATGCCAAAATAATTGCCTGAAATTGCTTTTCCGTTGTATATTTGAGTGTAAACCTAAAAAGTGCTGTAATTAAGTTACATAATTAAAACCTAGATGCAAGTACCTATACGAATTGTTTTAGCTGATGATGATGAAGACGACAGAGACCTTTTTCAGGAAGCTGTTGCGCTCACCGGAATATCTTATGTGCTTACCACAGTAAAAAACGGCCTCGAACTTATGCATCTGCTTCAGACCACCAGTAAGTTTGACCTCATTGTTTTAGATGTGAATATGCACCTTAAAAACGGCATCGAAAGCCTTGTTGAGATACGAGCCGATAAAACACATAAAGAAACTTTTTGTGCCATACTTACAACCGGTAGCAACAAGCATCTGGAAGAAGACGTGCTTGGTAAAGGAGCCGATATATTCAGAACAAAACCCTACAGTTTTAATGCTTTGGCCGATAGTGTAAACGAAATTATAATGGCTTACCAACAAAGCAGATAATATGTGTTGAGTTTTATCATAAACAAGCCTTAATCTCGGCTTTAAAAACGGTTCCTTGTTCAATACTCATGCCGCTTTGTAGAATAATGGCTTTTCCGGCCTGATAACTCACATTGCCACTAGCAATAGTGTTACTGGCTACAATAGAATTTTCTGCTTTACGGACGATATTCCCCGAAAACGGACTGTTGATGCTCATATTCATCGGGCAAGTACTTATCAATAAACGATAATCTTCGGCCTGCCCGCCTGCATTTACATTAGAGCTAAGCAAGCAGGGCGAAGTAATAGGTTTTAGGGCCATTATTACCCGCATTCTGGCAAATGTATTAGCGGTAGTGTTTTCAGGAATCAGAATATTGGTATTGTGCACAACAGCCGGAGTGGCCGTGTACACCAGCTCGCCATTATCGGTAAAATCGCCGTCGTTGTTGGTGTCGATATAAACATTGAGGTAGCACGGAATATCATTAGCCGATGTTACCGAAATAGGGTAGGTTTGGCCTTTGGCAACGGTGGTGGTATCGGTACACGAAAAATCCATGTAGTTTCGGCCGTCTACATAAGAGGTTGAACTATTGCGGTTGATGGTATTAAAACTTACATTCGTGATGCCAATGAGTGGGCTCAGTCCGCCATAATCCTGAAAATTACAGGCCGTAGCCATAGACGGAAAACCGATTGTTGTAACAGGAACATCAGCCGAATAAATCGTCTCATTACATAAATTAACTTTCAGTTTATAAACCCCGTTTTCGGTTGCTTTATAGGTTCTGCTTGTGGCACCGGGTATATCTACATTATTCCGCATCCATTGATAATTGAGCCAATATGTAGAGGCCGTCAGTTGAATCTCCGATGAATTGGAGCAAAAAACATTGGCATTTACTGTTAGGTCGGGCATTGGCGTATTTTCTGAATTTATCCAGCCTGGCATAAAGGTTTCCAGATGCATACGCATTCGTTCGCCTTGTTTTGGGGTAAAGCCTTGTACAGTGAAGGCATAACTCATCGCATTTAAACCCACATAACCTAGGGGCCTACCTGTACATGGGTTCGTTTCTGTTATTATTGTCTGAACTCTTGTATGAGGGTCAGTATCTTCTACAAAGTCGCCTTCTAATACAGGGTCGCTACCGGGGCATTGGTAAACGCCGGGTTGTTCTTGGTTGTAATCGTCTCCTTCAAATGTGTGATGCAGAAACAAAACATGGCCTAACTCGTGTGTCACTATATCAGAACTGACAAGGTTGAGGTTTAGGAACGCATCGTTTCCAAAAAAACCAAATCCACCCTGATTTGCACTAATATCATATATATATATGTTAAGGTATTTAGCCGAATCCATTCGAGAATACGCCCTTAATGCCCCAACATCAAACGTAGTTATGTCAGGCGTACGGGGCATCAGATTAATATTTTTCCTTATAATGCCATAATTAGCCTCGCAATCGGGGTCACCAGCAATTTTAAATTGTATTCTTGTGTCAGAACCAGCGCCGTCAAGTAGTTCTATATTTCTGTATTTTTTGTTTACTTCTTCAATTACACGTTCCAGATTGCTTCGTTGTATCTTAAAATCACCTTCATTCTCAGGGCTTATAATAATATGAAAAACCACAGGTATTGTATAAACCGTTGTATCGTTAGCGGCAGTTTTTCGGGTAGATGACTTTTGTTTTTTATGATTTTCTAATAACAATTGCTGCGAAGCAGTATAGGGTATTTTGCCCGATGTGCCACATTGTAGCTGTTGGGCATAGATAGTATTTATAGAAAGATAAAAAGTTAGAAGAAGTGCAGTAAGTAAAGTTTTCATTTTTCAAGAATTTTTTGGTTGAAAACATACGAGCAATGAATGTATCGGGAAATATGATATAAAATACCGCATTGGGTACAGACAGGGCACTGCCCTATCTTTACGTAGACGATGGATGAATTCTAATAAATCCGTTTTCATCCAACAGAAAATGATAGTTTTCTCCATTCCTTTTCATAAATCTACACATAATTTCGCTTTAGCAACAGGCCCCACGGCTATTTTATGATTATGTGGTTTTGTTATGATTTAACGGTAAGAAATCTATCCGATTCTATCGAAAATATTGAACAGATGAAGGGTATTGCACAAAAAAATCTTCTCAGTTCTTTACATTCTGCACGAAAAACCTAAATTTGTTTTTAGCAATACACCGATTACCCTAAAAACCAATTTAATGAAAAAAAATCTCCTTTTTCTTCTATTAGTACTTGCTGCGTGCAAAAATAAACCTACGCAACACCAGGAAATTAAGGGTCTGAGCGAATACGCCGTTGATGCACCGGGTATCCAGACTTTCTTCGATAAAAAAGGCGTGCTTGCCGAAAACGGCATGGTAGCCACAGCGCACCCGATAGCCTCGCAGGTAGGGGCCGATATACTCAAGGCCGGAGGCAACGCCATTGATGCCGCCGTGGCTACGCATTTTGCGCTGGCTGTGGTGTATCCGTGGGCGGGCAATCTGGGCGGCGGTGGTTTTCTGGTGTATCGTGATAAAGACGGCCACACTTACTCGCTCGATTTCCGTGAGAAAGCACCTGCAAAAGCGCACCGTGATATGTATCTCGATGCCAGCGGTAACCCGATTAGCGGCCTTAGTACGCTGGGGCATCTGGCTAGCGGTGTGCCTGGCTCTGTTGATGGCATGGTGAGCATGCACGAGCGTTTCGGCAAACTCTCGTGGGATAAAGTGGTGGCTCCGGCCATAGCTTTAGCCAACAATGGCATTGCTTTAACAGAGCGTGAGGCCGTAGGGCTTAACCGTGTAAAAGCTAATTTATTGCAGGTAAATGCGCCTGATTCGCCCTACTACATCCGTGCTGATAAACAGGCTTGGAAACAGGGCGACACCCTTGTGCAAAAAGATTTAGGCCGCATACTGAGCCTGATTCAGGCTAAAAAACGTGCGGGCTTCTACGAAGGCGAGTGCGCCGACCTGCTCGTGAAAGAAATGCAGCGTGGCAAGGGCATTATCACGCACGAAGATTTGAAAAACTACCATTCGGTATGGCGTGATGCCATTGTTGATACCTATAAAGGTTTTAAGGTGATAACCATGCCGCCAACTTCGAGTGGGGGAGTAGCCTTGATGCAATTAATGAAGTTTGTAGAGCCGTATCCGCTGAAACGCTGGGGCTGGAACGCCGACTCAACCGTGCAGGTGATTATCGAGGCCGAACGCCGTGTGTATGCCGACCGTGCCAAATGGCTCGGCGACCCCGATTTTGTGAAAGTACCTGTAAAAGAACTCACAAGCAAAAGCTACCTGAAACAACGCATGAACGATTTCTCGTTCGACAAAGCCACCGACAGCAAGGCTGTTAGCGGCGGTGCTGTGCCTGGCTACGAGAGCAACGAAACCACGCATTACTCGATTGTAGACAAAGCTGGCAATGCGGTTTCTATCACCACCACGCTCAATGGTGGCTTTGGTAGCAAAGTGGTAGTGCAAGGCGGCGGCTACCTGATGAACAACGAAATGGACGATTTCAGTATAAAAGCAGGTGTACCCAATATGTTTGGGCTTATCGGCAACAAAGCCAACGAGATTGCACCAAACAAACGTATGTTGTCATCAATGACACCAACCATTGTAGAGAAAGACGGCAAGCTGCTGATGGTAGTAGGCACGCCGGGCGGCTCAACTATTATTACCTCGGTTTTCCAGACCATCATCAACGTAATAGAACACGGCATGACGATGCAGCAGGCTGTAAATGCCCTGAAATACCACCACCAATGGCTGCCTGACAACACCACCTACGAGAAAAATGCTTTCAGCGAAGCCACTATCAAAAACCTGACAACCAAAGGCTATAATTTAGTGCCGATGTCGGGTTCGCTGGGTCGAATGGATTGTATCCTGCTGCGCCCCGATGGCAAACTAGAAGGCGCCTCTGACCCGAGGGGAGATAATACGAGTGTGGGGTATTAGGAGGATTGTCGATTTTCGATTGCGGAATGTCGAATTTGGGGGGTAGGGAATTAGAATTTAGGAGATGAAAGCTTCCAGAAATTGTATTTCCCGTAGAGCCGTATTGCGATACGGCTCCTGTCGTAGAATATGTTTTTTACCACGAATTGGGATAAAATATCTAAAATTACAAACTATTTTGCTCATAATACATTCAAAAAACTAGATAGTCCTTTGAGCCGTATTGATTAGGGTTCAAGAAATAAGCGTTCTTTGAAATTGTATTTCCCGTAGAGCCGTATTGCGATACGGCTCCTGTCGGCGAATATGTTTTTCGTTAAAAATGGTATAAAATCTATCTATTTCTACGCAAAAAACAGATTTTACGACAGGAGCCGTATTGCAATACGGCTCTACGAAAAATGATATTTTTTTATTATGATTTTGTTGGAATTAATATGTTTTTGTAATTTGAAATAAAATTAAACTGTGACTAAAATCTTTACATTGTGGCTGAACTATTCAAGAATAAATACCGTATTCCTTCAGTACGTTTACAATCATGGAATTATGCAAATGAAGGTTTTTATTTCGTTACAATCTGCACTAAAGATAAAGCCTGCTATTTCGGTAATATTCAAGAAGCTACACTGAACCCAACAGAAATTGCCAGATTTGCCCATCAAGAATGGTTTAAAACCACTGAGTTGCGCTTGGATATGAATATCGAACTAGCCGAGTTTGTAATAATGCCTAACCATATTCATGGGATTATTATCATTGGTCGAAACGAATTTAATAAGGCAAATCATAACGATTTTAAGAGTCAGTTTAATTCTCCTGCCAAGAATCTATCATCTATTATTCGTGGATATAAAATTGCGGTAACAACCTATGCCCGAAAGAACAATATCGAGTTTGATTGGCAATCGAGGTTTCATGAACATATTATCAGGTCGGAGGACGATTATCTGAAAATTGCCAGCTATATTATCAATAATCCATCAAATTGGGGTAACGACCAACTGTATGAGAGTTGATGCCCTGTAATTTTATGAAGAGTAGTTTATGAAATGCAATTGCCTGGAGCCATCATAATTCCTAAATAAATTCCACAATAAATTCATTACCTTGCAGCATAATTACAGGTCTTGAAATCAGCATGAAAATCTTTCTTAACGTACTTAAATGGATAATTATATTGGCGTTGGCTGTACAGCTTACGCTTACTATCTCGCTCTTTACGAGCGGATACGAAATAGCATCCAGCCGCACATTCAATATCATTCGTGACACTACAATATTATTAGTACTTCTGGGTGGAGTGATTTATTGGAAAAGAAAAACGAAGTAATTGTCGAATTAAGAAAATAATTCAGTTCGATAGTTGAAATTGTGCAACATCGTGTAAAATAGTGTACATTGTGCCAATAAAAAACTAGCCACAATGTACCTAAAGTACGCAATGTTACACAATTAATAATCTTAAAACGAGTTGTCGAATTATATTCTCAATTCAACAATTACAAGATATAATTAAACATATCGGCCAGGCGGTCTTGGTATTTTTTTATGTCGATACCAAATTCTTTTTGCAGGCAACTTACCAAATCAATTTCGCTGCCAAACGTAAAAAAATGTCTGCCGCCGCTATCTCTTTGTAAAAACTTCTGGTTGAAAACCGTCTTGCGGCCTTCGGCAATCGGTTGGGTACAAATCAGGTTTTTCACAAAATGAGAATCCTCCGATGTCTGCTTTAATTGGCATTGTTCTGCAAATTCTTCAAGTGCCACGCCCGATAGCTTAAAGCGGTATTTTTCTTTAAAATGGTTCTCTGTGGCCGACATCAAAAGGCTGTAGGTTTCGCCGCCCAGGTGCTTCACCATAAAATAATTTAGTCCGTCAAATTGCACTATATCGGGCTTTATTTCAATCGGATGAACGAACAAATCGCCAAAGCCTACATCGAGCAACCAGTTACTGCCTTCATATTTTACATGAATAGCCATGTGGTCGTAGTCGGGGCCGGGTTCGTTGTTGTTGATAATCTGCGCCGAAATAAGGTTCGACTCATAGCCTAGCTGATTCAGCAGCCAGTTGAATAAAGTGTTGAGCTCATAACAAAAACCGCCACGCACATAATTAACCACTTTTTTGTAAATCGATTCTACATTAAGGGTGATAGGTATGCCCAGATGAATATCAAGGCACTCAAACGGTATGTTATATACGTGCGATTGGTGCAGCTTAAAAAGGTTAGAAATGTTTAAGGTGTCGAAATCAGGATAACTGATTCGAGCCAGGTAATTCTCGATTCGCATACGTGTGAATTGCGGTAAAAGCTAGTTTGTTGTTAATGAAATTATAGGTTCTTTAAGGGGTATAGATGATTTGCCGCCGCTTACCCAAAACTTGCGTATTTAAGCAGCTAATCATATAAATACAGACGAAACTATAACCCATAACGCTGTTGAAATAATTCCGCTGGCACGAAATTTTAGCTATTCAGAGCGTTAAAAAATTGTAAATTAAAGCTATGACAGTCAAATTTTCTTCTACTCAAATACTAGCAGGCGTTGTTATTTTGTTTATGATGCTGCTTGTGGGTATGCTTATTTATTCAATAAAATCAACAAATGAGCGATACCACAATTACAAACTAAATGCAATTATGGGCAGCCCCTACGAGAGCTATGCCAGGCTAACCAACAAAGATATGATGGGGGGCTTCGAGATTCAGTACGAGTTTAAAGGCAAGCCTTATGGCGAAATCATAAAGGTTAAAAAGAGCCTTTTCAAGAAATACCAACAGGGCGATAAAGTGCCCATTACCATATCAAGACACAAGCCCGAATTGGTAACGCTTACCAGCCAGTTGAAAGACTATGAGGCCGAGACGAATTGATTTTGTCTCGGCAGAGTCTCTCGTGTGTGCTTGCCTAAGCAGAGCAAGAGGACTCTGCCGCTTTGAAAAATTAACGTTATATCCAAAACGACCGAGTCCTCTTGCTCAACACTGGCTTTCGCACACGAGAGACTCGGTCGAGACAGAAAAATAAAAATTGCGAGATTCTCGAAAAATCTCGCAATTTTATAGATTGTTCTTAAAACTCATATTTCTTCATAACATCCTCAAACCTGTGCGATTTAATGAAGTTCTGTTTTTTCTTGTTTACTTGTATGGCCTCAACAAACCCTAGCTCGACAAGTGTCTTTAAATCGGTTCGGGCTGTGAAGTTTGAAATATTAAACCTCGATTCAACCTCTTTCGTCGTCAGGATTCTCTCATTATCATCATGAAAAATTTTAAGTAGCTGCGCCATTCTATCATTCACGCCAGGAATTTTCATGAATTTTGCTGCCTGAAAAACCTCTTTTTGCTTTCGGTTGATGTATTCCTTTAAGGCATCAAAGGCTTTTTCCATAGTTTTAATATGGTAAGTGATAAAATACCCCAAGTCTTTTTCATCTATCTCGGTGTACAAATAGGCTTTTTCGTATTGAACCTTGGTATCTTTAATGATTCTCGAAATAGACAGATATTCGGTAAGCCAATAGCCTTTCCTGAGCATATACCAATAAAACAATGCCCGTGCCGTGCGCCCGTTACCATCAACAAAAGGGTGAATCCAGCCAATCATAAAATGAATAATACAGCCTTTTATGATTGGATGAATAAAATCTTCGGTATCGTTATTGAAAAAATTGCACAAGTCTTTTATCAATCCGCCAATCTCTTCTTTTTTAGGCGGCGTATGCACTATTTCGCTATTGCTATGGTCAATAACATATATATCGTCATTGTCTCTGAACTTCCCTCCATCGGCCGCATTATCTAAAGTATTAATAGCTATTAGCCGATGAATCTCTAGTATTCGCTCAGGGCTTATGTCTTCGTTTTTATGTTGAACAATGTGTTTCATCGTAACATAATTGTTCATAATCATTTGTTCCGACTTAGTTCTTGGCGTTTTTTCTCGCTGAATCATCTCTTTTGCCTGCTTTCGGGTAGTATTTGCCCCCTCTATCTGGCTACTCGAAATAGACTCCTCAATGATTGAACTAATGATAAACTTATTTTTATCGCTCTCTGATATACCAATATTACTACTTAGTGTACCACCGATATGCATATCGAACTGATGCAAAGCTCGTTGCATATAATCGCTTATCATATAGCTGAATGTATAATCTCCAAACTTTAAATGATTGCTACGTGTCAAACGAAATAATTTTACTGCTTGCCACAATTCTTCGGGTGTGCAGTCTTTGGCTTTGTACTTTAGTTTATCCCAATAAAGGTATTCGTCCTGAAATTTCCTCATCTGTCCGTTAAGCTGAAGTTTGCTTATCAACTTAATTATTTCAGGCGAAAAAGATGAGAGAGAAGGAGCGGATTCTAGCATAGAATATTGTTTGTTGGAAGTAAAGAAAAATAAAAATTGCGAGATTCTCGCAAAATCTCGCAATTTTTATTTTCTATCGATGTGGAATCTTGTGCCGACAACTTGAAGCAAAAAGATATTTTAGTACACATAGCAACCGAGTCCTCCGGCTAGGCAATGGCTTCTGTTTCGGCAGAGTCTCTCGTGTGCGCTTGCCTAGGTAAAGCAAGAGGACTCTGCCGCTTTGCCTGCCTCTGTGTTAAACCCCAGCGACCGAGTCCTCTTGCCTAGCACTGGCTTTGGCACACGAGAGACTCGGTCGAGACAAAAACCTGTTTTATAGCTATATATTTGTAGGAATCGGTAATTTTCAGTAAATTGAGCGTAAGACTAAAAAGCAAAACCTACACGATATTTTATGATACCAAAAGAAAAAACGATATTCTTCCAGAAATCGAGAGGAATGGCTTATTTTATGATAGGCGGCCTAGTATTAGGCGCAATACTTGCCTTTTATCTGAAAACGCAAAGAGATACCTACATAGCAAGCATTAAAGCATCGCCGGCGCATACAAATGGAGTGATAGTGGCCAAGCCAACGAACAGAAAAACGCAAAGCCTAATGATTGACTACAAAGTAGCCGGATACACCCACCAACTAAAAACCCAAGTAAGCAACGAGCTTTTCGACCATTTTATGATTGGCGATAGCATAGCCATTGTCTACGCCAGCAATGCCCCTGAGAACGCTATGCTTGATGGTAGTGGATTGAGTTTAAAGTGATTGTGCTAATGCCGATTTAGGGAAGATTCAATCGTTCTGTTTCGGCAGAGTCTCTCGTGTGCGCTTGCTTAGGCAAAGCAAGAGGACTCTGCCGCTTTGCATACCTCTGTGTTAAAAGTGGAGGGAAAATTAAAGCAATTAAAGTTAGCTCACTATCTGATTTGGCAAGTATTTGCAGAAAAAACAAATATAATATGTGAATTATGTAATTATTTGCCAGAATGTTGTAAGGATTTGCAGATGAATTAAATGTAATTTTGTGTACATTATATAGTATCCTTACAAAAATAATAACACTCTCAATCCAAATCAATTGTCCGCTATATTTTAGTCTTATTCCAAAAATGCCAATAACTTATTATCAGCATTTTTTTTAAATAATATCAAGTCGAAAAATTATTTATTATCCTATATGAGCCAATATTCAGACACAAAAAACAATGAATATTAGTTTTCTAAAACACCTCATTTTTTTTTGTAAATATCTGATAATCAAACAACAATATGAACATACAAATATTATTAATCATCATAGGGGTAATCGTGTCGTTGTTCTTTTCCGGGGTAAATATTATACGGCCAACACATAGAGGTTTAATTGAAAGACTCGGTAAATATAACAAATTTGCTCATCCTGGGTTCTACTGGATTATTCCTTTCATAGATAAAATGTATATCGTAAATATTACAGAACAAATGGTGGATGCACAGCCACAGGAAATCATCACCAACGATAATCTTAACGCTAGTGTAGACGCTCAAATATATTTCAGGGTGCTTGAAGAAGAAAAAAATGTAAAAAGTTCTCTTTATAACGTTAACGATTACAAATTGCAAATTGTCAATCTTGCCCGCACTACTTTGAGAAATATTATAGGCACACTTACTTTAAGATCTGCCAATAGCGAGCGAGGTAAGATAAATGCCGAACTGCACACTACACTTAAAAATGAAACAGAGAGTTGGGGAATTATAATTGTCAGAACTGAATTAAAACAAATTGATCCGCCGGCCGATGTGCAGGAAACCATGAACAAAGTGGTAAAAGCAGAAAATGAAAAAATTGCCGCAATCGACTATGCTACAGCAGCTGAAACTGTGGCTGATGGCGTTAAAAGAGCCAAAATAAAGGAAGCGGAAGGCTATAAACGTGCAAAAGTTTTGCATGCAGAGGGTGAAGCAGAGGCCATAAAACTGGTAAATGTTGCGGCTGATGAATTTTTTACCGGAAATGCCCAACTATTGAGAAAGTTGGAGGCAGTTGAAAACTCCCTTATCTCTAATACAAAAATCGTCATTCCTTCAGGAACGGAACTGATAAACATTATAAGCGAAATGGCAGGGGCATTTCCTGTGCCATTAAAGAATAACACGAATAGCGATGGTAAACCCTTAATTATTAAGCCTTCAAAATCATAGTAGCGTCAAAATTAGAGTAATAGAGGTAAAAATGTTCTTTACTAATATTCTCAATATATCACCTTTTTTACCATAGTTGCTTTGCTCTTATTGGGGTGCTATAGCTTATAATACTTTTCTAATTCATTGGTTGTGCCGGGTACAGAGAATTCTTTGAATTTTAAAAAGTACAGAAATAACAATTACAAATTGATTTAAATCTTATTCGGCTAGCACAGGCAAACATACTAAGCCCTGAAAAAGCATTGGATAACATTTGAATGAAAACAGAGTTAAATGAAAGAAAAAGTAGTAGACAGTAAAAAACTCCATATATACCATATCATTCTTTAAACCCAAACGTTTTTTTCGACTTTCTAAACGATTGATAGTTGCTCGAAACAGAGTCTAACTGATATTTTAGATATACATGGGTTCGCTGCTTTTTGTTCGCAATCTAAAAGCAATTAAGAGTATGTTTAAAAATTGTATTTCGACCTACGAAGTAATCCGCGCGGCGTCCGCTTTTTTTACTACACTGCGTTGCATTTTTTCGATGTAGCTGCCGGCTACATCTGCAAAATACGCCCGCAGCGGCGGCCGCTTGTTTAGCAAAAAAATCTTTGCTTCTCGGTCAGAAAAACAAAATTTAAACACACTCTAAATATATTATTATGACAATGATTAAAACTGAAAGTAAAAAATATGGCTGGCTTGCACCTTTAATAGGTCTCTCTATTCTTATTGTATCGGTAACTTCTATTAGTTGCAAAAGCAAAGAAGGAGAGAATAAAGCCGAAATAGTCACAACTGATGCTTTGGATGTACATGAGAACAATAGTACAGTAACTGAATACATAGCGTTTGTGAGTAATGATAAAAACAAAATGACGCTCGACCACGCTTACACCAATGACGCACTTTTAAAGTTGAACGCTGCAATAAGTGCTATGGCTGGGGAAGTTGATTTTGATATTAAAGGCGATTTGGAGAAAGCGAAGGAATGTGCCAACAACATCACCAAAAAACCTTTTGAAACATCTCATGCTGACGAGATAAGAAAAGCTGCGGAAATATTATCGGGTATATTACAGAATATACAGATGGCAAAATATCCTTCTTTGTTAAAAGAAGCAGAGGCCGTTAAAAGTGCAGCAATGGATATTAATCCAGAAATACTTACGCTTGACCAGAGGGATGCCGTGAAAACATTCTTTGCTAAGGGAGCAGACATTCTTGGGAAAATGAATTAATATTACCTACAAATCAGTCTTTAAAATAAATTTTGTCATGTAAAAAAAATAGTATGACTATACAAATTAATACCGATAAAAACATTGAAGGGAACGAAAGATTCACGGAATATTTTACTTCCTTAATAGAAGATAAATTAAGCAGATACGATAAAATCACTCGCATTGAACTACATCTTTCAGATGAGAATGGAAGTAGAGATGGGCACCCTGATAAGAGATGCCTGATAGAAGCCCGGCTGGAAGGAAAACAGCCCATTGCGGTTACAAACATTGCTGATACGAATGAGCAGGCGGTTGAGGGAGCACTTAATAAACTGAAAACTTCGCTTGATACTGCGTTGGGTAAAATGAAAAATTATTAGGGTATATCATCGGATTTTATTGAAAAATATTTCTCTAATGGCATTGATTCTCTATATCAATCCATTGGCAAAATTCTTTCAGTTTTATCCGTTAAAACCATTTAGTTTTCAAATTTTAATACGGGTATATATGTTTTTATATAATAGGTTTTAAGCAAGGAATTTGTCAGTGTAATCTCCTACTGACAGCATTTTTGGCAAACATTTTTTTAAGCAACCACTTTCTGTTTCGGCAGAGTCTCTCGTGTGCGCTTGCCTAGGCAAAGCAAGAGGACTCTGCCGCTTTGCATGGCTCTGTGTTAAACCCCAGCGACCGAGTCCTCTTGCCTAGCACTGTCTTTGGCACACGAGAGACTCGGTCGAGACAAAATCGGTGTTTTTTCTGTTTCGGCAGAGTCTCTCGTGTGCGCTTGCCTAGGCAAAGCAAGAGGACTCTGCCGCTTTGCATGGCTCTGTGTTAAACCCCAGCGACCGAGTCCTCTTGCCTAGCACTGTCTTTGGCACACGAGAGACTCGGTCGAGACAAAAGCAAAACTACCTACAATCACCCCATTCCCAAATAAAATCCCATAAAACTAACTCTATTCCATAACTTTTAGTTATAGCAGATAAAAAACTATCGCTTTAGTATCGCTCATAAACCCAGTACATTTGTTGCATACAAAACGAAATGCACAATGGAACTAGCAGATATTAAGCCCGAAATAAGAAAAGACCAGCCGCTACTACTGAAATACATGACAATATTGTTTTTGTTGGTATCGGGCTTATCAATGTTGGGTTTGTTTCTCTTATCAAAAATCTATTGGACGGCCGCCTAAAGCAGCCTGTGCATAAAGCATTTGTTTGATAGTTTTTTGGAACTGAGCGCAATATGCAGTATATATGCCTTCGATTAGTATAAACACCACAATATGATAGCCATCGATTTCAAAATACAGGTTTTTATTGCAGCCGCCAGGCATCTCAATTTCAGCAAGGCGGCGCAAGACCTGAATATTTCTCAACCTGCCGTAAGTAAGAATATCCATGAGCTTGAAGTGCAGGCAGGGCGGAATCTTTTTGAAAGAAATGGCAACCGATTGCTTTTAACCGAAACGGGACAAATGGTGCTTAGTTATGCCCAGCAATTGACAGGCATTTATGAGCAAATGAACGAAAACCTGGGCATACTCGACGGCAAAACTGCCGGAGAACTCAGGCTAGGGGCAAGCACTACTTTTTCGCACTACATAATACCCACACTCGTTGCCGCATTTCATAATAAATATCCGTTAATAAAGATAAAAATATTACACGGTAACTCGCATCAGGTAGAAGAATGGCTGCAACAAAAAGAGATTGATTTAGGCATTGTTGAGGGGTTATCAGACAACGTATCGATGAAATACGAGGCATTTCTGAAAGATGAAATTGTGCTTGTGAGTCGCTACGGGAATCCGAAGGTAAACAAAGACGCCACTATTTCGGCAGCCATATTGCCAACGCTTGATTTTGTGTTGCGAGAGCAAGGCTCTGGCACTAACGAGATTATCCGCAAAGCATTGATGCAAATCGGTATAGGCTGGCACGAGCTGAATGTAAAGGCGATTCTGGCCAGTACCGAGAGTATCAAAAACTTTTTGTTAAGCACCGACTGCTTTTCGTTCCTTTCAATACACGCTATTGGCAAGGAACTCAAAAGCGGCGAGCTTCAGGTGGTAGACATCAACGGGCTTGATATTGAGCGTTATTTCTTCTTTGTACACCTGCAAGGCGTAATCGGCCGCCTGCCCGAAAGTTTCAGACGCTTTGCCATGCATTGCATTGCCGAAAATCAGCTTGTGTAAGAGCAAAACCTTACACACAGTTAAAGATGCTTTTAGCGGTATGTGATTGTAAGTTGCTGATAATCAATAATTAGACTTAATAAATATACGCAGCATAATACGCTTCATAAGCTATACTCAAAACCGTTTAGTAAATAATTTGTTTGTTTTTTGCTGATGCTTTTCTGATTTCAGGGCACTTCTGCCTAATTTAGAACACGATTCCTTTTTTGCTATTTCCATTCGGATAGTATAGCTAATTCCGTCACATCTTTTTTAAGCCAAACGGGCATTGTTCTGAAAAACAAGCTCGAAGTATCCTTTTTTAAATAAAACACAATTCTTTATGAAAAACAGACTTACTATTGCCATGCTTGTGCTTAGTATAAGCACCCATGCCCAGATTTCAACCTTTAGCGATGTGCGTGGGGCTATAACCATAAGCCCTTCAGGCATATCGGGTAAAGCCAACAGAGACAGCATGAGGGCCGACAACGTGGCTCTTGGTGCTTATGCCCTGCTAAACTCAACAGGTGGTAACAATACGGCCATAGGTATGGGTAGCCTGAGGTTAAATACAAGCGGAACCAACAACACCGCTACCGGTACAGATGCACTAGGTAGTAATACTACCGGTGGTTCGAATACAGCTTTGGGTAGCCTTTCGCTGAACAAGAACCTAGGAGGTAACCAGAATACGGCCGTTGGGTATTGGGCATTAAGCCTAAATACAGGGGGGCACAACAATACCGCTCTTGGGGCAAGTGCCTTGCTCAATAACCTGTCAGGCGGCAGCAATGTGGCTGCAGGGAGCGGCGCCATGATGCTTAATATGTCGGGTAGCCAAAATATCTCGCTTGGTTATCAGGCTATGTACAACAATCGGTCGGGCTTAGGTAATGTGGCTGTTGGTTACAGAGCTTTGTTTTTCAGTACTGTAAAGCACAACAATACTGCTGTTGGGCAGGAGGCACTCTTCAACAATTCGACAGGTTATTCTAACACCGCCCTGGGAAATAATACACTCAAAAGTAACCTGGGAGGCTACGAAAACACAAGCGTCGGCGACTCGGCCCTTTGGAGTAATACAAGCGGCTACGAAAATACTGCCTTGGGTGTGCGCTCGCTCATGAAAAACACCACCGGTATTGAAAACACAGCCATTGGGTTTCAAGCACTCCTAAACTCAACGGGCTATTCTAATACAGCACTTGGTAACTCGGCCTTGCTGCTTAATACCACCGGCTGGGCAAACACCGCCACAGGCAAAGACGCACTATATAATAACCTGACGGGCTTTGGCAATAATGCAAACGGAGAGCAAGCACTTTACAACAACACCACGGGGTCGCATAATTCAGGGTCTGGAAAAGAGGCGCTTACAAACACAACAACTGGTAGCTATAATGTGGGTATGGGTAACCGAACAGGCACAACCAACGTAATAGGTAGTTATAATACCTTTGTGGGGTTTCTTGCCGATGCCAGTGCCAGCAATCTTTCTAATGCTATGGCTCTGGGTGCTTATGCGGTAGTAAATGCATCAAACAAGGTGCGTATTGGTAGTAACAGCGTAACCGTAATTGAAGGGCAAGTGCCCTGGACCAACGTCTCAGACCGCCGCCTGAAAGAAAACATTGTGTACAGTTCGGCTCTTGGGCTTGAGTTTATCAGCAAACTCAAAACGGCGTCATACAATTTTATTGCTGACCCTACCAAAACCCGCCACGATGGTTTTATAGCACAAGATATTGAGGCAACAATGCAAGAGCTAAATATTCAGTTCAGCGGCTTAAAAAAAGCCGACGATGGCACATACTCGCTGGCCTATTCTGACTTTGTGATGCCTCTGGTAAATGCCGTAAAAGAGCAACAACAGCAAATACAAGCCCAGCAGCAGCAAATAGAAACCCTGCAAAAGCAACTGGCTCGCATTGAAGAACTGGAAAAAAAGCTTGAACTGATAGCCACCAATACTATTACAGAAAAGCAGTAGTGCTGATAGGTGTTTAAAGAAGAATAACTGAGATTATGTTGCTGTATTCTTGAGTATGGGCGGCATTTTAATTAAAAAATAAGCCAGACGAGATAGACCTCATCTGGCTTAAAATAATTACGTTTTTATTCAACACTATTATGTCGTTAAAATGTTATAGTTTTTTCATCCCCACGCTGTGGGCTTCCTGAATTCTTTTAAATGATGAAGCTATACAAGGATTAAAAGGGTTTGGTTACACGTGTACAAACACCAGAAAGTTTTACGATATTTTGTAAAATATTCGTTTTCATGGCTTTCAAGTTGATTGAATTATCACACCCTAAAAAATCAAGTACAAATTCTATTTGCACAATACGGATATAGAATTAAACTTTCTCAAATGTATAAATATAATTCAGGTATTCATAGGTTTTTTTATTAAAAGGTATAATTATTTATTGAGCGGATGGTGGAAGTAAGTCTTTTTAAAGTAAGAGTATGTTTAAATTTTGTTATTCTGACTGAAAAGCAAATGTTTTTTGGCTAGACAAGGCGTCATTTTGCAGATGTAGCCAGCAGCTACATCGAAAAAATGCAACGCAGTATAGCAAAAAAAGATTGCTTTGCAGGTCGAATCATAAATTTTAAACATACTCTAAAATACAATTTACAGGCATAATTACTTAACAAACGTAATCCCGTCCATGCTCTCGAGCCTTGCTATAATGCCCCAGCCGTAGAAATCGTTGGCGAGTGCTATTAATACTTCGTTTTCGCCTTGTTTCAGGTTCAGATTCACTTTCGAATTTTGCAAAGAAATGCGCCCCTCTGGATATTTACGCATAGGGTGTATGAGGTAAAAATTCTTATCCAGAAACACCATCTGCTTGTTCAGAAAAACCCATACTTCGTCGCTAAAACCCAGTTGCATTAGCATTTTCTGGTCTTTTTCGCTCTTAATCTTGGCTTTAAGCCATATTACCTTGCGTTTTTCATTATTGCCAAATTTGCGGCTCAGATTTATTAAGCCCTCTCTTTCGGCCGAAATAGACTCAGTAAAAGTTTCGGGTTTAGGTAAATCAATAGGGCTTACTTCGGTAAGCGTAGGTAATTCGGCAGGGGCATTTATGACCCAGTTTCTGATATAATTGGCATCGTGGTCGGTTAAATCGGGGCCTTCAAAGGCTGGTAAATCTTCTACCACATTTGGTTTTAGCTGAAAGTTCGTTACCACCATGCCGCCATCAATGGCTAGTGCACCCTCTTGTATATTACCCTCCAGTTTCGGAATCTGTAAGGCGGGCTTTTTCATATCGTTTACATAGACCCGCATTTGTTGCCCCGAAATCACCATTTTCAGATGGTTGGTTTTGCCTTCTTCAAACCACGCCGGGCCTTGATAATTTGGGTACATATCCCACATATTCACGCCGTTCAGAATCGGACAATACTGAATACCATCGTTTGCTCTAGGATTACCCGGCCGACCTCTGATGTAAAAAATCTCGGTATCAAACTTCTCAATGTTAGCCCTGAAATACACCGACGGCGACGACATCAGGGTCATGGGTGCGCTAGGCTCAAAATCAAATTCAATAGTGCCATCTTTAAAAATCACGTCTTTCAGCAAAACAGCTCCCTGATTCCCCTGTATGATGCGCATGGCTTGTTTGCCATCTTTATCAAAAAACTGAACTTTGTCCGGCTTAAACTCCCACTTGTCGGGGCTCAGGCTAATGGTGTAGTCGGTTGGTGTTGGCAGCTCTTTTGCCGCTTTGTTTTTGTTCTTTTGGGCTGTTGCAGCCATAGTGCCTATGCATAGCAGGGCAAAGATTAACTTTTTCATATTTGCTTTATTTTTTCAGCAAATAAAGATAAACGGCACGTTTTGGGCTTGTTCAAAGTGATTCAAGTTGGTTCAAGTTGTGGGCGTGGGGCATAGGGGTAAGGGCAGAGGGGTTAGGGCAGAGGGGGAAAAGTTGAATAGTATCTGGGAAGAGGGGGCAGGGAGAAATAAAGAGGCTGTCTTAAAAGAAAATAGCACAAAAGAATATTTGGCAAGGTAGAGACCTCACTCCCCAACGGCAGCGGCCGATCGTCCCCTCCCCACAGTTGGGGAGGGTTAGGGTGGGGTCATTTCCAAATATTATTTGGTACAAAAAACTTTTGAAACAGCCTCATAAAATGCAATCAATGTTTTATCTATCAAAACCTTAATTCTGCTGGGGGCGGTAGGCAATGCCCATTTGCGTTGTGTATGTTTCAGACTTTCCATTTTCTTAAATGTTTTGGGTGCCGAATTTTATTATCCCAAAAAACAAACAGGTTGCCTCAAAACTTGTTCGGGGCAACCTGTTTTATATTCTAAATATTAGAATGCAATTTTATAGACTATACATCCTGAATCTCAGGTTTGTTTGTATCAGTCTGCGGCTCAATCTCTGGTCGGTTGTATCTGCTATCCTGGCCTGCGTTGTCTCTATCGTGGTCATTTCTGTCTCTGTTCGACGGACCGTTGGCATCATATTCACGACCTTGCTGACCTTGGCCTGAGCTATTTTGTTGGCCTTGTTGAGGCATATTTTTATTGCCACCTTGTTGGCCTTGGTTCCAGTTTTCCTGGCCTTGCTGACCCTGACGGTTAGCATCTTGTTGACCCTGATTCGGGTTGTTTTGTTGGCCTTGTTGAGGTGCATTTCTGTTACCTCCTTGTTGTGTCGACGTGTTTTTATCTTCGTCTCTGCGCTGGTTGTCTTTTTGATTTTGCATAACTTAAAATAATTTAAAGTTTATACTCCTGCCCTATAAGCTAAAAAAGCCATGCCAGCTTTCAGTTGGCCAATTTTGTAGCAAAATTGTTCCCTATTTTAGTTTCACGTCCCGATAATTACCCAAGGTTGGTGCATTCTTGCCTCGCCGTTTTAGATAAAAATCAGATTTTATTGTATTTTTATAATCTGTTTCTATGTAATTGGCTTGGGCCAAATCATAATTTTTAAAGATACGCTACTAAGTGGCAGGGTTAACAGACACTTGCGTATGCGTATTAAAAATGGCTTATGCTTATCCTAAAGTCTTCAATATTCCACCGTCAACACGAATCGATGCGCCGTTGGTAGCTGCTGCTAGTGGGCTTACATAAAAAGCTACGGTGTCGGCTATTTCTTGTACATCGGCAAAGCGTTGCAGCAAAGAAGCCGGGCGGGTTTCTTTAAAGAAATTCTGCTCAACTGCATCGGTTGTGGTATTGCCAGCCACCGAAAGGTCGGAGATGAAGCCCTCAACACCCCTCGATTTGGTTGGGCCGGGCAAAATAGAATTTACCGTTACGTTGGTGCCTGCCGTAAGTTGCGCCATGCCCTGGCTGATAGCCAACTGAGCGGTTTTTGTCATGCCATAGTGTATCATTTCGCTCGGAATAGCAATGGCACTTTCGCTCGAAATAAAAATAACACGGCCCCAGTTTTTGGCTAACATTTTCGGGAAGAAGTGGCGGGCAAGGCGGATACCGCTCATTACATTTATTTCAAAAAACCTCAACCAGTCTTCATCGGGGATTTCGGCAAATGCTTTTGGTTCAAATATACCCGTGTTGTTTATCAGAATATCAACTTCTGCCAGTTGACTAATCAGGTTGTTTACTTCTTCGACCTTGGCGAAATCGGCTGCAATGCCCGATACTTTATCATTATTGCTAAGGGTTTTCAATTCAGCCACGGCTTTATCGACACTGGCTTGTGAGCGGCCGTTGATAATAACCGTTGCGCCTTCGTTCAATAATCGTTGTGCAATGGCAAAGCCAATACCGGCAGTTGAGCCACTGATAAATGCTGTTTTATTGTTTAATTGTAAGTTCATGATGTTGTTTTTGTTTAGTGAATTATGTCTGAACTTTGATTTAACGGTCAGCCGCGATTTCTATGATTCAAACAAGTGAAAAAGTATAATTTTCGTTATATTTTTGATTTTTGT
>NZ_JBBEWC010000022.1:0-47466 GCF_037860775.1 Emticicia soli | reverse complement strand
GGTACTGAGTTCATCCTCGGGAGAGTAAGTAGATGCCAGGATTTTATTGTAAAGCCTCTAAGAACATTCTTAGGGGCTTTTTTTATGTGAAAGAACCAACATACTGCTACTATCAGACACAACCAAATGGAGGCGGTCAGGGTCAATCTGGATAAACTCTAACAAAACAAGCCTTGTTCAGCCGCTAATAAACGAAGCAAACTTAAATCTCTCACCTCTTGATTTCGTTTTATAAGTATAATACGCTTGTATATATTATGCGTAAATCCCCTCATTCTTGTCATTAATAGCCATAAAATATCTATAAGATAATTTAAATTCGATTCTATTCTATACGAAAATAAATTAAAACTACTAGACCAAATGACCCCAGGCAGCCAGGCATTAATGGTTTTGTTGCAGGATTAGAAGACCAACTGAATTGGATGTGGTTAAATAGTAAATGTGCGTAAGATTGTTTTAGTCGTACTCAGAAGACAATGCTACGCAAAAATTGGAAGTAGAGGGCGGAGATTTATTTGAAGCCGTAAAAGCACCAGAAAATTATTATGGTTTATGATGGTGCTAGATTTGTGAGTTCGCTAATTGACCAGAATCTTAAAGAGCCATCCCAATTTGGAGATGGCTCTTGTCATTTATAGGCTACACAATACTAAACTTATTTCGTATCCCACCATACACGAGCTGAAACCATATCGTCGTTGCCTTGTTTAGTGGCTTCTACGTTGTTGGTTTGTCTTTCTGACTCTGGGTACATTAAACGCAAAGGTCTGTCAGTAGCAGAGGCTGCATCTAATGAATTCGGGAAATTTGGTAAGCTTAAACGGCGGTAGTCGTTCCAGGCTTCAATGCTGCTAATACTATTAAGCGACAACCATTTTTGCTCAATAATACGTTCGATGGTTGCATTGTAAGCTACATTGCTTTGTGCAAGGTAATTGTCAATGCTCATGCCGGTAGTACCTACATACACAAACGATTCGCCAACGGCTAAATCATAAAAGCTTTTAGCTGATCCGCTAATCCAGCCTCTTTGCGCTGCTTCTGCCTGTAAAAACAGACTCTCGAACGAGCTTAACAAAATAGTGGCCTGTGTAGCACTTTTGAATACGCCACCCGGTCTGTTACTGTTTTCTTGTGGGCCTTTGAATAATGAAGTCGCAGAACGGTTGTATTCTGCTTCTGCATTTGGATTACCAAACAAAACGCCTTTATAATCGTTCCCAACTGCTGTATAAAGTTGCTCTAAACGGGGGTCGTTTCTGACCTTATATTGTTCAATCAAGTACGCTGTCGGACGTATATCAATATGGTTTGCTGTGCTGATACCTTGTACATTACGGTAAAAGTTTTCCCAGAGCGGATTCATTTTTCCGGCTGTCATAAGGTAACCCGGCTGTATAGCTGCGTGCTCACCAGCACCCAGGAAACCACTACCTTCTGCCTGTATTTTCTGTGCCTCGGCTTTTACATAAGTGTCGTTACCAGCCTCGCTTTGGCGCACCAATGCACGTAGTTTAATGGTATTTCCAAACTTCAACCAAAGTGTACGGTTTCCTTTAAATAATACATCGTCGTTGCCTGGTTCTGAACCTGCTCTTGCAGCTTTAATATCTTCCATACCGTCGCTGATAAGTGCTATTGATTTCTCATAAACTGTTTTACCGTCTTCATAGCGTGGTGTAGGGAAAATAGTACCCTGAAGCGCTTGGTCGAACGGGATATTGTTGTAAATATCAACCAATCTTAAAAAATGCCATCCCTGCATAATTTTAGCTATTCCCAAATAAAAGAAAGAATCTTCTTTGGTAGCTTGCTCACGTATTAACTGGTAATAAAGCAAGTTTGTGTAAGCGTTTTCCCACACCGGAATACCATCACGTTGGTGACGAATAGCAGGCCCATTGTAGTTTTTTAAATCAGGGAATAAGTTTACCCCCTCACTTGTAGTGCCCCAATAACCACCCCAGAAAGCACCGATTTGGTTAAGTTGAACACTCTCCTGGTTAACAGAGCTAACCAATGCTGCCGGAAGCTTTGCACTCAGTTTCAGGTTCTCTGAAACCGGGGCATTTGGGTTGTCGTTTACATCGAGGTAGTCGCTACAAGATGTAAAGGCAACGGCAGAAATAAATATAAGAATAACTGATAATGTATTTTTCATGAGTAACGTTCTATTAAAATCCAACATTTAAATTGAAACCGTAAGTACGGAAAGGAGGTACTTGACGGAAACTGATGTATCCATCAGTTGTATTATAGAGGTATTCTGGATCACCGTAGTTATTATCTTTATGACGGATAATAAACAAGTTGGTGGCAATAAACCCAAGTGAAGCTTCTTTTACGAATCTTCTGTTACCTAGCCATTGTGCCGGCATGCTATAAGAAATGTTGAGTTCGCGTAGTTTGAAATAATCTGATTTTGCAGCAGTATTTATCTGCACTTCACCTTGTTTTGTCCAGTAAGCTTTGTCTCCTTTCGAGTATACAGATGTGTTTTCTACATAATTACCATCGGCTGTTCTGATAACCGAGTTAGGGAAAATAAACGGTTCACGGTTAAATTCGGCAGTACGTGGGTCTGTTCCTGCAGTGTACATACGTGGTACAATTTCAGAATACAACCAACCGCCCATACGCCAGTCGAACTGTGCCGCTACTGAGAAGCCTTTGAAACGCAGTGAAGTGTTAAGCCCCATTTGGTAAGGTGGCACCATTGTGCCCAAATGTACAGGATCTGCGGCAATAAGCGGTTCGCCTGTGTTTGGGTTAATAATTACTCGGCCTTGTGGGTCTCTTTGGTAATCGCTTACTTGTAAGCTTGGATAAGCTTGGCCAATATTGGCATAAGACTGACGGAAGATATTGAATGAAGTTAAGCCTTCGTATAGTTCTTTAACCTGGTTGTTGATATGCGTAAAGGCAAAACCAATATTCCACTGTAAATTTTCACGTCTGATAACGTCTCCACTCACTGTTAATTCTACAATGCTGTTGGTAAGGCGACCAGCGTTTACGATTGCACTGCTGTAACCTGTAGCACGAGAAGTGGTTGCGTTGAAGATTTGTCCTTTAGAGTCAGAGAAGATATAGCTACCCTCAATGTTTAAGCGATTCTGGAACAAACTTAATTGCGCACCTGCTTCGAATGAACTTACAAACTCAGGTTGGATATTTGGGTTTGGATAACGTGTGCCCGGTGTGAAACCTACAAGGTTTCCGAACGGAAAACCGTTAATCTGGCTGTATGGGTTATTTAGCGAGTAAGGGTCTAGCGTTACGTTACCTGTTTTGTTATATGAAGCAAATATTTTACCGTATGATAACGCAGGAATACCTTTGAAAAGCGGTATAGCATCGGTAAATACAAATGAAGTACTAACACCAGGATAGAAATACGAACGGTTTTCTTTATTTAATACTGACACCCATTCGTTACGACCTGTTAAGGTTAAGAAAAGGAAATTTCTGAAACCTCCGGTAAATTCTCCGTAAGCAGCCATCGAACGGTAACGGGTGATACCAGCACTACCTCCAAGCTCTCCGATACGACTACCCGGGTTGTAAAGGTCTGGTAAAGTAAGGTTTGATGAACTGATAGTAGTTGATTTTGTATAATCAGAACGGAAATTCTGGCCAAGTATCAAACGGGTTGAGAACTCACCGAATTTTTGTTGCGCCGTCAGGATAACATCATTGTTGAAACGTTTGAAGTTTTCGTTTCCGTCAGATACAGAACCGTTGATATTTCTACGACCAGCAGCCTCAAATTTACCAACAGTACTACGGGTTTCGTTGGTACGTGAAAATATACCAGCTCTTTCAGTAATTGTTAACCACGATGTAAGCGGATATTCTAACTCAACTTTCCCGTTTAAAGTTTGTTGTTTAAGGTCATTACGGTAATTATCAATTTGATGGTAAGGGTTTTTCTGCAAATCAGTGAAGAAATTCAATGGGTTTGCCGGGCTGTTTGGGTCTCTCCAGTTTTCTAAACTTTTGAAATCAAGATTAGCAGGCATCTGATAAGCCGTAATCCACGGGCCATCAGGTGTAGTGTTGCTCTTGAAATCAACGTAATTTACGTTGTAAGAAGTTTTTAACTTACCAAATGAACGAGTACCGTTGAAACGCCCGCCTGTTCTGCTGCTTTCGTCGCTAGGAATAATCCCTTTAATGCGTACATCTTGTAAAGAGAAGAAATAAGTACTTTTATCGTCACCACCCGAAAACGATAAGTCGTTTTGAAGATTAAGGCCAGTATTAAATAAATCAAGGCGGTTGTCTCTTGATGGCGCTGCATAAAGTTGTTGTGCAGTTGTACCATCTGGCAATACACCTCCGATAGGCTTAGTGCTGCCATCAAATGCAGGCCCCCACGATTCGTATTGAGTTGGGTTATATACGCCATTTACTCCTTGTCCGAATTTGTTTTGTGCCGGAGGCAACATAAACACATTTGAGAATGTAGTAGTATTGCTAAACTTGATAGTACCTTTACCACGGCTACCTGTTTTGGTTGTAATCATCAAGGCACCGTTTACACCTTCAGAGCCATAAAGGGCTGCGGCGTTGGCTCCTTTCAATACCGTAATGCTTTCGATATCGTTAGGGTTTAAACGACCAATTTCAGGCACCGGAACACCGTCAACCACGAAAATAGGAGAGTTCTTACTACGATTAAGTGAGCGGCTACCACGCATGATAATCTGAATCTGGGGGTCAACTTTACTATCGTACATATTTATACGTAAACCCGCTACTTTACTACTTAAACCCGTAAGTGGATTCACAGTTTTACCCTGATTCAGGTACTCATTATTAACTGTCTGCGCACCACCACCAAACTCACGAGAAGAGCGTTTGATACCTAAGGCACCTGTTACAATTATTTCACCAAGTTGATTATTATCAGCTTCAAGGCTAATAATATACTCTGTTTTAGTATTAATTGTAATCTCTTGCGAAGAAAACCCAATGTAAGAGACCACCAAAACTTCACCTACTTCTGCTTGCAGTTTGAATTGTCCTTCTGCATTTGTAGTAGTACCTCTGTCAGAACCTTTGATTTGTATGCTGGCACCTGGTAGGGAAATACCCGTAGCTGCTTCTGTTATTCTTCCGGAGATTGATTTCTTTTGGGCAAATGCAATCTCCTGGCAAAATACCAGTAGTAAAAAAAAGTAGTGTTTTAACTTCATTTGTGTTGTATAATTTTATCATAAAAGTGGTAATCTATTTAGAATTTATCTAAATAGTGCGCAAAACTACATTTCGATACTTAGGAATGCAAGAAAAAAAATGACTTATTTAGATTTAGTTCAAATAAAAATTGAATTGCAGGAAGTAGGTTTCTCGATATATTAAATACTATCAGCAACCGTTTCTCTACAAAACTGGTATATGGAAGGTTGAAAATTTGGGTATAAAAAAGGGTAGAAAAATGTTTCCTACCCTTTCTGTTATTCTCTTAAATTTATTCAAATCAAATAGTTTCTACTATTTCTTCGTCGTACGAATCTTCGTCAGAATCATAAGTTTTTTGTTCTGATTGCTGATTGTTTTGCAGGCGATTATAGTAACGGTCATTATCGTTATAAGGACGATTTCTGTCTTCATCATATCTTCTATCTCTGCCATCATAATACTCTCGGTCTCGTCGCTCATTGTAATAGCGATGTTCTCTATCACGGTAATAGCTGTCATCACGCCAGCTATGGCAATGTTCGTTACAATTATGTCCACGTCGGTGATAATGGCGCCAGCCTCTTCCGCCTCCAATAATAATCGGCGGTGGAGCTACATACACTCGTGGCCCATAACCCCATGAAAAACCGATTACCGGAGGAGGCACAATAACTCGGGGAACGATTACACGAGGCATAACCCGAACGTACGGACGAGCAGGAACATGTCGATACCTATACCCACGGCGTTGCGCGTTGGTTTCGGTAACGAAAAGCATACAAAACAAAACAAGAATGGCAAAGGCTTTACGTTTCATAGTATATGTTCGTTTTTGTTAATGATGCGTTTATATACGCAAAGGTTGCATACATAAGTTTTTTAACAAAGACAAACAAGGCCCCACTTTCCCCTATGCCTATGAAGAATTTTTTAAAGCCTGTTTAAAAAACGATTATTCAATCTTCAATGGCTTCTTTTTAGTCAGAAAGGTAATAGTTCATACGTTAAACATAAGCAGGAAAAAGCAGTGCTTATGAAAATATCAGGAAACAACATTGATAGGTGTGCCTTTCTGATAAGCCTTGATATTCTCTATGATGCCTCTTAGCAATAATTTCCGTGCTTCTACACCCGCCCACGCGATATGAGGTGTAACGATACAGTTTTTGGCTGTGAGTAACGGATTTTCTTTTGCCGGAGGTTCATTTGAAAGCACATCAAGCCCAGCACCTGCAATTGTGCCTGCGTTAAGGGCATCGGCTAAATCGGCCTCGTTAATTAAGCCACCCCTAGAGGTGTTAATCAAGATAGCCGATGATTTCATTAAGGCTATGTTTTCATTATTAATAAAACCTTGGTTATCGGCTGTCAAAGGGCAGTGCAAACTTACAAAGTCACTTTCTTTGAGTAAGTGCTCTATTTCGCACAATTCTACGCCTTCCATTCCGCCGCTTGTGAGGTCTCTTTTATTGGCGAGTACTTTCATGCCAAAGCCTAAGCCAATATTGGCTACTTTTTTACCAATATCACCCAAGCCTATAATACCAAGTGTTTTGCCTTCTAATTCAACCAGCGGAGCCAGATAAAAACACCAATCGGCCGAAGAAGGCCAAGTTTGAGCTATATTTTCAGCATGTTGTGCTACCTGATTGGTAAAGCTAAGCATTAAGGAAAACGATAATTGAGCTACCGAGGCCGAGCTATAACCACGAACATTGGTAACTATAACGCCATGCTCTTTGGTCGCTGCCACATCAATAATATTATAACCCGTAGCCGTAACACCAATATATTTTAAATTGGGCAACTGGCTGATAATTTCACGATTAAGCTGGCACTTGTTGCTGAGTATAACTTCGGCGTCTTTGGCACGTTCAATAATTTGCTCTTTATGTGTGCGGTCGTAGAGCGTTACATCTCCTAATGTGTTAAGGATTGATAAATCTAAATCTCCGAGAGCATTAATAGTATAGGCGTCAAGATAAACTATTTTCATGTTGTTGATTTTATGCGTTGAATAGATAATTGGGTATTTTGTTCTAAGCAAGTAAATTTAAAATATCTTCTTTCGACAACGATTTTACAAAGGTTTCCTCAGTAGTAATCAGGTTATCGAATAGCTTTCTTTTGTTTTGCTGTAAAGCCAGAATTTTCTCTTCTACCGAATTTCGGGTAATAAATTTATAGGTGAAAACCGTATTCTGTTGGCCTATTCTATGCGCACGGTCAACGGCTTGTGCTTCAATAGCGGGGTTCCACCAAGGGTCTAGCAAGAAAACGTATTCGGCCGCTGTAAGGTTAAGTCCCAAACCTCCGGCTTTCAGCGAAATCAAGAATATCTTAATGGTTTTATCATTCTGAAAACGGTCAACTTGGTCTTGTCTGTTTGTGGTTGAGCCATCTAAGTAACAATAAGGAATATTGTTTTCGTCAAGATAATGTCTGAATATGGCAAGATGTTTTACAAACTGGCTGAAAACTAAAACTTTGTGGTCTTCTTCTATAATGGTTTCAAGTTTTTGTAAAACCTCTTCGTCTTTGCCTGAATTACCCTCATAATTTTCATCAATCATTATAGGGTTATTTGCCAGTTGCCGAAGTTTGGTTAAACCTTGTAAAACCACCATCTGCGATTTAGCCAAGCCGTCTTGCTCAATTTGTTCTAAGATAATATTTCTGTAGTACGACTTAGCCTCTTCATAAGTTTTCTCCTGCTCTTCGGTCATGTCGCAATAGTGTACGCTTTCTACTTTAGGAGGTAATTCTGTAGCCACTTGCGACTTATGCCTACGAAGCATAAATGGTTTGATAAGGCTATACAATTGCTTCATTTGTTTTTCGTCCTGATGTTTCTCAATCGGAAT
This sequence comes from Emticicia soli, assembly GCF_037860775.1. Classification (NCBI taxonomy): domain Bacteria; kingdom Pseudomonadati; phylum Bacteroidota; class Cytophagia; order Cytophagales; family Leadbetterellaceae; genus Emticicia; species Emticicia soli. Next base: position 39,412 of record NZ_JBBEWC010000022.1, on the reverse strand, counting down.
CTGATATTCGTTTTTGAAGAAACTCTGTGTGCCCAATAAACCCGGATTAATGAATGTCATCTGTGTCCATAAATCCATCGTGCTGTTTTCCAGCGGCGTACCAGTCAGAATCAAACGATTAGCACTATTCAATTGCATTACGGCCTTTGAAATATAAGAACTCGGATTTTTGATAGATTGCGACTCATCAAGAATAACATAATGGAAACGGTAATCTTTAATAAAATCAATATCTATCCGAACAATACCGTAAGAAGTCAAGATTAGGTCGTAATTATCAAATTGTTCAGTATTTTTGTCACGATAAGTACCTGTATACACAAAAGCCTTGAGGTCGGGTGCAAATTTTTCAATTTCCTTCAACCAGTTATAAACCAGCGAGGTTGGCATAATCAGTAAACTTGGGTTTTGTGCAAGCCCCATTTCTTTCTGCGATTGCAGAAACGCCAGCGTCTGAATAGTTTTTCCGAGCCCCATGTCATCGGCGAGGCAACCGCCGAATTTATATTCTGATAAAAACCGTAGCCAATCGTAGCCCGCTTTCTGATAGGGGCGCAAGGTAGCTAATAAACCCTGTGGGGTAGGATATTGGTTTATTTTCTCAAAATTCCGAAGTTTTTCGAGCTTTCGGGTAATAACCGAGTGCGCCAGTCCTTCGTCGGTTAGGTCTTGTACCAAAACCAGATGGTGTTTTTTCAGAATTACTTCATCATCGATGGTTTTTTCAACAAAACTAAACAGCTCCGAATAACGTGTAAACCATTCTTCAGGAATAACGGCAATCTGACCATTGGGCAGCGTAAACTCACGTTTATTGGCTATAATCAGGTTTCGGAGTTTCAGAAAAGGAATTTCAAACTCTCCAAACCGTACTTTTGCTTGAATATCAAACCAATCGTTTTTTTCTTCAATGTTTATCTCTATGGCGGAGTAACCCAGAAAATACTGTTTCTGAGCCAGATTACTTTCATCTTGCTTAACCGTAAAGCCTTTTTCTTGTAGCAAAGTGGCATGGCTTTGCAACCATGAGAAAGCCTGCGCTTTCGTGAAAGATAGTCGGCCCTGGCGTAGGTCTAAACCCCAATCTTTCAATTGGGTTATCTGGTAGCGTTCATAAACTAAATCACGTTTTACTTTATGAAAAATCCAGTCGTTGCCGTTTTTTTCTACATTTACATAAGCCTCAGTCGAAAAACTATCGAATCGGAATGTGTATTTGCCGTACTGAAAGGCTAAATCAAAAACTATCTTACTTTCTCGGTCATCTTTCTCTTCTTCGTCACTGTCAAAAAGCGTAGCCATTACCTTCTGATTACTGTTTATAACCTCGCTAATGGTTAAAACTGGCTTTGAGGCGTGGCGTTCAAAGCGTATTTCAAAGCCTTGTGCAAATACATCGAACTGAGCGATTAGGGGCGCAATAAATTTCTGGTAATAGGTATCTTCAATATTGCGAGGAATAATTATATGATTTTTATTCAGAAACGGCCTTAGTTTTTTGCCGTCTACCTGCTTTTCAAAATGATATAACCTGTTATCAATCAATAACCAGGCAGGCTCTTCGCATATAACACTAGCGTTTTTGAATTGAAATTGCACTCTTTCGCCTTCACATTTGATAGTCGGAAAATAATGTGTGTTTTCTTGGTTACGAATAAAGTTAAAAAACACTTTTGCTCCTTCGTGCACCATTCGTATCGCTTTCCACGTTGGTTCACCGTCTGAACCCATTATGAAAACCTGCTTCTCAAGCAATTTATGTAAAATCTGTGAACGGTGTTTTTCCATATAGCTATGAATAGTTTCCTGTAAAAGTTTGTCACCTTTTTCGGGGTCAAAAACTTTCAGGAAAAAATCAAGCGGGCTTATTTTTCGTAGATTAAATTTTTTAAGAACTGCTTCTTGTTGAATGGCATCAATGAGTTTTACGAGCTCGAAATCAATGGTATCTAATCGCTCAGAAAATTCACGGATATTTTTTGAAGAAACGTTCTGATTAAGTAGTGTGAGTTCGCCTTTTCCATTGAGCTGAATAATGAAGGATTCAAAAAGAAAGCCCAGGTATTCATGTTCGAACAATGAATAGACAATTTGAAATGGTTGTTGGGTAGATACTTTCATGTTTACAAAATATGAAGCCCTGCCAGTAGGATGTTTGGGAGAAACTTTTCTTATCTGTATCATGGCTTAGCCTTTTGTGATAGTACAAACTACAAAAATGATGAGAGATTGGGGTATTTGCAAGTAAACACCAATATAAAAAATGTAGCAACATGATTGCTCATGCTGCTACGGGTAAAGGGAAGAAAGATGAGGTTGTTTCTTAAATTCCGGTATAGTTAAAAGGAGAGATACGACGAAGCTCATATTTTACTTTTTCGCTTACATCAAGGGTATCAATAAACTCCTTTATTTTCTTTTCGGTTATTTTTTCGTTGGTACGAGTCAGCGATTTAAGCGCCTCATAAGGTTTCGGGAAACCTTCTCTTCTTAGTATAGTCTGAATACCTTCTGCTACTACTGCCCAGTTTTCTTCAAGGTGGTGGTCTATGGCTTCTTTGTTAAGCTCTAGTTTGTCTAAACCTTTCAGCAGAGATTTTAAAGCAATAACTGTGTGGGCAACAGGCACACCCAGATTTCTTAGAACAGTAGAATCGGTAAGGTCTCTTTGCAGACGTGAAATAGGTAGCTTAGCAGCAAAATGTTCAAAAAGCGCATTAGCAATACCAAGGTTTCCTTCCGCGTTTTCAAAATCAATCGGGTTTACCTTGTGTGGCATAGCCGATGAACCGATTTCACCTGCTTTGATTTTCTGTTTGAAATAGCTCATCGATACGTAAGTCCATACATCGCGTGAGAAATCAATCAGAATATTATTAATACGTTTGATATTATCGCTCAGTGCTGCCAGCATATCGTAGTGCTCAATCTGCGTAGTTTTCTGGCTACGATACAAGCCTAGTTGCTCGTTTACAAAGGTATTTCCGAAGGCTACCCAGTCGGTCTGAGGATAAGCTACATGGTGTGCATTAAAGTTACCGGTAGCACCACCAAATTTGGCTGAGTACGGAATAGTCTTTAATAATTCGATTTGTTTTTCTAAGCGTTCACAGAAAACCAATATTTCTTTTCCCAATCGGGTAGGAGATGCCGGTTGCCCGTGCGTATGTGCCAACAATGAAATATCTTTCCATTGTTCGGCCAAATCGTGAAGTTTTGCTACAACCTGAGCAAAAATAGGCGAAATGCTAGCATCTATCGCTTCTTTTAAAGAAAGCGGAATAGCCGTATTATTAATATCTTGTGAGGTAAGGCCAAAGTGAATAAACTCAGCATATTGGCTGATATCCAATTTATCAAAAGCTTCTTTGATAAAATACTCAACGGCTTTTACATCATGATTAGTCGTTTTTTCAATCTCTTTGATTTTAAGTGCATCTTCTTCCGAAAAATTCTGATAAATAGCTCTTAAATCTTTATAATGCGATTTCTGAAAAGTAGAAAGTTGTGGCAGAGGTAATTCAACTAAAGCAATAAAGTATTCAATTTCAACCCGAACACGGTAATAAATCAAGCCAAATTCTGAAAAATATTTCGCTAAATCTTCCACTTGTTTACGGTATCGACCATCAACAGGAGAAATAGCAGAAAGGGTATTTAAGATCATAAATATATAATTTAAAGTGTAGCCAATACTCTTATAGTAGAGGTTGTAAAATCATTTAAGATAGCTACATCAGATAGTAAGTGCATTTTTATGAGGGATACAACACAAAACAATGCTTTAGGCGTAAAGATACGGACAGATTTAAGATATTTATCGATATGTTTCATTAAAATACCTCAGTTGCCAATGGCCTATCTCACTGTGTTATTTTACAGGCACTCGTGTTTTGGTTTAATCGCTTACAAATTTAATGCTTTAATGTTAATGGATTAGTTGTTATATCAAAAAAAAAATTAAATTGCTACTCAATTCAACCTAAACCAACAAAACCAATAAATGCAAACTTCTACTTTTATCGGAGAACTTATAGGTACGCTTGTGCTTATTCTCCTGGGCGACGGTGTAGTTGCCAATGTTTTACTAAAAGGCTCAAAAGGTGAAAACGCCGGATGGATTGCTATTACCGCCGGATGGGCATTTGCCGTAATGTCAGGAATCTTCGTCGCTCAGAAATTCGGTAGCTCGGCTGCTCACATAAATCCAGCTGTAACGGTAGCCATGGCCGTAAAAACAGGCGACTGGACAAACGTTGTACCTTTTATATCTGCCCAATTAATCGGTGCTTTTCTTGGAGCTGTATTGGTTTGGTTGGTGTATTTGCCCCATTGGAACATAACCGAAGACAAGGGTGTCAAGTTGGGTATATTTGCCACTGCTCCAGCCGTACGCCATACAACGGGCAATATTCTTTCTGAGGTTATAGGCACTATGGTACTTATTATAGCGTCGTCATCGTTTTATAGTTCGCCTGATTCAGGCTATGGTCCATTATTGGTTGGGTTTTTAGTGTGGTCAATCGGTTTGTCGTTGGGTGGACCTACCGGGTATGCTATTAATCCGGCTCGTGATTTAGGCCCTCGTATTGCACACGCACTTCTACCAATTTCTGGCAAAGGCGCCAACGACTGGGGCTATGCCTGGATTCCGATCATCGGGCCAATCATTGGCGGAGCCCTTGCTGCTTTATTATTAAATGCGTTTCATGTATAAGCATATTGATAATAAAACGAATACGAAATATTTTATAAGGTTTATTGATCTGCTATAAACTTTTGTTGAAAATATTCGTTTACGTAAAAAACACTTCTTGTAAAAGAGAATTGTTTTGAATATATTTAAGAAACCAAAATCATTGGGGAAATGATATTGGATTATCAATTTGCCTACAAATCAAGACCTGATTTGCGGGAGCTCAAAGAGCTTGTGAAACACGGAGAAAACAAGCATATTGAGTTTAAGCTTAAGACTAATCATCCAGAGAAGATTATCCGTGAAATTGTTGCTTTCGCTAATTCAGACGGAGGGCAGCTTATTATAGGTGTTGGCGACGATAGAAGTATCAAGGGGCTAAAATTTGCAGAAGAAGACGAGTTTATTCTGCGAAGAGCCATTGAGCGACATATCTATCCGGCTATTGAGTATGATGTTAAAAATGTAGCTGTTGAGGGAGACAGAGAGGTATTGATATTCAATATACCTAAGAGTCCTTTTAAACCACATTACGTTGACCTCGATGGAATAGTTGAAAATCGGCGTGCCTACGTGCGTGTTGAAGACCGCTCGGTTCAGGCTAGTAAAGAAATGCGAGAGATACTAAAGGGCGAACGTAAAGCCAACAACATCAGATTTCATTATGGCGATAAGGAGCGAGCACTGATGAAGTACCTGGCCGATAACAAGCATATTACGGTTGATACTTATGCCAGTATCGCCAATATACCTCGTAAGATTGCCTCACGTACCTTAGTTGTGCTGGTTTTAGCCAATGTTATTAGGGTTCAACCTCATGAGGTTCAGGATTTTTTTATTGCAGCTTAAAAAACGATTATAAACAAGAAAGCCGGAAATCTTAAATTTCCGGCTTTCTTGTTTATATGTGCTTCAAATCTGGGCTTTAAAACTGGATTTTGGGCTTGTTGAAAATATTTTTTTCTGATTAAAGTCTTCAAATAGCTTTAAAAACCTAGAAAGTTGAAAAAATAATAAGAATTGGTATATTTTTTATGAAAGAATATACCAAGTTCGGAATCAATTTCATAACTTTGCAGTCCGAAAAATCGCGAACATTTAAAAGTATTAATAAAATATCTTGATTGTGTGATAAGTCTCTGATAGTCAGTCAATCAAACAAGTGGTCTTAAACAATGGCGAAAAAAGAAAAAACAGGAATTGAGATTCTTGAAAGTGCAGACGCTTTAAAACAAGAGTTTGGAAAAGCAGAAGGTTTTTTGAAAAAGAATCAATCATTGCTTATCTATGTAGGTGGAGGGATTTTGGCAATAATCTTAGGTATCGTAGGTTATAACTTCTGGTCAAAATCGCAAGACGAAGAAGCACAGGTAGCAATGTTTAATGCTGTTTATGCTTTTGAAGCAGATTCTTTGAAACAGGCGCTTAACGGCACTGGTGGTAACGAAGGTTTGTTGAGCATTGCATCTAATTATGGTTCTACCGATGCAGGTAACCTGGCAAATTTCTATGTCGGTGTTGCATTAGTAAAAGAAGGTAAGTATGATGAAGCCATTGAGCACTTGAAAAGTTTTAGCTCAAGCGATTTACTTATCCAAGGTCGTGCTTATGCATTGATTGGCGATGCTTATATGGAGAAAAAGAATACTGAAGAGGCTATAAGCTATTACAAAAAAGCAGCTGAGTACAAACCTAACAAGTTTTTTACTCCTGTGTATCTAATGAAGTTAGCTACGGCTTACGAAACTGTTAAAGACAACAAGTCGGCAATAGATGCCTACACGCAAATTGTAGAGAAATATCCTGATGCAGGAGAGGTAACAAACGCAAAGAAGTATAAGTCCAAACTCGAAGGCATAGTCGGCGAGTAAGATTTGATTATATAATCATAATCAAAGGGATAAGCCGAATCTGGTTTGTCCCTTTTTTATATATTAACATTCAGTAAAGTCGCTCTAATACAAGTATAAAATGTCATCAGCTAATAAAAATCTTAGTGAGTTCAGTACCACAGGTTTGCCAGATGTAAGCCAGAAAAAATTTGCCATTGTAGTTGCCGAATGGAATAGCGAAATAACCGAGGCGCTTTTTGAAGGTGCATATAAAACTTTAGTAGATAATGGTGTGCAGGCCGAGAACATTGTTCGTGCCAATGTGCCGGGTAGTTTTGAGTTAAGTTTTGGCTCACAGGTATTTGCCCAAAAGCCCGAAATAGATGCCGTAATTGCCATTGGTTGTGTGATCCAGGGAGAAACAAAGCATAACGATTATATAAATCATGCGGTAGCTGGTGGTTTAACCGATGTAGCCCTGAAATACAATAAGCCTGTAATTTTTGGTGTACTTACACCAAATAATCAACAACAAGCACTTGATAGAGCAGGCGGCATACATGGCAACAAAGGAGACGAAGCCGCTATTACGGCTATTAAGATGTTAGGGTTATAAGAATAGAATGTCGAAAGTAAAACCAAACATATCGAAAACTGCTTTTTGGGATGTCAATTTTGAACAAATTGATTTTGATAAGCATATCCGTGATGTTGTCAATCGTGTTTTGATGAATGGGAAATTATCTGACTGGGTAGAAATGAATAAGTACTACGGGATTGATAAAATAAAAGAAGAAATTGTACAGATGCGATATTTGTCAGACCTTGCTTTAAATTTTTGTAGTTTCTATTACAATATTCCTAAAGAAAACTTCAGATGTTACAAACACAGTCAGTCTACCCCGAAACTTTGGGAGTTCTAAAGGAATTGATGCAAGAGCCTCTTCTGAAAGATTTTTATTTAGTTGGTGGAACTGCTTTAGCTTTACAGATTGGACATAGAATTTCGGTTGATATTGATTTATTTACAAATACACCTTTTGATTCTGTTTTACTTTCTGCCGAATTAAAAGAAAGGTATAGTTTTAAAGAGAATCTGAATAGAGTGTATTTCTTACAAGGACAAATAAAAGAAATAAAAGTCGATGTTTTGAAATATCCATATAAGCCTTTATATGAACTTGTGGAAGTAGAGGGTATAAGAATGGTTGTGCTGCCAGACATTGCAAGTATGAAAATGGCAGCAATTACTAATAGAGGTAGAAAAAGAGATTTCATAGATTTATACTTTCTGTTAAAATCTTATTCTTTAAAGCAAATTATAGAATGGTATCAACAAAAATATGATGCTGAAATATTTATGCTACTTCAGAGTTTGGTGTATTTTGAAGACGCAGATAATGATATTGATTTGAATATGATTATTCCAACTAATTGGGAGGAAATAAAGACAAAAATTAGATTAGAAGTTCAGGAATATTTGGAATCAATTGCATAATAGATTTGTAAATGCCCATCATAATTCTCGAAACGCCAATTCGTGCATCAGCCGAAATCTGCTATAATCTATCATTGAGTGTAGATTTGCACCAGCTTTCAACGGTACGTACCAAAGAGCATATTGTTGCCGGGGTGAGAGAAGGAATAATGAAATTGGGAGAGAGTGTTACATGGAGAGCAAAACACTTTGGCATCTGGCTTAAGCTAAGCAGTAAAATTACTGAGGCTAACAAACCAGCGTATTTTGTAGATGAGATGCAAAAAGGGCCTTTTAAAGTGATGCGGCACCAACACCATTTTATAGAAAGTTGTGGCAGTATTCTGATGAAAGACATTTTTATGTTTGAATCACCAATGGGCATCTTAGGCAGAATAGCCAATAAATTGGTATTAGAAGATTATCTGAGGGGCTTTTTGAGAGAGCGAAACCAGTGTATTAAGGAAATGGCTGAATCGGGTAGATGGAAAGAAATATTAGGTAACTCAAACAGTTTCTAAATAGTTTATTTATTTAACACAAAACCAGAACCACAGAAAATGCAAGTTTGGAAATTTGGCGGTACTTCCGTAGGGAAACCAGAGCGTATGCACTCTATCCGTAATCTTATTACAGAAGATGGTCAACGTAAAATTGTTGTATTATCGGCCCTTTCCGGCACAACAAACGCTCTTATCTCTATTGGCGAATCTCTAAAAGCATATAATGATGCCGAAGCAGCTGAGAAAATAAATGCAATGTATGCGCATTATGAGGCGTTTATCAAAGATTTATATAAAACCGAAGCAGGTTATAATGCAGGCAAAGCTATTGTAGATAAAGAGTTTAATTTTATACGCTCTTTGGTAAGTATAAAGCCTTTTACACTTAAACAAGAGAAAGAAATTGTAGCACAAGGTGAGCTACTTTCTACGCAAATGTTTGAGGCATATCTGCAAGAAGAAGGCGTTAGCTCGGCGCTTTTGCCGGCTTTAGATTTTATGCTGATTGATGCCGACAACGAGCCTGTTTTGAGTTTTACAGAAGAAAACCTTACGGCTATGCTTTCGCAGCTGACAGATAAAGAGGTGTTTATTACACAAGGCTTTATTTGCCGTAATCCTCGTGGTGAAATAGATAACTTAAAGCGTGGTGGTTCTGATTACACAGCTTCGTTGATAGGAGGGGCTATTCGTGCCGAAGAAATACAAATCTGGACCGATATTGATGGTATGCACAATAACGACCCACGTATTGTAAAAAGAACATTTCCGGTACGTGAGCTCACATTCGAAGAAGCCGCTGAATTGGCCTATTTCGGAGCTAAAATTTTACACCCAAGCACTATCACCCCGGCAAAATTGAGAGGTGTACCTGTTCGTTTAAAAAATACTATGGAACCTAACGCATACGGAACGCTTATTGCAGATAAAACAAACGATTCTGAAATCAAAGCTATTGCAGCTAAAGATGGTATCACGGCTATTTATATTCACTCAACCCGTATGCTGAATGCCTACGGATTTTTGACGAAGGTGTTCGAAATCTTCGAGAAATTTAAAACGCCTGTTGATATGATTACAACTTCCGAAGTTTCGGTGGCTGTAACGATTGACAACTCGGAGCATCTGGAAAAAATAAGCGAAGCATTAAGCCAGATAGCAGACCTTGAAGAGCACGACCGCAATCAGACCATTATCTGTATCGTTGGTGATTTCAAAGCTGATAAAGCAGGCGTAGCCCTGAAAGTAATTGAGGCAATGAAAAACATCCCAATCAGAATGATTGCCTATGGCGCATCAGAGCATAATATCTCTTTATTGGTTGATACCAAAGACAAAGAAGCATCTCTGAATGCCTTAAATGAAGGCTTATTTACATTTGAATAATATTACATACGGGTTGTTATTGACTTAACAATCTGATTCTTGAGACATATATGTTACAACTGAATTATATAAAAGAAAACAAGCAGGCTACCATTGATGGCCTGAAGCGGAAGTATTTTAAGAATGCCGAAGAAACCATAGAAACGGTGCTGGATATTGACCAGAAACGCCGTGAAACACAGGCAGAATTAGACACTTCGCTGGCAAAATCTAACGCTTTGGCTAAAGAGATTGGCGGTTTGATGAAGGCCGGAAAAAAAGAAGAAGCCGAGGCCGCTAAAGCCCAGACCGCAGAATTAAAGGCACAGTCAAAAGTATTGGAAGATAGCCTGAAAGGTTTTGAGGTAGAGCTGTATGATGTATTGGTTACGATACCAAACTTACCTCATGCCAGTGTACCCGAAGGACGCACGCCTGAAGAAAACGTGAATATATTTGAAGAAGGAGAAATCCCGACTCTACCTGATAGTGCATTGCCTCACTGGGACTTAATCAAACAATACAACATCATTGATTTTGATTTAGGTAACAAAATTACAGGCGCAGGTTTCCCGATTTACAAAGGCAAAGGCGCCAGAATACAACGTGCCATGATTAATTTCTTCTTAGATGAAGCGCTAGCAGCAGGCTATGGAGAGATTCAACCACCGATATTAATTAATAAAGATTCTGGTTTTGGTACTGGTCAATTGCCTGATAAAGAAGGACAAATGTACCATGCCACTGCCGATGATTTATACCTGATTCCAACGGCTGAGGTGCCAATCACTAATATCTATCGTGATGTAATTGTAGCTGAGAGCGACTTGCCTATAAAAAACGTAGGTTATACACCATGTTTCCGCCGTGAAGCAGGTAGCTGGGGTGCGCACGTAAGAGGTTTGAATCGCCTGCATCAGTTTGATAAAGTAGAGATTGTACAGATACGTAAGCCGGAAGAGTCTTATCAGGCATTAGAAGAAATGGTTGAGCACGTAAAAGGTTTGTTAAATAAACTCGAATTGCCTTACCGTATTCTTCGTCTATGTGGTGGTGATATGGGCTTTACTTCAGCACTTACTTTCGACTTTGAGGTGTATTCAGCAGCTCAAAAAAGATGGTTGGAATGTAGCTCAGTATCAAACTTTGAAGCCTATCAGGCCAACCGTCTGAAACTACGCTACAAAGTAGATGGCAAAACACAGCTATTGCATACACTCAATGGTTCTGCGCTGGCTTTGCCTCGTATCCTGGCAGCTATTTTAGAAAACAACCAAACGCCAGATGGAATCCGAATTCCGAAGGCATTGGTACCCTATTGTGGTTTTGATATGATTAGCTAATACAAATAAATAGCTATTTAATAAAAAGGAAATGCGAGGTGGTTTGCCTCGCATTTCTTGTTTGTATAGATGCTTTATTAATTACAACCACCTATTTGTGCTGTGAACGTTGCTCCACCTGCAGCGTCTGCTTTAAAATTAGGTAATAATGTTATGGAATTACCCCCTTGATAAACAACATTAGCACGGCTTTGTGTCGGAATATCTGCTGTTATCTCATTAGTAGCCGTAACTGAGCCACTAGCTACCAACCTGGTATAAACTCCAGAGTAATTTGTAGCTAAATTTTGGGTACTTGGGCAGAACGTTTTAAACACATTTACATCATCAATTGCCCAACCTGCGAGTAGAGGGGTTGAACTGTTTGATTCAAAATGGAAAATGATTCTAATGGTTTTATTCGAAAATTCGCTCACATCAATTCTATTTACGCCCCATCCTGCCGATTGATTGATTGTCGTGCCAGGGTTTCCAACCGTTTCAATCATCGATGCCCCAAACCATTCCCATACTCGTTTTTTGTTGATTGTACCCACTTCTTGTATTTCCACATAAGCACTTACATTGCCAGTAATTGCAAACTGATATTTCTGGGCCCATGTAAAATATGCTTTCTCACTTCCTAAATTTGGGATGTATATGTTAGGTGAAACAAGCTCACTATTGGTATTGAAATTGTAGGTATTATCTAAGTCGGTTTTCCAGCACCTAGCGCCACTATTGGCTGTTGTAATAGGGGCAAAAGTTGGCGTGCCACGTTCCCATTCGTCTTGTATACCAGTATGAATAAAACCACCGTCATTATTTTCAAAGTCATTACCATAAATACTAGTTACTGTACCTGTTATTGGCAGTTGTTCTTCTATTTCAATTCCCCAGCTATTCAATTGGCCTGTTCCGCCCGCCGAATCATCATTAATTGTTAATGTCCAGTTTCCTTGTGTCATTTGTCCTTTAAACCATTCTAATCGGTATTTGATAGATGGTTGGTAAACAATATTATTTACAACCGGAAAGCTTTCAATAGGTATTGCGGCGTTATCGTCTAGCTTTATATCAAAAGGAGATGAACTCCCGATACTCTCTAAATCAGTAAATAAAACGACAGTATTACCTGATGGAGACGTTAGACGCACATCTAAATCTGCTACTTTTCCATGAAAGAAATTCATGAAAACTTTTATAGTTTCTATCCGCTTATTAGCAGGAATATTAATAATAGAGCTCGTAACGGTAGGATTATCAGCAATTGTTGTAACCGTATTGTTAGTATAAGTAAAAATATTATTCGTAACTGCAGGTAATATACTCACACTTAATCGGTAAGTGCCAAATGAGCCGTCGGAAGACCCAATAGCAATATAGTAAGTACCACTTGTTCTTACCGTAAGAAAAAAACTCTCTGAGTTAGGTGAGATAGTATTTGGGTCATTTGCTGAAAGATACCCGCCAAAATCACCAAAGGCAAGTTGCCCGTTCCAGGTTGTTGCGTCTCTTTCCGGATTAAAATCAAGCCCCATAAAAATTGTGTCACCAGCATCAAGAGTAATAGAATAGTAGTCAACATCTGTCATAGAACTCGTACTCCCACTAATCCAGCCAGAGTTTGGTATTGCATTAGCAGTAGCAGGGCTATTATTAGATTCAACTTCCGCTGTTGGTGTTCCGCTTTGTAATCTGAAATACAGAAAATAGGGAAGAATCGTATTGTTATTAGATATATGTCTTACTCGTATGTAGTATGTGCCGGTTGATGGGATTATGGCCCCTGCGATACTAGAAGATGAAGACCCGAAAGTACCATCTGTATCATCATATTCGATAGATGTTCCATTTACTTGTAGAATTTCTAAAGAGCTACTGGTACCTGTTGTTGAAGAAGAAGTTTGAGTAGCTACATAAACTCTATCTCCTGTGTTGGCAGTAAAAGAAAAAATGTCAATATCTGAAACAGGTGAAATAAATCCTTTAACCTTTACATCGTTTCCGCCTAGTGGATTAGCAATTAAAATGTCATTGTTCGGCTCAATCTCTTCTTTTGAAACCATTGTACTTGATAGTGCGGGTGCTGGAGCGGGGCTCGAAAAATGCTGAAATGAAGAGAGAGAATTTGGTAAGTAAGCAGGCTTTTTTTCTGGTTTTGCTGGTGGTAAGAATCTCTGATTCTTTATTACACTTGTGTTATCACATGGTATATTGGCTTTTGCCAGAGTTGTGTGGGTAATAATAACACACAGCAAACTTAAAAGTAAGCGATTTTTCATGGTGGGGTTCTAGTAAGAATTAGTTTTATGGAAAAGCGAAAACAAAGACAATTTATGTGATAATTCTTTAGTTTTAGCCAATAGTCATGTTTTTTATTCGGATTTTTAATGAAAAATTTACCGAGTTGTTATTAAGCGGACACGTTTCGTGATAAAGTACAAGTTGAACTATTCATATAATTGAGTCGTTATTTGTTAAAACATTTAATGTAATGACTAATAAACCAATTCAGATAGATATAGTTTCTGATGTAGCGTGCCCTTGGTGCTACATTGGCAAAAAACATTTGGAAAAAGCTTTGGCAGGCTTCGATGGGCAGAACTTTCAGGTTACGTGGCATCCGTTTCAGTTAGATCCTACAATTCCAGACGAAGGGCTTTCTCGTGAAGAGTATTTTGTAAATAAATTTGGTAGTTTAGAACGTATCCAACAAATGCACGAACGAGTAGAGAGCGTAGGGCAAAAAGCAGGCATACAGTTCGAATTTGAAAAAATGCCAAAGGCAATTAATACCATACCGCTACACAAAATATTGCACGTAGCCCGCGAGGAAGGCACGCAAAACGAGCTTGAAGAAAAACTTTTCAAAGCCTATTTTACTGATGGTGTTGATTTCTCAAGCAAAGAAAATATCGTAGCTTTTATGAAAGATCTTGGCTGGGATGCTGAAAAAACCGAAAGCGTATTAGCCGACGACCAGATTGGCTACTGGGTATCGCAGGAGATCAAACATTTTCAGAATTTAGGAGTTTCTGGAGTGCCATTTTTTATACTGAATAACAAATATGGCTTGAGTGGAGCACAACCTACCGAAGTATTTCAGGATGCTATACAAAAAGTAATTGAAGAAGTAAAACCTGTTGAAGCTACAGGTGATGCTTGTGAGATAGGCGGAGCAAATTGCTAAAAAATAAGAACCTTTGTAAAGAGCGGTTGGAGAAATCTAATCGCTCTTTTTCGTTTAAAATACTACTAATTCAATACCTGAAATAGTGCCTGTAATTTTTTGCGTCCACAGGTATGTTCTTATTTATTGTTGTTAAATTTCAAAGATATTTCAATATATTTGAAGAAACTTAACCACTTTAATATGAATATTTCTTTACCGCAGCTCGTTCAACGAAAAGAAGATAATGTAATGGCTACTAATTTGGGCGATGAATTGGTAATGATGGACACCCAGAGCGGTAATTATATTACTTTAAATGACCTAGGCCGTGTAATTTGGGAGAAAATTGAGCAACCTATTTCTGTGAACGATTTAACTCACTATTTGCTTTCAAAATACAATGTAACAGAAGAGCAATGTAAAACAGAAACCTATGCTTTTCTGGAAAAACTACAAACACAGGGTCTACTTGTATAAATAAAGCCTTAACTAATGCTGCAAGCAAAAATAATCATTAAAATATGAGTTCGATTTTCGGAATTGTAAATGGTGATGAGAAAGCTGATGATAATTTTCTGGAGGCAATGTATGCACCTCTGCAAGACTTCCCTCACCATAAATTTGATAAAAAATTAGTACAGGAAGCTGCATTTGGCAAAATGCTGAACTATGGCACGCCTGAAGATGTATATGATGCGCAGCCAATTTACCTGAGCGAACCTAATATCATTTTTACTGCCGAGGGTAGAATTGATAATCGTGAAGAATTGGCTAAAAATCTGGGGCTAAGTATGAATGATATGCGCTCTGATACTTTTTTTATGCTGCAAGCTTACCTGAAATATGGCGAAGAAACACAGCATAAATTAAAAGGTGACTGGAGTTTTGCAGCATATCATTTTAATACAAAAGAACTCTTTTTGGCCCGTGATACGATGGGCTATACAGCACTTTATTTCTATAAAACAGATAGATACTTTGCGTTTAGTTCTTCTATCAAATCGATTTTGGCTTTACCTGATTTTAAGAGAGAGCTGAATGAACCATTTTTCGTTTCGAACCTTACACTTTGGAAGGTTGATGAGAAAATGATGAGTGACGAAACATTCTTTAAGAATGTGTTTGTGCTAAAGGGAGGATATGTGCTCAAAATCAAAGATAATGAATTAAAAACTACTAAGTATTGGCCGCCTGAAAACATACAAGAAACCCATTATAAAAATAAAGAAGATTATACCGACCAGATGTCGGAGTTGCTATATAAGTCAGTAAATGCACGTTTACGTAGTTACAAACCTGTTGCTTCAATGCTGAGTGGCGGCTTAGATAGCAGCACAGTAAGCTATATTGCCGCTGAATTATTAAAGCAGCAAAATAAAAGACTTACTACTTTTAGCCATGTGCCCTTGTTTAAAAAAGAGCTTACCAATAATGCACTCGTAAACGCCAGAGTATTAGACGAAACACCGTTTATGGAAGCTATTGTAAACGCATCGGGTAATATTGACCCGTTTTACTTAGATTCCAAAGATATATCTCCTTGGCAAGGTAGCATACAATGCGCAGATGCCATAAATGGATTTATTCATGGCGCGTCAAACACTTATTGGTTGACAGATATTTTTAAAAACGCTGTTCAAAAGGGTTACGGGACTTTATTGACAGGTGAGGGGGGAAACGGCTCAACTTCTTTTGCCGGAGTAGATTATCTATTGCCGCATAGCCTGAAAAGGTTTATTAAATATCCATCTGCTTATATTCGTCGGCAAGTATTAAAGCCTATGTATGTAAGGTTTTTAAAGGATTATCATGATGAAAGGTCTTTGAAAACCTATGTATCAAACAGCTATCTAAGTACAGAATTATTTAAAAAGTATTCAATCTTAGAAGACGTTCAGAAAAAACATAGTGGTTTATTACGACAGTTTAGCCATGTTTCAGAAAATAAAAATTTATTTATTAGCTTATATCACATGCGTAGCTCTTTAGGGGCAGCGTTTGGAGCTTATTATGGAATAGAAATGAGAGACCCGATTTGTGATGTAGATTTATTGAACTACTTTTTAACGATACCCAATACCGTTTTTTTTGATGATGGTTTTAATAACCGAATGCTTGTGAAAAGAATGATGAAAAACAAATTGCCTGATAAGGTTTTGTTTGAGAAAAAGAAAGGTCTGCAGAGTTCGGATATTTTTTTTAGAGTAGAAGCTGCAAAAGAAGAATTATTTGATGAGGCCGCAATACTGGCAAATATTAATTGGCTTAAAGCTTACGTAGATATAGATAAAATAGAAAAGAATCTTAATACCTACTTTAATGATGAAAAAAGACAAATAGAAATACAAAGCTTAATTAAAACAATGCAGGCTTCGACTTTTTTAAGGAAAAGTTTTTAGCAGAGTTGGGCTATAAAGCCCAACTCAAACAAGCATAAAATCAAAAATATTAAGAAAATATACCGCCATCTGTTAGACCTGCTGCTCCGGCCAAGGTTATTTCATTGATAGGTAAAACTTCAACTTCAGGGGTGTTCCAAGCTAGTTTTGGTTGTTCTTCGGTATTGTATTGTTTTTCCATAATAAAAAAGATTTGTTTAAAAGATTAGGTTATAATTATAAAAATTTTTTCACAAAAAAACAAAAACTTAACGGCCTATCTGTAAATAAGACAAAAACAAGAAGTTGGGCTTTATAGCCCAACTTAGGTAGTTCTTAAGAAAGAACACCTGCATCTGTTATACCTGCTGCTCCGGCCAAGGTTATTTCATTGATAGGTAAAACTTCAACTTCAGGGGTGTTCCAAGCTAGTTTTGGTTGTTCTTCGGTATTGTATTGTTTTTCCATAATAAAAAGAGTTTAAGTAAAAAGTAATTCCTAAATATAAAAAATTTTATCCAAAAAGCAAAATGCAACGGCTATCTGTAAATAAGAAAAAACAAGAAGGTAGGCTTTATAGCCCAACTTAAGTAGCTCATACGAAAAGATACCTGAATCTGGCCCATAACCTGTAAAAGTTGCCAGAGTTTTTAATAAAGCAGAAGAATATGCCCAACTTCTGAAAACATAATGCTATCAAGATAATACGCCTCCATCTGATATAACTCCTGTTCCAGCCAAAGTTTTTTCATTGATAGGTAAAACTTCAACTTTAGGCGGGTGCCAAGCTAGTTTTGATTGTTCTTTATTATGAGGGTGATTTTCCGTAGAATAAAGATTTATTAGAGAGGCTTGCAACAGCAGAATATTTCAAGTAAAAACTGTGCAACAGTTTTTTAATAAAACAGAAGTTGAGCAAGAAACCCAACTTCTGAAAACATAACGCTATTAAGAGAAAATGCCTGCATCTGGTACAATTGCTGCACCAGCTAAAGTTTTTTCGTTAATTGGTAAAACCTCAATTTCAGGGGTGTTCCAAGCTAGTTTTGGTTGTTCTTCTGTATTGTATTGTTTTTCCATAATAAAAAGAGTTTTTGTAAAAAATAATCCCTAAATATAAAAATTTTTATACAAAAAACAAAACTCAACAGCTATCTGTAAATAAGACAAAAACAAAAAGTTGGGCTTTATCAACTTAGGTAGTTCTTAGGAGAAGAAACCTGCATCCACTACACCAGGGGCACCGGCCAAGGTTATTTCATTGATAGGTAAAACCTCAACTTCAGGGGTGTTCCAAGCTAGTTTTGGTTGTTCTTCGGTATTGTATTGTTTTTCCATGCTAATAAATATTTATATTGTAAAGATTAGACTCTCAAGTCTAAGCGTTTTTTTAAAAGTAAAAAGGTGCCTAAAACATTTATTTTGAATTAGGTAGAAAATATATTAGCAGACGTATATTCTGGCTAGTTATCATTACTGAAAATATCTTTGTATACTACATTTAAAGAAAAATTGATAGAATATTACTAGCTTCCGGTTTTCGGCGAGTAGTTTGTAAAAGCAAAATTTACAGATAAAATGCTACTTGCAGAAATAGTCGAAAGGCTAGGCACTGAGAAGCCCAACCTTAAAAAAATTAGCAGAATTAAGTATCAAAATAACATCCCCCGTCTGAATAACCGCCCTCTCTTGCTAAGGTGTTTTCATTTACCGCTAAAATTTCTATCGGTGATTTAATAGATGAATATTTTGAATTTAGAGTATGTTTAAATTTTGTTATTCTGACCGAGAAGTAAAGATTTTTTTGCTAGACAAGCGGCCGCCGCTGCGGGCGCATTTTGCAGATGTAGCCATCGGACCGCCGAAGCGGCAGCTACATCGAAAAAATGCAACGCAGTGTAGCTAAAAAAGATTACTTCGTAGGTCGAATCATAATTTTTAAACATACTCTTATAGCCTTATTTGTAAAAACTACTAAGAATCTGAAACTGCTCGGTTTGTGAGCCACCGGTTATTATCTCATTATTACAAATAAGCCATGCATGAGCCATAAACTCTTTATTGGCAGTATCTCTTTTAACTCCGAAGTAAATAGTACTAGGGTGTTTTCTTAGCCTAAGCATTAATTTTGCGCATAGTGCTTGCTCAAAACACTTGGTTCGCCAAAAAGAGTATTTACAAGCTCTTGCTATGGCAATACGTATGTATTTGAATTCGTTTTTGCCTTCATCTGCTTTTTCTTGGTTTGTTACACGTTCGCCGAGAAGCGGTAAAATCTTTTGGAAAGATACAAAAACAAGCATAAAACGAGCTAGCGCAATAAGTGCCCATGCTTCGGCAAATAGAAGAAAGTCTTTTATGGAGAGTCGTTTTAGCAAAATAGTAAGAGATAAGTTTTTAGCAAAAATAGCTTACCAAAACTCGTTTTCCAAAAGTTCATAGATAGCTTATTTAATAGGGGTACATAAAATAAAAAGAGCGACCGGGAAATCTCAGCCGCTCTTGTGTTTCTTCATCTTACCAGATTCTTACTCTTTTCTTAGGGGCTACATACATTTTATCGCCCGGTTTTATATCAAAAGCCTCATAAAATTCATCAATATTTACTACGGGCCCATTTACCCGCAAAAAGCCGGGAGCGTGTACATCAGTCATTATTTTGTTAGCCAGTGCTTCATCTCTTGAGTGTCCCATCCATGCCAAGGCATAACCCAAAAAGAAGCGTTGAAGCGGTGTAAATCCATTAATTTTCTTGCCCGATTTATATTGCTCAGTTTTCTTGAAAGCTTCTAAGCCTAATACAACTCCGCCTAAATCGGCAATATTTTCGCCCTGCGTGGCTTCGCCTCTCACGTGCATCGAATCCAGTACTACGTAATTATCAAATTGTTCAATAATACCTTTTGCACGTTTGTTATACTCATCGCCATCTTTTTTCGTCCACCAGTCGGTCAGGTTCCCTTTTTCATCAAATTGTCGACCTTGGTCATCAAAGCCATGCGTAATTTCATGGCCAATGGTTGAGCCACCTGCATAGGCATAGATAATGGCGTCGTCAAGCTGCTCATCGGTGAAACCAGCTATAAAGAAGATGGCGGCAGGCAATACAATCTCGTTATTTGAGGGGTTGTAGTAAGCATTGTAGGTTTGTGGAGTCATTCCCCACTCTGTTTTATCTACTGGCTTGCCAATTTTATTTACTTCATACAGATACCACCATTGATTTGCTCTTATGATATTCTGCACATAAGAGTCTCTTTTGATTGAAAGCGTAGAAAAATCCTTCCATTTATCAGGAAAACTCACTTTTGGCACTACTGTAGCAAGTTTCTGTAATGCTTTTGTCTTTGTACTGTCTGACATCCAGTCTAATTTCTCGATACGCTCTTTGTAGGTACTGAAAATGTTTTTAACCAACTCTTCGTAACGCTTTTTGGTTTTGTCAGAATAATAGTTCTTAATGAAAAGTTGCCCCAGCGCATCGCCTAAATAGCGTTCTTCTGAATCTAATACTCTTTTCCAGCGAGGTTTCATTTCTTTTACACCACGCAGCACAGTTCTATAGAAATAGAAGTTTTCCTTTGCAAACGGGCTACTTAACTCACTGGCAAAACTACTGACGAAATTCCAGGTTAAGTATGCCTTCCATGTATCTATGGGTGTAGTTTTTAATAATTTATCAACAGCTGTATAAAACTCAGGCTGACCCACAATTACACTTTTCACCTGTGGCATCTTCATCTGACCAAATAAATCCTTGAAATTCAGCGAGGGAGCTAGTTTATCTAATGCCACCAGGTCCATTTTATTATAATTCTTATACGGGTCTCGCAAATCTTCTATTTTACGAGAGTTTTTGGCTAGTGTTTCTTCCAATGCATATACATTATTCATGTTTTTGGTAGCTGTGGCTTCGTCATTACCCAATAGCTTAAACATACGTTGTAAATGCGCCTTGTATTCTTTTCTGATATTTATAGTGCGGCTGTCGGTATTAAAATAATAATCTCTATCGGGTAAACCTAAACCGCCTTGATACAAGTGTAGTGCTTGCTCTTCGCTATTTTTTTCATCCTGAAATATATAAGGGCTAAACAATGAACCTATACCATAAGTATGTTGCAGCGATATTTCGGTTAACACGCCTTGTATATCTTTAATAGCTGCAATACGGTCTAAATCGGCTTTTACAGGGTTGATTCCTTGTTTTTCAATGCTTACGCTATCCATACCCGTAAACCAGAAATCGCCGATTTTCTGTTCATTAGATCCCTCACTACCCGGTTCTTTAGCCGATTTTTCGCTGATACCTCTTAGCCTTGCATAAGTTTCTTCCTGCACCATGCTACCAATACCCCAGCTACTCTCTGAGGCCGGAATAGGATTTTGTTTGAGCCAAGTACCAACAGCATACTTGAAGAAGTCGTCTTTGGGCGAAACGGTAGTATCTACTACCTCGGCGAGAATATCTCTTTGGCTTGATTCAGAAGATTTCGACTGGCAGGAAGTCAGATAAATACCTGAAACCATTAAAATGCCAGATACTAACACTTTAGGGATAGTAATAGCTTGCATAAATGAAAGATTGAATGAAAATGATTTCTAAATTTGAGAAGATTTTTTGAAAAATAGACCTATACCTCATTAAAATTATACAGATGAATAAACTATTCTTTATCAGGTGCAGCACTATTGCTCTTATGACCATAGCATTGAGTGCCTGTGGCCCATCAAAAACGGAAAATAAAGAAGAAAAAAACGCTGAAACCAGTGTTACTCCGGCTTATGATTTTACGCATCCGGCACAAGAAATGAAACTGGCCAAAAGCCTGAAAGAAATATCGGGTTTGTCTTATTATAAAGATAATCTGCTTATGTGTATAAATGATGAAGAAGGAAAAGTATTTATATATGATTTTGCCAAAGAAGCGATTATAGATGAAATAAAATTTGGTAAAGCAGGCGATTACGAGGGTATAGAGCTTGTAGGCGAACAGGTATTTGTAATGAAAAGCAACGGCAAAATCAAGGTTTTGAGCTTAAAGAATGACTCAGAAAGAGAAATTGATTGTACTAATGAAGACGTAGTAGAATATGAAGGGCTCGGTTATGATGCTTCTACAAATAGCTTGTTAATAGCCACTAAAGAGCATACTAAAACCAAAGACCAAGAGAAAATGATTTATAGCTATAGTTTAGCAAAGCAAGAACTAAATAAGCGCCTTATTATTACCAAGAATATGGTTACTGGCCAGAATGGCAAGGCAGATTTCCGCCCATCAGGCATTGCTGTTCATCCGCTCACTAATGATATTTACATAGTGGCTTCGCAAGGAAAAAAACTCTTGGTGCTTACCAAAGAAGGAGCAAAGAAAAGCTTAATAGAATTAGATGACAAGCTGTTCCGTCAGCCTGAAGGTATTTGTTTTACGCCTGATGGAAATCTATATATAGCGTCAGAAGGTGGTGATAAAAAAGGCTATATTCTAAGTTTTATGTACAAATAAGGGTATAACAACGCCAGTTTATTTTTTATTTCTAAACTTATTATAAAATAACCAACAGGGATATTATATAAGCGTAAGAACTCAAATCAACTACCAGGTGTTTTATTAGAGAGTAGCTTTTAGATAATCAATCCTGTATTTACAAAGTACTTATGGGTATTATCCTGAACTATGTAGATTTGCAGGTATTCGTAAATCGGATTTTGTGGATAAGCTATTTTGTCTAATTTTGCATCAAAATTTATAATAAACCAGAAAATTGTATATTATGGCACAATATGATGTTGTAGTACTTGGGAGTGGGCCTGGCGGATACGTTACTGCTATCCGTGCGTCACAATTAGGTCTGAAAACAGCCGTTGTTGAGAAAGAAAACCTCGGAGGTATCTGTCTTAACTGGGGATGTATTCCGACAAAGGCTTTGTTGAAGTCTGCTCAGGTTTTTGAATATATTAAACACGCAAAAGATTACGGTATTGAAGTTGGCGAATCAAATGCTGATTTTGGTGCTGTTATCAAACGTTCTCGTGGTGTGGCTGAGGGTATGAGCAAAGGGGTTCAATTCTTGATGAAGAAAAACAAGATTGATGTTATCTACGGAACGGGTAAAGTAAAAGCGGGTAAAAAAGTAGAAGTAACCGATGCAGAAGGTAAAAAATCTGATGTTGAGGGTAAATACATTATTATTGCTACCGGTGCAAGAGCAAGACAATTGCCTAATGTACCTATCGATGGCAAAAAAGTAATAGAATACCGCAAGGCTATGAGTCTTGAGAAAAGACCAGATTCGTTGTTGGTAATTGGTTCGGGTGCTATCGGTGTAGAGTTTGCTTATGTATATGCAAGTATGGGTACTAAAGTAACCATTGTTGAGTTTATGCCAAACATTGTTCCGGTTGAAGACGAAGATATTTCTAAAGAACTAGCTAAAGCATACAAAAAAGCAGGTATCGAAATTTATACAAACTCAAGCGTTGAGAAAGTAGATACAAGCGGTACTGGTTGTGTATCAACAGTTAAAACGCCAAATGGAGAAATTAAAATCGAAACAGATTTAGTTCTTTCGGCTGCTGGAATCGTATCAAATATCGAGAACATTGGTTTAGAAGAAGTAGGTATTGCTACCGACAAAGGTAAAATTACAGTAAATCAATGGTCTGAAACCAATGTACCTGGTTATTATGCCATTGGCGACGTAACTCCAGGCCCTGCTTTAGCGCACAAGGCATCAGCCGAAGGTATTATCTGCGTTGAGAAAATAGCAGGTCATCACCCACAACCAATGGACTACAAGAATATCCCGGGTTGTACTTATTGTACGCCAGAGATTGCTTCTGTAGGTTATACCGAAAAAGCCGCTAAAGAAGCAGGTTACGAAATTAAAGTAGGTAAGTTCCCATTCTCGGCATCGGGTAAAGCAAAAGCAGCAGGTACGCCTGAAGGCTTTGTGAAAGTGATTTTTGATGCTAAGTATGGCGAGTGGTTAGGTTGCCACATGATTGGTGCCAACGTAACCGAAATGATTGCCGAGGCTGTAGTAGCTCGCAAACTAGAAACTACAGGTATGGAAATCATTAAATCGGTTCACCCTCACCCAACAATGTCAGAGGCTATCATGGAAGCAGCTGCCGCAGCTTATGGTGAAGTAATACACTTGTAATAAGCGTTAGCTTATAAATACAAACGGGCGCTTAGTTTACTAAGTGCCCGTTTTTTGTGTTATATATGATAGTAAGAGAATTTCAGACCGACTACAAATACAAAAGGGGCAAAAATTGCCCCTTTTGTACCACCTTTTTTAACCTAAACACTACCCTAAAAACGCGCGGAGCATCCATGCCATTTTTTCATGCTGCCCCATGAAAGTTGTTAGTAAATCAGTTGTAACTGCATCTCCCAAACTTTCATCTATATCTTTAATGTCTTTACGCAAATTTGTTATAAACGCCTCGTGGTCTTGTAACAAATTGCTTATCTGAGCATCTTGTTTCTCTTCGTAAGGACCTTCTTTTAACCGGGTGGTTGCCAGAAAATCTTTCATTGTGCCATTGGCCTGGTGGCCAAGTTGTGTGATTCTTTCGGCTATCTGGTCTATCGTGTCCTTAATAATATTATACTGGTCTTCGTAAAATTTATGTAATTCTATGAATCTCGGACCTTTGATATTCCAGTGATAATTACGGGTTTTGGTCAAAATAACGTGTTCGTCCGCCAATATCACCTGTAATAATCCAGCAATTTTTATAATATCTTTTTCTGGTAAACCTATATGGGCCTTCATGACTATAAAGTTGTGTGTGTGCTAAACTCTCTTCAATTTTGATGAAGTGAATTTCGCTCGCTTCATCAAATTATTGAAGTCATTATTCTGAGAACCTTTCGTTCTGCCATCCCAACTTTGCTGATTGTTGTTCACAATCTTTAGCAAGATCACCGCCATACTAAACAGTGTTATTGTGCCGATTATGAAGATGATGGGTGTCATGATTTCAATAATTTTATGAAACGATTGTTATGCCTTAATAGATAAAAACTTTATACCATATATTTATTTCATGGTTTTACTTAATTTTTTATAATATAATTGGGGAAAATGTGGCATTTTGGGAAAATTGATGTAGAATTTTTGCCCCAACTGTGGTTGTCGCCCTAATATTAGTACATGGTATGTATTATTTATATGCTTATATACCGAACTATAGAATAGCTGTATTATTAAATTCTAAATTCACAAATAAGCAACAACCACTTATGAAATCGTTTAAATCAAAAATAAAAGAGTACTACTCTTTTGCACAAGAGGTATTTTCTGAATTCAGTACCGACAACGCTACAAAGCTGAGTGCCTCATTGTCTTATTATACTATTTTTTCGTTGGCACCCATGTTAGTTGTCATTATTTCGGTAGCAAGTATTTTTTATGGCCGAGAAGCCATACAAGGCGAAGTGTATGGGCAAATAAACTGGCTTATTGGTAAAGAGGCTGCTGCACAGGTTGAGCAATTGATTAAAAACGCTAGGCTTTCGCAGAAATCGGGTATTGCGGCTATTATTGGTACCGGAACATTACTAGTA
The DNA here is from genome assembly GCF_037860775.1 of Emticicia soli. Lineage (NCBI taxonomy): Bacteria > Pseudomonadati > Bacteroidota > Cytophagia > Cytophagales > Leadbetterellaceae > Emticicia > Emticicia soli. Next base: position 14,082 of record NZ_JBBEWC010000022.1, on the reverse strand, counting down.
GGGGCAACCGGGGTATTTGCCGAAATACAAGACTCTATTAATTTTATATGGTCTCTTAAAGCAAAACCTAAGTCGGGCATTTTAAAATACTTGTTTAACAGATTGTTGTCATTTTCATTAATCTTATCTTTGGGTTTTCTGTTAATAGTCTCATTATTAATCAATACATTTCTTGATATTTTCAGCCAACGTTTACAGGTAATTTTTGAGAATGTAACAGTATATCTGTTTCTGTTTGTTAATCTACTAATTGTGTTTTCGGTTATTACACTTTTGTTTGCTACTATATTTAAGGTATTGCCCGATGGTAAAATAGCTTGGAAAGATGCCTTTATAGGTGCAGGTGCAACTGCGGTATTGTTTATGCTTGGTAAGTTTCTGATTGGTTATTACTTGGGGCAGTCTACTATTATGACAACCTTTGGCGCTGCAGGGTCGGTAGTGATTATTTTGCTTTGGGTATATTACTCGTCAACGATACTATTTTTAGGTGCAGAATTTACCAAGGTTTATACCCGCCACTATGGTACGCCTATACAACCAAACAGGAACGCTGTTTTATTAGAAAAAAAAGAAGTAGAAGTAAAGATAAAAGAAACAAAAATTCATTAGAAATATGGAAACTAAACTCAATGCAACTAAAATCAGAACATTACAGATACTCAATTTCTTGTTTTTTATAGCAATGGTATTTGTGAATTTTCTAGCCAATTTTTTACCGATTAACGGAAAGAACACAGGGCAGGTGTCAGACCAATACCCAAATCTTTTTGTGCCGGCACCGCTTACTTTTTCTATCTGGAGCGTAATCTACTTACTATTATTTGTTTTTTGTATTTATCAGATGACCTCTCTGTTTAAAGCAAAGATAGACCCCTATGTAGGCGAAATTGTGAACAGAATAAATGTTGCGTTTATTCTGACCTGTATTATTAATATGTGTTGGATTGTAGCCTGGCATTACGACTTACTAGTTGTGAGCGTAATATTAATGCTTCTGCTACTGAGCCGACTCATATATATTGATACACAAATCAGACTTCTGGAGCCTTACCTGACCAATTCACAGAGCTTTATAGTAAAAGCCCCGTTTGGCTTGTATTTGGGCTGGATTTGTATTGCTACTATTGCAAACGTTACAGCATTACTGGTAAACTATGGCTGGCGAGGCTATGGTATGAGTGAAGAATCATGGACTTCTATGATGGTGCTGGTAGGTTCGTTTATTGGTATTATTGCAATACTGCGTTTCAATAATTTTTACATCGGCCTTGCTATTATATGGGCCTTGAGTGGCATTATCATTGAACGTAAAAATGATACAGTCTATTACGAATACATTGTGCTTAGTGCCTGGGCCGGAATCATTCTGGTTGCCATTAGCGTGTTTATCGAGCTATTCAGAGGCACTTTCAGAAAAAGACAACCATTAATGCATGACAGTATATAGGCAGACTTGCATCAAAACTAAATGGCCATCATTTTCATGATGGCTATTTTTTTAGCTTAATGCAAAAGTAACTATAAACTCTGTGCCTTTTCCTAGTTCGGAGTTTACATCAACCGTTGCCTTATGCGACTGAATAATGTTTAGCGTGGCCGCAAGACCCAAACCAATACCATTGTTTTTGGCTGTGAAATAGGGCTCAAACAAGCGGCTCATGTTCTCGGGACTGATACCCGTGCCATTATCTTTGATAGAAACATAACAATAGTTGTTGGCAATGTGATTTCTGATGATAAGTTTTCCTTGTCCCTCTTCCATGGCCTCTACGGCATTAATGATAATATTCAGGAAAGCAATCTTTATCTTGTTTACATCAAGGTTTAGAGAAACATCATCTCCATATTGTTTTTCTAAAGTTATGTTTTTCAGATTAATACGGTCTATTGCCTGCTCAAGGGTTGCATCTAATACCTGATGGATTGATATCTTGCTGAATGCAAGTTCAGATGGTTTTGAGTTATTTAGTAGTTCTGTTATCAAATCGCTGATGCGCTGGCTGTTACGTCTTATAATTCCTAAAAAAAGCTGGGCGTCTTCATCTTCGGTTTTCAGGTCGCTTTCGAGCTGCTCTACCGACAAATGAATGTTTGTCAATGGGTTCCGAACCTCATGGGCAAGCGTCCGTACCAAGCGGCCTGTAGCTGCCATTTTCTCTAGCATCATGGCTTCACGTTCGGCTTTTCTTTGAGCCGTAACATCATGAATGATACTTAAAAAAGACTCTTTCCCCTCGCTGTTTTTTTGTTTTTGAGCATCTATCAGGCAAATTTTTCGCTCACCTTTTTTAGTAAGAAAAATAGCTTCAAACTTATCAATATTGCCGTTTTCTTCGAGCTTTTCATTAAATAAGTGCCATACGTCGGGTTTTTCAAAGATTTTGGCAGTACTTATCTGGTTAAACTCTTCGGCGTCATAACCGAGCATTTCGAGTGTGGCCGGATTATAATAAATAAAGCTGCCATCTTTGGGTTGGGTTACAATAATACCCTGCCGAACATGATTAAATATAGTGCGGTATTGCTGTTCACTTTCACGTAATGTTTTAAGGGTATCGGCACGCTCTAGCGAATACCTGATACAGCGCTCCAGTTTTTCAGAATCAAGTTCGCTTTTTATCAGGTAATCTACGGCACCGAGCCTCATAGCTTCCATATCTATCTTATGGTCGCCTTTGCCTGTAAGTAAAATGATTGGGCTTTGGCATCCTTCCTGAATCGCTTTTTTTAATAGGTCAAGACCTGTTTTAGCGCCGAGTAAGAAGTCAAAAAAGCAAATATCATACTCACACGATGTTACTTTCTCAACAGCATCATCAAAGTTTTTTGCCCAATCTATGGCAAAATTTTTGCCTCGTATGTCATTCAGGTAATCGCTTGTCAGGAAAAAATCATCTTCATCATCATCTACGATTAAAACCCTTATTGTGTCGAGCTCTTTCATTAGTTAGTTTTTGGTAATTGAACAATATCAAACCAATAATTTCCGAGATTTTTCATTACTTCTACTAATTCAACAAACGTGACGGGCTTGGTCACGAAACTATTTACGCCTAAATCATAAGTACGCAAAATGTCTTCTTCAGCCTTAGAGGTAGTAAGAACAATTACTGGGATACTCTTCAATTCGTCATCAGATTTTATTTCTCTTAAACACTCGCGTCCGTCCTTTTTAGGCATGTTCAAATCGAGTAAAATTACTCCTGGGCGTGGCGAGTTTTCTGGGTTACTATATTTGCCCCGGCGTTTCAGATAGTCCATTAATTCGGCGCCATCTTCAACAAAACGAAGCTCATTTAATAAAAAATTCTCTTCTAAGGCTTCTTTAGTCATGACTCTGTCATCTGGGTCATCGTCAGCCATTAAAATCATAATACTTTTTTTGTCTTTCTGAAATTGAATCATTATATGTTATAAATTAGTAGAGTTAAGGCATTGCATTACTCTCTGGGTAAATGTTTGGTTTTATTTAGACAAAACAGCTTTAACTATGCTCCACTCATTTATAGATTATAGCTTTTCATTTTGTTATAAAGCGTTTTTCGATCTATACTCAATACCTGTGCGGCTTTACTCTTATTATAGTTTACCTGTTTAAGTACTTGCAAAATCATTTCATATTCGGCATCGAGTGCAGCCGATTTTAAATTTGGCTTTGCAGGTTCTTCTTGTTTTGGAACTATGTCTTCGTTAACAACAGGTTGAGTGGGTTCTGAAAACAATAACCTAGAGTAATTGATAATTTCAAATGGTAATGATTTTGATTCTATGTATTCGCTATCTGATAGCAAGGTAGATCTCTTAACTACGTTGCGCATTTCACGTAAGTTACCATACCAAGGGTAGCTTAAAAATGCAGCTTTTACGTCTTCATCAAAACCTTTTATGTCTTTACCAAGCTCGGCATTAGTTGTTTCGAGAAAGAACTGTGCAAAATCCATAATATCGGCTTTGCGGTCTCTTAATGGTGGTACATCAAGGCTGAACTCGTTGAACCGGTGATATAAATCTTCTCTGAATTTCCCTTTCCGGCACGACTCCATCAATCGTTCATTTGATGCTACCAGAATCCTCACATCGACCGATATTTCTTTATTACCACCAATACGGCGTAGTTTTCTTTCTTGTACTACACGCAGCAATGCCACCTGTACGTCGTAAGGCAGGTTGGCTACTTCATCCAGAAACAATGTACCACCATTGGCCATTTCGAAATGGCCAATTTTCTGATTCAACGCTCCTGTAAATGAGCCTTTTTCATGGCCAAACATCTCGCTGGCGGCTAATTCTTTCGATATTGCACCACAGTCCATGGCTATAAATGGGCCATTGGCTCTTTTACTTCTTTTATGAATCTCTTGCGCTACCGATTCCTTACCCGAGCCACTTTCGCCATAAATAATCACACTATAGTTGGTAGGGGCAACAAGGTCAATCTGGCGATACAGGTTTTTCGACTCGGGGCCACTGCCAAAAATATAATTTGAGTCTGGTTTTGCTCTACTAACTTTATTAGGTGTCTTGGCTGTTGTTGTCTCTCTCTCAACTGTGGTTTGTGAACTCCCATCTGGTTTTTCGCCACCTAATGCTTTTTTTATTGTAAGTAGAATTTCGTCTGGAAAAAGAGGTTTGGTGATATAATCAAAAGCCCCTTGTTTCATTACGTCGATGGCAATCTTTATATCAGAATAACCCGTGATTATAAGCACAGGAACATCAGGAAAGCGCTCTTTTATTTTTCTTAGAATTTGTCCTCCATCTAAATCTCCTAAACGAAAATCTGTCATGACCAAATCAGGAGAGAATTCTTCTAATAAACTCAGACCAGTTTGTCCGCTTTGAGCAATAGCTACTTCATAGCCGTTTTTGCTTAAAAAGCGACGAAGTAAAAGACAAATATCAGTGTCATCATCAATAACAAGGATACGTTGCATAAGTAATATATGGTTAGTTTAAATTAAGTATTAAGAATAAAAAATTGTATTAAAGTACTCGTCTTAATTGTGCTGATTGAATACCCAGGTGGTCACGGTATTTGGCTACAGTACGTCTAGCAATCGGATACCCCTTTTGTGCCAGTAAATCGGCTAGCTGAAAATCATTAAGTGGGGCATTTTTATCTTCGTTCGAAATCAGTGTAGCCAGTGTTTGTTGAATCTCACGATTCGAAACCTCAGTGCCTGATTCTGTAAAAATACCCCCCGAAAATAGGTCTTTCAAATGAATAGTACCGAATGGTGTTTGTGCATACTTACCGCTGGTTACTCTTGAAACCGTCGAAATGTCCATACTAATAATCTCGGCTATGTCTTTCAAGGTCATAGGTTTTAGTTTCTGAACATTCCCTGTTTTGAAGAATTCTTCCTGCAATTTTACCAGTGTTCGCATGGTTTTCAGCATAGTAGTTTCTCTTTGCTGAATAGCGTCAATCAGCCAGTTAGCTGCTGAAACTTTAGTGTGGATATAATTCGTTGCTGCTTTATCGGTGTTGCCTTGTAGCATATCCTGAAAGCTATTATTAACTCTCAGCGGAGGAATCTGATTACTGTTTAACGAAACTTCAATTCTGTTATCGTCAAAGAACACAAGGTAGTCTGGTATGATATTATCCTTAACCAGTATAGAGCTTGTGTTTTCTTCTGAAATTGGCTTGGCGTTTAATGAGGTAATAAGGTTAACGGCTTCTTTGAGCTTATCGGTACATATCTCACGCGAGCGCATTATTTTTTCATAATTGCGCACGGCAAGGTCGTCGAGGTTGTTTAATACAATTTCGTAAGCTAAGTCTACGTTTTGGCCTTCTTCTCTTTTATGGTCTAGCTGAATCAGTAAACATTCTTGTAGGTTTGAGGCTGCAATGCCGATAGGGTCTAGCTGGCGAATGATTTTAATAATATCTTCTACGTCTGGCGTATCAACAAATATATTGTTAGTAAACGAAACATCGTCGGCAATAGCCTCTGCATCATATTTAAGGAAACCATTCTCATCAAGAGAATCTATGATAAAGTCGCCTAATAATTGCTGACGCTCTGTTAGAGCCAATACATGTAATTGTTCTTTTAAATCATCACGCCATGAGATTTGTTGCACAATAGGAGCCGAATAAAAATCGTCGTCGCTGCTATAATTATTTAATTGAGTTTTGTAATTAGGGGTGTCATCATCATACTCGTCCCAATCAAGGTAATCAGAATTGTTACCTTGAAGGAGGTCCTTGTCATCTTTGTCAAAATCGTCGCTTTCGTCACTTACAGATACTTCTTCTAGCAAAGGGTTTTCCTCCAATTCTGTTTTTATATGCTCTTCGAGCTCCAAAGTTGAAAGTTGCAAAAAATTAAGCAACTGAATCTGCGAAGGAGAAATTCTTAAAGTCTGTTTCTGGGTTTGGCTGAGATTTAGCATGGCATAATGTTTTATATAAGCCTATATATATCAATTTATAGCCCACAACTTGAAATGTTATTAAAAAACAAAAAAAGTAATTATAAAAAGTTGATTATCAGTATTTTATGAGAGTAGTATTTTTGAGTTTGCTACACTCTTAAGGTAATTCTATTTGCAAATAATGTAAAAAAATCCTCATTTTGAGGATTAAATTCTACATTTTTTAATTTAACCACTTGTAAACATTTGCTTTAGCACTCCCTATGAAAAAAGGTCTACGCTTTATTTTCTCCTCATTTGCTATTTGTGTTGTGCTATTAGCTACCCTGAGCTGGATTTCCTACGATAAAATTAAAGACTCAACCAGCTACGCCACCGCCGTAGAACATACGCACGAAGTATTAAGAAAAAGCGAAGAACTTATCTCTATTCTGAAAGACTTTGAAACTGGGCAAAGAGGCTATCTTTTAACCGATGAGAAGGTTTTTCTTGAGCCATACTATAGGGCTGAAAGCCGCATAAATCAAGTATACAGAACATTGGTTTTCAATGTAAAAGATAATCCTATACAAGCTCAAAGACTGGATACTTTAAGACGGGTTATTCTGTCAAAAATCCGTCTATTAAGAAATAATATCAAACAGGCCGACCGTAGCGGCGAACTAAATAAAGAAACATTTCTGCAAGGCAAGCAGGAAATGGATAAGATACGGGTAATTGTAAATAGATTTCAGGCTACTGAACGTCAGTTATTGGCCGACCGCCGAGCAGTAAAGGAGAAAAACGATGACCAAACTACCTCAGTTCTGATGCTTTTATCAATTTTCTCTTTTGGCTTATTAATCGTATGTTTTTTACTCATATTTCTGGAACTGAAACGGAGATTGAAGTTTCAGCATGAACTAGAGAATAAAATTGATGAACTGAATCGTTCGAACGCCGACCTAGAGCAATTTGCTTATGTTTCTTCTCACGATTTGCAAGAGCCACTTCGGAAAATAAGGGCATTCAGCGATAGATTAGTGCGAAAACACGCTGAGTTTCTGAATGAAGATGGTAGGGAAAATCTTGAAAAAATTACGTATTCGGCCGAGCGGATGCAGAATCTTATTAACGATTTACTAGATTTCTCGAGACTGGTAAACAGAAAAGAAATAGGCATGCAGGAAGTTAATTTACAAGAAACCGTCGAGAAGGTAATAAACGATTTATCGGTAAAGATTGAAGAAAAAAAAGCACAGGTAAATGTAGAAAAATTGCCGTATATTTGGGGCGTTTCTTTTCAATTGAATCAGTTATTTCTGAACCTTCTTAGCAATGCATTGAAATTTGTCGCCGAAGGGCGAACACCTGTTGTTGATATTACTTACAGATTGGTAAAAGGTGCTGAAATAAACGGAGTAGAAGATTTAAGAAAAGATTTTGATTACCATAAAATAATAGTTAGTGATAATGGTATTGGCTTTGAAGAAGAATATGCCGAGAAAATATTTGTTATTTTTCAGCGGCTTCATGGGCGCAACCATTATGAAGGTACCGGTGTTGGATTAGCTATTTGCCGCAGGATTATGACCAATCATAATGGTTTTATTTTTGCAGAAAGCCAATTGGGCGAAGGAACCAGATTTATATTATATTTCCCTACAAAATAATTAACCATTAGAATGAGTGTATTATCAATCCTCATCGCCGATGACGATGAAGATGACAAATTTTTACTGAAATCGGCTTTTGAAGAGAGCGGAATAAATGCGCCGTTATCGTTTGTTGATAACGGGCAAGAGCTATTAGATTTTTTGCAGAAAGCCAAGAAGTTGCCTAGTATCATTCTATTGGATTTGAACATGCCTAAAAAAGATGGGAGAGAGGCACTAAAAGAAATCAAAGAAAACCCACGATTCAGAAGCATACCAATTCTGATACTCACAACCTCAAACTCGCCTGAAGATATAAGAAATTGCTACTTTTTGGGGGCTAATTGTTTCATAACAAAACCCTCAACTTTTGAAGGATTGATGAGGGTTATTGGTGAGCTTAATAAGTTCTGGTTCAATATTGCGTCTATTCCGACAAAGGCTTAGCAGGCTTATGCTTGTGTCCGTTCCCGTTTACATGTATTACCTGAACGGTAGTAGGTTTTTCTTCGGTTACATCTTTTACCCACATCAAAGCTTTTTCTACCAAAGAGGGTTTATCATCTTCTTTGGTAGCCTTTTTTAAGGCTTCGGGCTTCTCTTCGGTAACATCTTTTACCCAGATAAGTGCCTTTTCTATAAACGATGGTTTTTCTTCAATGTAAACTTCTTCTACTTTAGTAAGTACGGGTTTATCTTGTGTAATATCTCTCACCCACTCAATACCTTTTTGCATGATATTCTCTTTGTTGTTATGAATCATATTACCTGCAAAATTTTTCAGGAAGAAAGGCACAACAATTTTTAAAGGCCACGGGGCACTTCTGAGTATTCCATTGCGTATTACGGTATCAACTCCAATGCCAACACCTACATTCAAGAGGCCTTTGTTACGGTTGGTCAGAAAATTACCTAAAAAATTAACCGCATGGCGAGCAGGGCTTAATTCTTCTTTAATAGCATTAATGCTACCCCGCATCTTGGTTTTTGATAGCTCAATATCGTTTTTAAGTCGGGCTCTTTCAGCTCTTAGGTCGTCGATATTTCTGATTTTAGTCTTCATAATAGAATCTCTGAATAAAAGCGTTAATAACCGGAATTTTGATAAGAATTTCTCTCTTAGAATAAACAATGAGCCCTACAATCATATAGAAGCCAGCTACAATAAATAAACCAAACGCAAAATTGTTCAGGCTTTGGCCTATTAGCCAGGCAGCACCTAAACTTAAAAAGAAAAGTACGAATAAGGCGATTACGCCCATTATGATTATAGAAGTGACTGAAGAGATAGCTCCGGCAGTTTTCTCGGCTGCGTTAAGTACGCCCAAGTTCCAGCGAGCTTCAAGATGATTGGTTAAATCATCAAAAATGTCTTCTGTTTTTTCTTTAATGTCGTTGTAGATTTCCATAGCAGTTGGTACTTTTTAAGTGAAAAGATGAGCCAGGGCTAAGGCCCTGACTCATCAAACAAAAAATGCTTTTGGATTTAGCTTACCTGTAGCTTTTTCTTGGTAGCGTTATATTGCTCATCAGCTTCTTCAGCTATATCATCGAATTTTTGTTGAGCTTTGCCTTTCAATTCGTATGCTTTATTACGTAATTCATCTTTTGTGTCTTGATATTGACTTTTACCACGACGAATCGCATTCAATAGCTCATCTGCCAACTCGTTAGCCGTTTTCTTCACTTTTGAACGAATTTCATTCCCTTTATCCGGAGCAAACAACATTCCGATTACTGCTCCAGCCGCTGCCGCTGTAATAACTCCTAATAAGATTTTTGAAGTACTTTTCATAATAGTTCAATGTTTAAATAGTTTCTAATTATACACTATATTTTAAAAATCTTATTCCATTGTGTTTATCGGGGGTTTTAGTTAATATATACGGGTTGAATGTAGAAGTTTTTGCCCATAATGGGGGAAACGTAGGACTCGGGCTTTAAACTGGGTATAAATGATGCTGGCATGATTTTTTATTATATATGGAATATTATATTATGTTGAAATTGTGAAAAGATGAAAAGCCTAGAAGAAAATGGATTATCTGCCCTAATAGTAGATGATGAAATTGATACCTGCTTGCTTATTAAGATGTATTTGAAGAAGAAAGGAATAGAGTCTTTTCATGCCCATACTTTACAAGATGGGTTTGAGAAAGCAAGCAGCCTTACGCCACAACCGCAATGGATTTTTCTTGATAATAATCTTCCTGATGGCTTAGGTATTGAAAAACTACCTGAGTTTAAGAAACTATTACCTAATAGCAAAATTGTTATGATTACTGCCATAGGAAAGTTAAAAGACAAAGCACTAGAAATAGGTGCCTATAATTTTATAGAAAAACCACTATCGTATGCATCGATAGACAGCTCCTTATAATAAAGAATTTAATTTTTGGTTTACTGAATCCCACAAACTTTTATGACCTTTCGATAAAAAGTGTCAGAAGTGTAGTAAATCAAATTGTTTATAAACAATTTTTTTAAACCCTTTAACACATAATCATATGGACGGACAAGGATTATTATACGCAATCATTATTGGTGCCATTGCAGGCTGGTTAGCCGGAGAAATCAAACGAGGTTTTGGCTTTGGTCTTATCGGTAACATTATCGTCGGCATAATAGGCGCTTTAGTAGGTGGCTGGTTATTCGGCGCATTAGGTGTTTCTCTTGGTACAGGTGCAATTGCTCATATTATTACGGCCGTTATCGGTGCATTGGTAGTATTGTTTTTAGTTGGGCTCATACGAAGGGCATAGCTTACCAGAAGATAAATCTTATATACAAAATCGGGAATGGTATTTATATCATTCCCGATTTTTTTGTGGATACCTCTCATAATATAGAGCTTATATTGGTGACCAAGTATAGCATATATGTAAAGTAAAATTTTATAAAAGTGCCTGAATACATATTGAGTAGTTGATTTTAGGTTATAGTCTATAAAACTTCCTTTGAAAGTTTGAGTTAAACCTAATTTGGGTTTAAGAAATAAGCCGTCTTTAATTTTTTATAATATAATTTCTCAGGGTACGCAAAGTAGAGATAGAGTAGTGCGCAGACGCCTAGTTAGTGTCTCTACCTAAACTAGGTATTCCAGAGAACGTTTATTTCTTGAATTCTAATTGAATGGGGTAAAATGAAAATATCTTCTTATTGTATTGAAGCCAGTATAAGCAATAGCTTAATCGTATCATTGACCTCTTTTGAGGTTAATCTTAATAGATTTTAAAGAACAAGTACCCCTGCTAGGCTCGGGAGCAAACAAAAAAAGCAGCAGATAAAATCCGCTGCTTTTCTAACCATTGCTACTAATCTAAACCACCTATTATTATTCAATATCTTTCTGAATATCATCAATCTTCTGATTTAATTTTTTCTTGAAATCTTTCCAATCCTGTTTCATATCGCTTCTGATTTCTTTGATAGAATCATCGATGTCATTCAGTTCACCTTTCAGCTTTTCTCTTCTTTCTTCCCAACGATCTTTCTCTTTTGCTGAGGCTGTTTTAATTTTAGCTTCTGCTTCTTCTATCTCTCTCTTCAGCTCTTTTCGTTGATCTTCCAGTCTCACAGCCATTTCATCTTTTTCTCTTTTTATGTCTTCAGCCGTTTGGTTTACACCATCTTTAATGTCGCTTGCTACGTTATCAGCAGCAGTCGCTACATCATCTTGTGCATTTTGTGCTGCATCGGCAGCATCTCTTTTTTCTTCTCTTGAGCATGAACTAAGGCTCAATGTTCCGATTGCTATTAAAGCGTATGCTAATATTATTTTCTTTTTCATTATCAATAATAATTTAAATGGTTGTATGATTTGTATAAGTATCAATCCGTTCCGGATTTTTTATATATTGTTGCGGCTTAGATTCTGTCTTAAAAATGAAAACCTATAGTTGCCTGAAATAGATTTCCTTTTGATGCAAACTGGCTTGCTGTTTGGGCATTTTTATATTTTACATCAATAATATCGTTTATGTTGCCTTCGTAGCGCACATCAAAATTGATTTTACCAATATCAAAACCTACACCGGCCTGATAACCCAAAACTGCCTTCTTGAAAATACTCTCGGCACTTTCACCATTTGCATCTTCAATAGCTTCACCCAAACGGCCGTTATTGCCTATATTAAAAGTTGCAATTGGCCCTGCATTGATTCTAAACACATCTCCTAATTTTATACCTACTAATAGTGGGAAGTCAAGGTTTGTCATGCGGAAATCTACAGTTTTTGTATTATTACCATTATCGGTAATTAAGTCATATTTTCCACCTTTTTGCGAAAGCAAAATCTCTGGTTGAAAGAAAAACGTTCGTCCGAATCTTAAGAACACCCCACCTGTAAAGCCAAAAGCTCTGTTTTCGTTGTGTCTGAAATTAAATGCAGTACCGCCCGAATTAATTGCAAGGTCGTTTCCTCTTACTTGTGATAGATTTGCACCTAATCTCAAACCCGCCGTAAAACTTTTTGTTTGTGCAAATGCCGAGGCACTTAAAAGGGTAGCAATTGCTAATGTTATAAACTTCTTCATGCTGTGTTTTTGTTATAAATAATTGTTAGTTGATTATATAGCAAAAATTAACATGCCAAGTTTGTAAGTAGCTTATTATCAGTTGTTTGTATAAAGGTGTTTTTGCAGAACGGGGAAATGTTTCTACACAGTGGGTAAGAATTTATTATTCTGGCTATTGTGAGTGCCTGTTTAAATTTTGTGATTCTGATTGAAGAAACTCTTTCAAGACACTGGATTATAAAATTTAAACAGGCTTTTTGAGAGTTATTCTTTCTTTTTAGTTGTACTTTTTCCTCTAAAAAAAGACTTTACATCTTCAGTAGTTTCGCTGATGGTTTCTACAATATCTTTCTCGATTTTAGTAGCACGCTTACGTTTCTTATCCATTAGCTCACTGTCGCTCACTGGCTCACCCATCAAAAAACCATAAGGTTGTAAGCTCGGCACAGAATCAAAAATTACTTTTATAATGGCTATACAAGGTAAACAAAGGGCCATGCCGGCTATTCCCCATAGGGTAGCACCCATCAACAAGCCCAGGATTGCAGCCAGCGGATTAATACTGATTTTTGACCCTACAATGTTTGGTGTTATAAAGTTACCTTCGAGCATCTGTATAGCAAAAAAACAAGCTGCCACACCTACTGCATACATGGGGGAGTCTTTGGTAACCAATGCAATAATGATAGGCAAAAGAGAGCCAATAAGAATGCCGATATAGGGAATTATAAGGAGCACAGCTGCCAGAAAACCAAAGAAAATGGCATAATCTATCCCTAAAAGAAGTAAACTAATAGTATTGAGTGTGCCAACTATAATAGTAACTATAATAACGCCGGATAAATAGCTATGAATAACATCATAGATTTTGCCAAGCACTTCGTCTACTTTTTCTTTCTCTACACTCTTAAAAACCTTATGGAAAAACTCTTTGAAGAAATCTCGGTAAAGCAGTAGAAAAAACATATATACAGGCATAATAGATACATTGCCAAGCATATTTGAGGTTGTAGTAAGTGCTGTGCCTACAACTGCTCCGCCTTTATCAAGTAATTGGTCAGTATAGTTTTTTACTTGATTGGTCTGGGTTTCCATCGATAAATTAAACTTCTCAGAGGTCCACGCCAGAAGATTATTATAGGCTTTTTCGAGCTTAGATACTAACTGAGGAATCATTTCTGAGAAACCTGCTATCTGGGTAGAGGCCAGATACACAATTACGCCTAATAGCATAGTAAATAAAACCAACGTAATAGTGATGGCGAGCACCCTGCCAACTTTGTGTTTCTCGAGCCAATCGCATAACGGAAACAGCAGAATCGATAAAATAATTGAGATAATAAACGGAACCAGTACTGATTCGAGGATACTCAGCCAATATACAACAATTGAAATTGATATAAGCGCAAGAGGCAGTTTTACATTAAATGGTAAACGTTGTGGAAACATGGAAATAATAGTTTAAAAGTCAATATACTAGGGCTTTCGCTTTGGAATGGTCATGCCGCAGAGATTTGAGGTTTTCTTAATTGTGACTTCA
>NZ_JBBEWC010000021.1:0-66846 GCF_037860775.1 Emticicia soli | reverse complement strand
AGGTTTGACTATCAATAGTTCAACAGGTCAAATCACGCCAAGCAGCAGTACGGCAGGAGTTTACACAGTTACTTACACAATAGCAGCCAGCGGTGGTTGTGCCTCAGCCACAGCTACCACAAGTGTAAGGATTACTAACAACCCAAGTGCAAGTATTTCAGGTTCTACAAATCTTGATTGTAATACTGCATCAGTTACCCGAATAGCTAGTGGAGGTGGTACTTACGTATGGTCGAATAATTTAGGTACTAATGCTACTGCTACTATCACTTCTGCGGGCATTTATACTGTTACTGTTACCGGAGAAAGTAATTGTACAGCTACAGCAACAACTTCTGTTAGTATAAATAATACGGCTCCGAATGCACCAACTATTATAGCTCCAGCTCAAAAAATAGTGTGTGCGCCAGGTACTTTGTTATTAAGCACCAGCGGTTGCTCGGGAACAGTTAATTGGTCGAATGGTTCTAGTGGGACTTCCTTAACATTATCGAGTGTAGGTACTTATAGTATTAGTGCTACTTGTACAGTAGGTAATTGTACAAGTGTAGCAAGTACTGCCGTGACAGGTTTACAAATCATAAATACACCGACAGCCCAAGCAACAAATACAGGACCATATAGTATTGGGCAAACAATCCAATTAACTGCTTCTGGCGGAACTTCGTACTCATGGAGTGGCCCTGCTTCATTCAGTAGCTCTGTTCAAAACCCGACTATTCCGAATGCTTTATTAACTAATAGCGGTATTTATACACTTACAGTTACTACCGGAAATTGCACTGCTACTGCTACAACTAATGTAATTGTAAGTGGAGTAGATCCTTGTACACAAATAGTTGATTTGCAATATGTAAAAGCAGGCAATCCATATCAGAATCTGTTCTCAATAGAAGATGGAATGGTTATTCAGCAACTTCCGGAGCATGTTTCTATTGTTGTTAAGCCGATTTGTCCGACAATTTCAATTGGAAGTGTAGATTTGACCATTACAGGACCAGAAATTAACTGGACTATCTTACAAAACGTAGAGCCTTATGCGGTGTTTGACAACCTGGCAAATAATGTTTATGGTCGTAATTTTATACCAGGAACTTATACCCTGACCGTAAGAGGTTATGCCGAAGATAACAGGGTAGGAGGTACAGTTTATGGACCAATTACTACTACGTTCACTGTAGTAGGAACGATGGCAGTGATTAACGCACCGACAGTTCCGAATAACCGACTTTGTGCAGGCAATACAGTAGATGTAACATTTGCTACCACAGGCGCATTTGACCCAAGCAATACGTTTAATATTCAGTTATCAGATTCAACAGGTGGATTTACCAATCCGATTATTATCGGAACAGCTACAACGGCCGGAACAGTTACTTGTCAGTTACCACAGAATTTATCGGCCACAGGAGAATACCTGATTCGGGTAGCATCATCTAATCAGGTGGTGGCTAGTAATCCAACTATGCAGTATTTATCTGTTACACCTGCAATCAAGAATCTGACAACAAATGTTAGCACAGGGACAGTTACTGAGCAAGCATCAATGCAGATTGTTGCAGGCAACCGAATTACAGCCCCGGCCAATGTAACTTATAATGCAGGCAAATCAATCCTACTCAATCCAGGATTTGAGGTAAGAGGCGGTAGTGTCTTTAAAGCACAGATTCAAGGGTGTAGTAATTAATAAAGCGTAAGAACTCTGTTCTAAGCTAACACAAAACTTAAAAAGCTAAAGCTTAGCAAATTTATATTGCTAGGCTTTAGCTCTATATAATTGAAAGGTAAAGACTACCAGATTCTTTTGCTAGTTTATAAGTACCTATGCTTTTATGAACTACTTATCTATTCGCTTTATACTACCCAAATACCCCCTCAACTCCTCATCTTTCGCCATTAAGTTCTTAATCTCAATCAATGTACTTTCTGAAATATCTGGTTTTCGGCCGATTATATCTATACCTGCGGGTGTAAACAAGGTTTTTGAGAAAGCTATTACTGCCCATTCGCCTTTGGGGTCTAGCAAAGCTACCCGCCATTCACTTTTTAATACGCCAAGAATACCCTTTCCACGCCAGGTGAAGGCAGTACTGTCTTTTTCGTCCTGATAATCATAGCCTGTAATGGTTTTGGGTTTGCCTTTTTTTAGATACTTTACTTCATCAAGTAATACTTTTTCGCCTTTTCGGGTGGTAATTGTATAATTAAATGTCGGCTCGGTCTTGTCGCCCTTCAACCACATCGGGAAATTGCTGTAACAGATAAACCATGTACCTACTAAAGTTGTGAAGATGCTTTGCATAAATAAATCGATTAATGACTCTAACATAACAATATTTGTGTTTAGATGTTTGGTGGGCAGAAAACAGAAGCGTATAAAGATAGTTTTATCTGTACCATAAACAGAGAATATTGCCAAATAATGAGCAAAATAGCCGCTTTAGCGTTATTCTAATTTGTTCTCTGTAATTTTGTCACGCAAATTTTTTTTCGCCAAAACCGAGATATTTAACCTGAAAGCGGAAATCTCGACCCCGAAATTGCCAATGAATATTCTGATTGTAGAAAAAACAGAAGATAGTTTTAAGCTGATAGCAGAAGTATTGGCCGAGTATTATCCGATGTCTGAATTTATTCATTGCCGAAGTGTACAAGATACTTTGGCGTATCTGGCTATGAACGGGAATATAAGTCTGGGCTTTTTTGAGATAGAACTGGCAGACGGCTTGTGTTTTGAAATCTTTCGGGAAGCCAATGTGGCATTTCCTATCGTGTTTATGTCGGCCTATGATAAATACTGGTTACAGGCAATGCCTTTTAATGCCATTGACTACCTAAGGAAGCCTGTCGAGAAAATGGAGATAATCAGGGTATTAGATAAGTACGAGACACTCAAAAAGCATTTTCTGGTCAGCCTAAGTGCTAACGATTCGGTAGCTTATTACAAAACCTCAAGCAAAGACAGGCTTATCGCTAAAAAAGGCACCAACTACTATGTAATTAAGCTAGACGAGGTAGCATTTATCTATACCGAATCGAGAATGATTTTTCTGATAGATAAAAACGGTGAGAGATATACGATAGAGAAAAATCTAAGCGAATTGGAGTTAGAACTACCTAGCCGACAGTTTTTCAGGGTAAACAGAAAATTCATAGTAAGCATTGATGCCATCAAGAGTTTTAAACCCTCTTTCAAAGGAAAAATAGCTTTAGAACTCATGCATTTGTCGAAGGCAGAAGTAAGTATCAGTCAGGAAAATGCAGCACAATTCAAGAAGTGGATTGAGGGATAGTGAATAAACAAAACCATAAAATCAAAGAAAAAATGAAAAGAAAGCTTTACTTAATTGCTTGCTTGGTTTCGCCAATGGCATGGGCGCAAGAAAGCCCCGCCGATAGCGCCAAAGCATTAAATGAAGTTGTGGTGTCGGCATCGAGAGTCGAAGAAAGTATTTTTAAAGCACCTGTATCGGTTACTAAGGTGTCTGCTATGCAATTGCAACAATCGCCGGGTATAGAACTGATCTCTTCCTTAGCCCGTTACAAGGGTATTGACGTGAGCCAGTCGAGCTGGTTCGTAACGAGTTTAAGCACAAGAGGCTTCAATAGTTCAAAGGCTGAGCGTATTCTACAATTAGCTGACTATGTCGATTTCATGTCGCCAACGTCTTCATTATACGGCGGCAACTGGATGGGAACACCTGATTTAGATATTGATAATATCGAAGTCATCTATGGTGCCAACTCGGCCCTTTATGGCTCTGGGGCTTTCAATGGGGTTATACTTATGCATTCAAAAGACCCTTTCAAACATCAGGGCTTGGCTGTTTCGGTAAGAGGTGGCTCAAGGGCATTGATAGACGGACAAATAAGATATGCGCAGACTTTTGCTAAGCGTTTTGCCTTTAAACTCAATGCCAATTTTACGCAGGGGCAAGAGTTTATGGGTGAGTCTGACGCTGCAATCAAAGCCGTAACCGCAGGTGGATTGGCGGGCTCTGATGCCGCAAATAATGCTTATGGCTCGCCGTTTGGCTGGAACAAACTCAATTATTTTGGTGATATTGGTTCTACAGTATCTGACCCAAAATATACACAATACAACAATAATCAGCCATACCGTATTTATATGCCCGGTTTCAAAGAGGCCGATATTATTGGTGCAAATGCCGGAACATCGTTTATTAACCTAAATACATTTCAGGCAGGTAGCTTGCGTTTAAATCCATCTTTACATTTCAAGATTAATGAACAAACACAGGCTTCGTACGAATATCGCTGGTCGCTGGGCAATGGTATTTTTCAAAGTACCAGCCGTTTTGCGTGGCGAGAAATGCAATACGATTTGCACAAGTTTGAGATAAAGAACAAACGCTGGTTTATTCGTGCCTACTCGATGTTCGACTACGGCGGAAAAGCCTATGAAGTAGGAGGGGTAGCCAATGCCTTGCAAAACATACGCATGACTGACCCTAAAAACGGACTGTACCCAACTATTGCTGGCAATTATTTCAATGCATGGAACCAGATATTTGCAGCAGCCCGTGGCAATGGTTTTAGTGGCGGTGCACTTGCAGGCGTTTACGTACCCGATGGTGTAAATGGCGGAACGCCCGGCGCTTTTTCAATACCTGCCATTCAAGGAGGGCAATCTATTGATGATGCCGCTAAGCTAGCCTTTAACCTGACACAGCATCTACAGTTAAGCCCAGCAACTTCAAGTTCTTCAATACCTTTATTCGACCAAGTAACGCAGAAAGTAGCCAACGGAATAGGCGACTTGGTTATCAATGGCTCAACCGTAAAAGGAGCGGCTTTTGCCAATACTGCACGCTATACCGATTTTTCAGCACAACGTGAGTTTAAATTTGCTTCTACCGATATTGTAGTGGGTGGTGCTTACCGCACTTACCTTCTGAAATCGAACGGAACGCTGTTGGCTGATGGTAATTTTTCGCCACTAACCGGAGAAAAAAGAAGTGGGATTGTTAACTGGGAGTCAGGTGTGTATGGGCAAATACAACAAAAACTTTTAGATGATAAACTTACACTTGCCGCTGCCGGTAGAGTAGATTTATTCCAGAATTTTGATGCCAAATTTTCGCCACGTATCTCGGCAGTGTATTCGGTGGGTCGTCATAATTTCAGAGCCAATTTTGCCACTGCTTTCAGAGCTCCGGCACAGCTAGACCAATACATCTATTTAGACTACGGCAGTATATTGCTTATTGGTAACGTTGAAAATGGCTTTAAAGGACTTAACTCAGCAGACACAAAGCCTTATGAAGTAAAAAAACTCGCACCCGAAAAAATGAATAGCTGGGAGATAGGCTACAAAGGCTTGTTGACTAAAGATTTACAAATAGATCTGAGCTATTACCGCAGCCTTTATAATGGTTTTATAGGCATTGTGCGCTTTCAAGGACGAGAAGATGGAAAAATGCCGGAGGGAGATTACCAACAAAAAACAGGAGACTGGGCAAAAACTGCTCCAGACCGCACCCGTGGTCGTTTTATTCAGACATGGGCCAATTTTGATAAACCTGTTACTACACAAGGCGCATTTATTAGCCTTGATTACCGTCTGAACAAAAAATTGAGTGTCTATGGTAATTATACGTGGGCCAAGATTTCAGATATTAAAGACCTGATAGCTGGGTTTAATACGCCTGAACATAAGTTTAACCTGGGAGCTAATGGATTGATTACAAAAAACTTTTCGTACTCGGTTAATTATCGTTGGAATAGCACTTATATGTACTTTATGCCTTTCGACGAAGGTGAAATCAAAGCTTTTGGTACTTTAGATGCGCAATTGAATTACTATATTAAAGACCTTAAAAGCACTATTAAGTTAGGCGGTACAAACCTGACAAATGCCAATGCTATTAGTGTGTATGGTTCGGCACCAATTACCCGCATCATATATGCCGGAATTATGTGCGACCTCAATTTCAATAAAAACAAAAATTAATCGTTTATATCTAGAAATCTGCATAGAGGCTCTGTGCCGCTATGCAGATTTCTTGTTTAAGAGCGATAATGTAAGTCTGAATGATTAGTAGAACTGCTCTTTTTTTTGCAAATTTGATAAGAGACCATAGCATCGATGCAAAAAACTGTCAAGCTAGCTATATTGGTATTTTGCTGGGCTTTTATGCCAACACTGCGTGCTCAGCATCTAATTACCTTAAAAGATTCACGGGTTGATATTAAGCCCGTTGGGTATCATATTGCCGATATAAAAGACGGGCGGCCTAGTAAAAATGGTATTGGTACTATTATTAGTGCTTTTAACGAAAAAGACCCTATTGGCATAGCAGGTGGCGTAAAGACCGGCATACAGAGTTTTATTGCTAAAAACCTGGCAAAAGATGTTAACACCGTCCCGATTTTATACCACATAACAAGACTGAGCGTAGCCGAAACGAGAGCACAAAGTGGTGTAAGTGGTAAGATGGCCTTGAGTGTTAGTTTTGAAAGAATCGGCAAAAACGATACCGTTTCGCTTGTTACGTCTGATGTGTACATGGACTATAGGCGTTCGGGAGGAGCAAATCCGAATATGAATAATTATGAGTCGGTGCTACACCAATTAATTGTACAGACACTCGGCTACTTTGCTGATTGGATGGAGCTGAACAACGAAAAACACGAAGCGCTGAACAAAGGTGTTGAGATAATTATACAACCCGACTACAAGCGCAATGATACTGATACTATCTATTACGAAACCCGCAAGGTGCACTGGGGTGATTTCAGAGGTAGGCCTTCGGGATTCAGCAAATATGGGGCAGCTATCTTTAGTAATTTTGGTTATCAATCTTCCTTTAAAGTATCAAAAGGCATCATTCAGGCTTTTGTTGAAACCAGAACCTATATGGTAAGAGGTATGTCGTGGGCTAATGAGAGTGCCAAAAACGATTATTCTCTTGCACATGAGCAATTACACTTTGATATTACCAAATTGGTAGTAGAGCGTTTCAAGAGAAAAGTAAAGGCCATGCATGCCGAAAGCATAGAAGACCTGAATAGCATGATTCAGTATGAATATCTGGAGTCGTACAAAGAAATGAACCGATTACAAAAGGAGTATGACGACGAAACACGCCATAGCCTAGATACATTTAAACAGGCAGAATGGGCACAGAAAATAAAGATGTGGTTGAATGAAGTATTAGGATAAAAAAAGGGCCTTTTCCAAACGGAAGGCCCTTTTTTTATCACCAACCATCGTCTGATGGCTTTGGTTTAGCGGCAGGTTTTTTACTTGTAGGCGTGCCTGCTTTGGCTGTGCTTACCGGAGTGGCTGCAACGCCATTGGCCGCAACCAATGTGCCTTTGTCAACCTTTGAGAAAACACGGCTTACGATTTTCCACTCTCCGTTTATTTTTAATAGATTCAGAAAATCTACATATTTAAAAGTATCAAATTCTTCTTCAGTTACAGCAGTTCCGGCTGTTCCGGCATAGCTGTAGCTAACAATATTACTCTTCCATTTAGCACCTCCGGCCGGTACCGATGCAATGAATTTCTTTACCGGAATCTCGGTAATTCGGCCATTAGACAAACTGCGCAAGTTGGCTGCAGGGTGAAACGCACGGTTGAGTTTTGCAGAGTCGCCTACTGCGCCACCATCAAGATAATTCATTAAAGCTGTTTTGATGGCATCGTCGTCTGATTGTGCACTGACTTTCACAGAAAAGCCAAGTAATAGTATAAATGCGAGTAATAGTTGGTTACATTTCATCGGTATAATTGTTTTAATCTTCCTCTCAAATTAACGAAATTATTATGGGAGTATTGCAACTTTTTTTTGCATTATTAGTTAAATACTTAATCTTTTTTTAATATTAATTATTCGGTATTATTTTGTGAGTTCGGAGTTAAGTACTAAATTCAATAAAATTTATAGTTCGGTTAAACTGTGGGTGTTTTAGGCAATAGTAACAAAAATAAAATAAGTATTTGTGTTACTTTATTGCAGAGCTACGTCTAAAAACCGACTGTAGATGGGTAACAGAATCAAAATTTGTTGATAGTCAAATAATTATTGCATTTTTCATTCTCGAAATTAAGTTTTTAATACATTTGCAGTACTTATTATTTATTTAATCATTAACAAAAAACAATCACGAAGATGGGACTAATGTCATTTTTCAAAGGAGTAGGTGAAAAACTTTTCGGTAGCAAAGAAGAAGCAGCACCTGTTGAGAAAAAAGAAGAACTTAAAGCAAGTGTTCTTTTAGCTCACGTTCAAAAACTTGGATTGGCTTTCAATACATTAACTATTAAAACTTCGGGCGATACAGTAACCCTAATCGGTGATGTAGACAAACAAGAAGATTCTGAAAAAATTGCCCTGGCAGTTGGTAATGTTGAAGGAGTACATGTTGTTGACAATCAGTTGACAGTAACAGCTCCTGAACCAGAGGCACAATTCCATACTGTAGAAAAAGGCGATACTCTATCTAAAATCGCTAAAACATATTATGGTGATATGATGAAATATCCAGTTATTTTTGAAGCAAACAAGCCAATGCTTACTCACCCAGATAAAATCTATCCGGGCCAGGTACTTAGAATTCCAGCTCTTTAATATACGCCGAAGCCCTCGAAAGAGGGCTTCTTTTTTATTACAATATTATCTTTGCCTACTTATTAATCATAAGCTTTCGCTTAATACGTTTTTCTCCTAATTGAATTTGCAGAATATAAGTACCGCTTGCATAAGGCTTTAAATCTATCAGTTCCTGCTGCCCTTCGCTTACCTTTAAGGTATTTTTCTGTAAAACTTTACCCGTTAAATCTATTAAAGAAATCACTGGGGTTGTAGGCTGAGGCGAAAGGAATTCAACGCTTAGTTGCTCACTAGCCGGATTAGGGAATATCCTTACGTCGTCTTGCACTACTTCTTCTGTTGCCAATGGCTCTAATATAATTATACGGGCACTACCAGTTACCGAACCTGTACCGCAAGTGTTTTTTACTTCGGTGAGCATATAGGTAGTGGTTTGAACAGGTTTTACTCTTAACCGAAACGGATTAGTAACAATATTAAAAATCTTTCCATCAGATAAAGTTATAGAAGCAGGGAAACCTCCGGTAATATTTACATTTAATGAGGTGCTATCGCCTAGTAAAATTGTATTATCGCCACTAAGAGTAGCTGTCGGAGACGCCCGCACGTTTACGTCTATTCGGGCTTTATTGCTTTCGCAGCCAAAATTGTCGGTTTGTGTGGCATAATACTTAAATGCCCCCTGTTGCGAAGTAAGCGGAATAAGAGTCTCATAAGACCTTAAATCATATTCTTCCAAATACCATTTTATGTTAGTGCCAGAGGCTTTTAAGCCCTCGGCAGTAACATACTGGCATAGATTAAGTTCTGGATTAACAATAGGTGGGGTAGGCGGGGAAACAATGGTTAGGGGGCCTATGGCCGCACTAAATAACGATGAGTTTCGTGCAATAACTCTTAACCTGTAGCCTGTTCCCGTACTGAAATCACTTGGAATCTGTGCAGAAATATTAAATAATGAAACCTGTGTTGGTAAATCTACATAGTTCTGCCCTGTGGCGTCAGAGATCTGAATAACCAATGGCGTATCGAAAGATAGAGAACCTGCAACGTTTATTGAAAGCCTCACTGTTTGCCCCTGGCAAATGGTTGTTGTTGCTAAGCCCGCAGCACTAATTTGAGGTTGTGCTACATTAATCAATACGCCATCGGTTTTGGCGCCTACTCCGCAAATATTCTGTACCGACGAAACCGCAAAAACTGTAGTAACGTTAAGGGTTTTACTAAAATTATGGGTGTTCTGGCGAGTATCTACAACAGACGTACCATCTGATAAATCGAACGACCATGGGCCACTCCCATTTAAACTAACCGTTAAATTAACTGTTTCTCCTGCGTTGATAGCCGTCTGGCTGCTACTAATAGCAGCGGTAGGAAAACTACGAATGGTAAAGTTTTCGCTAACGGGGCTGAATGTCTCGGGTCTGGTTGTATTTAACCTGACACGGTAATTTTCGCCTGCGGGTAAATCATACGGAAGCTTGATTATCACCCTGCTACCACGACGTATTGATTCAATAAGGCTATAGTTTTTGCCTGAATTATCTGACAACTCAACATAAATCTGGTTGTTATCTTCAAACTGCCCATCAAGTCCATAACTGATTTGCACCGAGTCGCCTACACAATACACAGACTTGTTAAGGTTTTTGATAGAAACAAAATTAGCTGTCCCTTGTCCTGCTATTTCGTACTCGGCCGAAGGCGAGAAACGTATAGAAAACGAAGCCTGCATTTTAAGGTATTGTTGCTCGGTAAAAACATTGCCACAACCCTGATAATATGCCATAATATTATTGGCTGGGGGCGAGAATCTTTCGCCATTGGCATCAACAATTTCAGTAGGAGATATATCAGTACATTTAAAGGCAGAGGAAAGTGGAAGTCTTTCAAAAGGGTCGGCAGGGGTATCACATAGCTGGTCGCCCATTAAGTTACAATTTGAGCCCGTTCCACGGGTTACTAATTCCCTTTGTGATACATCAGGGCTGTTGCTGTCTTGAAAAGTGTGCAAAAGGCCAAAATAATGCCCTAATTCGTGCAGAAAGGTTTTGTTTTTAAGGTTTTGCAGATCGCTTTCTGAATGCTCAAAGTAAGAATAAAATACCCGGTTACTATTAGCTGAAAGACTAGGCAACGTGGCGTAGCCGCCCAATATGGTTAAGTCGTTAAGGCTTATGTTTTTGGCAAAATAGATATTAATGGCGTTTTGCACATCATATTTTCTGCGAAGCTCAGGTTCATCATTTATCTTGAACTCAAAGTATTTATCTTCTTTAATAGAATATACCTGATTATTAAGCAGATACAACTCTACGTTGATATTCTGTAGATAAGTATTGGCATGAGCAATGATTTCTCTTATATCGGTCTCGTTCAGAATAGCAGCGGCAGGTGTGTTAACACCCGAGATAATGTTTATTTTTACAGCTACTCTATAATTGGTAAGACGGACTTTGCCGGAAGATTTTTGCTGAATAAACTGCTGATACTGTGTTAATAATGACTTTCTTTGTTGCTCGCTTGGTGTAGGCATGCCACAGTTCCATTGGGCGAAAAGATTTTCACCTTGCCCTAATAAAAGTAGCAAAATTATAATTGACCGAAGGGTTTTCATTCTTATATATTCACTCATCAATAATTTTAAAAACTATTGATTATAATACTTTGGGTAATGGGCTAGGTTAACATGTGACGATATTGACCCCGAAATTTAGCAAATTCTTCTTCTAAGATTATCATTTTTTCGACAAAATGCGTCAAATCTCCCGTTTTTGATGGCACTTCCAGATTTTTAGTGATTTCGTGAATGCGTGATAAACCAATAGTACCCGAATTCCCCTTCAAAGTATGCAATTCGCTTTGTATGGTTTTTACATTATCGGGGTATGCCTCTTTGGTATTTTTTATTTGTTCTTCTGCCTCTTGTTCAAAGTCTTCAAATACTGTCAGGAGCATTTCGTCGCCTACCATTTCTTTCAGTTGGTTCACCACTTCCATGTCAAACATTGGCATATCGGCAGGTATATTAAAGTCGGCTATTGTGCCTTGATTAGTATTAACAGATAAATTTTCTTGTGGCCTTATAGTAGGGGCTTCATTAGTTTGTTGTTTTTCTTCTGCAACGCTGGTAATTGGCTCAGTATTTTCAACACGGTCTTCAGTTTTCACTAACTCATTAACCTTCTGTACAAGTACCGCCGCTCTGATTGGCTTTGGCACGTAGTCGTCCATACCTTCACTCAGAAAACGCTCACGGTCGTGCTGCATTGAGTAGGCTGTCATGGCTACTATCTTTGGTAAAGACGAACCATAAAGTGTTCGCATTCTTTTAGTGGTTTCAATACCATCCATTTCGGGCATTTGAATATCCATAAATACGAGGTCGAAAGACGAATCATTCCCAAAAATCTCTATTGCTTTAGCGCCACTTTCGGCAGTTGTTACCTTGCAGCCTGATTTTTGTAATATTTCTGAAGCTACTTTCCTGTTTACCTGGTTATCGTCAACCAACAAAATTTTAGGCTTGTAATTGCTGAAGAAATTAGTGAGCTGTATTTCTCCATCATTGGCATCAGATACGCTAGGGCTGATGCTGGTTGAACGGACTTCAATCGTAAACCAGAAGGTGCTACCCTTGCCTTCGTTAGAAATTACGCCCATGTCGCCTTTCATTAAGCGGCATAGTTCTCTTGAAATGGCAAGCCCCAGGCCTGTTCCCCCAAATGATTTTTTGGTAGAATTATCTACCTGTTGAAAGGCTCCGAATAAAAGTTTCTGGTCTTCTTCCGAAATACCAATTCCTGAGTCTTTTATTTCTCCTTTCAGTACATGTATTTTTCCGTTAGACGATACTTTCGATAATGAAACCAATACATTGCCATTTTCAGTAAACTTTAAAGCATTTGAGGTAAGATTAGAGAAAATCTGTAAGAGGCGTGTCTGGTCGGCTATCAGATATGCAGGCACATCGTCGGCTACATAGCAAGTAAGCGTATTATCTTTTTCGATGGCACGCTGGCGGAACAAAGCTACCAGTCGTTCCAGTAATTCTCTGATGTCAAGCGGAGCATTATGTAAATCCATCTTACCTGCTTCTATTTTCGACAAGTCAAGAATATCATTCAGAATCGTAAGCAACGTTTCGGATGATTTCTTAATGGTTTGTACATAGTCTCTTTGCTCAGGGTTCAGCGGAGTTTCATACATCAGGTCAATCATGCCAATCACGCCATTCATAGGCGTGCGAATCTCGTGGCTCATATTTGCCAGGAAGCGTTCTTTTACTTTCAGCGAGCGTTCGGCTTCGTCTTTGGCAATCAATAAGTCTTCGTTGGCACTTTTCAATTCCGAAATATCACGTGCTACCCCCTCAACCTCAATCGGAATCCCCTTAGCGTCTTTTATCATTCGGATATTGAGCATAAACTGCCTCAATTCTCCGTCTTTGCGTTTTACTACTACCTCAAAATTGGTAATACTGCCAGATTTTAAAAGCGCCTTGATATTTTTTGAACTATCAATGGCATTTTCAAAGAATTTATCAACCTTATTGCCCATTACCTCCTCAACACTATAGCCTGTATGCGTCAAGACCGATGGCGAAATCATGCTGATGTTTCCGGCCAGATCGGTTCGATAATAAATATCAATGAACGACTCAATGGTATCACGGAACTTCTGCTCACTTTTCTGTAGCGTAATAGTTGAGTTTTTCTTCTCGGTAATGTTCTGAGCAATGCCTGAAACTTCCTCAATTTGCCCGCTTGATGAAGAAAGAATAGGGTTCAGATAAAACTCATACCAATCGTCGCCACCATCTATTTTGCCCCAGTGCATTTCAAAGTATTGGGGGTGTCCTTTAAAGGCTTCGTTATATTTATCACGTAATACTGGGCGGTCTTCCGGGGCTATCAATCGCCAGCCGATTTTCTCGGTACTTGAATTGATTTCTGGCGGAAAACCAAGGTTTGTCTTAATTACTTCTTCATAATTTTTATTAAAAGAGCTTAACTGACGTTTCAGATTCACCGTCCAGATAACGTGCGAACTGCTATCAAAAACGGCATTGAGGCGAGAGGTCTGCCTCAGCAAATCTTCTTCTTTTTGCTTCCGAACCAAAGCCACCGCTACCTGCCCCGAAACGAACTCAAGCAATTCAAGGTCACGGATATTAAATTTGTTACGGTCGCTGTACGACTGTACGCCGATTACCCCCGTAGTATTAGTGTCAACTTTCAGAGGTACACAGAGCATAACCTCAGGCAACGAAGAGCCATACATGGTAAGTCGTTCGGTTTCTGAGAGCTTTTCTATGTCTTCTTTATATAAAAAAAGCGGTTTGTTTTGTACCATTGAGTACTCAATGATACCATTGCCGAGTTTGCGGCGTAGAAAGTTTTCGCTCGTTTCGTAATACTCGTCTACCACATAAGGGTAGTAAATAGTGCCTTCTTCGGGCTCAAAAAGTGCTACAAAGAAATTATTAGCCTGTATTTTCTTTTGAAGTTCAAGATGTACCTGTGTCAGGAAATCCTTTAGGTTGAGTGTATTAAGGTTAAGTTGGGCAATAGTATAGTATAATTGTTGCGCTCTTTCTGCACGGCGGCGTAGTGTAATATCTCTGAATAAACAGCGAAAAGCCGTAGGAACGCCATTTTCGAAGCGGCAGCTAATATCGCCTGATAAATACACACGCTTGCCTTCTTTGTTTCGTACTACTGTCTGATAATCGATAATTTGCTTGTCTTCCTTGATTTTCTGCAAGGTGTCAAGCATATCTTCGGCAAATTGCGGGTGTAGAATATCCTGTAAAGAAAGGCGTGATAACTCTTCGCTTGTATAGCCAATCACTTCTCTGAAAGCCTTATTGACAAACAAAAACCGACCATTCAGCGAAAGAAGCATGATAATTTCAGAAGTATTATCAACTAAATCCTGTAATTGGTCAATGGCATTGGCATGTTCTGCTTCTTCGAGCTTACGTTTGAGTTTTTCAATCTCAAACAATAATTCTTCCTGTGATTTCTCAACCGTCATCGTTCTGGTAGTGTTATAATATAAAGCCAAATCTACAAATAAAGATGAAGATTTTAAACCTTATTTACGCAATTACTCGCTCACCACCACTGCCAGCTTGTTATTATCTTTATTAACAGCCATACGGCTTATTTTCTTCAACATCGGTAAGTGGCTAGTATCAATAAGCTGCCACTCTTTGCTTGATTGCGGATTATAAGCATAGAGTTTTTCGCCATCGCTGCTCAGAATATAGCTGGTGCTTGTCCAGGTTATGTCTTCTGATTTACCTAAGGGGTTTACAATCGGACTGATTTTTTGGCTCGCAGGCTCAAACTGCTTAATTATCCATTGGTCAGCCGACGATTTATCTATAAAACTAAAAGCCTGTTGATTCGGAATTTTGTGTAGCGAGCGCCCGGGTTTAGGTGCTATAATGCTGCGCTCTTTTGTAGTAAGGTTATAATGATAGAGGTTATTAGTAGAATCGGCCAGCACAAATAGCAGTAGATTATTGGCATCAATCCATGTATGGTAGCCCACTTTCAGGTCTTTTATTAAAACTTTGGCAGGGCCGCCACCAATCAGGTATTGTCCTAAATCCTGCTGCCCGTTATCTCGCTGAATAATACATGAAAAATAATATTCGTTAGGGGTTATGGTAGGTGAGTATTCTCGCTCTGGGGTATTGGTAATCTGTTGGGTGCGGTGCTTTATATAATCGTAAACCTTAATGTCAGTTCGCCCGCTGTCGTTGGCCGAAGCATAATATACAAAAGGCAAAACAGGATGAAACGAAGGCTGATTATCATAACCCTTATGCTCGGTGATATTTACAGGATTTGATAAGGTAAATTTGTTATTCTTAAAGCTTATGTCAAGCAGATAGATTTCTGAGCCTGTTTGTGCAAAGCTTATGAATGGTAGAAACAGATAAAGGCAGGCGAGGATTCGTGTCATAATGATTGATGAATGAAGGCCAAATTTATCTATAAAATTAAGAAACTAAAATTGAAGTTGTTTAATTACTATTGACAAATGATTTTAAAGAGGGTGTCTTAAAAGTTTTTAGAGCCAAATAATATTTTGCTTCATTTTCTTTTGAGACACCATCTTTAGCGTTTTTCAACATCCTTTATTTGGTATAACATAGATTACGTTGTCTGAAACAGATAAATTAAAACCAAAATTTCCTATAGGAGGAACTGGTAGTTGTTGCCATGTTTTGCCCATGTCAGATGAGCAGAATAGACCATTTGTACGACCACATATTAAATATTTACCCATTTGTTTGATAGATAAAATATCAGATGAAGACTTAATCAAACCTACTTTTTTCATGAATAAACTAGTCCACGAAGGCTGAAGTTCTTCACCTATGGCATTCCAGGTTTTTCCATTGTCTATTGAAATGTGTATTGTGTTTGTTTTGGTAACTGTGTTATTTACTATAGCAGCAAATCCCCCATCTATTCGTTCCACGGCCATGCCAACACCCCCTTCATTAAGCACGAGATCCCAATTTTGACCATCATCTGTCGATCTTAATATCCCATCTTTGTAGGTAGCCATGAGTACACCGTTTGACTCTGTCAATTTCATTGCCACGCCCCCGGTATGCACTTTTTTCCAAGTTTTTCCATTGTCAGTTGATCTAAAAAGAATGTTGCTGGCATTGATGAAAACTGTGCCTCCGGCCGTTTCAAAAACATTGGTTACTTGTCTCTCTTTATAATTATTGTACATCCAATCTTTCGTTTTGTCTAAGCGTATGGCTTGCTCTTGAAAATTCGTGTAAATGGGTGACCAATCATTCGTTCCGTTTATTTTTTGTAAAAACTGACCTCTGAAATCATAAGCAAATATGCCATTCTTGCCAGGGGTAATGTTACGTTGTTTACCAGAGAAAACCTCTTTTGTCCAAAAAGTGTTTGTTGAATTTGGTTCACTGTGATAAACTCCATTGCCAGCACGTAAATAGAGCCCATGGTCATTTGCAATTAAACCATCTCTCCACACACCTTCTCTCTGCAATTTTTCAGGCAGCCCTTTACTAATGTCCTGCCAGGTTTGTCCGCCATCAGTAGATTTAAAAATGATGTTGGCAATCTCTGATGATTTGACCTCTTTTATCGATTTCTTTTTTGCTTCCTTTTCTTTCAGCACAAAAGAATTTAGTAGAAATAATACCACAAGGGTAGCCGGAATAAATACAAATAATTTTTTCATGTTTTTTTATTTAAAGTAAAATCATATTAATCAGCGAAAAGTAGCAGATGGGGCGATACACATTATTGCTTACTCTCTTAAAATCCTTGACGGTCTTTCTATCATATCTGAACACACTACCCAATGATGCAGACATCAAGATGGTACCATATATGGTTCAGTTTGCTTTTGTCCGCAAGAAGTGTAAAAAATAGTCATTAAAAAAAGCATAAATACTTTTACGAGTTTTTTCGTTTATCTTTTCAAAGCCTCCAGCAAAGCTATTTTTTTTTATCCCGGCGCTTGTTAAACGCCTGTAAAAAAAGGTAAACGAAATGTAAAAAGTTTTAGGGTTTTCAGCGATTCTATTAAATACCCTAAACAAACGGTCTACACCGTTTCTAATACGTGTAAAACAAAAAAATCGGAGCAGCATAAAGCCACCCCGATTACGGTTTTAGGTAAGATAGTTAAACTAAGGTTTATCTTACCGAACCCATAGTATTGATTGTACTTTCACGCACAGCGTTATCGGCCACAATCACAAAGTCTACTCTTCGGTTTTTATCTCTTCCTTTCATAGTGTTGTTCGTGTATCGAGGTATATCTTTACCGTATCCTTCAACTAAAAGTCGTTTTTCGTCAACACCCGAACTTTTCAGATAATTGGCTACCTGAACGGCTCTCATTCTTGATAATTTTTTGTTGTGCTTATAGCTACCAGTAGCATCGGTATGCCCGCCTACCACTACAAAAGTATTAGGCATCTGGTTTAAAGAAAAAGCAACTTTTCGTAAATCTGCTTTTGCTTCTTCTTTGATAATATAAGAATTTACGTCAAAGAAATTACCTTTATTCATGGTTACCACCAAACCCTCATCATAAATATCTACCATGGCAATATCGCCAAGGTTTTCGTTCAGGTCTGGTACATATCCGGCCATTATTCTTTTAAGTTCTTCGCCTGATGTACCGCCCATAGAAACCGTTGCGATGTTTTCTTGCTGGGCATTTGTAGGGGTTATGGCTGCTTGATACTCAGCTTTCGATATGTCGTTTTTCGACACCTTACTGCTTGATTTACAACTCATATTGGTATAGCCTACTGCTAATAGGGCAGAAGCTAAAATGATCGATTTTGAAACAAAATTGCGTTGCATGGCTTTTAATATTTAATAATAATTTGTTACTAAGAATCAAAAAAATGTTCCAAACACGATATTTCGATGAAAACCAGCAGATAAGGAGTAAAAGCCTCGACAAAATGTAGAGGATATTCAACAAAATTCGGTTAATTCAACCGCATTATGAGGATAAAGAAGTAATTTTGGGCATGCAAAAAGTCAAACCTAAAAAACACCTCGGGCAGCATTTCCTCAAAGATTTGAATGCAGCCGAGCGGATTGTGAATTTACTTTCACTCCATAGAAACTATACTAAGGTTTTAGAAATAGGGCCAGGTATGGGTGTATTGACACAGTTTCTGTTGAAAAAGACTGAGTATCAGACCTCTGTAGTTGAAATAGACACCGAGTCTGTGGTATATCTCAATGCGAATTTCCCTGATTTAAGCGACCGCATTTTTTCGGAAGATTTTCTGAGAATGAATCTCTCGGAGTTGAAAGGTTTTGATAGCACCGAGCCGATTGCTATTATCGGGAATTTCCCCTATAATATTTCATCGCAGATATTTTTTAAGGTACTTGAGCACAAAGATTTAGTAGTAGAGGTTGTGTGTATGTTACAAAAAGAAGTAGCTAAACGCATTGCATCGCCTCCAGGAAACAAAGATTACGGCATTTTAAGTGTGCTTTTACAGGCTTATTATGACATAAAGTACGAATTTACGGTATTGCCCGGTGCGTTTATTCCTCCGCCGAAAGTTGATTCGGGTGTGATAAGTGTCCGCCGAAATAATGTAGAAAAGTTAGATTGTGACGAGAAAAAGTTTGTTCAGGTGGTAAAAGCAGGCTTTAACCAACGCCGCAAAACCTTACGGAATGCCTTAAAACCCATTGGATTGAATTTTGAGCATGAATTATTAAATAAGCGTGCCGAGCAATTAGGAGTAGCTGAGTTTATACAACTAACCAAGTTATTTACCGAAAACAAATAGAGTAGATATGGCTACTTTTGAACTAACCAGGGAGTACATAGAAAAATTGGAGTTGGGCATTGAGCAGAAAGATGAAAAAATGCTTAAAGCCGAAATGGAAGAGTTGTACCCTGCCGATATTGCGTGGATTCTACTCGAATTGAACGGAGAGCAGGGGCACTACTTATTAAACTTGGTTGATACGGAAGTAGGGGCTGATATACTTGCCCATATTGAGCCTGAGATGCGCAGGAATTTTATTAAAGAGCATCTTACGGTTGAAGAAATTGCTAAATATGTAAACCTGTTTGACTCTGACGATGCTGCCGATTTATTGAATGAGCAAACAATAGAGATACGAGAAAAAGTAATTGCTTTGCTCGATGACCGTGAACAGGCTCGTTTCATTATAGACCTGATGTATTACCCTAAAGATATTGCAGGGGGCTTGATGCAGAAAGAGTTGGTAAAGGTAAACTCTAACTGGACGGTAAGCGAATGTGTTGAGGAAATCAGAAGGCAGGCCGAAGATGTAGAGAAAGTATTTGCTATCTACGTAGTTGATGATGAACAAAAGCTACAAGGCATAGTATCGTTGAAGCAGATTGTATTGGCTCGCAAAAACACCAAGATTGAGAATATTCTTGATGATGACATAGTATTTGTTGAAACTACAGCCAAAGCCGAAGAAGTAGCCGACTTGATGCAGAAGTATGACCTGGAGGCGATTCCGGTAGTGAATACTTTAGGCAGATTGTTGGGCAGAATTACGATTGATGACGTGATTGACTTTATTACCGATAAAGCCGAAGAAGATATTCAGGTGATGTCGGGTATTACCGGAGAGGCCGAAGAAGATGATAGCGTGTGGCAACTAGCCAAAGCCCGTTTGCCTTGGTTGGTTGTAGGGGTGGTCGGAAGTTTGTTAGCTGCAACGGTTATCAAGAGTTTTGAGGACGAGTTCAGGAAAGTAGCGGCTTTGGCAGCTTTTATTCCGATTATGGGTTCTACAGGGGGCAATGTGGGTATCCAGACCTCGTCTCTTATTGTGCAAAGCCTTGCCGAAAAAACAGGTATTACTGCCAGTTTATGGCAACGTTTGTTGAAAATCATTCTGGTAGCTATCGTGAATGGGTTAGTGATTGGCGCATTGGCCGGAACATATATTTATGTGATAGGTGAGCCGGAACTATTTCTGGTAGTTTGTTTCTCTTTGCTGTCGGTGGTGGTATTGGCCTCTTTTATGGGAACTGTCACACCACTTTTGCTCGATAGGATAGGCGTAAACCCCGCCATAGCATCCGGGCCTTTTATTACTACCGCCAACGATATAATCGGGATTGGTACTTATCTTTTAATTGCAGATTTATTGCTAAATTTATAAACTGAACATGATTGCCGTTATACAAAGAGTTAGCCAAGCCTCAGTAACAATAGATAGTATTGTAAAAGGGAAGATAGGTACAGGGTTTTTAATATTATTGGGCATTACACATACCGATGCCCAAGAAGATATAGAGTGGCTTTCAAAGAAAATAGTAGGGCTGAGGGTTTTTGGTGATGAAGAGGGGAAGATGAATTTAGATATATCGGCAGTTAACGGAAATATCTTATTAATCAGCCAGTTTACCTTACACGCCAGCACAAAGAAAGGTAACAGACCATCGTTTATAGAGGCAGCAAGGCCGGAAGTGGCTATTCCGCTTTACGAAAAAATGATTGCTCAATTAACACAGGATTTGGGTAAAGTAATTGAAACCGGAGAATTTGGCGCTGATATGAAAGTATCATTGTTAAACGATGGCCCCGTAACCATAATTATTGATTCTAAGAATAGGATTTAGGCGGAATTAAGCTTTTTTTCCAAGTTTCCGAAAAGCAACAATTAATTGGTATATACCATAACTGACAACTATTCGTGAAGCGAAATCTAAAAATCTTGACCAACCATTTAAATCACCTTTAGCATCTTCTAAAAAATCAATTTTATGGGTGGGGTCTAAAAAAGAAAAATAATAACCAATTAAATTCCAATCTATCTCATTACTAAATACAAATAATCGCCCTACAGACCACAGATAAAGACAATAGAAAGGAATTGGAACAAATAATGTAAATGCTAGAGCTCTGCCCCAGTTCTCTCCATGTAGATTTGAAAATTGGTTTAACTTAAATGCGCGCAAATCAAAGCGATTACTAGAGAAAAATTGGTTGACTTTATCTGTCCAAGAATTACTGTTTTTACTTTCTTTTTCTACTCTTAGTTCTAAGACCCTACTTTGATGCTTAGAAGTTTTTGATTGAAAATGTGAACTCCAAAAAACATCACCTTGAGAATCAAAAACCTTCTTTAATTGATTATAAATAGAAACTTTTTGTTCGTGCCATTCTAAGGTGTCTTTTGGAATATTAAAAATTTGTATATTATTTGAGGGGATAGTACCACCTGAAATAAATATCTCCGTAATTTTTGAATTACTAAATTGAAAATCGAAGCTATTTAAGTCACAATCGGTAAATTCTGCTTTCCCTAATGTAGATTGGCATAATACAAAAGTGGGTTGTTGATATTTTTTTAATAATTCGTCTACAAGAGTATTTTTTTTAGTGCATATCCATTCAGAGTAATTTGATTTGAATTCATTATCTTTTCTCTCAAATAAAAAATCTTTCTCAACTAATGAATCGTTATAGTTATTTTCTAATAAAGGATTTGGTATATTTTTTTTAAGTAGACTTAAATCAATTAAATGAATTGGTTTCATTTCTTTAAAAAAAATGAAGCCTAAAACAGATGAGAAGTAGCTAATATTTAAGGAAAAGAAAAAAGATTTGGAAAAAATAAGAAAACTATCTTTGTTGATATTTGAGCTTACCTTTAGTTCGTAGAAGTTACAATTTTCAAAATTTATATTATTGCATTTTAAAAAATAAAAGTAACTATTAATAAATGAACAATTACTAAATAAAATCTCTTGAAAGTTGGATTTATTTATTGAAATTTTATTGAACGTCGTCCCATAAATTATTATTTGTTCGATATTGCTATCATTTATTTCTAATTCATTACTACGACTTGATACTGAATATGTTATTTTGCCAATTTTTGAATTAATTATCTTTAGATCTCCAATATTTTCACCATAATACAAAAAATCTTTTAAAGTACTATTCCAAAAGGTAATGGATTTTATTACAACAAGTTCTTGAATAAAAATACTACCTACTTCACAACCTCTTAAATCTATATCTCTTAAAATGGACTGATCAAAATTCAACCCTAATTTAGAGGCGAAGGCATGTATTTGTCCAATCCTACCCCCTCCACAAAAAATATTTACTTCACTATTTCCAAAGCTTATATCTTTTGCGCTTGCACCTAGAATTCGAAGACTAGGTATTTTTGAAGAGTTATGACAAGATAAGTTTTTTATTGTAGACCTTTCTTGAATACATAAATGATCACATTCGCTGCCATGAAGGTTAAATTCTACTATATTAAAATTTGAAATAATTATTTCTTTAATTTTTGTATTAAATACCAAAATAGAATTGAACCTAATTTCATTTCTTATAGTATTTGAAATGCTAATCTTGGGTAAATGACAATTAATAAAAATGATATTGCAATTGCTATTCATATCTGGATTAAGAATAGTAATAATATCATTTTCGGTAAAAACCTCGATGTCATTAAATACAATAAATGATGTATTAGGCCAATTATAATTATAGAAATTAAAGTTAGGTATTGATTTTGTATATTCTCCTAGATTTGTGTCTACTATCCTCTCAACTCCTTTCTCCTTAAATTCTTTTTTTCTTAAATTGAATTCTTGTTCATTTAATTTCAATGCTGAAATAAATTCCTCTTCTGAAATTTTATGTTTTCTATTTTCGTTTGACATTTTATACCATTAATTGTAATCTGAAATTAAGATTAACTAACCCCTCAAATGCCAAGCCTTAGGCTTCACAAAGGCTCTGATACCTGCGTGCGAAAGTGTAGCGCCAAAACCTGAGTTTTTGCGTCCACTCCAAGGTAGAGGTGCCGAAACACGGTCGCAGCAATTCCAATAGCTTGTGCCGGCATTTATTTGTTTCAATATTTTTTCTGCCCGTTTTTTGTCTGATGTGTACACTGCCGCTGTAAGGCCATACTCGGTATCCTGCATCAATTTAGTGGCTTCTTTATCGTCTTTTACTTTCATGATACCAATAATTGGCCCGAAAGATTCATCTTTCATTACGCTCATTTTATGGTTCACATCTACTAGCACCGTAGGCTCAAAGAAATAACCTTGTCCGGCAATGCTTTTACCACCAATCAATAATTTAGCGCCTTTTTGCAAGGCATCTTGCACCTGACTTTCCAGAAACTCTAATTGTGATTGACGGCTTAATGCACCGATATAAACACCTTCGTCTTTCGGCTGACCAATTTTATAGCCATTTACCTCTTTTACAAATTCTTCTACATATTGGTCATATACTTTTTCGTGAACATAAATACGTTCAACTGCACAGCAACTCTGGCCGTTATTATAAAAAGCACCATCGGCCGTTCCGGCTGCTACTCCTTGTATATCAGCCACGTCGTCAGCCACGTAAAGTGGGTCTTTACCACCAAGTTCAAGCTGACAAGGCACCATTTTATTGGCAACTTTCTCATAAATAAATTGTCCTGTACGATACGACCCCGTAAAGAAATAGCCATCAAGTGGCATTTCCAGCAATTGTTCGCCTACTTCTCTTGCACCGATAGCCACCTGAAAAGCATCGTCAGGTACGCCTGCTTTTTTGAGGTATTTTTCAATCTTTAAACCTGTAAGTGTCGAAAACTCAGAAGGTTTATAGAAAACAGCATTACCCCCGATTAATGCCGGAATGAATACATTTACACCTACCAGAAAAGGATAATTCCAAGCCGATATGTTACAGATTACACCTAATGGCTCGTATGAAATTCTTTCCGTAAGATTATCTTGACGGGTAGCTATTTCGTCTTTTAAGTATTTCTGAGAGTTTTCTACAAAATACTTAATGCGGCCTCTTGCACCATTTACCTCATTGCGGGCTTGTTGCAAAGGTTTGCCCATTTCAGAAGTAAGCGTTGCGGCTAGTTCTTCAATGTTTTCGGCAAGTAGCTCTGAAAACTGAGCAATGATACTGATACGTTTTTTTAATGGAACTCTCGCCCATGCTTTTTGTCCTTTTTGCAGGGTTTTAAGTTTTAATTGAAGGCTTTCAGCCGTATCTTCAACCAATGTGGTGATAATTTCTTCGGTAGCCGGATTTATGACTTGCATTGCTGTGTATGAAACAAATTAATGTGGGTGATGATTGATAAAGCAAATCTACAAAATAATATAGAAAATGATAGTATAGATGTAGATATCAGCCTAAATGAAATAATTGTATCAAAACAGTTAATTCTACCACAAATTCAACTGACTAAGTCCCGTCAGGGACGATATATCGGTAGTAAAATTGAGAAGCCAAAAAACAAAGTCCCATCGGGACGAGATATTAAAAATATACCGTCCCGATGGGACTATAAAGTGCTTATAATGAGTATTTTGTATTTTGAAATGAGTTGCTTTTTACAGTCTATTCACTTTTCAATACCTTCACCGGGTTAGCCCTTGCTGCTTTCATTGTCTGCGAGCCAATCATAATAAAGGCAATTAGCAAGACTGCCATTAAGCCAATTAATAACTCCGTAACCTGTACGGGTGTATGATACGGAAAATTGCTAAGAACATATTTCTCAAAGAAAATGTAAGTGATAGGCAGCGCAATAAGTGCCGATATTGATAACATTACCAGAAAACCACGACTCAATAAATAGATAAGACTGCCAGCGCTTGCACCCATTACTTTGCGAATACTAATTTCTTTCAATCGGGTTTCAGTCGTAAAGGCTACCATGCCAAATAAACCCATTGATGAAATAGAAATGGCTAACAATGAAAGGAAGCCGATAATCTTTATCATGGCCGAAAATTCGCTATAGGCTTCTTCTATTTCTTCATTATAAAACTTGGCATCAAATACATGCACACGGTCAATTTTCTTCCATATTGCCTCAATTTTAGCCATAGTAGCCATTATATCTTTGCTTTGTATTTTGGCGTTCACTACGGCTCTGTCGCCCGGCACCCATGTCATAAACGCTACTGGCCCAATCAGATTCTCAACCTTGCCGTAGTGAAAGTCTTTTATTACGCCAACAATTTTCATCTTGCGTCCACGTATATTAAAATTGCTGAATGTAATCTCCTCATCGATTGCTTTCTGTGGGTTTTTGTTACTGATATTAAAGCGTTTCAAAAACTGCTCGTTCACAATTATTTCTCTTACGGCTTCGGATGTAGTGGGGCGTGCAACAAAATTTCCACCTGCAATAAACTTGTACTCGTGCAGTGGCAAGTAGTTTTCGTCCACATTGTTAGTCATAACTAGCGCAGAATCTCGAGAATCTTTGTATTTGATGAATCCACCCCATGCATTACCGACACTTGTAATGATAAGCGACCGAGATAATGATTTTACCTCCGGCATTTCGCTCAGTTCTTTCATAAATGCCTCGGGCTTATTGTCCTGCATATTTATGTTCAGAATATTTTCGGTATTGAAGCCTAAGTCGAACGAAAGTATGTTTTTATACTGCACATAGCCGATGGCGGTTGTTGTAATAAAAATAAGTGTGAGTGTATATTGAACTACTACAAGAGTTCGTCTAAGCGTCAGGTGTTTAAAGCCTTTAACCGAAGCCGCATTCCTAAGCGCATTAATGGCATTGACTTTCGAAAAGAATAATGCAGGCAGAAAACCAGCAATAACCCCAACAACAACAGAGAAAAAAATAAAAGCCGTAACCATAGGCAAAGTAAGCTCAAGCTTTACTGTGCGTTGCATTTCGGGAGCCAGACTTATTAGCTGCGGGCGTAATATGAGAAATAAAACAAATGAAAGCAGAAGTGCCGCCAGAGAAATCATGATTGACTCGACTAAAAACTGTGCCCATACTTGTCCCTTTTGCGCACCAATGGCTTTGCGAATGCCTATTTCCTTAAATCGACGCATGGCACGGGCTATCGAAAGATTGGTATAGTTGAAACAAGCTGATAGTATCACAACTAAGGCAAGCCCGCCTAGTATCCACAAAACAATCGGATGCATGTGTGGCCCTAAAGAGCCGGGGCCTCCTTCCGAACTATGGAAGTTTTCGCCAACTACAATATTATATAAAGGAAGAAGCTCAAGCTGTATTTTGGTTTTTTCGTCGGCAAGATTTTCCTCTTTTGCAATAGCATCAAGCTGCCGCTGGATTGAAACCATGTTGGCGTTCTCAGGCAAGCGTATATACACATAGTTTGCCGACATATTAGTCCATTTGTCGAAATTGTTGTTCTTGTTTATCTGTTCGGCTGTTGATAGTGAAACTAAAGCCTCAAAAGTGATGTGCGAAAAGAAAGGAACATCTTTCATTAAACCCGTTACCTGATAGTCTGCGATACCGAATCTAATCATTTTGCCTACCACATTTTCATTGCCAAATAATTTTCTGGCAGAGGTTTGAGTCAGCACAATAGAATAGGGGTTTTTCAGAGCTGTTTCAGGATTTCCTTGTAACATTGGAAATGTAAAAACTTTAAACACCGATGGGTCGGCCCAGAAGCCTTTCACGGGTAGAATATTATCTCCAACCGTTGCATCTTCCGAAAAATCGTGGCGCATAATCGTTACTTCTTCTACCCCACTTACTTTCTGCCTGATAAGCTTTCCGGCTTTGATTGATGTAGTAGCAAACTTGCCGCTTTGTACACGATTCTCACGCACTACGTTGGTGATTCTATAAATCCGGTCACCGTTCTTGTGAAATCTGTCATACGAACGTAGGTCGAGCACGAATGCAATAAGCAGCAGGCCGACAGACATACTAATGGCAAGACCAACTATATTGATGCTCGAAAACATTTTGTTACGCAGTAAATTGCGTTTAGAGGTTTTGATGTAGCTTCCAATCATAAGTTTGCTTAATAAAAAGGTTAATAGATTTTACTCTTTTTACGTTGGTAAAAATACAT
Organism: Emticicia soli; assembly: GCF_037860775.1. NCBI lineage: Bacteria > Pseudomonadati > Bacteroidota > Cytophagia > Cytophagales > Leadbetterellaceae > Emticicia > Emticicia soli. Next base: position 39,850 of record NZ_JBBEWC010000021.1, on the reverse strand, counting down.
TGGGAATATAAGCTAAATAAAAAAATGATGTAAAATGCCCTGAAAATGGGATGAATTATTGAGGTTTTATCTAAATCAAGGAAATCATGTTAATCTGTTGAAAAACTAAGAAAGTGTTTGAGTTAAATTTTGGAGATAAAAAAGAATGATTAACTCAAACAGTTTCTAAAATGCTGTAAATCATCTATTTGGGCTACCATCTAAAAAACATTAAGAAATTTTAACAATCTCACAGCGTTCATGAATTTTTAAACGTCTTATGTATAGAGTTAATACATACTCATCTAACAAACAAATAAGTAAGTGGCAAAGATTTAGACTGGAACGGTAATACTTACGACTTATAAATTTTAAACGGTTTTGCTTATGCGTTACGTAAGAAAAATAAACCCTGATGAAGTGGATTTTTTGAGAGAAGTGTCTCGTCGTAGCCGAAACTACCGAGAACGTGAGCGGGCAAAAGCCATACTATTAAGTTTTAAAGGCTATAACGTAACGACATTGTCAGACATTTTTGAGGTGAGCAGAGCAACCATCACTAATTGGTTAGATGCTTGGGAGGCAAGAGGAACAAAAGGTCTGAAAGATTTACCCAAGCAATCGCAGAGTGTTCTTGTAAAAAAAGTGAATAGTGCAGCGTTGGCAAACAAGGAACTCAATTTATCATTGAAAAACTTTTGAAACAAATCTACTTCTATTTTTATTAAAGTTTGTCTCTTATAGGGGCAAACTTTTTTTGTGCCCTTATTGCTCAAAATTTGAATAACTTCATTGCTTTATTTTCAAAAAACTAGATATTTACCTATGAATTGCATCACAAACTAAATAGGAGGGTATAGTATGAAACCTGATTTTTCTAAGATAAAGCTTTTTGAAATACAAGAAACTCCAACTGAATCGTTGCGGGCAAGTACACCTGTTTTCAAAACAGCCGAAGGTATATCCATTAAGCCAAGATTTACAGCAGCTGATATTCAAGATGCAGAGCATCTACATTTTTCGGCCGGAATACCTCCTTTTTTAAGAGGGCCATATACCACTATGTATGTGATGCAACCCTGGACAATAAGACAATATGCAGGCTTTTCTACTGCCGAAGAGTCGAATGCTTTCTATCGTAGAAATCTGGCGGCTGGGCAAAAGGGGCTATCAGTAGCATTCGATTTGGCAACGCATAGAGGTTATGACTCAGACCACCCAAGGGTTGTAGGCGATGTAGGAAAAGCGGGCGTAGCCATAGATTCGGTAGAAGATATGAAGATTCTTTTCGACCAGATACCTTTAAATGAAATGTCGGTTTCGATGACCATGAATGGAGCAGTACTGCCAATCATGGCATTTTATATAGTAGCTGCCGAAGAGCAGGGAGTAAGCCCACAGCAACTCTCAGGAACTATCCAGAACGATATTCTGAAAGAATTTATGGTGCGTAATACCTACATTTATCCACCAGAGTTTTCGATGCGGATAGTAGGCGATATATTTTCGTATACGTCTCAGTTCATGCCCAAATTCAACTCAATTTCTATTTCGGGTTACCATATTCATGAAGCAGGTGCACCTGCGCATCTGGAGCTAGCTTATACTCTAGCCGATGGATTAGAGTACATTCGTACAGGCATAGCCGCCGGAATGGATATTGATGATTTTGCACCAAGGTTATCGTTTTTTTGGGGAATCGGCATGAACCATTTTATGGAAATCGCCAAAATGCGTGCAGGCCGACTTTTATGGGCAAAAATTGTAAAACAGTTTAACCCAAAAAATCCAAAGTCTTTAGCTTTACGCACACACTGCCAGACCTCCGGCTGGTCACTGACTGAGCAAGACCCGTTCAATAATGTAGCCCGTACAGCCATTGAAGCTATGGCGGCGGCATTGGGGCATACCCAATCTTTACATACCAATTCATTAGATGAGGCTATTGCTTTACCTACCGATTTTTCGGCACGTATTGCCCGCAATACACAATTATACATTCAGCACGAGACCGAAATTTGTCGGGTAGTAGACCCTTGGGGTGGTTCATACTATGTTGAATACCTTACCAAAGAACTAGTACAAAAAGCCTGGGCATTGATTGAAGAAGTAGAACAATTAGGAGGAATGACCAAGGCTATTGACACGGGCTTGCCTAAAATGCGTATTGAGGAAGCTGCTGCCCGAAAACAGGCTCGTATTGATGCAGGTAAAGATGTAATTGTGGGGGTAAATAAATACAGAACCAATACTGAAACAGACATAGAATTGCTTGAAGTTGATAACCAGAATGTGAGAAGAAAGCAGATTGAAAGGCTGGAGAAAATCAAGCGCGAAAGAAATAACGAAGAGGTTGAAAAGATTTTAAATAAAATTACCGAGGTAACAGCACAAGCCACAGGCGCAATAGACGATAATTTGCTGGTACTGGCAGTAGAGGCTGCCCGTAAGCGTGCTACCTTGGGCGAAATATCTGATGCTATGGAAAAAATTGTAGGTCGTCATAAAGCAACTATCCGTTCTATTTCGGGGGTCTATCAATCAGAGGTTTCTGATGATGAAAACTTTAGAATTGCCAAAGAAATGACTGATAAGTTTGCCGAACTGGAAGGTCGTCGTCCACGAATAATGGTAGCTAAAATGGGACAAGACGGGCACGATAGGGGCGCTAAAGTAATAGCCACCAGCTTTGCCGATTTAGGCTTTGATGTTGACATTGGTCCGCTTTTTCAAACACCCGAAGAGACTGCCCGACAAGCAGCCGAAAATGACGTACACATTGTTGGCGCATCGAGCTTAGCGGCAGGCCATAAAACACTGGTGCCACAGTTAATAGAAGAACTTAAAAAGCTTGGCCGTGAAGACATTATGGTAATTGCCGGAGGGGTGATTCCTGCACAGGATTATCAGTTTTTATATGATGCGGGCGTAAAAGGCGTTTTTGGCCCCGGTACGGTTATTTCAGTAGCAGCACAGAAGATATTGAAAGAGTTGATGGCAGAGTAATAGGTAGATGAAATTTATTAATATTTTAGGGAGAGGTTTCTGGCCTCTCCCTTTTTATTCATCACTGGGAGGATAGCACATTCAAAACACTACCTATTGGAGCATTTATCTGGTTATTGCCATAAGAAAATACTTTTCCAGCGCCAAGACCTACATTTACATCATTATTAAGAACAGATGTATTTGAGAGTCTGATAACTGAAGTAGCAGTTTCTGCAAATATACCTCTGCTATTGTTTGCAATAAAAGAATTAAAAACATTTACCAAAGCACCCGCTTGCGCATTTACAGCTGTGCCGATTCCTTGTATATTTACATTATCAAGAGATACAAATGCTGTGTCGGCTGTGGTAGCAACTGATATGCCTGGTACTGTCGATATATTACTTGTAATATTTACATTTTTTAGTGTAAGTAAGCCTTTAGTAGCTAGTGCTACAGAGATAATATTTGTGCCAAAATTGCTGATGGTACAATCTTCAATATGTACTTTTTTACCTGCAATGTATCTTATACCATTAGTGCCCGGAGAAGTTGTGGAACCACCGTTAATAGACAAATTACGGATAATAACCACGTCGTTAGGGCCAGCATTTATATTAATACCATTGGTGCCAGAACCAAGTATACTTGCCATTGTGCCCCTGCCATCTATTGTAATAGCTTTTGTAATAGTAACCGCTCCATAGCCACCAGGGTCTAATACCGATATTTCGCCTCCAGCGGCAGTTTTAGAAATGGCTCCGGCAAAGGTTTTACAAGGTGCTGTACGGCTACACGGGTTTACGTCGTCTCCTACACCAGAAACCCAAGTGCGTGTAGCTTGGGCAAATGTTTGATGTTGAAACGCAACAAGAAACACTAATGTGATATATATGTAAAATGATTTTTTCATCGGAAATGTCTTTTAGAATAAATTATATGATTGAAATCTAGAAGCGTCTGATAGCTCTTACTCTGTAAGTATTGCTTTTGGAGGCAGGAGTTTGAGCCCCTGTACTGAAATTTACAAAATTTGCTGTTTCTGATACAAATCCTGAATTAGCAGGTATTTCGGTAGAACTCCAATATGAATTAGTATTGCCACTCATACCAATGCTATTTTTTACCTGATACATCATATAAAGTTCGGTTTTAGAGGGTAGGTACCAATCGCCATAGTCGCCACCATTGAATTGTGCTGCTGCAAATGCTGCATAAGTCCCATTGCCTTGCTTATCAACTATCAGTTCAGTATTCGTCTGGCCGCCATAAATGCCCGACCTCACGGCATTGGTATTCATGTTGCTGTTATTTAGCCATTTCATGCTAATACCTAAACCGTAATCGGTGGCAGCAGCTACCAAACCGTGCTGGCCAGAGTCATCAACATAAAAAATAATACCTCCCTGTGCACTTTGGCCTACGGTGTACATAATTTCGGCTGTATTAAACATCGGAACCCATACCGAGCCATTATAAGTATAAGGGCCAACGCCTGTGGCGCAATTATTACAGTATATCTGCATGCCAGCCGTTGGAGCACTTATAGCAGTACGTTGCGCTTGACTCATACGAGGCATAAGAAAACCCTTGATTGTTGACTTGGCATCTATAATACTACTGGCAGTGTTTTTAGGGTCGATAGTTACACTTTGTGCTTTGGAGGAAAAATATGAGCAAACACACAAAGTTGTAACCGTGAAGATAGAAAGGCAATATTTTTTCATGGTTCTGCTTTAATGTAAATAATAGATTATTGTTAATGTTGATTATCTCAAAATTACATAAAGCATATAAATTTTTATAATTTATAGAAGCAAATTCATGCTTTGCGTTATAAAAAATCCTCGTTTTTTTATCTGGTGGTCATTTGGCTTTTGTATTGAAGAACGTTTATAGTTAAGTCTCAATCAATTATTTGTTATATTTGCTAAGAGATGTACAACACAGAGAATGTTTAAAAAACTGATTTTGCCCGATTGGCAAGCATTTAAACATTGTTTTATTATTAAAAATACTCCACCTACACTAGACACAATTTATGAAAAAAATACTTCTTGTAGAAGATGAAATCAGCGTAGTCAGCTTTATCAGAAGCGGTTTATCGGAAGAGAACTATGCCGTTTCGGTGGCACTTGATGGTACCACAGGTGCTAGCATGGCTTTAGCCAGTGAGTTTGACCTGATTGTGCTTGACATTATGTTGCCTGATAAAAATGGCTTGGAAATATGCAAGGAACTTCGCGCCAACGATATTCAAACACCTATTTTGTTTCTTACAGCCTTGGGGACTTCTGAAAATATAGCTTTAGGTCTCAACACCGGAGCAGATGATTATCTCGTAAAACCATTTAAGTTTATAGAACTAAGTGCCAGAATCAAAGCTCTGTTGCGCAGATCTGTTATTAAAACCGAAATAGTAAACGAGTCTAGCAATAATATCTATACAATGGCTGACCTGCGAATCAATGATGATGCCAAAACAGTTGAAAGAAGCGGAAGTCTTATTTCGCTCACAGCTACAGAGTATAGGCTCTTATTAACTTTGATGAAAAATCGGGGAAAAGTGTTATCGAGGATGGATTTACTCGAAAGTGCTTGGGATATTAACTTCGATTTAGGTACAAACGTAGTAGACGTATATATAAACTACCTACGCAAAAAATTAGATTCAGACAATAAACAGAAACTAATTCATACGGTTATTGGTATGGGTTATGTATTAAAAGAAGCATGAAAACACAAACCAGCATAGCGGTATCGTTAGTTGTATTCAATATTGCCATACTACTCTTATTTGGTATCGGGATATACTTCTTCCTGAACGAATACTCTTATGTTGATTTTTATAAAAGATTAGAAACCCGTGCCACAATTGGTGCAAAGTATAATCTTAAAATTGATACTGCCAATGCCGAGACTTTTAAGAAAATAAGAGAGCAGCATTTAGAAAAACTCGAGGCAGAGCGTGAGTATATCATCAATGTAAATGCCAATACGTCTTTAGAAGAAGCGGCCGAAAAATACAAAGTGCCTTTGTCGTTGCTAAAATCTATTATGAAAGATAACAAAGGCCGTTATCAGGAAGGAAACGTGTTTTATAATGGTATCAAACTGAATCATAACAATATTACTTATCTGGTAATAGTGTCAGCACATAACAGGTTTGTGTCTCATCACCTTATTTTTCTTCGAAACATACTGCTCTGGGGATTATTATTTACAGTAGTAGTTACGGTCTACCTTTCTATTTATTTCTCGAAACATTTTTTTGACCCTATCAGAGAAATGATAGAAAAGGTAAAACAGATTAGTACCGAGAATATCCACCTCAGGGTGAAAGAGACCGAAAATAACAACGAAATCAGTGAATTGGCCGGAACTTTCAACGATTTGCTAAACAGGATAGAGACTGCCTTTGAGACACAGAAAAACTTTATCAGCAATGCCTCGCACGAACTGGCTACACCACTTACAGCTATTATGGGCGAAGCAGAAGTAGCCCTTATTAAAGAACGTAAACCAGAAGAATATCAGCATGTATTAAATAATGTGTTACAGCAAGCCGAGCGGTTAAATCAGATAACCAAATCTTTGCTTTTTCTGGCTCAAACCGGGTATAAAGGCAAGAAAATAGTATTTGAAGTGTTGCGGCTCGATGAGGTAATCTGGGAAGTAAAAAGGCTTATCGACCGCCTGAATCCTGAAAACAAAATTATGGTAGATTTAAGCCTTCTGCCCGAAGACCCCAAGAAATTGAAAATTAATGGTAATAAACAATTGTTGCACTTAGCATTGGCAAATATCCTAAACAATGCCTGCAAGTATTCGCACAATAAACCTGTGGCAGTGCATATAGGTGCTAGCCAAGAGCAGGTGTTGCTCTTTATTAAAGACCAGGGTATTGGTATTCCTGAAAGCGAAATTCCTTTTATTTATGACCCCTTTTTCAGGGCTTCTAATACACATTTATTTGAGGGCTACGGTATTGGCCTTCCGTTATCACGTAATATTATTAAACTTCATAATGGTACGCTAACTGTTACTTCTAAGGTCGGTAGTGGCACTAGCGTGCAGATAAATTTCCCTCTGGCGAAACTTATTAAATAATTTCTAATCTTATTTTAATCTCTCTAATAGCATTCTAATTTGGTTCTTAGGCAAGCCTAATATGGTTTTCAGAATTTTGTGCTTGTAACAATCAAATGTTTAGGTATGCTGAAAACTATATTAGTTCCAATTGACTTTCGTGTAGCTTCTTTAAACACGTTAAAATATGCCCTTGAAAAAAGTTCGGGTGAGCCACATCGAGTACTACTTATTTATGCTGAGTATCTTGAAGACTCTATTACAGAATTATTGTTTTATAGGCCTGAAAGTAAGATAGCCAGTAAGATTACACCTGAATTCAGAAATGCTCTTGAGGTACTCCGAAACAGGTTTGAATTTCAGATTGCAGAGCTGGAAATTAAACTATTTCATAACCGTAGCAGAAGAGGGTTAAGACGTTTCGTAGAAAATAATAGCGTTGAAGCTATTTATATTCCACAAAAATATCGTTTAAAAATGCCAAAGAAAGCTTTTGACTTGGTTTCAATTATCAGACAAACTTTTATTGATTTTGAAGAGATTGATTGGCCACAAGATGCTACCGTTACTTCAGAAAAAGACCACCTCGAATATTTGTTTAGTAAGTAATAACAAAAGCAGTTTTGGTTTATTTACTCAGGTAACCAATAAGGAACTTCTTGTTGGTGCCATAAAATAAAAAAAATCAGGCTCAAATGTTTATGCTGCCTGTATCAATAGAAATACTAACGGAAACAGCATGAAATGAAGTAGGCGTTTCCTCAGTATTGATTCCCTTTTTGCTTTATATGTGTTAAGAGTATATTATAAAGATGAATCACACTTTTATGAAGAGCCATCAGAGTTTTCTGATGGCTCAATTTTTTATTAATGACTTACGAAATGGTAGCGGCCTGATGCTTGTATTCGCTTGGCGATAATTTAAATTTTTTCTTAAACATCCGGTTGAAATAAGAAAGGCTGTTGAACCCGCTTTCAAAATACACATCTTTGATACGAAACTCAGGGTTCTTCAACAGGCTGGATGCTAGCTTTATTCTCTCCTCAATAATAAATTCAATAGGCGAAAGCCCCAGTTCTTCTTTAAAAACCCTATAAAAATTAGATTCGCTCATGCAGGCAATTTTGCAGAGTTGTTCTACCTGAATATGTTCCCTTATATTTTCTTTAATATAGCCCACCACGTGGGCAATGCGGTTGTTTGACGAGAGCTTGTTTGCGTTTTTAGAATAAAACGTCTTGGTTTCGGTTTGCACAATCCTGATTATTAATTCCTGAATCATCAAGTCGGCAAAAATATCTTTCGACGGGTGTTGCTCTGTAAAAATGAAAATCAGGCGTTGCAGAATATGCTGAATGGCTACATCGTTGGTAAAATGAAAATTACTATTAGTAAACTTCCATTCCTGATTATCTATTTTAGGTCTTATCTCGTTCAGATTATCCAGTATTTTATCTAAGCGTGCCTGCTCAAAAGCCATTGCAAGGCACTTGGTTGGGTTTTTTATACTTGCTTCGGGGAAATCGATACACATCACCTCGTCAGACGGCAGAATAACCGACTCGCCGGGTAAAAAATCAAAGTCCATGTGCTGGTTTAGGTGCATTATTTTCTTACCCATCAGCATACTGGCTAATACGGGGTCTGAAAACTTAAGGTAAACATTTTCGGCTTGTTGGTGCGTCTCAAATATGCTTAGCTCAGTGTGGTCTAGCGTAAAAGTTGACCTATTCTCTACGAGGGTTTCAATTTTCCGGCTCCTCAAAAATGACTCTGTTAATTCCATAACTTATCATTGTTTAAATATCACTATTCAAATATAATATATAAATAATTATTTTGATACACCCTTTTGCACAATTAGAGGATAGTTCATCTTTTTGGGAGAAAAGGTAAAAGAAATATAAATTTGTCAAGATAGTTTTGCATAAGATTTATCTCTTACACTATTAAACGACCAAAACTATGTCTGAATTGCTTGAAAAAGAGAGGGTGCAGATTGCTGCCCCAAGATTTAAAAATCAGTATGAGAATTTTATCGGTGGTAAATGGGTACCGCCTGTGAGAGGGCAGTATTTCGACAACGTTTCTCCGGTTGATGGAAAAGTGTTTACCTCAGTAGCTAGGTCAACAGAAGAAGATATTGAAAAAGCACTTGATGCTGCATGGACAGCCGCTTCGCATTGGAACAATACATCGGCTACCGAAAGAAGCAATATCTTATTGAAGATTGCTGATATAATGGAAAAGAATATGGAAGTGCTGGCAAAGGTAGAAACCTGGGATAACGGCAAGCCTGTGCGAGAAACAATGGCGGCCGACTTACCATTGGCTATTGACCATTTCAGATATTTTGCAGGTGTTATCAGAGCCGAAGAAGGCTCGGCAAGTGAGTTAGATGCTAATACATTATCGCTCAATATTCTGGAACCACTAGGCGTTGTCGGGCAGATTATTCCGTGGAATTTTCCTTTATTAATGGCCGCATGGAAAGTTGCTCCGGCACTAGCAGCAGGTAACTGCGTAGTATTGAAACCGGCTGAACAAACACCGGTAGGTATCCTGATTCTGATGGAACTGATACAAGATGTGTTACCTGCCGGAGTATTAAATGTGGTAAATGGCTTTGGTATTGAGGCAGGTAAACCGCTGGCGTCAAACCCACGTATCAACAAAATTGCTTTTACAGGTGAAACCACTACGGGACAATTGATTATGCAATATGCCTCTAAAAACATCATTCCGGTTACTTTAGAGTTGGGTGGTAAGTCTCCGAATATTTTCTTCAAAAGTATCATGGATGCCGATGATGAGTTTTTTGATAAATGTCTGGAAGGTGCGGTGCTTTTTGCCCTGAATCAAGGCGAAGTATGTACTTGTCCATCAAGGATATTGGTAGAAGAGAGCATTTTTGATGCATTTATTGAGAGAGTAGTTGAACGTACCAAAGCTATCAAGCTAGGGCATCCGCTTGACCCAACTACCATGATGGGAGCCCAGGCATCAAACGACCAGTACGAGAAAATTCTGAATTACATCGAAATCGGAAAAGAAGAAGGTGCCGAAGTTTTAACAGGTGGCGGTGCAGCTTATAATGAAGGATTAGAGGGTGGCTACTATATCCAACCAACTATATTTAAGGGTAATAACAAAATGCGTATTTTCCAGGAAGAAATCTTTGGGCCTGTGGTTTGTGTAACCACGTTTAAAGACGAAGCCGAAGCGCTGGAAATTGCCAATGATACACTTTATGGTTTAGGTGCAGGAGTCTGGACACGTGATACGCATCAAGCCTATAAAGTAGCGAGAGGAATCAAAGCGGGTAGAGTATGGGTAAACTGCTATCATGCGTATCCGGCTCATGCGCCGTTTGGTGGTTATAAGAAATCGGGTATAGGTCGTGAAACACACAAGATGATGCTGAGCCATTATCGCCAGACCAAAAATATGCTTATTTCTTACGATAAGAATAAATTAGGATTCTTCTGATAAAGAACCTGTTTAAGCAGGTTCAAATAGAATGATGGAAAGATGAAGGAGGGAGGGGTATATTCTCCCTCTTCTCATTATTACCTTAATTTATAAAAATATGGAGCAAGTACAAAGAGTAGATATAAGCCCCGAGGCAACCCAACTGGTTGAAAAACTAAAGAAAGACTACGGCAAGCTAATATTTCATCAGAGCGGTGGTTGTTGCGATGGCTCTGCGCCTATGTGTTTTCAGAAAGACGAAATGTATATTGATGACAACGATGTATTGCTGGGCTATGTAGCCGACTGCCCCTTTTATATGTCAAGAGACCAGTTTGAGTACTGGAAACACACCCACCTTACGCTAGATGTTGTAAAAGGCAGAGGCGCTAGTTTTTCTTTGGAAATTCCTTTAGGAGTCAGGTTTATTATTAAATCCCGATTGCTAACACAGGAAGAGTATCCGGTAGAAAATACATTACTGAGTTAAAATTTTCACTGTAACTAATAGCTGTCCTACATGCCTTGTTGTATGCTCTGCAGAGTGGGTTAATAGTCCGATAACCGTAGACGGTAATTTGGCTCGACCCACCTCTCGGGCATCAGTAAGGGTATTTACATCAGTATTTTCTAATGCTGTAATTGCGTGTGCTATTTGTTTATCAAAAGCTGCTAAAAGTTCTTTTAAACTAATATTCTCATTTGCTTTTCCTTCGGCCGATAGAGCACTCATCTGCTCGCTTGTTAATGCTTCACCACGTGCATAAGTAAAAAGTCTATCTAAAACGCCTGTAAGATGTTGCAGATGAAAAGCCGGAGATGCCACACCGGCAGGGCGTTCCCACAAGAGTTTATCAGGGAAACTGGCTAGCATTGTGTGTACTTCTTCTTGTGCTTGTAACAAAGCGTGCGCAACGGGTTGTAACAAAGCAGGAATCTGTGGGAGTGGACCTCGCAGCCACACTTCTAATTGCTGATTAGCCATCTTTAAGCTTATTTTTCTTATTCTTCTTTTTGCTTGGCTTTACTTTGTCGCCAATTATAATACAAAGATACCGTTTTGTTTTTTATGTTTTTGAACAAAATATCTACAAGGCTACAAGTATGTTAATCATCACTATCGCCACCTCCGTAAGCCGCGCTTTTGGTTTCGTTTTCGTTTGAATAATAAAAGGCGTGGATTCGAGCCACATCTCTCAGAAAATCAACATTCAGTATTTCTACTCTATGAATCGGCAAACCTATACGTTTCCGTAAATCTTCAATCATTTCTTCTCGTCGCTCAGGTACTACCAGTTCTACCTTTTCGTAGCGAATCTCTCTGAAGTTTTCATGCTTGATATTCAGCCCGTGCTCTAAGCCGAATGTGAGCCCTACTACCAGAACATCGGCCATTACTAATTCAAAGTTTTCCATGCTAAGAGGTGTAAGGGCATTAATAATACCAATAGCCACGCAAACAAAGAAATAGCCCATTTCTCGCACAGGAACCGTAACCGTGCGGTATCTAATAATAGAAAATATAGCAAATAGCCCAAAAGCAAAGCCCATTTTGAGCTTGGTTGTACTCAACAGAAAACAGATAAGGAAATTGACGACATTGAATAAGAAAAAGGTAAATACAAAGTCTTTGTTTTTATAGCGATTGTAATAAATACCACGCACCAGAATCAGAATAACAAGCATATTGAGCAAAAACCTTACGCCAAATTCAAAAGCTATATTGCCTCCTAAAAACTGATTAATGGCACGTGATGAGCCTTCGAGTTCTTCCATACTAAAATATTTATTTAGTGATTTAGTGAATGAATGATTGAGTGATTTTAATAATGGTGAATTGCGAATGGTGAATTAGTGAATAATTGTGCTTTAGCTCTAGTTTATTAAAATAATCGCTAATTCGTCATTCACTAATTCGCAATTATAATAATCACTCAATCGCTAAATCACTAATTCACTCAATATTTTATTAAGCTTCAACAATACAGGTTTAAACGAATTGCGTTTTACGTTTTCTAAAGAGGCAATGCCTACCGAATATTTGCTGAAATTAGATTGAGAGATATGTCTCTTTTTAAAGCTTTGCACAATAGGGCTAAATACAGAACCCTTGTCTTGTTTGATTTCGGCTACTATTAAACCTTGGTTAGATTTCTGTAATTCGCCTTTCTGAAATACAAGATTGAGGTCTAGGGTGAGGCGTTCGCTAAAATCTTTTCTGACTAAGGTAATGCGGTCGAAATATATCCATAGCTGGTCGTGCAGGCGCTCGGGTTTTTGTAAAAAACAATTGAATAATTGATAATCGGCATTTTGTAGCTCTTTGTTAAGGTTTAGGCGTTCTTCACGGTATTTAACTGTGCGACTATTGCTTATTTTCTTTTTTACTTCAAAAAACACCAGCCCGGTATCAGAGTAGCGACGGTAGCGAATTTTAAGTCGATTCGGCTTACCGTTATGATGCTGATAATACAATTTATAATCGTTGGTATCAAAGTACAAAGACTCATAACTGTGCGAGCGTTTCTGATTGATTTCCAGTACGTGATAATAAGGTTTTATCTCGTCCAGAATTTCAGATAATACATTTTTATGAAAAATATATTTACTATCTATCCTGTTAAGCAACTTAACACGCTCGATTTCAGCCAGAGAAACACTATCAAATGTTTGCAGTACATTCATATTTGGTGTTAATGAGTTAGAACAACCTGTCAATTTACAGAATTTTCCTCAGACTATATACTGTTGTAATGCCCTTATAGAAAAAAGATTAACGGGAAATTCAATTTTACACTAGACGCAAAATATATGAAGCAGGTTGCTTCTGAATCTTCCTAGATTTTTTAAGAATGTTGTTTATCTTGCACTTAATAAGCATTGCTCTTGAGAAGGGCGAATAGAAATCTTACCTAATGTTGCATCATTCCTGAAAACTTGCCATAGGGCAATAATTATTTCATGATAGATTTTTTTCTTTGTGTATCATTAAAAGCATTCAAATATGGAGCATCTGCCTTTTTATATTGCCTTAGTTATGGGTCTTAGCACTTTTTTGTGCGTGTTTTTTTTAGCTAAGGCTTCGCCAGAATACACCACCCGGATACTAATTATTGCAAGCGCATGGCTTGTTTTGCAAGCTTTGGTAAGTGCAAGTGGTTTTTATGCCGATACCCAAGCCATGCCGCCGAGGCTTCTGCTGGCTATTGTGCCACCTATATTGCTAATCATTGGCTTGTTTGTTACCAAAAGCGGTAGACACTTTATTGATAAGCTCGATTTAAAAACACTAACACTATTGCATATTGTCAGAATACCCGTAGAATTGGTTTTGTTCTGGTTGTATTTGTATAAAAAAGTACCTGAGATTATGACATTTGAAGGGCAGAATTTTGATATTATTTCAGGTATTACCGCACCTATTGTTTACTATTTATACATAAAAGAGCGTATAGGCACGGGTATTATGCTTATGTGGAATTTTATGTGTCTTGTCTTACTCATTAATATTGTTTCTACCGCTATTTTATCGGCTCCTTTTGCTTTTCAACAGTTCGGTTTTGAGCAGCCCAATATTGCGGTTTTGTATTTCCCGTTCAACTGGCTGCCTTGCTGTATTGTGCCAATCGTTTTGTTTTCGCACGTAGTAGCTATCAAGAAGTTGATGGAGGAATAAAAAAAACAAGTGTCTGGTTTAAGCCAAACACTTGTTTTGTAAAATAGTAAACTTTAAAAACTCACTACGAAGCAGGTTAAATATCTTCTTATCAGGTGTTGTTATTATCCTTCACATTTTCATAAACACTAAACAATTTTACATAAATCTTTGAATGCGTATTGTTATACAAATACGCTTCAATAGCGGTTTTCTGGATTGTAAAATCTATAATATCGCACTCGAGACTATAAGTGCCTTTCTCAACTTTTTCTTGAAAAAAATAGTGTGATGAATACCCAAGGGTGCCAACCTTCTCGGGGTTAAATTGCACAAGTGCTTCATAGGTATATTTATTTAACAACTCCAGAACTTCTTCAAGGCTTATTTCATTTTCAATGATAATCTTGTAGTGGTGAGTAAACTCACGTGCATTATTACCGAAATCAATCATATTTTATTTGAGGTTAAAACTCTATAATGAATCCTATACTTGGGGTCGGGCGACCTGATAAGTTTTCTAAAATTACCGGAATTGCATTAGACCCATCTGATTTTATAGATTGTCCGTCGGTAGTTTCAAAATCTGAATTATCGGCTTTTCTTTGGAATGTAAAATAAGGGATTGACTCATTCTTAAAAGCCAGCACATTTTGCACATCTAAAAACAAATCCAGTGTCCAGCGTGGGTAATTCCATTTTTTGTCTACTCTTATATCAACCTGATTGAATGCCTTTAGCCTGACAGAGTTAAGGCGGGTATAATCAAGTATGCCCTGACCTAGTGTGAGATAGTTGCGCTGAGAACTGGCCAAATCGTAAGGCGTATAAGGGCCACCACCGGCATAGCGATATTTCACGCCAAGTTCCCATTGTTTGTTTAGTTTAAGGCCATAGATTAACGAAACTAGATGGCGATAGTCCCAGGCTGATGCTACAAGAGGCGTATTTTGCCCACCAAATTGGCTGCGAACAAAAGTGTATGAGAAAGTCAGAAAATTGCGTTTAACCAGTTTTTGTTGTGCAAAAAACTCAATACCATAAGTACGCCCTTTACCGATTGATTGTACGGCTTCATTGCCAATAGCACCAAAACCACCCCCTAAGTTTGCTAATGAAATATTATCGAGCGTACTAACCGGATAATTGCTATAATCTTTGTAGAAACCTTCAATGGTAAATCTCAGGTCTGATTTTGGTAAATACTCAAGCCCAAGGGCGTAATGTATGGTGTTAATATATTTATTGTTGCGATTGGTATAATTGCCTTGTGCATCCTTAAAACCTAATACGGTATAAATAGGTATTTTATAGTAGCTACCCCAGGCGGCATTAAGCCTTATTTTATCGTTGAATGGCACTGATACGGCCAAACGAGGTGAGAGTGTTCTCAGCGGATTGTTGCCATCGGTTGTAAAACTGTTCATATCGGTCCTGATACCTCCCGATATGCTCATCTGATTGGCAAAAGTTTTTCCGGCTTGTGCAAAAGCGCCATATTTCCAGAATCCTAAGTTGGTATTGAAGCGATAAGCTATCTCTGGCTGAATTACATTTCCGTTTTGGTCTCGCACCTCATTTCTGATTTTCTGGAAGAAGTCATTCTCATAATTCACATATTGTATAACTCCGCCGAAACTATATGTAAAACCATTCTGCGATTTTTTGATCGATACCCTTAGTTTATTCTCAATTTCTTTCGATTGAGAAAACAGATTTTGTGCCAATGGGCTCGGGTTGTCATTATCTTCATAGCGTTCTAATGAATTGTTGAGATGATTGCGACTAAGAGCAATATTTATAAAACCATTATTGATGAGGTGTTTAACTGATGCGCCAGCGGTATAATTCCACTGATTAATAAGCGATGAATTTCTGAAAACATAGATATTCTCGGGGCTTGGGTCTTTTGGTAAGGCAAATTTGAAATCGTCAATAGCACCTACACCAATCAGGTTAAGGGTAGTTTTTTTACCTAATTTATGCGTGATTTTGGTCTGAAAGTCCCAGTAATTAGGTCTGATAGGCAGGTCTATAAGTTGAAATAGAAGCTGTAGATAAGAGCGGCGTGCTGATAGTAAAAAGTTAGTTTTATCACTTATTTTACCATCGAAAGTGGCTGCTAGCTCAGTAGCACTAAGGCGGATATTGCTTTGCAGTCGCTCAGAATTACCAACTTTCTGGTTTATCTCAAAAACACCAGATAGTGAATTGTCATATTGTGCATTAAAAGCCGAAGTGCTGAGTTTGATGTCGTCAACAAAAGCGGTATTTATAATACCTGCCGGTCCACCGGCACTACCCTGTGTAGCAAAATGGTTAATTACAGGCACTTCAATGCCATCGAGGTAGTAAATATTTTCGTTAGGCCCGCCACCTCTTAGTACTATGTCGTTTCTGAAACCTCCGGTTCCGGTAGTACCTGCAACCCCCGGAAGGGCTTGAATAACCTTTGAAACATCAAAATTTCCACCAGGATTACTCCTGATCTCTTCAACAGTGAGCGATTGTACCGATAGGGGCGTAATAACATCGGACGCAATTGCTGATTTTTCTTTCTGATTTTTGATAGTTACTTCACCCAGGCTCGAAGTTTCTTCCTGCAATTCAAAGTTAACCGACTGAGCATTGCCTGATGTAAGGTTGATATTGTACTTAATCAGGGTTTGGTAACCTACAAAAGTAACCTTAATGTTATACGTACCTACAGGAAGAGTAAGGCGATAATTGCCTTCAAGGTCAGTAGTGCTTCCAGCAGTCGATTGTTCTACACTTATAGTAGCACCAATGAGCGGTTCTTGCGTATTTTTGTCGATTACTTTGCCGTAAATGTTTCCTGTATTTTGCGCATAGGCGCTAATAATGCATAGTTGAAGTAGAAAAGTAAAGTAAAATATGGTAGATTTCATGCAAAATGAATTAGATTAGTTTTATATAGAACAAATTAAGATTAAAATTGTTCTATATAAAACTAAAATATTTTTTATTGTATTATATAATACTAATTTTAAGTTTGTGTTTATTGTTTAAGCCATGGATTACACCATTTTAAAAGAGATTATTGCTTTAGCAGAGGCCTATCAACAGCAAACCAAGGCAGATACTTGGCAGAAAGTGCAGTTTGTGTCGTGGATAATAAATGAGGCTAACAAGCCGGAACGCCCGCCTGCGCCTGCTGCCTTTGTTCCTTCGCAAGATGGCTTAATATCTATGTTTTTGGGCATTGCTTATAAATATGCGCAGTTTTATTCACGCAGGGTTTTTCGTAATACCCAGATTTATTCGCTTGATGATTTTGCGGTACTTGTTTCTCTTTTCCCCGACAAAGAGTTTAAGAAAATAGATGTGCTACGTATGTGTATTCAAGAAAAATCGTCAGGGAATGAGGTGTTGAAACGCTTACTTAGAGAAGAACTGCTACAAGAGCGAGAAAATCCGGCTGATGCTCGTTCGAAGCTCTTATCACTGACCGATAAGGGGCGAACCCAATACGGTCTTATTCAGCGCGGTATATCTAAAATGGCAGGGCATATTGTAGGTGATTTAAATGCAGAAGAGAAAAACCTGTTGCTGCAAGTACTCATGAAGCTTCACCAGTTTCACAAACCATATTTTGAAGAAAACGATGAAGAAACGTTAAATAAGTTGTTGAATTAGTAGGTAAAACTGGAAAATAAAAAAGAGGAACTTCAAATAAAGCTCCTCTTGTGTTCCCGAAGGGATTCGAACCCCCATCATCAGAACCGGAATCTGACATTCTATCCATTGAACTACGGGAACGGATATTTTTTCTTTAATTATTCTATGTTTGTGTTCCTGAAGGGATTCGAACTCCCATTATCAGAACCGGAATCAGACGGGGCGGCCTACGCATTCTATCCATTGAACTACGAATACAATTACTATTGTAATCCAAAACACAAAATTACAAAAATCTTTCTTTAAATACTATTTAAGGTGCTAAATGATAACAGCGGCGGCAACGGGCTTCGTAACTATCGGCTTCACCTAATAACACCTGTTGTTCATCGGCAACTTTTCGGTATGAATAATGCGCAATATCGCCACAAACTACACAAATAGCATGTACTTTGGTTACATACTCAGCAATAGCCATCAGGTTTGGCATTGGCCCGAATGGCACACCTGAGGAGTCCATATCAAGCCCTGCTATAATCACTCTTTTGCCTTGTTCAGCTAGTTTATTTACTATTTCTACAATGCCTTCATCAAAAAACTGTGCCTCATCAAGCCCCACCACTTCGCAGTCGCTGGTTATGAGCAAAATCTCTTCCGATGTATTAACAGGCGTAGAGCGAATAGCGGTCTGGTTGTGAGATACTATGTTTGCTTCATGATATCGCACATCAATAGCAGGCTTAAATATCTCAACTTTTTGTCGGGCAATTTTGGCTCGGTTCAGCCTGCGAATCAGTTCTTCGGTTTTACCCGAAAACATTGAGCCGCAAATTACTTCTACCCAGCCTGTTTTATGTCCTTGTCCTCTACCTCTTTTTGGTTCAATAAACATTATTTTCTTAATTTTTTCGTTCTATGTAAAACTGGCAAAAAAGTTGTAGTAATTTTACTGTCAGTTAGCAGAAATGATTCTTCCGCATGAACGCTAACACTAGCTTCCAGTTAAAGACCATTAGCTATTTAAATTACAAAACAAACAAATTTCAGAATGTCGAACAAATTGAATTTGTCCGCCGTCGAACGGTACAGCAAGGCTTATGCAGCCCGTGTGTGTGATGAATTTTTTGCTCAGAACAATACTATCTCGGGCAAACAAATACTTTCTTTATGTAATGTGCAGCAGGTAAACCTACTGACAATCAGGGCTTTGTTTGAAAAATGGCAGGGAGATACGCAACGTTTGCGTAGCCCTTATTTTGATTTTACAGCTCCGGAAGTGCAACAAGCGTTAAAGAATTTTATGAATATAGTTTCACAATTTATTTCTGTGAAACGTGAACAATTTGAGCCTCTGCTGGTAGATTCGGTAGGAGAAACACTGGTATTGATTCTTGAGCCTCAGACCTTTTATAAAGAACTGATGCGCGACCTGCCTAATTTCAGGTTTACACAAGAGAATGCTGCTCCGCTTACCAAATATATTCAGATTAATAAGCAGGTTTTACCTAATCTGGTTGAAAAACTGAACGGAAAAGAGTTTGTATTTGCCAATCAGGCAATGACCTGGATTGAAGAAATGCCTATCACAGCCGAAAATCCTGATAAATACCTAGCACTTTTTGCACAGAAAGTACCGATTCCTGACGAATTGGTGCCTTCTAAAGCCGTTTCGGTGGCTGATGTTATCAACAACCCGTCGGCTGCTTCTTTTTTCGACCTAGAATTGAACAAGCCCGCAGTAGAAGAGAGACCTTATGTACCTCCGCAACCTGTGGTAGTGCCACCGCCGGTAGTGATTACTGAGCCTGTTGTACAGCAGGTGAATACCTATGTAGAGCCACCTCAGTATGTAGAGCCTCCAAGACCAGAACCTGTAAGAGAAGTAGTAGTTGAAAACAGACCTCCGGCGCCAATATTCGAGCAGAAACTGGGTTCGGTGATGTCGAAAGTAAACGAGCCGAATAGTTATGAAAAATCGCCATCAAGAGAGGCAGAAGAGTTACGTTTAAATGAAAAACTGGCTTTAGCCAGCGAACAAAAAAGCTTGAACGACCAAGCCAGAGCAAACAAAACTATTCTTGACCACCATCAGAATAACCGCATTGAGGGTATCAATAGTGCTATATCACTGAATCAACGATTTTTGTTTACCAATAATCTTTTTGGTGGTAATATTCAGGCGTTTTCGCATGCGCTTGATGAAATTGAATTGTGTAAAGATTTTGGCGAAGCCAAAGAATTGATTCTGAAAAAATATGTTCCTCGCTACCTGTGGGATATTACAGGTGCTGAGGCCGAAGAATTTATCGAAATCGTGAAGCGTAGATTTAATTAAATCTACTATCAATTAATATTTGCCTTTTTCTTGACAACCCCGTATTTTGCTTCAAAATTCAAACGCTGCCTTGGCTGAAAAAGAAGTAAAATACGGGGTTTTGTTGTGTCAGAGAAAAAGCCTGATTATTATAGGCTGTTTCCTGCTTTTTCGCTTTTATCCTCTACACGCTTCTGGAGAACCTTTCCCGATAGGAGCTCGAAGCTGGGGCATAGGTAATGCAACCGTAGCCCTTTCCGACAGGCAATCGGTTTTTAATAATCCGGCTGGTTTGGGCTTTCTCTCCAATAATTTTATCAGTACATCGTATCATAATCGCTATTCAATTGCCGAGCTCAATACTTTTGCCTTAGGTGGTAACTACAATACAAGAGTGGTAAATGTAGGGCTTGATGTTGAACGATTTGGCGACAAACTTTATCATGAACAAAAACTCGGCTTAGCTTTGGCTAAAAATACGGGTCGGGTTTCGTTGGGTATCAAGGCATCGTATCTGCAAGCGGTTGTGGAGGGTTTGGCTACTAAGCGTACAATTCTTACACAGTTTGGTGTAATGGCCAAGCTAAGTTCTACTGTTCAGTTGGGTTTTAGTGCCTATAATCTTACAGGTGCTCGGCTTTTCAGGTCGCAGAGAGTACCTACTGTGCTACGTTTAGGCGTGTCATACCAGCCTACAAAACAACTATTATTGGTAGGCGAAGCTGAAAAAGATATTGTGCTACCCACTTTATTTAAGGCCGGATTAGAGTACCAAATCGTAAAAAGTTTTTATCTTCGTACTGGCATTACGTCTAAGCTTAGTAATGTTCATTTCGGAATTGGCTTTCAATCGAAACAATTCTTTTTCGATTATGCCACCAGTAACCATTCTTTACTGGGTTTTTCACACCATCTTTCATTGGCCTATCAGTTAGGTAAAACACAACAGAAATCATTATGAAAAAAATCGCATTTTTCAGTACAAAACCTTACGATAAGGAGTTTTTCGAGAAGTATAATCAAGGGCATGAGATAGATTTTTATGAAGTAGCGCTGAACGAGCAATCGGCCAGGCTAGCCGAAGGTGTTGAGGTTGTTTGTGCCTTTGTAAACGACAAACTTAATGCAGCCGTTATTGAAACATTACAAAAATCGGGCGTGCAACTGATAGCCCTTCGATGTGCTGGGTTTAATAATGTAGATTTAGCTGCTGCCGAGCAAGCCAACATTAAGGTTGTGCGGGTTCCGGCTTATTCGCCTTATGCAGTGGCCGAACACGCGCTGGCGTTAATTATGACTCTGAACCGTAAGACACATAAAGCTTATAATAGAGTACGTGAAGGAAACTTTTCGTTAGAAAAATTAACGGGCTTCGACATTTATCAAAAAACCGTTGGTGTAATAGGTACTGGTAAAATAGGAGGGATATTTGCCCGAATTATGCTCGGTTTGGGCTGTAAAGTACTTGCTTATGATACTTACCACGACGAACACCTGATGGCTATCGGTGTAAGTTATGTAAATCTTGATGAGTTACTCAACGCATCAGATATAGTATCCTTGCATTGCCCATTGACCGAAGAAACCCGTCATTTAATAAATACAGAAGCATTAGACCAAATGAAAAAAGGGGTAATGGTGATTAATACCAGCAGAGGAGGCCTGATTGATACCCAAGCAGTAGTAGAAGCCTTAAAGAACAAAACAGTAGGGTATCTGGGGATTGATGTATATGAGCAAGAAGAAAATGTTTTCTTTAATGATTTATCAGAAGAAATTCTGCAAGATGATACACTGGCTCGCCTCATGACTTTCCCGAATGTGCTTATTACCTCACATCAGGGATTTCTGACGGAAGAAGCACTTACGCAAATTGCCATTACAACTTTACAGAATATCAGTGATTTTGAGCACCAGCGAGAACTTACAAATGAAATAAAATAGTAGGGAACTTTAGCCGCATCTAAATGATTTTGTAGGTATAATCAACACGCAATATACTATTACTACAATGATTCATACACAGACTATACAGTTTTTAGAAGAGTTAAAAGCCAACAACAACAAACCTTGGTTTGACGCTAATCGTAAGGCTTACGAAACCGCCAAACAGAACTTTGGCGAGGTAGTAGGAGAGCTAATAAAAGGCATAGGCAAATTTGATAAGGCCATTGAAGAAAGCAACCTACAGGTAAAAAACTGTATTTTCAGAATTAACCGTGATGTGCGCTTTTCGAAAGATAAGTCGCCCTATAAAACAAATTTTGGTGCATGGTTTAATGCCGGAGGCAAAAAAGCCAATGGTGCCGGCTACTATTTTCATATCGATGCCAATGAGTGTTTTTATGCAGGTGGAGTCTGGATGCCCGAAAATGAAGATTTGAAGAAGATACGTGAAGAAATAGATTATAACTACGAAGAAATAAAGGGTATTATTGATAATCCTGATTTTAGAAAGCACTTCGCTAATGGTCTC
The DNA here is from genome assembly GCF_037860775.1 of Emticicia soli. Lineage (NCBI taxonomy): Bacteria > Pseudomonadati > Bacteroidota > Cytophagia > Cytophagales > Leadbetterellaceae > Emticicia > Emticicia soli. The sequence continues at coordinate 17,238 of NZ_JBBEWC010000021.1, read as the reverse complement.
GACAGAGAAGCCTCTCTTACACGCCCACCAAAAGGATATGATGAGAGTAATCCTGCTGTTGAGCTTCTGAAACTGAAAAGCTTTACAGTTTCCAATACTTTCGATATAAAAGAGGTACTCAAAAAAGACTTCGCCGACAAAGCATTAGAAGGCTTCGAGGCGATACACTCATTCAATGAGTTTCTTAACAGGGCGATAAAAGGCTAATTGTGAATGAGTGAATGGTGAATTAGCGAATGAGTGATTGTTTAATTGTGCTACATAGTGCGCTTTGTGTACTTCGTGGCAAACTATTTAAATTATTCGCTAATTTACCATTCACTAATCCACAATTAATCCCCAATCACTCACTCACTAAATTCTTCCACCGTGAACTATTTTTAAAATATATATGTATATACATTAAATGTAAATGTATAAAATGAAAACGATATATTATAAAGCTACTGACAGGGGCCATGCCAACCACGGTTGGTTAGATGCCTATCATTCTTTTAGTTTCGCAGGCTTTCATGATGCTACTAAAGTGCATTTTGGTGCATTAAGAGTGCTGAACGACGATAAAATAATTGGTGGAAGAGGTTTTGGTATGCACCCACACGACAACATGGAAATTGTAACGATTCCGCTTTCGGGCGATTTGGAGCATGCCGATAGTATGGGTAATGTAGGTGCTATCAGCAGGGGAGAAGTACAGGTTATGTCGGCTGGCACGGGAATTTACCATTCAGAAAGAAACAAAAATATCGACAAAGCGCTTCAGCTTTTACAAATATGGGTGTTTCCGAAACTGAGAGACATTGAACCACGTTATGACCAAAGAGCTTTTTCGATTGAAGATAGAAAAAATCAGTTTCAAACGCTGGTTTCACCTTTAGGCTCTGACGATAGCGGAATGGGTATCAATCAGGATGCTTGGTTTTCGTTAATCAATCTCGACCAGGATAAAGAAGCCACATATAACATCAAACTAAACACAAATGGCGTATATGCCTTTGTAATTGAGGGTGAAGCCGAAATAAACGGACAAACCTTAGGCCGCAGAGATGCGCTTGGTATCAGCGAAACAAATGAAGTAATAATTAAAGCAAAAACCGACACGGAGATATTATTGATTGATGTTCCGATGTCTTTCTAAATTTAAACCAAAGAAAAATGAAAATTGAAATCATTTCAGGCAGCCCAAGACAAGAAAGTGTTACGGCACGAGTAGCTAAATATTTACAGAAACATTTGAGTGAAATCACTGATGCTTCGGTAGGTATTATTGATGTAAGAGCGTACGAATTACCTTTTGTGCAAAAAGTCTGGACATCTATTGATGCTGTTCCGGCTCAGTGGAAAGAGCTAGGTGAGCGTATGTTCTCGGCCGATGCGTTTATTCTGGTAACACCCGAATACAACGGTAGCTATTCGCCTGCAATGAAAAACCTTTTAGATCATTTTCCGAAGCAAATTCATAAGCCTTTTGGTATCGTAACAGCCTCACCGGGCGCAATGGGTGGTATGAGAGCCAGCCAGCAAATGCTTACTTTGGTAGGTGCTTTGTTTGGCATTGTTTCTCCACATATGCTCATTGTACCTGCAGTTGATAAAAAGTTTGATGCTGAAGCAAATCTGATAGACCCGAATTTCTTTAAGGCTGTAGAATTGTTTACCAACGAGTATATCTGGCTTGTAAATAAAATAGTTGCCACAAAAGAAGTGCAGTTATTACAACCACATGTATAATGCTTAAGGAAGCATTCAATATTTAACAATGAAAGCTCGTAATGTTCAGAACATAAGTTTTGCCAATGAGGTCCAGATGGGGCCAATGCGAGTAAAACAACCCTTGCCAACCAGTAATATCAGGCAGGTGAGCCCATTTATTTTGTTACACCATGCAGGGCCAACTTATCATAGCCCTGATACCAGCAAGCCTCGCTTGAACCCACACCCTCATAGGGGTTTTGAGCCTGTAACATTTTTGTTTCAAGGCAAAATTCACCATAAAGATTCTTTAGGTAACGAAGGATTTCTGAATGCCGGAGACGTACAATGGATGACCTCGGGTAAAGGAATTATCCACTCAGAAGGGCCATCGGCTGAGTTTATGCATGAGGGAGGAGATTTTGAGTTGATACAGTTGTGGGTTAATTTGCCTCGGGCACATAAAATGACCGAGCCTAAATACCAACACCTGACCAAAGATACTATGCCTGTATTGAAAGAAGACGGCATAGAAATGCAATTGGTGGCAGGCGAATACAAAGGTCAGGCCGGAGCAGCCTCTACTTTCTCGCCAATATTGGCCATGATGGTGCATTTTGAAGCAGGGGCGAAGACTTTCTTCGAGATACCGGCTTCTTATAATGGATTATTATATGTGCTTGATGGAGAGATAAGAAGCAACGGAACTACAGTAGAAAAACTAAACATGGTCACTTTTGACCACGAAGGTGAGGGAATAGATTTTGAAGCCATTAGCAAAGGTAAATTGTTGTTTCTGGCAGGCGAGCCAATTCAGGAGCCACTTTCTACCTATGGGCCTTTTGTGATGAATTATCCTGCCGAATTAAAACAGGCAATAGTAGATTACGAAACCGGATTAATGGGTGTTTTGGAAGATTGATTTGAGTTGAATAGGATGATAGATAACTGTGCCACAGTCGTACTCGTTCGAGTATAACCGTGGCACAGTTTGTATAGCCCTAATTTACAATTTTTACTTCTGCACACCCTCTTTAGGGCCTTGTTGTTTATAAACTCTTTCAGCCACAATTTCGTCGGGTGTAATGCTGCTCATAGCTACTTGTAGTTTATTATTAAAGCCCGATACCACCATATCATCGCCATTCATTAATGCATTATAGCCATCCATAGCCACTTCGGCAGGGTCGGCCAATTTGCCGTCTTTTACAGTTTTAGAATGTAGCATATCAGCCTTTCTGAAAAAATCAGTAGCGGTAGCTCCCGGTAAAAGCGAGGTAATCACTACGCCACTATCTTTTACCTCGGCACGTATTGCCTCTGTAAACGAATGCACAAAAGCCTTTGTGCCATGATAAACCGCCTGAAAAGGCCCCGGTACTTTGCTGGCTACCGAAGCAAGATTCAGAATTTTACCACTTTTACGCTCAACCATTTCTATCAGAAACAACTTGGTAAGCACAACCAGACTGGTAATATTCAACTGAATAATATCCATCTCTCGCTCAATATCTGTATTAATAAACTCCCCGAATTGTCCTTGTCCGGCATCATTTACCAGAATATCGACCTGCAAACCTTTCGATTTTACGAAGTCATATACCTCAAACCCTGCGTTTTTCTTAAATAAATCTTTAGCAAAGGTTACCACCTCAATTTTGTAGGCTGCGCTCAATTCATGCGCCACCCTATCTAGCTCTTCCTGACTACGGGCAACAATGATTAAATTATGGCCGTCGTTTGCCAATAATCGGGCAAGCTCGTAGCCAATACCGCTTGTGCCACCTGTAATGAGTACGTATTTCTTTGTTTTAGCCATGACTTTTTACTTAATGATTATACCCTGTAAAGCGCAAAAACAGCACCACATAGGTATATCAATAAGAAAAGACTACGAGTGGGGGAGGAAATCAACAAAGAATGGATATTTGAGGAATTATACCTACATGCTAATGCAAACTGTGTCATGCCTATACTCGTCCGAACACGGGCATGACACGGTTATTTTTTTCGGTTATTATATTTGGTATTTCTTCTTCGAAAAAAAATGTTCAAGCAATAACAAAGAACTCACCGCAAACAAGCAAGCCAGTACCAATCCTGGAAGCCCATTGATTTGTAAAATGATTTTGCCTGTAAGCTGATTAATATTATTGGCTAACGGCGGAACATCAATATTTGTTTTTGAAGATTTACCAACAAAACTCACTAAGGTAATCAGTAAGGCCGCTGCTATGCTTACACCATACCACACTTCTTTACTGATAATAGGTTCATAAACCACTTTTTTGTCTAAACGTTCTATGTCCATCATCACATTTTCAGTAAAATCGGCCGACGGACTTTCCATCAGATGTTTTTCTAGCAAAACTTGTAAAGCCACACTTGACACAAGCGATTCCTGTGCTTCAATCTGCTGCATGATTGTAGCAGTAAAATCAGCCTTGGGTTGGTCTAATTCTACCGACTGAATCAGTTTTTTTAGCTTATCTTCTTTGTCTTGTGCCATCTTGCTGAATGTTTTATAACAAAAAGTGCAATTCTTGCTCTAGTTTCTTTCTTGCCCTAAATAACTTGATTTTGATGTTGTTCATACTTAATCCGGTTATTTCTTCTATTTCTTTCAACGAACTTTCGTTGAGATAATACAGCGTAATCAGCAGTGCTTCACTTTGTGGTAATCGTTGAATCGCATCTTTTACGTATTGTTGTTCTTCTTTAGTTTCTAACGATACCGAGGGTGTGCTTGCGGTGTCAACAGCATAGCTTTCATGTGCTTCGTCATCAATACTAAAAAAATCTACTTTATTTCGGGGTAGTTTGTTAAGCGCGGCTCTATAAACAATGGTATAGAGCCATGTTGAAAACTTCGATTTGTTTTCAAAAGTATGAATTTGCTGATAGGCTTTCAGAAAACTCTCCTGAATTATGTCTTCGGCATCTTCCCGGTTATTTACAATCTTTAAGGCTACCGTAAAGGCCATATTTTTATACTTATTCACAAGAAATGCATAAGAAGCGGAGTCTCCTTTTTTTACTCTCTCTATGTAGGCTTGCTCTTCTGTATGCATTAATTCTGAGGTAGTCTTTGTTGTATAGTAAGACAAGAATAACTAATTACCGGTTACAGAATTGACGATATTTTTTGTAGAATTTATTTTTAGAAAATTCTGTAACCAAAGCTTCGTGCCCGTTGTCTTATGGGCAAGAAGTAATAATTACCTAAAATTACGATAAAAAGATGGACGAAATATTAAGAGATATGATTGTGTCGGTTGCTGCTTTTGCAGGCATATTTGGTATTGTCTACGTTTTTCTGACTGCCCGCAACCGTGAACGCATGTTAATGATAGAACGAGGAACAGACGCCTCGAAACTATTTAATTCAAGAAACCGCATACAATTACAAACCTTGAAATTTGGTATGCTATTCGTAGGGGTTGCCTTGGGTATTCTGGTTGGCAATATACTCTATCGAAAATACGATTTAGATCGGGAAGTAGCCTTTTTTTCGATGATATTCTTATTCGGTGGCCTAAGTCTCATTACTCATTTTCTGATTGACAGAAAACTTAAAGATTAACTCAAACAGTTTTTTTAAATACAAAATTACATAATGAAAAAGCAAAGTATCCTACTGGCAGCTTTCTGCCTCATGTATCTCGTATTGCCTTTAGCAAAGCTACAAGCGCAAGTTAATCCCTCTAATCAAGCAATTTTCAATGAATTAGCCCGAAAAGATAGCCTTCTATTCAAAGCCGTATACGATTGTGAGGTAAACAAAATTGATAACATACTGGGTAAAGATTTCATGTTTTATCATGATAATGGTCTTTTTGGATCTACCACCAGCCAAACATTTACTGATTTCAAAACTGGCTTGCAGAAGAATTTCTGCGACAAGGGGATAAAACTAAAAAGACAATTAGTAAAAGGCAGTTTGCAGGTAATTGTTGTGAATGGTGAGAAAGCCACACAAACAGGCGTACAGCGTTTTTATATGGAAGAAAAACTGGTAGAAGAATCGAAGTTTTCTCGTGTGTGGCAAAAACAAAAAGGCGATTGGAAAATGACACAGGAACTAGATTATCTGGTAAATACCAAATTTGCTTCAAGATCTAGCGGCGATGCACTTTACAATGAAATAGCACACATGGATAGTGTTTTGTTCAATGCTTTTAATACGCAAGACGGCGAAACAATTAAAAAGGTTTTTGATGAAAGCCTGGAGTTTTACCATGACAAAGGAGGGCTTACTAACTATACCCAGAATATAGCTGCAACCAAAAATCTGTTTGCTGCTAATAATGGGTTGACCCGAAGATTAGTTGAAGGAAGCATGGAGGTGTATCCTGTAAAAGATTACGGTGCTATACAGGTAGGTACACATACTTTTTGCCATAAAGAAAACGGAAGAGACGATTGTGGAACATTCAAATTTTTACACATCTGGCAAAAGAAGAACGGAGTCTGGAAAGTTACCAGAGTTGCCAGTTATGACCATTGAAAACACAAACTGTGACACGCTTATACTCGCAAGTAAAAGTGCTTGGCACGGTTATTAATTATATTTTATAGCTAAAATCCTTTAAGTTAACCCCATTTACCCGTGCCAGGGTCGTATTCTTTCGAGTATAACCGTGGCATGAGAATGCGCTCGAGCGTGTTACCTGATAAACAGGGCGTGGACTACAAAGAAGAACAGTTTGCTAAACAATAAAGGCAGGAGGTTGTAAATGTTTACCAATATAATAGATAAATATGCCTATTAAGGAAACGTAAAAACACAATCACATTTTGCCATTTGGCAAATCGTCATACCAAACTATTCGATAATTTTGTAGTATGGAAAAATTTATAAATTACCTGCTGCAGTTTGGTAATTTGAACAAACAGCAGATAGACTTAATTACAAGCAAAGCGACAGAAATAGAACTTCGCAAAGACGAATATTATTGGGAAGCGGGAAAAACAGTTAAACAAATTGGATTTCTTACAGATGGTGTTATCCGGGTCTATTATTACAACAACAAAGGCGAAGAAATTACACGTTACTTTATTGACGAAAACCATTTGATTTTATCAGGAAATACAATTGATGAAGTTTTTACGCCTTCCGAATATTTATCTGCCATTACCGATTGCAAATTGGTTGTTTTTTCAAAACAAAATTGGAAACACCTTTCTGAAACTATTATTGGTTTGGATAGCATTGTTCAAAAGATAATTACGAAACATCACGGCAAAAAAATTGCAAGAAGAAGCGAATTGGTTTCGCAGGACGGAACAGAACGCTATCTTGATTTTATAGAGAAGTTTCCGACATTAGTAAATCGTGTGCCTTTGTCATACATCGCTTCTTATTTGGGAGTTACGAAATCATCTTTAAGCCGAATACGAAAAAATATCCGCTAAAATCACTTTTTGCCAAATGGCAACTGGTTTCATTTTTTATTGAGTCAACTTTGTACCATCGAATTTTAAAATCAAAAAAGATGAAATCAAGAGAATTAGGGAAAGGTGGATTAGAAGTATCTGCATTGGGTTTTGGTGCGATGGGATTAAGTTTTCCAAATGCACCTACGAAAGAAGAGAGTATAAAGTTAATCCGTTCGGCCGTTGAACATGGAGTTACTTTCTTTGATACGGCGCAAGGTTATGGAGAAAACGAACTGTTGGTAGGCGAAGCACTTGAACCATTGCGTAAAGAAGTTATAATTGCAACAAAATTCGGTTTTAAAGACGGAGACGGCAGATTAGGATTAGACAGTCGTCCTGAGAATATTAAAGCCGTTGCCGAAGCATCTTTGAAAAGATTAAGGACAGACGTAATTGATGTGTTTTATCAGCACAGGTACGACCCGAATGTTCCTATCGAAGACGTTGCGGGTACAGTAAAAGACCTGATACAAGAGGGAAAAGTAAAGTATTTTGGTTTGTGTGAAGTAAATGCGGAAATCATTCGCAAGGCTCATGCTGTTTTACCTGTAACGGCTTTGCAAAGTGAATATTCAATGTTCTATCGTGAACCCGAAGATGAAATTATTCCGACATTGAAAGAATTGGGAATTGGCTTTGTTGCTTTCAGTCCATTAGGAAAAGGATTTTTAACAGGAACAATAAATGCGGATGTGGAGTTGGCTAAAACTGATGCAAGAAATATGTCGCCACGTTTTAGCAAAGAAAACAGAGAAGCCAACCAAGCATTGGTTGATTTGGTTATTTCCATTGCGACAGAAAAAAACGCTACACCTGCACAAATTGCATTAGGTTGGCTGTTGGCTCAAAAACCTTTTATTGTCCCTATTCCTGGAACATCGAAATTACATCGCTTACAAGAAAACATTGGTGGTGCAAACATTTCATTAAGTAATGATGAACTCCATAAAATCAATTCTGCATTAGCAAACATTAAAATTATAGGCGAACGTTATCCCGCACAAGTTCAACAAAAATTAGGTAAATAAATACTGTTTTTTTTGACAAAAAGTACAAATGAGCACTCAAAAAACGCCTGTTTTCAGATGAAGATGGGCGTGAAATTATTTTAAAATAGCTTTCAGATGATGTTTTAAATGCCCCACATAATCTTCCATAATAAAGGCCAGTGTAAACGGTTCGTTTCCTGCAATGCTTATCGTGTTTTTTAAATAATCAACATTCACAGATTCAATAATGTGGGCAATATGTAAGTTATAAGCTTGCCATAAAGTAATTAGCTCTTCCCAATTTCTATTATTATAATGCTGTTCTGCTACCCAGAAATCCTGTGCGTAACCTACATAATCTACATGTGGCTGTGCCATTGTGCGTACAAACTTTTGCTGATTATTAGAAGCCGAATCAATCAGATGCCCTATAATTTCTTTTTTCGACCATTTTTCAGGCTGCGGTTTAATGCTCGCTTCGTCGTCTGAAATAGCTCTTAATGTTGGTAAAACTTCTTGTAGGGTTTGTCGTAGGTGGTCGGCAACTGCTTTCATTTTTATTGATATATTTGTGTTTGAAGGCGCTTGATTTGATGTCCTAACATCAGCCAACTACTTCAGGTTCATAGATAAACAGAAATATTGATGGAAAATATATTGAATGACGACTATTGGAGCCAACGCTATAACGACGGACAAACAGGCTGGGATATTGGCTATGTATCTACACCACTGAAAGCATATTTCGACCAACTGACAGATAAGTCGGTTGCTATATTGATTCCGGGTTGTGGTAACTCTTACGAAGCTGAATATTTGCTTAATAATGGCTTCACAAACATTACTTTAATTGATATTTCGGCGGTTTTAGTAGAACGTTTGCAAGAAAAGTTACAATTTTGCATAGAAAATGGTACGTGTCAGGTAATTCATCAGGATTTTTTCACGCATCAGGGGCAGTATGACCTCATTATTGAGCAAACATTTTTATCGGCACTTGAGCCTTCTTTGAGGCCTGCCTATGCCAGACAAATGCACGATTTACTGAAACCTAGAGGTAAATTGGTAGGTGTAATCTTTGATTTTCCGTTTGACGGTGGTCCACCTTTTAGTGGTACAAAAGAAGAATATCTGGCAATGTTTGAACCCTATTTTCAACCTGTTATTTTTGAGAGATGCACCAACTCAATTCCTCAACGTGCAGGAAACGAATTGTTTCTTCGTCTCGACCGTAAATAACCAATTACTCAACAAACCATATATTGAAAAAAAGAATTATGCAAAAAGCCAGAAAAGCACAAGAGTCGCTTACAGTAATGACCGAGATGGTGTTTCCGAATGATACTAATACTTTAGGTAATCTGATGGGAGGCAACCTGATGAGAATGATGGATATAGCAGGCGCTATTGCTGCTCAAAAACACTGTAATCGTATCGTTGTGACCGCTTCGGTTGATAATGTTTCGTTCAAAGAAGCAATTCCTTTGGGTTCGGTTGTTACTTTACAGTCTAAAGTAACAAGGGCTTTCAACTCATCCCTCGAAGTAGGAATTGATGTGTGGGCAGAGAATATTCCGGCAGGAACAAAAATCTACACCAACAAAGCCTTTATGACTTTCGTGGCCGTTGACCAGACAGGCCGCCCGATAGAAGTACCACCTGTTGAGCCCGAAACCGCCGAAGAAAAAGAATTGTATGCAGGTGCTTTGCGCCGCCGTCAGTTGAGATTGGTTTTGGCAGGCAGAATGAAACCGGAAGAAGCACAAGAATTAAAACAAATATTTAAACTAGACGCATAGGCACAAGCCTATGCGTTTTTTAATGCCATATCAGGGAATAAATTCTTTTGCTCTACCAACCACGATGTAGTATTGAACTCAAATCCTTCTCTTTTCAAAAACGCCATCAATTGTTTGAATCTCTCTTGCATTTGTTGCCCGTTATTCCTTTTTAAATAAAAAGGATATTTAGCACCATTCAATAAATCTGTATAATCTGTAAATTCCCAGGGGTGGAAATATAAGTGCAGATAGCCATCGGCCTCGGCTACTTTTTTACATAAATAGAAAAAATAGGCTAACGGATAATTATGAAAAGCTATCCAGAACAAAGGCAAACGCCATTTGGGCGACACCGAAGCTGGTACATGAATCAGGCCGTTTTGCTCAAAAACTGTTCGGGGAATATGTCTGTAATCGTATCGACCCGGCAGATATGTTGGGTTGTACGAAGCATTATAGGTATAACCGGCTGCCAGCAGGTCGGCATCTGATACAGGCGCCATCCGAGGCATTCTGAAACCCCTTACTTCTTTTTTTATAATACTTTCAAGCACCTGTTTAGAGTTCAGCAGGTCTTCGGTTTTGTGGCTCGAATGATAATAATTGTGCGAGGCTACCTCGTGTTTACGGCTTATATCTGCTACAACGGTAGGTTGTGCCAAGGCATAAACGCCTGTGCAGTAAAAAGTAGCGGTAGCGTCGTATTTGTCTAAAATAGATAAAACACTTTTTAAACCAGCGCTTGAAGTAGCAATCTGTTCGTCCATTGATGGCTTACCACCATATTCAAAGGGCATATCAAACTCTTCTACATCAAAACTGAGAATAGCTGTTTTCATAAATATTATGTTCCTGTACAATGTATAGCGGCCGTTCTTTATTCTGAATCAATATTTTGCCGATATACAAGCCTATAATTCCTAAAATAAATAAATTTAACCCGCCAAAAAAAGCGATAGTTATCAAAACCGAACTCCAACCATCAACTACGTGCCCGCTAAAGAAGCTATAAAACACATAAGGCAGATACAAAAGCGAGCCTAAAGCAATGGTAAAACCTAAATAAATAGCCCCGTGCAATGGTTTTACGCTAAAAGAGGTGATACCCGCCAAAGCGAGTTTAACCATTTTACTAAGCGTATATTTACTTTCACCTGCAAAACGTTTATGTGGTTTGTAAGGGATATTCATTTGTTTATAACCAATCCACTGAATCATACCTCGCAGAAAAACATCTTGCTCTTTCGAGTTTTTTAGTGTTTCGGCAACTTGTCTGTCTATCAAACGAAAATCAGCCTGGCCGGGTTCTAGCGATAAATTGCTTATATTATTCAATACCTTATAAAACCATTGGCTCGATTTCTTCTTAAACCAAGATAAATCACGGTCTTCTTCCCGAATCGTGTTCACCACATTTACTCTGTTTCTGAGCCAGTTTTCAATCAAGACAGGTATCAGGCTTGGTGGGTGTTGCAGGTCGCTGTCCATCATAATAATGGCATCGGCATCAATAGAATCAACGCCTGCTTTTAGTGCTATCTGTTGACCAAAGTTTCTTGAGAAAGACAAATATTTTACCGAGTGGTCTTCACGTGCTAGGTTTCTGATAATACGTAGGGTACCATCAGAACTACCATCGTTTACAAAGCAAAACTCAAACGAATAAGGCAATTGATCAATTACTTGTTTTACAGCATTGTAGAAAACGAGTATATTTTCGTTTTCATTATAGGCAGCTGACAAAATACAGATTTTTAGTCTTGAAATATCCATTTTTTTTCGGTCAGGGAGTATTGGTCGGTTAGTAATTGGTAAACACAGGCAAACCATACCAGGCAGCACGGAAATGCCTTTATAGAGTAAATGATAAACATTTGCCTGATATGATACGGAAAAATATCAGTTGCTGTAAGTGAGGTAATTAAGGCTACTGTAATCAGTAAAACCCATACCCAACGTTTAATGGGGAAGTCTTGGGTAATAAACCAGATAGCCACGCCCGACACCGCAACAATGTAAGTAGAGGATTCGGACGATGACGAAAATATAACTACGAAAATAAGGATAGACGCTAGATAGCGTAGCTGAAACACCAGATTGTGGTAAAAACTGATACGTGTTAATGGTGCCAGTTGCAAAACTAAAGCAGGCACAATAAAAGCCACGTTACTTATATCAAAACCACCCACACGTCTGAAAAGCCCCATAAGCGAAACATCTTGCATACTACCAATACCGTGGCTTCCGGTTTGATTTGAGAGGTTTTTCTCTACCAAACTATGATACCAGTCGGCATAAGACTGAAGAACAAACGAGGGTGAACTTATAACCATAGGTAGCACTAAGAGTACCACCGCCCAAAATATAGCCGAATAAATGTATTTGACTTTGTGCTTTGAAAAAAGCCAGAAAACCAAGCCAACAATGCCATAGAGTTTTACAAATAGGCCAATCATGACAAATAAAGGTGCCCAGAAGTCTTTTTCTTCTTTAACAAAATACCATGATAAGATAATAAGCCCGGCAATACTTGGGTTTACCTGCACATTGTGCGAAGAGGTCATTAAATCTACTATGCAAATCAGAAGAATTATCCAAAGACTGGTGTCTTCAAGCGGTAGTGTAGTAAAAGCTTTATATAAGACAAAAGCATGAAACGCAACCCATATCGGAAGCCCTATATAATCGGGCAAAATAGCGAAAGGCATGATTATGAGCGCAAACAACGGACCATAATGATTACTATCGAAATACTCGTTTGGGTATAAGCTATAGAGGTTCGTCTGATGAATAAGATGATAAAAAACCCCTTTGTATATTGCGTAATTGTTGTACGAGTTTCGCAAAAAATGTATTAAACCTATAATTACAGGTAGCACAAACCACAATAGGCGTGGAATGCCTTTTGTCTTTCTCATAAATAATAGTTATAAACAAAACTTATGCAAGATAAGTAAATGATTTTGAACTAGTAAATTCTGAAAAGGAAATTATAGTGATTTAATCTTTTATTAATTTTTCACTAAGGTCTATGTACTTTTTGTACATTTTTAAGTTATAACGTAAAAACGCTAGCCGATATTTTGAGGTCATAAAAAAAGCGGCAGCCTACTGATAGACTGCCGCTCCTTTTATATATATTCCTGATTAATATTCGTCTTCAACTGTTTCTTCTGCTTCTACTAATTCAGGTTTTTTATGTTCTACGATGTTTTTCTTGTCCTTGAATTTTTTTATCTGAGATTTCAACACTTCAAGAGCTAGGTCGGTTGCTTCTTCAAATGTATCTCCTTTTTCTTCTACAAATATTGTCTGACCCGGGACATTTAATTTAACTTCTATATGTTTTTTATGAACTTTACTTTTTTCTCCTTTGCTCAATTTCAAAAACACTTCGCCACTTGTTACACGATCGTAAAAGGTTTCTAATTTATTTAACTTGTTTTGAATGAAACTAACCAATCCTGGGTCAGCATCAAAGTGTACTGCATGCACATGAATCTTCATAACTCACTAATTTAAAGTTAAAAAATAGATTAATTGGTCAGGCTTATAGGCATAGCTATTTTGTGATAGCTAAAGCTTATAAATCTGGGTTTCAAAGAACTTCTTAGAACTAAGGAAAGGAAAAAAACAATACGAGTCAAGAAATATTTAAAGAAAATTATCAGGCGCAGATATGATTTAAATAGGTGCCAATATATACGAATATCGCCAAACCAATTTGTCTTAACAAAATCAGTTAAAGGCATGGTATGTGTCTGTTTTTAATTGTTAAGTATTTGATTATTAGTGAATTGTACTTGTATAGAATATGAGTTCTTTCGCAAAATAAATACTGTAGACTTTACGTTTTTAATAGAAATAATAAGGTAATTTTTTAATTTTGCTTCAACAAAAGAGTACATGTTAAGCAGAGCCTTATATTTTTTATATATACTCTCCCTGATTGTTCTTTTTAGCCACTTTTTGTCCACCGGGCAGTTTATGAAAATAGCGTAATTTACAGTATCTTGTTTGTAGCCCATAGAAAGCAAGACCAAGTAGTTTACATTAACACACAGTCAACTCTTTTAATATTATGAAAAAATTAGCGTCAATTTTTGCTGTTGCTGCTTTACTTTTTGCTTTTACTGTGAACGACGAGCTTGCCGACAACATTGTTAGTAAATTTAACAAGTATGCTGCCACATATCCCCAAGAGAAAGCATATCTGCATTTAGATAAGCCATACTACACTGCCGGAGAAACCATCTGGCTAAAAGCTTATCTGATAGAAGCTGAAACAAATTTGCTTGATACCACAAGTATTCCGCTGAATATCGAACTGATTGATAATCAGTTAGGATTAGTGGTTGGAAAAAAAATACTGAAACTGGAAGGTGGAATGGCTGCGGGCGATTTTGAGCTACCTGATAGCCTGCATTCGGGGTATTATCGTTTACGTGCCTATACCAACTGGATGCGTAATTTTGATGAAAGCCTGATGTTTAATAAGGAGTTTAAAGTATATAAATCTGGTGAGGACGTTTTGCCGACAAAATTCAACCCACAGGATATTGACTTTCAGTTTTTTCCGGAAGGTGGGCAGATTGTAGAGGGGCTTGATAACAAAGTTGCCTTTAAAGCAAGCGATAGGGTAGGAAATGGTGTAGATGTAAGTGGTATAATATTAACAAATTCGGGCGATACCGTAATTGTATTTGACAGCGAGCACTTGGGTATGGGAGTATTTAATTTTAAAGCTAAACCCAACGAAACTTATATTGCCAAGATAAAATACCGTAATATATTTGAGAAAGAGGTGCAGTTTCCAAACATAGAAAAACAGGGCTTTGTAATGGGGGTAGAAGCCGTTGCCGACAAAAACCTGATGCGCTTATATGTAGGGCATAATTATAATAAACCTAAAGAAAGCGGCAATATATTGGTAATTGGGCAGTCGCAGGGTAAGATTTCTTATGTAGCCCGCACGCCAATCAGCAACAAATCAATGTTTGTGAAGATTTCAAAAGACAAATTTCCGGAGGGAATCACACAGTTCACGGTTTTTGATGAAACCGGCCGCCCACGCTGCGAACGTCTGGTATATATCTTTAAAGAAGATTACATAAACTTGAGCATTACGCCTGACAAGCGTATTTATAAACCCAAAGAAGAAGTAAAACTAGAGATTGAGGCGAAAGACATGGACGGAGAGCCTGTGGAGGGTAATTTTTCGGTAGTAGTAACAGATGGCAAACAGGTATTGCTCTCTCCGAATGAAGAGAATATACTGAATTACTTGTTTTTGAGCTCAGATGTAAAAGGAAAAGTTGAGCAGCCCGATTATTACTTTACGCAAACAAAACCTGAGGTACGCCGCCACATGGATATTTTATTGATGACCCAAGGCTGGCGACGTTTCAAATGGGACGATATTCTGAAATCAGATTTACCATTACCAGAGTTTGTTGCTCAAAGAGGGATTGATATTTCAGGCGAAATCACAAGACAGAATGGTAAGCTATTCGAAAAGCCTATCAACCTTACATTTATGATGTGGCAGGAAGGCGGAGAACGTAGCTTCGGTTCTGGCTTGGCAGCAACCGATGGAACGTTTTCATTAAACGACCTCGATTTTACAGGTACCAGTAAAATACTGATTCAGGCGGTGGCAGGTAAATTAAACCGTAATACTAAAATTTTCATTAATAAAGCTAAACCACCAAAATTGGAGCGAGTGCCCATTCCTTTCAACCCGATTACATTTGATGAAAATGATTTGGCTGATTACCTGAAAAGAACACGAGAGAATCTTGAGATAGAAAAACTGATAAAAGCTCGCAGAGAACAACTTTTGCAGGAGGTAGTAGTAAAAGCAAAGAGAGAACAGGAGAGAGACAACAGAGTATTGTACTCGCACGCATCTAATACCTTAAAAATAACGCCTGACATGAATGTATCGGGCAATGTACTAGACTTATTGAGAGGGCGTATTCCGGGTGTGCAGGTAATGGGTAATGCAATGGAACCTACTGTGATTATCAGAGGAATAAGCTCAATGAATGGTTCTTCAGAGCCAACCTTTTTGCTCGATGGTATGATGATGGATAAACAAGCCATACTGAATATACCAGTTTTTGATGTAGAACGCATTGATGTACTGAAAGGCGCCGATGCGGCTATTTATGGTTCAAGAGGGGGTAACGGTGTAATATCTGTTCTAACAAAGAGAGGAGATTCCGCCAGACAGCCTTGGGAAAGTAGTGGTATTGAAGTAACCGAAATAAACGGTTATGCACCTGTAAAAGAATTTTATTCGCCAAAATATGACGGGCCTACTATGGAAGATTTTCAGGTAAATAATAAACCAGATTACAGGTCAACCATTTTCTGGGCACCAATAGTAAAAACCGATGCGAAAGGCAAGGCAACGGTATTGTTTTTTAACTCTAATGCCGAAACAGATATTAATATAAAGCTGGAAGGAATGACCTTGCTAGGGATGCCTGTCAGAGCAAAAAGTAGTTATTCAGTAAAAAAATAGCTATATTAGCTATAAATATAAGCCTCTGGCGATTTTGGAAAGAATCAAAAGAGACATGTATTGCAAAACCAAGAAAAAATTTTACTTTTGTTTGATTCATCTCGGATGAATCGAACAAATTCACGTCAGCATACTAATAAATGATTTCTAAAAAAGCAAAATATGCACTAAAAGCTTTGAAACTCTTATCTGAAAGATACGAATCAAAGCAACCTGTTCTTATTGCTGAAATAGCCGAAAAAGAAAATATACCCAAGAAATTTCTGGAAGCTATATTGCTCGAACTGCGTAACAACGGAATATTACATAGCCAGAAAGGAAAAGGAGGGGGCTACCAGTTGAGGCTTCCACCTGAGCAAGTAACCATTGCAAAAATTGTGCGTATTGTAGATGGCCCAATTGCACCCATGCTATGTGTATCGTTACATTTTTATGGTAAATGCGATGATTGCGATGATGAAGTAACTTGCCGCATAAGACCCATTATGGAGAAAGTAAGAGATGCAAATCTGGCAGTGTATGAACATACAACATTGAAAGATTTATTGGAAGAAACACCTCTGTTAACAACTTAAAGCATTTGATAGAACAAAAAAAATAGTCCTCTTCCGAAGGGCTATTTTTGTATATTAGTTTTTGGCTTAAGCTGAGATTTTTGCAGATTTAGCAACAAGAAAAAACTTTACGTAATTGAATTGTTTTGAAGAAAAAAGAGAGGGAAGTCCCTCCCTATTTCTGTTGTTTGGAGACTGTAAATTAAACTGTGTCAAGGTAAAATTTAGCTAAAATGTTAATTTTACTTTAAACA
>NZ_JBBEWC010000020.1:0-69346 GCF_037860775.1 Emticicia soli | reverse complement strand
GACCTTCTGGTAAAAATTTGCGTTTGTAGTGATTCACAAATTTAACCAGAAGGTTCTTTTTTTCATAGCATCCTAAAATTCGGGATGACTCATGTTTGTTTTTTATACCTGTGGTTCGCTTGGCGGAGTTGGGTTTTCAGTAGTTTTACCGCCGAACAAATCTTGTAAGAATTTTTCTGCTCCCGGAAAATACTGTTTTAATGCCTCAGCACCTTCTGTTTTCAGTTTTTCGAAGTACTCAGGGGCTTTATCAATTGCTCCTTCGGCTTCGCCTTTAAACTGATTGGCCTTGTCTTTTAAGTCTGCCAGTGCTTTTTCTCCTTCTTCGGTTTGTAAATATTTGTGTAAAGCTACTCCTGCGGCTGCTCCGAGCACAAACGTAGCTAAGTGTTTTGCGTTTACCATTGTATTAAATTGATTTTGTTAGTGAATCAAAAACTTAACTTCTGACGAAATTATGTAGTAAAAGTATCAATAAATTGAAACGATAATCTATAATTTTGCCCATAGGTAAAAAATATTGATAAATGGACGAAAACCTTATTGACGATTACGCTCGTCTTCTGTTTGACTATCATTTCCTGAAACAGCCACTCAAAAAAGCTGACTGTATTTTTGTGTTGGGTAGCCACGACCCCAGCGTGGCCGATTATGCCGCTCAACTCTATAACGAGGGTTTTGCTTCTTATATTATTTTTTCGGGAGGGGTAGTGCGGCCAATAGGTGAATTAAGAAATACAGAGCCTAAATCAGAAGCCGAAGCTTTTTTTGATATTGCCGTGCGCCACGGTGTGCCTGCTGAGGCTATTCTGCTCGAAAATGCGGCTACTAATACCGGTGAGAACTTTATATTTACTAAAAAACTACTGAAAGACCGTAAGCTGAATTTCAACAGTTTTATATTGATACAAAAGCCTTATATGATTCGCCGGACTTATGCCACGGCAATGGTACAGTTTAAGGAGTACGACTTTGTTGTTTCGGCTCTGCCCGATACTTATGATTCTTACCTGACCCGTTGCCTCAAAGAAGGTATCAGCAAGGAGCGGGTAATAAGTAATATGACAGGCGACCTACAACGATTAAAGATTTATCCGGCTAAAGGATTTCTGATACCGATGGAAATACCCGACGAAGTATGGACAGCGTATGAGCAACTGCTTATGCTGGGCTTTGAGGGACGTATGGCAACCCAGGTATAGTTACCACTCAGTAAAAAGTAAGCCAAAAATATACGGTCATTACCGGCTTTGTAAGAGCATAGTATTAATATTGCCCTGTAGAAAGCATCACAAGCGTACAAGCTTCCAGAGGTTCAATTTTATTCTGAGTAAGTAAAGCTTCAAATTCAGGGTTTTCTGTCCCCGGATTAAATATAACCCTTTTAGGTTTTAAGCCTACAATATAGTCATAATACTCAGGTTGGCGTTTCGGGCTTATATACATCGTTACTGTATCAACACCCGCTAATGCAGGCTTTGTTGTGTGTATTTCGTTGCCTCCTATTTGCCCTTGGTCTCGGCCTATGAGTTCAATTGTATGCCCATGACTCAATAATCTGTTGGCAGCTAAAAAAGCATAACGTGATGGGTCGGTGGATGCGCCTATTACTAAAGTTTTTTTTGACATTGCATTTGTTGTGTTATTGTTAATAAAAAACACCTATATAAGGTACTTTTGTTCCTTATTTTACATTAAGGCTATATTTTAAAACAATTTTTTTTAATAAAATGTTGTTATATGCGAAGATAATCCTAACTGTTGAGAGTTGTACACATTTTGCTGCTGGCATACTTTTTTACATTCATTGTGCATAGTTAAGATTAAATAATTATATAATTTTTGTGATGAATAGAGGACTGAATAGTGAAAAAAATGCCCTTTGGGCAGAACGATGGACACCAGTTGTCATTGATGTGGAGGGGGTTGAAAATCCGCCCCGTTACGAGGTCTCAAATTTTGGCCGGCTTCGCAGTTTGCAAAACGATGCTAAAGGTACAATTATCAAAGGCTCGGTTATTCAGGGATACAGGTCACTGAACGTAAGATTACCTAAAGGAAAAACGTTTAACCGCTATATACATAAACTGGTTGCTGAAACTTTTGTAAAAAGAGACAGCCCCGACCATAAGTTTGTTATTCATCTTGACTATGATAAAATGAACAACCATTTTGAAAACCTTAAGTGGGTTACAAAAGACGAAATGGTAGAGCATAACCGAGAGAATCCAGCGGTGAAAAACAAACCAATTCCTAGAAACACCAAAAACTACAAATTGACCGAAACGAAGGTCAGAATGATAAAAAAGATGCTTCAGAACGAAAATACCCGTCTGAAAATGATAGCGAAACAGTTTGGTATTACACATACACAACTGAATCGTATACGCTCGGGCGAAAATTGGGGGTATCTGAAAACCGAAGAATAATCTATTCGGTTACTTGCGGATGTGATAAAATACTAATAGTATTTACATTATATCCTGTCTAAAAAGCAAGAAAGATAAACACCGCTTCTGCTTGTTTATAAACTTCATACAGAGGTTTATCTGAGTGTTATTTTGCTTATTTTATTAAGCTTGTATGTTTCAGAGAGAAACCTACTTTATAATATTAGCTAAAGCATAGGGGGCTTTTATTTATAAAATGCCAAGACTTTTTAAAATATTGCTTGTGATTTCGATTCTGGCAGGGGCAAATTCAGGCATTTGTTTTTCTACAGGTTTGTATATTCTGGTTGCAAAAAAATAGATATTGTCTTTCTTTTGTACATAGCCTACATACCAGCCTATATCTTTAGGAGGGGTATTGGCCCAACCTGTTTTGGCTCTTAGCGTATATTCAGGGGTTTCTTCCTGAATCATAATTTTCTTCACAATGTTAAATGTTCTTTTAGAAAACGGTAGTTTTTCTTCATACAATTTCACTAAAAACTCTAACTGATTTTTAGGCGATATAGCCAGGCTAGACCCAAGCCAGAATGTAGTTAATCCGGCACTTATGTCTTTATTGCCATAGTTGCAGGTGTTCAGGTATTGTTTATAGTTTTTCTCGCCAATTCGTCGGGCAAGTTCCTGATAAAACCAGACTGTTGAATTTTTATAAGCATTCTTTAAATCATGGTCGGCATTCCATACTTCTCTTGAGTGTTTTTCTCCATTCCATTTTATCACTTCGTTTTCATCTTTAATAACGCCAGTTTCTAAGGCTATAAGTGAGTTTGGAATTTTAAAAGTAGATGCAGGTGAGGTTTGTTTCAAAAACTCGGTTTCGTTGCTTACAGTGTATTGTTTCTTTTTATAATCATACAAAAAGAAGTCTCCTTCAAGACTTTTGTCTTTAAAATATTTGCTAAAATCTTGTACTTTCTGTGAAAAAGTATCTGCCAGAAAGCCAATTATAAAAATAAAAGTAAGTAGTTTTTTCATTCTGATAAAGCACGATTAAATTTGAAAAGATTTCTAACAAAAATACTTATCTGAGTAGAAATTATAAGGGAAACGACCTGCTTTTTTACAAAGATTTTATCTAACAGAAAATCGGCTTACAAAAAAGGAGAAAAGCAACAAAATAATTGGCTGGAAAGAAATTGAATAGTTGGTTTTAGCGTTCAGGAATTAAAAAGATAGAAAATGAATCTGAAAGTATTGTGTTTTGGTATCACGCGTGATATTATCGGTCAGTTTGAATATAAGCTCTCGCTTCCGGCAAATGCAAGCGTTGCAGATTTGAAACAACACCTATCAACGCAGTTTCCTGGCTTCGCAACATTGAAGTCGCTCAGGATTGCGTTGAACGAAGAATATGCCGAAGACACAATGACTTTGAATGAAAACGACGAAATAGTGTTGATACCGCCTGTGAGTGGCGGATAATAGCAAGACATAAAAAATGATAGATATACAATTATTGCACAAGCCACTTTCGGAACAAGAATGCCTCGATTTCGTAAAAACACCCGATACAGGAGGCATTGTAGTGTTTGTCGGAACGGTGCGTAACCAAACCAAAGGTAAAACGGTGGTAAGGCTCGATTTTGAAGCCTATGAACCTATGGCTATTTCTGAAATGCGGAAGATTGCCGAGCAAGCTGTTGAGCAATTCTCACTCAAAAAAATTTCGGTACATCACCGGGTGGGTACTTTAGCTATTGGCGAAGTGCCTGTTGTAATTGCCGTTTCGTCGGCACACCGTAAAGCTGCTTTTGATGCATGTGAATTTGTGATTGATACCCTGAAAGAAACTGTACCTATCTGGAAAAAAGAGATTTTTGAAGATGGTGAAGTATGGGTATCGGCTACGCCTTAATGATGTGACTGATTATTAACTATAAAACTTTAGATTACCTTAAAATGAAAAAATTGCCTTTGTTAAAGCAATTGCTTGCTGTGCTTTGCTGTATGATTTATCTTCAAAACCAGAGTTTTGCCCAAGAAAAAAAACGGAAAGTATTGTTTGGAGTTTATGGCGGCGCTAACCTTAGTAAAATTACTCCCCCCGAAAAACCTAGTAATTTTATGCCTTTTGGTAAGAGTTATAAAAGGTCTGTTTCTTATAATTTTGGCGCTTATGTTAATGCTTATATTGCTAAAAAAATATACCTCGAAGCTGGTATAAACGTACTTTCAAGAGTATCAAATACTTCATTCAGAAGATTTAGTAGCACTAATTTTACTACTTATATTGATGGTGTAAAAGATTATAATCTGTTACATGATATTAAGTACAATCATGAGTTAATAGACATACAAATTCCGCTTTCTCTTCATGTCGATATTATTCAAAGACCTAAATGGAAAGTAAATATTTATGGAGGAGTTTTTTGGGAGAATGAGGTTAAACATAATGTAAATATAGAATCTATTAAGTATTGGGATACTCCTCCTACTCAAAGAGTTTTAGATGATGCCGCAGTTTATTTCAAACAGAGATATTCGTATCCAATAATAGAGAAATACACCTCAAATGATTATACTTTTGACAAAAGTAATGTAGGTGGAGTGATAGGTGCGGGTATTAGTTATAAAAAAGTAGGTCTTGACATAAATTATAATGCAAGTGAAAAGATATATAGAGGATACGGGATTTATCATTACAAAATACCAAGCATTGTTTTTAATTTGAGATATACTATCAATTAAGCTTATTTACCCGAAAACCCTCAAACTCATCCTTCGTATTCACATTTTTTAGAAAGAGATTTTCTTCTAGGTGAATGAGCGTTACATCGTTATTTTGTAGAAAAACTTTGGGGCTTTTATGTCCCTCTTTTATGTATGTTGTTAGTAATGGGTAGGCTTGGGGTTCATAAATCGTAATAAGTGGCTCCGGTGCGCTTATTTCGGGGTTATAAAAAGCCGTTGCTACTTTATCGGCGTTTCTGTGTGCAATTAACAAAGCAAGGGTTCCTGCCGATACCAAAGGCATATCGCAAGCCAATACCAGCCATGCTGTTTTGTTGTCGTATTCAAATGCCGATAGAATACCACTGATAGGGCTGATAGCAAGGGTGTCAATAATTACATTTTCTGAAAGCCCTTGCTCTTGCCGAGACGAAAAATAGACTTCTTTGCAGAATTTACTCATCAATTGAAACAGATATTCTCTTTGAGATACACCATGATAATCGAGCAGGCTTTTATCCGTCCCCATGCGTGAGCTTTTTCCTCCTATCAGAATGAGTCCGTTCATCAGGTATCTAATTTAAAATCTCGTTTACCTCCCGATTTCTCAACCAAACGGGTTTCTTTGATAACGATATTGTGCGAGAAAGCCTTGCACATGTCATAAATAGTTAGTGCAGCTATGCTTGCCCCTGTCAATGCTTCCATTTCTACCCCTGTTTTTCCGGTAAGTGAGGCCGTGCATTCTATTACTACTTCTTTTTGCTCATTTAGTGCAATGGTAAGTTGGCAGTTTTCAAGCCCAAGTGGGTGGCAAAGCGGTATTAAGTCACCTGTGCGTTTGGCGGCCATTACTCCGGCAATGATAGCTATCTGAAAAACGGGTCCTTTTTTGGTGTGAATCTCGTCGTTCTGTAGTTTTTCGAGAATGGCTTCGTCTAAAACCACAATGCTACGGGCTTTAGCCAATCGCTTGCTTATCTTCTTCTCGCTTACATCAACCATCGAGGGGTTGCCTGAGGCATCAATATGAGTAAATTCTGACATAAGATTTTATTTCTTTTGTAATATTCCTAGTTCGCTATACCATATTTCTTCATTTTCAATCATTCGTCTGATTACCTCAGTTACAAATTCTTTGTTGTTGAAAAAGCTATAATTTACTACCTGAATAACATTAGCTGGAAGAATTTCTAATATTTTCTGCCGATACTTTGCGTAAACCTCAAGTGGTACATCACGTTTCTTTTGTTTCAGGCAATTATCGCATATACCACAGGTAGCTTCGGTAAATTCATCAAAATACTGCTGCAAAAACTGCATACGGCATCGGCGCTCTTCTTGTGCAAATTGCACCACTGCGTCAACTTTCTCAAGGTCTTTCTTTTTTCGGCGTTCCAATTCTGCTCTATCAATAGCCAGATAATCAGCATCTTGTCGAGCTGTCAGGAAAGTCAACTGAGGGGTGCTTTTTTGTTTCTGATACGTGGCTATGCCCGTCTGATGCAGAAATTCCAGCATTTTTTCTATTTCGGGTATTTGCGCAAAGAAGTTTCGGGCAATGGCCGTTTCTGATATGGTTGTAAAATCGCTGAACAACTGCCCGCCATACATTCTTAATAGTATCTTGGTAAATTTATCGTAACTCGCATTCTTAATCTGGAAATTATACAAAGCATGATTGTCTACCTTGAAAAGCAGTTTCGAAGGACTAAAATAAGAATCGCTAAGTTGTATGAGCCCTTCATCTTCGAGTTTTTTCAAAGCGTTGTGCGTATCATTAGCTGCCAGACCAAATGTGCCGATAAATTCCTGAAAATCGAAATCATAGCTTTCAAAAGTCTCGGCACCAATAGCCAGTTTGAAATAATTAGCTAATGCCTGATACACACGTTTCAGGTTTTCGATAGGCGGATATTTCTGCTCAATCTGCTTGTATATGTCTACCAGGTCAGATTTAAAGTAAAGGATAATCGCATAAGACTTTAGTCCATCTCGCCCTGCACGTCCCGATTCCTGATAATAAGCCTCAAGATTTTCGGGTAGGTCAAGGTGCACTACCACCCGCACATCGGGTTTGTCTATACCCATACCAAAGGCATTGGTAGCTACTATAACCCTTACCTGATTTTTTATCCATGCTTCCTGTTTCCTGAAACGGTCTTTCATGGCCAAGCCGGCATGATAAAATTCGGAGCTTATTCTGTTTCTATTCAGCCAATCCGAAATTTCTTTGGTGCGTCTGCGGCTTCTGACATAGACTATGGCCGAACCTTGAACTTTCTGCAGAATATCAAAGAGTTTGCGTTCTTTGCTTTCTTCACAAAAAGCCGAATATGAGATATTAGGCCGTGCAAAGCTCTGCTGAAATAGCTTTGTATTGCGTAAACCCAGTTTTTGCTGAATATCTTGCTTTACATCTTTTGTTGCCGTTGCTGTAAGGGCAATCATGGGGGCATTAGGTGCAAACTTTCTGAAATCAGGGATTTTCAGGTAAGGTGGCCTGAAATCATAACCCCATTGCGATACACAATGCGCTTCGTCAATAGCCAGCAAGCATACCTTCATGCGTTTGGTGCGCTCCTGCATTATTTCGGTGAGCAAGCGCTCGGGCGAAACATAGAGAAACTTATAGTCGCCATAAACAAAGTTATCAAGTGTATAATCTATCTCGGTACGGTGCATGCCAGAGTATATGGCTGCGGCCTTTATTCCCCTTCGTTTCAGTTGCTCTACCTGGTCTTTCATTAAAGCAATGAGCGGTGTAACAACAATACACACGCCTTCCATTTGCAAGGCCGGCACCTGAAAACAGATTGATTTACCTCCGCCAGTTGGCAGAATCGCCAAAGTATCGTTTCCGGCCAGTACAGAATTAATAATGTCTTCTTGTAAAGGGCGAAACGAATCATATTGCCAGTATTTTAATAATATTTCTTTTGATGCTTGCATCTCTCAAAGCGCAGTTTCCGTCTATAATGCAAAGATAAGCTTTAGGCGTGTTAATCCGATACTTAAATGAGTGTATATGATTTAAAATGGATTGTTCAGAAAATTTACCGTTAAAAAACACTTCGGGGTCTATTTCTAATATTAGCTTAACAAAAACGTTATTATATTCGTTAGAATTTATACCTTGTATAAAAATTCAGAGCAACCTTAGCCCCTTGTATTACGTATATTTTTATGACCCTGCGAAACAGGAATTGATGCTAAAAGAATTATGAGAAAAATTTACCTTTCTGGCTTACTATGTTTCTTGGTAATGTCAGCAATTGCCCAGAAAACCGCTAAACCACGCCATGAAGACCTAGCAAAGCCTAACCCTAATAAAATTGAATTTATGAAGGGGAAGATGATTGTGTGTCCGGGTATGTATGTTGATGCCAATACTTATGTTCCGCCGGCTAAGGAAATACAAGAGTATCTGAGTGGACGAAGAGCACGCTCTACCGCCAAAGCAACCTTTATAGTAGATTATACAGGTTTTACTCCGGCAGCAAAAGCAGCTTTCCAGTTAGCAGTAGATATATGGTCTAACCTTATTACCTCGCCTGTGCCTATCCGTATTCAGGCAATCTGGCATCCGATTGATAGTGATGGTGTAAGCGGAACTATTTTGGGCCAAGCCAGCCCTGCTGACTTTACAAGAAATTTCCCAGGTCAACAAAAAGCAAGTACCTGGTACCCAATTGCGCTAGCAGAAAAAATAGCAGGACAAGAACTCAACTCAGTTAATGAACCTGATATTGTAGCTGAGTTTAATAGTTCTGCACCTTGGTATCTGGGTACAAGTACGCCCGGCCGTAATGAGTTCGACTTTGCATCTATTGTACTACATGAGTTATGTCATGGTTTAGGCTTTACGTCGTCGTTGCGCTCAACAGCTACTACAACTACTGCAGCGTGGGGTTATGAAACAGGTTCACCATTTATTTTTGACCACTTTGTAGAAAACAATACAAACCAGTTGTTAATTGATACCGGTATTTTTCCGAACCCATCAGCTGCTTTACGCCAACAACTTACCGGCAATAATTTGTTCTTTAATAGCCCGATTTCTGACGCTAAAGGTGACGAAAAACCACGCCTTTATGCACCTAGCACTTATCAGGCAGGTTCGAGCACTTCGCATGTTGATGATAATACCTATACATCGGGTAATCCGAACTCATTGATGACCTCGGTTGCAAAATTCAGAGAGGTAGTGCGTGACCCCGGCCCTCTGGTATTGAATATGTTTGCTGATATGGGTTGGAAAGGAACATCGTTGCTCCATACGCCTAATAAGAATGTCGAGAATTTCGTTTCAAGTGTAACCATAAAAGCCACAATCTTAAGCGATACTACGCTGATTGCAAACACGGCAAAATTGTATTATACCGAGAACGACACAATAATGGCTAATGCAAAGGTTCTGGATTTGAAGCGGGTAGGTGTTACTAACGATTATACGGCTGTTGTTCCGGTTTCAAGAGCGGGTTCTGTTATCAGATATTATATGGTAGTAGAAGATAACTATAAACGTAAAAATACAGCGCCTGCCGAGGCTCCAATACAAGGATATTATGGTTTTCAAGTTGGACGAGACGATATAGAGCCCCCATTTATTTCTGCTCTTCCAATCACATTTGTATCATCATCTACAAAACCTGATATTTTCCTGAATGCTGAAGATGGCTTTGAGCATGGCATTGATACTGTATATGTAGAATATATGGTAAATGGCCAGCAAATGGCTCCTATAGGCTTGAAAAAATATAATCCGTTAACTGATGACCCAAGCTACTCGCAAGGTAGAAACGATGTATATGCGTATCTTGGAAAAGCAATTTTTGGTGATTTGCAAAAAGGTGACCACGTGTTGTATCGTCTTGTAGCAGTAGACAACTCAAAAAACAAAAACAAAGGTGTATTGCCAGCTTACTATAATACACCCGGCCAGAATGTAAGGTTATCGCCAGATTATTTTGAATTTGTTGTAACCGACCTTACTGCCGAAACACCAGTTTTGCAGTACAGTGCTGACTTTAATACACCAAACGAAGATTTTGCAGGTATTGGCGGCTGGAGTATTACACAACCAACGGGTTTTAGTGATGGTGCGCTGCACTCGGCTCACCCATATAAAAACGGCGGAGACGAAAATTTTCAGTCTAATACTATGGTTTTATTCCTCAAGCCAATTGAACTGAAATCACAACAAGACTCTGCTAATATTACATTTGATGAAGTAGTGCTTGTAGAGCCAGGGGAGTCAGGCTCTGTTTTTGGAGAATCAGATTTCTACGATTATGTAGTAGTAGAAGGCTCGTATGATGGTGGTATTTCCTGGATTCCTTTTGAAGACGGTTACGATGCAAGAAGCAATAGTGTATGGCAACGTGCATTTGAAAGCGACGTGGTGTCGGGCAGTGTTATTGGCACTAATGGTGTGATTAATACACAAGACTCAAAAGCTGTCGGAACTTCTTCAATGTACCGTACAAGAACAATAAAAATGCTTAGAAGTGGTGATTTTGCAGGAGGAGATATAGTTTTGCTTCGTTTCCGTTTGTTCTCCGACGAGCTATACCACGGCTGGGGCTGGGCTATTGATAACCTAAAGATACAATTTGCACCACCACCGCCTATTTTGGCAGTAGAGCCAGGTTTAGAAAGAGCAACTACAATATCGCCGAACCCATCGCCTGACGAAATACAAGTTACTACTACGCTGGCAAAGCCGGGACGTGTTACAATGGAGGTATTTGGTACAAATGGCAAAAGAATAATGACCAGAGAATACATTACCGACATCAATACATTTAACCAGAAAATTGATGTTAGTGATTTTAACGCCGGCTCATATCTAGTGCGTTTGTACACCGAAAACGGTACAATTGTAAAGCGTTTTGTAGTAAACAGATAAGTAAAAATATCAGATAGTTAATCTAAAACCACTTCTGTACAGGAGTGGTTTTATTATTTTAACAAGCTGAATACTGTAAGTTTATTCCTTTAAATAAAAAAATGAGACTAATGTTTAATTATCATAGCATACACTAAAATAAAGATTGCAAATCAGGTTAATCTTGATGTAAATTCGCAAAAAAATAAAAAGTATGCAGAAACTCATCTTATTAGCCTTTTTAGCATTTATCGGAATCTCTTGTACTACCTCTCAGAAATTAGCAAACAAAAAACCTTATGCCAAGCTTATAGATACTTCGCAGGTATTTGCGCATAACTTTACGGGCATGGCCATTTATGATGTAGACCAGAAGAAAACACTTTTTGAAAGAAACGCTGATAGATATTTTACGCCTGCATCAAATACCAAACTATTTACTTATTATAGTAGCGTTAAAACTCTGGGGGATTCAATCCCGGCTTTGAGGTACGTAATCAGTGGAGACTCGTTGATTTTCTGGGGAACAGGCGACCCTACGTTTTTTCACCATGACCTGAAAAATTCAAAGGTGTTTGAGTTTTTGAAAAGCTATAAACGCAGTAAGTTGTTCTTTTTCTCAGATGGTAATTTTACAAATACATCAATGGGTGCAGGCTGGGCATGGGACGATTATAATGATTATTATTCGGCCGAAATATCACCCTTGCCTATGTACGGAAACGTAGTTAGAATAAATATTGATAAAGAAGAGTTTTCACCACAACCGACTATTTTTCAGAATAGTTTTTACAAAAAAGACGAAGGGACAAGTATTGTCCGTATTCAGACAGATAATTTGTTTTTGTTGCCTAAATCTATGTTGCAGAAGAGCAGCTATACCCAAGATATTCCTTTTAAAACATCTACTGGTTTAACCCAGCAATTATTGATAGACACGCTACGTAAAAACGTAGGGTTGCTACATATACCCGTGCCTAGAGAGGCCAAAACCTTGTATAGCACTACCTCAGAAGATGTATATCGCCTTATGATGCAGGAAAGCGACAATATGCTGGCTGAGCATTTGCTTTTACTTTGTGGTACTGTAATAAAAGACTCTTTGAACTCTTCGTTTGTAATTAAGACTATCACCGAAAAATACCTGCAAGATTTACCCGATGCACCCAAATGGGTTGATGGCTCTGGTTTATCAAGGTATAATCTTTTTACACCTCGCTCAATCGTAAAGCTTTTAGAAAAATTACGTGCCGATGTGCCACAAGAAAAACTCTACTCAATATTGCCTATAGGCGGGCAATCGGGTACATTAAAGAATGGCTATAAAACCACCGACCGCCCCTTTATATTTGCCAAAACAGGTTCGTTTAGCGGCGTTTACAACCTGAGCGGGTATTTGCTTACTAAAAAAGGCAAAACCCTGGCTGTGAGTTTTATGAACAACAACTTCAATCAGTCAACAACCAAGGTGCGTAAAGAAGTAGAGAAGATTCTGACCTGGATTTATGAAAATCAATAGTTATTTTACTTCGGCAAAGTACTCTTTATCAAAAATACGGTAATATATCCAGACAGGTATTTTGTCAAAATAAGGTTGCATATCGTTGAAAGTAGGTCTTTGAGAAACATGCAAAAGCATGGCTTGTTTCTTAAAGTCGCCTACTTTACTTATTTTAAATGCCATAGTTGGCGTAGGCAATATTGCTCCTGAACCAAAATTCCGTTTAAAACTATCCGAAATCTTCATGGCTGTTTCAATCATCGGTTTTGGTAAGGTAACCTGGTAAAGTTTTTTTACAGGAAAACCACTTTTACCTCTTTCTGCTAAAAAAATCTCTTTCGTATATTGAGCTATCAGCCTGTGGTCGGGGTGGCCATATAGTCCGATAACATCATCGTAGGTAATCAGGATACTTGGTTGATAGCGGGCTATTTTCTGGCGTATTATACTTTTAAGCGAATCAGGCGATAGGTTCTTAATGTCGCTATCAGGGAAATTCAGAATTTCCTGGTTATCTATACCAAGCAATTGCCCTACTGCACTTAATTCTCTAAATCTTATTTCGCCTAAAGCGAGTTTTCTTTTTGCAGAATCGGTCTCTGTTACCATACCATTTGAGCTGCCGGCTTCTCCACGGGTAAAGGTAATCAGGCTGGTTTCTATGCCCTCATTATCTAATAGTTTCAGCGTGCCTGCGCTTGTGATTTCATCGTCGGGGTGAGGGAAAATGAACATAACTTTTTCGCCTGAAAAACTTTCAGCTAGTGGTACGGAGTCGTCTTGTAAGCGGCTGCGCAAATAAAAGAATATGCCTAAAAAGACAAGAAATATAATAATGAGGCTAAATAAGAGTTTTTTCATAGATGGTAATCAGAAGGTGAGTAAAAGGAACGAGTAAAGATAAGCATTAAGCAAACAATATTATTAAGCATTTATTTAACTCAGATAGTTAATTTTGTAGTCTGAAAGTATCAGGAGCAAACACCATAAAGCAGATGAATCAGAACATAGAAAAACTGTATGCTATTGCACAAAAGGAAGAAAGAACAATTATCGGCTTGATGTCGGGCACATCGATGGACGGATTGGATATAGCCGTATGTAAATTCAAAAATAGTGGGGGCGATACCGAAATAACTGTATCTGACTTTGACACTATCAGTTTTTCGGAAGGTATAAAAGATGAAATAAGAAAAGTGTTTGCTAAAAAGGAAATCGATTTTCAACAATTATGCTTGTTGAATCCTTGGATAGGGAACTTGCATGGGCAACTTGTGAACGATTTTCTGGCAAAAAGAGGTATAAATGCAGAGGACATTGACGTAATAGCTAGCCACGGGCAAACGGTGTTTCATGCACCTAAAATTCTGCATGGAATTGATAAGTTTCCGAATGCGACGCTTCAAATTGGCGATGGTGACCATCTGGCCGTAAAGACAGGAATTATTACGCTCTCTGATTTCAGACAGAAACATTGTGCTGCAGGCGGCGAAGGTGCTCCGTTGGCAGTATATGGCGACTACCTGATTTTTTCGAAACGAGGCGAAAACCGAATTCTGCTTAACATGGGCGGCATAGCCAATTTTACATATCTGGCTGGGAATCTGGATGCCAATGAAGTATTTGCCACAGATACAGGCCCGGGTAATACAATAATTGATGCTTATGTAAAGAATTTCTTTAACATACCCTATGATGAAGATGCCCGGATTGCCAAACGTGGTGTAGTAAATGAAGCACTTTTACACGCACTTAAGCAAGATGAGTTTTTTGGGAAACCTTTTCCGAAAACTACTGGCCCCGAATTATTTAATCTGGAATATATGCTTAGGGCACAGCAAAAAAGTAATACTCACCAATTATCTGACGAAGACCTATTGGCTACTTTATGCAGGTTCACGGCAGAAACTATTGCTGAGGCTATCCGTAAACTGGTTATTCAACTGCCTGACTATTCGGTAAATCCTGATACATTTAAGATTTACGGTAGTGGCGGTGGAGTACATAACCCATTGATTATGCAGTTTTTGAAAGAACTACTCCCCGAATTTGAATTTTTACTGACTGATGATTTGGGTATTTCGGGCGATGCCAAAGAAGCTGTTTTATTTGCCACCCTAGCCAACGAAGCACTAGTTGGTGGCAAAACAGATTTTGGCTCACGGAAAGGAGTACCAAGTGTATCAATGGGGAAAGTTTCATTTCCACTATAAATTTTTCTTACATTTGTATAGAATTACAACCTAAATAGTAGGCTTACTGTCATGGTGTATAAGTCTTTACAACTTTATTAGCCTTTTATAATCAATATGTTGTTCAATCGCATCTTTGTCAGAATTTGTCTAGCCATTACGTTTTTAAGCTTTAAAACTACGGCTCAGATTGTTTTATCTCACCCTATGGAACGAATGGTGTTCCAACGTAATAACGCTAATCAGGGGACTATTACTATTGCAGGCACTTATCTGTCAGAGGTTGACAGAATCGAAGCCAGAGTAGTACCCAAGTGGAGTGGTTCTGGTACGTCTACTAACTGGACGGTCATTCAGAATAATCCCTCTAACGGCTATTTTTCGGGTACTCTTACTGTGCAAGGCGGGTGGTATCAGCTTGAAGTAAACGCTTATAAAAACAACAATCTGGTTGATGGCAAAATAATAGAACGTGTAGGTGTAGGAGAAGTATTTGCTATAGCCGGGCAGTCGAATGCGCAAGGTGGAGCAGGCGTTAGCACTTCAGCAAATGATGATAGAGTAAGTACTATTGATTATACAGATGCCTATTCTGACTATAACAGATTACCAATAGGGTTTTCAAAACTAACAGGCGATTCCACAGCCATAGGACCCTTTCATTACGTACCCTGGGCATGGGGAAGGTTAGGCGATTTGCTGGTTCAGAGGCTAAATGTACCTGTGCTCTTTTATGGTGCAGGGCATGGCGGAACCTCAAGTGACCAATGGAGTAAATCGTCACAAGGCTTACCGTTTGATGGCCCTGATTGGATACGCCGAGACCATGGTGCCCCTTATCGTGCACTTGAAAACTCAGTATCTATTTATGCGAGTCTTACCGGGCTAAGAGCAGTGCTTTGGCATCAGGGAGAAAGTGACCCCGATACTTTCTTTGAGACTTACTACAACAATGTTAAGGATGTAATTAACAAAACCCGTGAAAACTCAGAGCATAGCGATCTGGCTTGGGTAGTGGCTCGTGCTTCTGTAAATCCGGGAGAACATATTAATGTAATTATTGGGCAAGATGCCCTTATTTCAGGCTTTTATGTTAACGGATACAGTGTGCCGCCAGTACCTAATGTTTTTGCAGGCCCCAATACTGACCAGTTTCAAGGCGGGCCATATCGCTCAGACGGTATTCACTTTGATACCTATGCAGGACAGATAGAGTTTGCCAATGCCTGGGATGCCAGTATGAATAATGATTTCTTTAACAATTCAAATCCAATGATGCCGTCGCCTTTGTTGGCAATAACTTTGGCGTGTAGTCCTAATAATCCGTCGTCGCCTATTACTTTAACTGTACCGGGTTCATATAGCCAGTATTATTGGTCAAATCGTGATAACACTGATAATGAAGCAAGAGGCCGTAATTCTAGTGGTTGTTGTAACTATACATTCTTGCCTCCGGCTGGTTATGAGCGACTGAACTGGACAACCCTTCCCAATACAAATTCGGTTACGGTTGCGCCTGCACGGTTTGCAGCATCTGCCCGAAAGCCTTCGAAAAAGACATTGTTTAGCCCTATCATAAACTTGTCAACTTTTCCGTTACCTACTACGCCTACCATAACAACTTCAGTTACCCAAGTTCGTCCGGGTGAAAGTGTAACACTAACTGGTTCGGGTTGTAATACCACTTATTTGTGGTCTACGGGGGCAACTACCAATCCGCTTGTAGTGAGCCCGCCTGCCACAACATCTTATAGTGTGCAGTGTAAAACAGTTTATTGTAGTGTAAGCTCAACACCTAAAAACATTACTGTATCGTCTTGTTTCCCTAATAGTTTATTCCTCACAAATTCGGTGGCTAACACACAATCGCCGTATCAGAGTAAGCAGATTATTCAGAGTACACAGAAGATACAAGCTACAGGCAAAATTGATTATACAGCAAAAAACAGAGTAGAGTTATTGCCTGGCTTTGAGTCTAAAAACGGCTCAGTGTTTAAAGCCACGGTTGAAGATTGTAACTAGCACGCAGCGACTGCCAGATATAAAAATACCCACAACAAACGCTGTGGGTATTTTTATATATCAACATTTGAACAAGTTTATGCCGAGTTTCTACTGGCATTGATATTGCCGAAAAGCGAGCGGGTAACCATTTTTTCGTAACTTAATTTCAATTGTTCGTCGGTTGTTTCTTCTATTTTTTGTAAAGCATATTGCTGAATTGTCAACAAAGGCAATACAATATGCTCACGATAATCTATCGATAATTTACTTAGCACTTCGTTTGCCATTAGTTTTTCCTGGCCTGATACCAGAAGCATATTTTTCTTTGTCAATTCATATTCATCGAAAAGAATCTGCCAGAACTCACCATACTCAGGGTCTTTACGCATGTAGTAGGTCAATGGGAAATACGTTTTCGTTAGTCCCATCATACTGTTTTCAATAAGCGTTTTAAAGTACAACGAGTTTTCGTAAAGCAGTTTTAAGTCTTCCAAACGGCCTTCGTCTATTACTTTTTGTAGGGCTGTACCAAAGCCAAAATAACCCGGTACATTCTGTTTCAGTTGGCTCCACGAGCCTACAAACGGAATCGCTCTTAAGTCAGACAATGTTAGTTTTTTACCTGAGCTTCGTTTACTTGGGCGGCTACCAATGTTGGTTAAACCGTAGTATTTCAGCGGACTTTTGTTCTCTAAATAAGGTACAAAAAGCGGATGTTCTTTTAGCTCAAAATATTTTTTAACACCTTCTTCCGCCAGTTCTTCAATCAGATTACGCTCTTGTTTATCAATGATTGACTTATCGTCCTGGAACACATCGTTGATTATACCAGCCGATAATAATTGTTCGAAATTATACATAGCCTGTGAGCGTGAACCATACATTGACGTAATGGTTTGCCCCTGAATAGTTATCTGAATTTCGTTGTTAGCAATAGTTGGGCCTTGCGATGCGTAGAATTGGTGGGTTTTGCCACCACCACGTGCAGGAGGGCCACCACGACCATCGAAGAATATTACTTCTATCTGGTTCTTTTTCGAGATGCGTGTTAGTTTCTCTTTTGCCTGATAAATCTCCCAGTTGGCCTTTACATAACCACCGTCTTTCGTACCATCTGAGAACCCTAACATGATAGTCTGGTGGTTTTCACGGTTATCGAGGTGGTTTTTATAGAATGGTAATTGGTAAAGGTTGCTCATAGTTGCCTGAGAATTATCCAGCCCTTCGATGGTTTCGAATAAAGGCACTACATCAACCTTGATTTCAGATGCCTGATAACCACAGAAACGGAAAAGTGCCAGTACCTCTAACACCGAAAACATAGACGTAGAGTTACTGATAATATAACGATGACAGGCTTTTTCGCCGTTTAAAGTCTGAATTTCTTTGATGACCCTAACTGTCTTGAATGTATCTTTGGTTAAGGTGTCTTCAAAGTCGTCTTCGTTAACCAGAAGTTCATGGCTCGTTAAAAATACTAACTTCTCATCATCGCTCCATTCTGAATAAGGCGTTTCCGAAATACCATATCTACGGTTAATTTGTTCCATCACGTTTTCGTGGATACTGCTATCCTGACGGATGTCGAGACTTGCAAAGTGTAAACCGAAAAGTTTTACCTGCTGAATAAACCTATCTAATAAATTCAGGAATATGCCATTGTGGCGAGTTATCAGTATTTGTCTTACTTCATCGAGCGAGCCTAATAATTCTTGAAGTGTTAAATCATGCTTTAGCCCGTTCATGTTGGTATAAATACGATTACTGATGGCTGTCAGTAAAGGCATAACCCCTTTGAATGTAAGGCGGCGGCAAATGATTTTAAAATCGTTATAGTAGCATTTCAGGATGCTTGTGCGAAGCTCAATTGATACTTTTTTCGAGATTTCGGCTGTAACAAAAGGGTTTCCGTCGCGGTCTCCACCCGGCCAGAAACCTAGCTCTAATACCGGATTAAACCCTTGGCTGCCATTCTGGAAATAAGTTTTAAGTTTTTCGTGAATTTCGCCAATAACCTGATAATATACATGGCGAAGGTAAAATATAATACTTTGTGCCTCTTCTAAAGGCGTTGGTTTTTGTTCATTAATAAAAGGCGTTTTGCCAAGCTGTTGCAGTAGAGAGTCAATACCATTAATGTCGTTTTTAGGTATCAGCTGCTCTAAATCCTGAATAATGCGTAATACACTACTTGGGTAAAACTGTGTAGGATGAGCCGTAAAAACGATACGAACCTTGAAGTTTTTTAATTTTTCGTGTACTTCTTCAAGTTTATCTTGTTGCACTGCCAGGTCAAGGGTTCCTTTCAGGGTTCCTTTTCCATTAAGTGGATTCATTTTTTCAAAAGCAGAATCTTCAACACTATCAAATAATACTACCTGGCGTTCGATATAAGTAATAAACCTGAACAGGAGGTCTATTTTCTCCTTTTCTTCTTTGATTGAAGTATATTGCTTAAAAAATGTGTCAATGATTTCCTTTGGTTCTTTGCCCTCTTCAAAACCTGTTTCTGACAGATCATGCAAAAAAGGCATTAGTTGCCCAATCTTAGTCATTTTATCATAAGGTAACCTTGAAAAAAGTGTATTAAATACAAGGTATTTGTTATGAATTTCTTGCGTAAAAACCGAATCAATAGAATTTTCCAGCATTTTTATCTCGGGGATTAGTGTTTTAACGAAACAAACTACGTAAAAATCTACTGTATTTTGATTGCTTTGCCGAATAAAGTTTGGGTTTTCTTGAAAAAATTAAAACATTTCAAAAGATAAAACAATTCTGTCTTAACTCATTTCTTTTTGGGCTTCAATAATCTATAAAATCAGTAATTTTACTTTCTTAAAAATAACACATAAAAAATATTTTTGTTTGATTAATGAAATATCCAATCTATCTGGACTATAACGCCACCACTCCTCTCGACAAAGAAACGCTGGAAATTATGGTGCCATACCTGACCGAACACTTTGGTAATGCAGCTAGCAGGTCTCATGCCTATGGCTGGAAAGCTGCCGAAGCCGTGGGCACAGCCAGGCAGCAGGTAGCGGGTTTATTGGGGGCATCGGAAAAAGAAATTGTGTTTACAAGTGGGGCAACGGAGTCGGTTAACTTGGCTATTAAAGGTACATACGAGGCTCTTAGTCATAAAGGCAAACATATTATTACGGTTTCTACTGAGCACAAAGCAGTATTGGACACATGCCAACATTTAGAAAAACTAGGCGCAGAACTCACGTATCTGCCTGTTGACAGTCAGGGAAATATTGATTTAGATGTACTTGAAGCTAGCATACGACCAACTACCATTCTGATTTCGGTAATGGCAGCTAATAATGAGATTGGGATTATTCATCCGCTGCGAAGCATTGCTAAAATCGCTCATAAGCACGGAGTGTTGCTTCATACTGATGCAACGCAGGCTGTAGGTAAATTAGCGATTGATGTAATAGCCGATGAGATAGATTTATTGAGTTTATCGGCACATAAATTGTATGGACCTAAGGGGGTAGGGGCTTTATATATCAGAAAAAAACTGAATATTGTTGCACAGCAAGATGGCGGAAAGCATGAAAGAGGACTACGCTCGGGAACATTAAATGTAGCAGGAATTGTTGGCTTTGGTAAGGCTTGTGAGATTTGCCAGCAAACTATGGTTGATGAAACGATAAGATTAAGCTCTTTGCGGGATGCCTTAGAAGCGGGTATTTTAAGCGCCGTACCTGATGCCAAAGTAAATGGCAATGCAATTGAGCGCCTGCCCAATACAAGTAATATATGCTTTGGTAAAATAGATGGAGAGCAGCTATTGATGAACCTGCATGAGATTGCTGTCTCTAATGGTTCTGCTTGTAATTCGGCCTCAACAGAACCCTCTTATGTATTGAAGGCACTGGGTTTAGATGATGAGTCAGCCTATGGGTCGCTTCGGTTTAGTGTAGGTAGAACAACAAGCGCTCAGGATATTGAAATAGCTGTGAATCATATCAGTGAAGTGGTAGGAAGAATGAAAAAAGCTAGTGTGTTGTGATTTTTTGTTTTAGGAAAAATGAACACAATTTTTTGAGCAATGAAGTTGTTTGGGATTTTAATTTCTTTTTAAAAATAGTATTGTTTTGAGCGAGCCAAATCAAATGATAAGAACATAGCAGCGCTATGGTTGAAATCATTTGATGCAGGCGTAGCCAAAACAATGCATTTTTAAATGAAAGAAATAATCCTAAACAACTTCAATATAAAAATCTAAAGAATCCAAGCAGTTTTTGATAGCAATGAACATTGACGAAGTAAAGAAAGAATTTATGCGCAAAGCCATTGAGCTTTCTATTATAGGAAGCCAATATGGTGTGGGGCAAGGGCCTTTTGGGGCTATTGTTGTAAAAGATGGTAAAATAGTAGGGCAGGGACATAATAAAGTAGTAGCGACAAACGACCCTACTGCACACGCCGAGGTAGTGGCTATAAGAGATGCCTGTAAAAACCTGGGCACTTTTGAGTTGAGCGATTGTGAGATTTATACTTCATGCGAGCCATGCCCTATGTGCCTGAGTGCTATATACTGGGCCAGAATAGAAAAGATATATTATGGTAATACCCGTGACGATGCCGCTGCAATAGGCTTTGATGATGCGTTTCTTTACAACGAAATACCATTGCCGCTTTCAGAAAGAAAAATAGCAATTGAAGCATTAAGCAGAGACGAGGCGCAGGAAGCCTTTATGCTTTGGGCAAAAAAAGAAGATAAGACTGAATATTAAATTGCTACTATGCCCTTTTACAGAATATATATGAAGGAAATTAAACAAATTGTTGAGGCCTATCAGAAAATTGATTTCAGCCGGAATAGAGCTGCTTTGGCAACTGTAGTAAGGGTAGAAGGTTCTTCGTACCGGCGGACGGGGGCTCGTATGTTGGTGATGGAATCAGGAGAATGGATAGGCGGAATAAGCGGTGGATGCCTTGAAGGAGATGCCTTGAAAAAAGCTCGCCTGGCTATGTCGCAGAATAAAGCTACACTGATTACCTACGATACGTCTGACGATGACCCTTACCAGATAGGGGTAGGCTTGGGGTGCAATGGTATCATAGATGTATTAATTACTCCTCTTGACCCACATAACGCTCAAAATGCTGTTTTGCAAATCAGTAATTGTCTTGACCAACGGAGCCCAAATGTAATAGTTACTGTTACAGCTTTAAGTGCTAGCCACTCGGCTATTGAATTGGGAGAAGTATTCAGATTTGATACGCCGGAACATTTTAGAGAAGTGTTTCCTCTCGATACGATAAAAGAGCAAGTATTGTCAGAAATTCAGAATGCGCTGGCAACTACCAAATCTGTTTCACAAACTTATACCTTGGCTGATGGGAATAGTATCAGTTTATTTATTGAAGTGATTCCGCCACCAATACAATTATATGTGTTTGGTAGTAACTATGATATCTATACAATGGTGCGTACAGCAAAGGAGTTGGGCTGGAAAGTAATAGTTGTCTGCAACCCAATTAAAATGCACTCCTCGCTATTTACAACTGCCGATGCCGTAATGCCAAAAGACTATGTACCTGTAGTTGATAATTATACGGCGGCTGTTTCGATGTGCCATGATTACGAAACTGATTACCGTAATTTACAAACATTGCTAAAGACAGATATATCTTACATTGGGCTTTTAGGGCCTAAGAAACGAACTGCTAAGATGTATGACCGAATGCAAGAAGAAGGTGAACCTATTACGCCTGCCGACGAGAATCGTATATTCAGCCCTGTTGGCTTAGATATAGGTGCTAATACGCCCGAAGAAATTGCCTTGGCTATTTGTGCCGAAATCCGCACAAACTTCTCAGGAAGAGACGCCAACAGACTAAAATACAGGGATAGACCAATTTATGATAATTAATTCTTGCTTTTTTCTTAGAAGTAAAATATAATTGCTACGGTAGAGTTCACAGCCTTCTGGCGAACACCTATCAAAAATCAATTGCTATTGAATGTAAATTAAACTGCTGTTATAAACTGTATGTACTTTAACTTTTGTAAAATACTTTCTCCATGTCGTTAAAGTTTATTTCCTTCTACGGGGCGGTTGTTATCTTAACTTCCCTGTTTTTTCAGTTTCTACCTGAGCCACATATGCTTTCGTGGGAAGAGCTGCTACTATCTAAATTCTTGAATCAATCCCCGAGTTTGCTTTGTTTAGGTTATTTGTGGTTTCATCAGAAGAGAATAAAAAGAGTATATATTTTTTCTTTGCTGATAGCCTTTCTTTTTCTTAATGTTTTTTCAGAAGTTTATTATTATTTAGTAAGCCCCGAATACCTCGCACCTGTTAATATTCTGAACAATATTGCTATTTATGTAGTATTACTAATGCTTTTTATCGCCCAGAGAACCCAAATAAAAGCGCATGTGTTTAACACCAGAAATACTACATATGCAATACTTACTACAGTATTGTTTTTAATAGGTTTTGGTATTTCTGTACCCCAGGCTTATGAGAAGTACTTGGCTGAAAGTGCTTTGTTTTTCTATATTATATTGGCCGCTATGCTAATCACGAGCCTTACGGTTTGTATGAGTTTTTTTGTAGATAAAACTCGCTCAAGAAACTGGTACAAGCTGGTGGCAGGCACTATTTTAATAGCTTTGGTCGATATTTATGTGTATCTCAGTATTTTTGTATTCGATGCTTCTCCTTTTTTTATTTATACCATTGGTAAGTTGATTTTTTCAATCGGAATCCTATTAATCGTTGATAGGAGTATAGGAAAATGCTTGTATAATAAACCTGCTCTGGGAATAAGTAATGGGCTTATCAAGAGTGTTTAGTTTAAAAATTATCATTATATTTTGCAAAACAGATAAGTGCTTATAGAATTGATGTTTAATGCCCGGTATTTGTTCTATAAATAAAAGAAGCAATGGCTTACAGCTAGAAAAGTATAATTTTGCAAGGCCATAGGGCTATGTATTGTAAAATAAATTGATTTCTGATGATAACAGTTGACCAAGCCGAAGAGATTATTCTTTCTAATAAAATAGCACTGTCTACCGAAAAGGTGGCTATTGAAAATGCCTTAGGACGAATACTAGCAGAAGATTTATACACCGACCGTGATTTCCCGCCTTTCGATCGTGTTTCTATGGATGGTATTGCTGTTGTTTATGCGCAAATAGCCACAGGGCAAACTGATTTTAAGATTGAACAAACCGTAGCTGCAGGAAAACCACAGGTTGTCTTAAATGACACCACTCATTGTATCGAAGTAATGACAGGAGCGATGCTGCCCATTGGTACCGATACCGTTATTCGTTATGAAGATATAAGTATTATAGATAAAATTGCCACAATACAGATAATACCTCCGAAAATAGGGCTAAATATCCATACGAAAGGCATAGACCGCAAGAAAGATGAGATATTACTTGCTAAAGGCAAAAAAATAAGCCCTGCTGAAATAGGTGTAGCAGCTACAATTGGCAAGACCCAGATACTGGTACAAAAGCAGCTAAAAGCTATTGTGATTTCGACAGGAGAAGAGATTATTCCTATCAGCGAAATGCCATTGCCGCATCAGATACGTACCTCGAATAGCTATGCATTACAAGCTTGTTTAAAAAACTGGGGAGTAGAGGCTGATACAGTTTTGCTGCCTGATAGCCAAACAATAATAGAACAAAAAATAGCACAATATTTAAGTACTTACGACGTACTAATTTTAAGTGGTGGTGTATCGGCCGGAAAATTTGATTTTGTGCCCAAAGCGCTCGAGAATCAAGGTGTCAGTAAATTGTTTCATAAAGTTTCGCAAAGACCCGGCAAGCCATTCTGGTTTGGTATGAAGGACAGTAAGGCTGTATTTGCCTTGCCCGGCAACCCTGTTTCTACGTTTATGTGCTTGCACAGGTATTTTAAACCCTGGCTCGATGCTTCAGAAGGCATCAAGACTGAACCTGTTTACGCTGAACTGGAGCAAGATATTGAAGTGAAGTTTGGACTAACTTTTTTCTCACAGGTAAAACTAACCCAAACGGGCACAGGTACCTTGAAAGCAAAACCTATAATAGGAAATGGCTCGGGCGATTTGGCTAGCTTAGTAGATGCTGATGCTTTTATTGAATTGCCACTTGGCAAAGAAACTTTCAGAAGAGGCGAGCAGTATAGAGTATGGTTATATAGATAGTATTTGAGATAAACTTAAGGCTTCAAAAAATTAGCACTAAAAACCGAAACTTTTAGATAGGTAGGGAAGTTTATACTTGAAAGCCGGCACTGATTCGTATAGACCACAAGCAATTTTTTATACGTTTACTTGTGGCGTTTTAACGTTTAAAATGCTATAAAGAGGTTTAGTCTTTCTTTTTTTAGCATTTTTCAATAATTTTGAACAAAAATCTGTGGTAAAGTGAAACATCTAAGAGAAACTATAACAAAAGTGCCGATTGTACCGCCAAAAACGAGTCGTGAAGAACGCAAAGAGTTATTGCAGGAATCTATAGATAAGTATTTAGGAGCAATTGAAACCCAGATAGGAGACCTGAAAAAAGTTGGTAAAAATGCTTTGGTCATTGGAGGAATCATTGTTGCAGTATATGCAATAACAGAACTTCTTTTGCCTGAAGGGAAAGAGGATAAGCAAGAAAGCGAACCTTTACCTATAATAGAGCCGGAAAAGGAAAAAGAAGGAGATTCAATGTTATGGTCTGCCATGAAAGGCGCAGCCACTACAGTTTTGCTGGCTATTGCAAAAGAAAAATTGTTAGAATTGATTGACCACCTCACAACAAAAGATGCCGAAGCAACTTCTTGATAAAATATTACAAAACAAACAGCTAAAGAAAAAAGCTTTGGCTGTTTTACTCGACCCTGATAAAGTTGAGCCCACTGCGTTTAATGATTTCTTATATAGTTGCGTCGAGAATCGGGTAGATTTCTTCTTTGTGGGCGGAAGCCTGATTACCAATAATATTATGGCGCAAATGATTGAGAGCATTCGCAGCCTTACCAATATTCCGGTAGTTATTTTTCCGGGTAATAGCTTACACGTAGAACCCTCGGCTGATGCCATTTTATTGCTTTCATTGATTTCGGGCCGTAATCCTGAGTATCTTATTGGTCAGCACGTAATAGCTGCACCTATTCTGAAACAAAGTGGTTTAGAAATTTTATCAACTGGCTATATTTTGGTTGATAGCGGCCGCCAGACTACGGTTTCGTATATTAGTAACACCACGCCTATACCGCACGATAAACCGGATATTGCCGCTTGCACAGCCATAGCAGGCGAGATGTTAGGTCTAAAGCTTATTTATCTTGATGGTGGCAGCGGAGCAATGTATCCGGTATCGCCTAAGATGATTCGTCGGGTAAGCGAAAATATAGAAGCGCCACTCATTGTTGGTGGTGGCATAAATTCTGCCGAAAAAGCACACAATGCCCTGGAAGCCGGAGCCGATATAATTGTTATTGGCAATGCTTTTGAGAAAACTCCTACTTTACTCCCTGAGATAGCGGAGGTAATCCAATCTTTTAATTTAACTACTGTTTAGTGAAAAGTAATCAGGTTTATCTTGGTCTTGGGTCAAATCTTGGTAACAGGCAAGAAAACTTAGCTTTGGCACGGCAACTTATTACGGAGCAAATCGGTGATATAGTTGCGCAATCGAGCATCTACGAAACAGCCGCCTGGGGCTTAACAGACCAAAACGATTTTCTGAATCAGGTTATCTGCATCAATACTGAGTATGAGCCATCAGAAGTGCTAAAGAAAGTACTGGCAGTTGAGCTTTCGATGGGTAGAGTACGTGAAATAAAATGGGGTGCAAGGCTGATAGATATTGATATTCTGTATTACAACGACGCTGTCATTACGCTTGATAACCTTATAGTTCCGCATCCTTTTATTCAGGAACGCCGATTTGTGTTAGCACCGCTAGCCGAGATTGCTCCCGACTTTGTTCATCCTCAATTAAAACAGACTAATGCCGCATTATTGGCACATTGTGCCGATACTAGCGAAGTAATAAAAAAACAATAGCCACGACAAATTGCCGTGGCTGTGTTTTGACCTGTATCTGTATGTAATCTTAATTAATTCTCCATTCTCCGTCCTTATAAAAGTCCAGAATTTTTTGTTGAAGCAATAGCTCATATTTTGCCTGAACCAAGTTGCTTCTGGCACGGTCGTAGTTAACTTTTGCCAGTACATATTCTACCGAGTTAACAGTACCTGCGCTGATTCTGCTTTCGGCTGCTTTCACGTTTTCTTCGTTTATACTAACCTGGTCGGTTGCAACTCTGTATCTCTCTGATGCAGCATCGAACGACTGAAACGACTGCTCAATAGCCTGGCGTAACTGAAGTTTGGCTGTATTAAGTGAGTTTTCGGTTAATTGCTGCTGTACTTTTACTGCTGCTACACGTGGTTTGTTTTGTAACCCTCCGAAAATCGGAATACTGAGGTTTAAAGATAAAGACCCATTGCGAGTACCATTAATTTGCTTGAAATAAGTTTCAGCTTTATTAGAGGTCGAGTAAAACGCACCATAATTGGCCGAAAGCGAAATGTTAGGCATTACATTGGCTTTGGTTGCCTTAATGAGGTTGTTAAAACTTCTCAACTGTAATTCTGCTCTTTTTA
Source organism: Emticicia soli (assembly GCF_037860775.1). Lineage (NCBI taxonomy): Bacteria > Pseudomonadati > Bacteroidota > Cytophagia > Cytophagales > Leadbetterellaceae > Emticicia > Emticicia soli. The sequence continues at coordinate 41,998 of NZ_JBBEWC010000020.1, read as the reverse complement.
CATTCGGGAAATTATTAAGCGATTGCTCATATAACTGATTCACGAAATTATCATCAACCTTATAAAGGTTTGCTTCATCTGCAATAGGCTGAAAAACAATGTTATTGCTTGGATTTATGTTCATTAACTGAAACAATGCCAGGCGGTTCATCTTAAGTGTATTTTGTGTAGTTACAAGTGAGAATTCATCATTAGCCGTTTGAGACCTGATCTGGAAAAACTCGGTCTGGCCAATAACGCCTGCATTTACCATTTTAGTTACCCGGTCGAGCTGTGCTTTAGATGTTGCTACTTGTTGTTTGGCTACTTCAACCAACTCTTGCGATGCCAATACCTGCAAATAAGCCTGTAATAAGCTGATTGTAATTGAGTTTTTAGCTGCTTCTATACCTTTTACCCCAGCTTCTTTCAACAAAATATTCTGTTGAATCTGGTTTTTAATCTGAAAACCATTGAAAAGTGTAACAGAGGCATCAATTCCGAAACCATTGGTGCTATATAATTCTTCAATATAAGAGTTGGTAAAGCGGTCGATACTTCTACCAATACGTAGGTCTTGCCCTACACCGAAACCAACCCTCGGATATTGTAACGATTTCACCCGCATCAATTCAACGTTAGCTCCTTCAGCTTGTATCTGGCTTTCTCTGTAAGTCAAGTTGTTTCTGATAGCAACATCAAGGCACTCTTTCAGGCTCATCTGATTCTGAGCAAATGCACCCGAAAGACTCAAGGTAAGCGAAAAAAATAGTAAGTATTTGGTTAAATTCTTCATTGTATTGTTATAAATCACTTATTTCAAAAACATTCGGCTTATTAGTCTACCCAGCCGTCTTTAAGTCTGATAATTCTGTTGCCATAAGTGGCATTTTCTTCTGAGTGTGTTACTTGCACAATCGTAACACCGTCTTTTTCATTTAATTCTTTAAATAGCTCCATAATTTGTTTCGCTTGTTCGGAGTGGAGGTTTCCGGTAGGTTCATCGGCAAAAATGATTTTTGGTTCGGCCACAATGGCTCTTGCAATACCTACCAACTGTTGTTGACCACCCGAAAGCTGCGTTGGGAAAAGGTCTTTTTTAGCCACCATATTAAATCGGTCTAATACGTCGGCTACTCTACTTTTGCGCTCAGAGCTCGACTGCCCTTTGTACAAAAGTGGCGTTTCTATGTTTTCATATACAGTTAGTTCGTCAATAAGATGATAAGCCTGAAATACAAATCCGATACTGGTGCGGTGTAATTCGGTGCGTTTTTTTTCTGAGAGTTTTTGTACCGGCACATCTTCAAATAAATATTCGCCCTCTGATGCTTCTTCCAAAAGACCTAAGATATGTAATAGAGTAGATTTACCCGAGCCCGACGGACCCATGATAGATACAAACTCACCTTGATTAATAGTAAGGTTGATGTTTCTTAATACATAAATTTTGCCGAAGCCCGCAGGGTAATATTTAGATATGTTATTTAATTGAATCATTTTGATTTAATTGATTAGTTCTAAGCGTTAAGATAGTATTTCTTAGCTGATTTCTACTTTCAAATTCTGTACAAGTACTTGCCAAAGTTATGCCACTAAATTTAATTAGTTGATAATGAGTGTTTTATGTGGTTTGGTTAAAATAAAAATGTCCGAAAACGGACAAGATTTGTACGCCTTCGGACAATGGGTAAGGGTTATAAAAAGTGGGGTTAATTTATGTATTTTTTGCCATTTGAATACTTCATATCAACGCCTGATCTGAAACGGGTGTTATCAAAATTGCCTGAGTCTTTAAACTCTGCATATTTGAAATCAGCATTCTCATTGAAAGATGAACCTTTAAATGTTACACGCTCATTGAAATTGGCATATTTGAAATCAGCATATTTTCTGAAAGCTACCGTATAAAAATCAGCATCAAATTTGAAGTTTGAATACTTGAAATTAGCATACTCATCAAAAGTGCAATTGGCAAAGTTTGATTCTCTCTTGAAATTAGCATATTTAAAATTGGCTTCTTTTTCAAACTTGGTTTTTCCAAAAGACGCCTTATCGGCAAAATCAGAATACTTAAACTCAGTTAAGCCTTCAAAAGTACAGTTTTCAAAAACTACGCTTTTGGCAAAGTCTGTTGTATGCGTTTCATTGTCGCCACCAAAACTGATACTAAAACCTGAGTTGCCACGTTTTTGGTTTTCGCTGTTTTTGTATGCTATGAAATCGTCTTTGAAAACACAATTCTTAAACGTAAGAGGTACTTCTACGATACTTTTAAACTCTTCGTAATCTTTATTTTTTTTGATACGTTTTTTGTTCGAAAGCTCGGTAAGATCAAGGGTGCCTGTAATGGTTACACCATCATAATTTATTTCTTTGCCTTGATCAATCATATCAAAAATGGTTTTTGCCGAAACCTCTTTCTGTGCCGATACTGTGCCCGCAATACCTGCACAGAATAATAAAATCAATAGTTTTTTCATGTTATTTCTTATTTATAAAGTGTTTCACCAATATGTAATAGTTAGTCATTAATATAAACGCCACCTGAGCTAGCATCCATCGTTACCGGAATACCACCACCATTTATTGAGCCTTTTACACGGTCTTTTTCGATTCTTCCGTTAAAGTTTCTGATTTCTGGTACACGCACACGGTTTCCGTCAAGGTCAAGGTCTAAACCTTTGTCAAGTGGCATACGTACTTTAATACTACCGGCACTGGTTGATAACGAAAGGTATTTGCCAAAAGATTTAATGTCGGCATCAATGCCACCACCGCTTGTTGACGCTTTTACACTACCTCTGATATCATCCAAATGAATAGAACCACCTGAAGTTGAAGTAATCAATTCTCCGGTAATAGCTTCTGCTCTTACACCACCACCACTTGTAGTAGCTTTAATTGTGCCATCAAGGCTTTTTAAACGTAAACCACCACCCGAAGTACTTAGTCTGATTTCACCTCTGCAATTATCGGCATCAATACCACCACCGCTGGTCGAAACATCAATTCTATCACGGCAATTAGCAATGTCAATGCCACCGCCAGAGGTTCTTCCTTTAATATCTCCACCTAAGTTAGATAGTTTCAAACCACCACCGCTTGTAGTAAAGCCTAGATTTCCGCTTAGGTTTTTCAGCGTAATACCACCACCGCTGGTTTCTAAGTCTGTTGAAACTTTTTCAGGTGAGTATATTTTAAACGAAATGCTCAAAGATTTTTTCCAGTCGTTCCAGCCACTGTTATTTTTTCTTCTGGCAACACAGTAAATGGTACTTCCTTCCTTTTTTACGCTTAGTTCGTAGTCTCTCAGACGGTCTTCTATTTCGGCTTTGCTGATTGAGCCGCCGTTCCAGTTGTTAGGTTTGATGTAAATCTCTACACGGGCTTCGCTGCCTGGTTGCCCTGTTACGGTAATACCACCACCCGACGTACGAACATTAAGGTTCTGAATCTCAGATGATTTATAAGTTTTTACAAAATAAGGTGTGTCTTTATCTTGTGCCAAAGAAGCAGTAGCGATGGATAATCCGACGATGAGTAATGAGAGTAGCTTTTTCATAAATTAAGTATAGTTTGAAGTCTATAATTTTGTTTGTTTGTAAATAAGATGCAAAAAAACTTTTTTGCGTTGCACAAATAAGACAATTATTTTCGACACTCCCCCTATGTGCTTTTGGTATATATGTATAGATACAAAAAAACGGAGCTACCTGAGCAGCTCCGTTTCGTATGTTTAATTAGTATCTATAAATTATTTACTAGCACTTAGTAAATCATAGAACTGATTAAGTTTTGGCATTAAGATGATACGTGTACGACGGTTCGTTGAACGTCCTTCGGCAGTATCATTGCTTGTAAGTGTGTTAAACTCTCCACGACCTGCGGCAATTAGTTTGTTAGGGTCTACCTTAAACTGGCCTTGTAGTGTACGAACCACCGAAGTAGCACGTTTTACACTTAAATCCCAGTTATCAGAGATACATTCGTTTTTAATTGAAACGTTATCTGTATAACCCTCAACCATTACCTCTAACTCTGGACGAGACTGGATAATCTGCGCAATTTTTCCTAACACTTCGTTAGCTCTTGGAGAAATTTTGAAGCTACCACTGCTGAATAACATTTTATCTGAGATGTTAATCATTACTACAGTTTTATCAACTTTTACTTCAATGTCTTTGTCATCAATACCATCTTTCAATACACGTGTCAGATTAAACGCTAAAGCTAAGTTCATTGAGTCAGCTTTGGTTCTTGCGGCGTGTAGGCGGTTGATGTATAAGTCTTTCTGTTGCATTTGAGACAAAGTGTTATCAATATTAGCATTGGCTGCTTTAGATAGCACTGTTAAATCTCCTACTTGTTCAAGCTGGCGGTCACGCACTTTTTTCAAATCACTTAATTGATCTCTTAGGTCAGTCAACTGTTGGTCACGTTGTTGAATAGTACTTTGAGCACTGGCTATTTGTGTGTCTGATGATGTTTGCAAACTTGCCAGACGGTTTTTGTAATCTTGTACTTCGTCGCCACATTTTACCAGATTAGCCTGAACACGTTCGTGTTCTGTCTGAAGTGCTACATACTTCTTTTTTGCAACGCAGGAAGCTAGTGATGTAACTGCAAAAAAGATAACCAGAGGTTTAACAAAAACTTTCATGAGATTGTGTGTTTTATTTAGTATGACATAATTTTCGGCCGATAGGAATTAATTTTTCATAAGTTTTCCTCAATGCCAATTGTTTGCTTTTATGGTCAAAAAAGTATGCCACCACAATTTAAAGATATTCAAAAAAAAGTGTCATAAACAAGCAAATAACACATATTTAGCGTATTTTATTATCGAAATACGCTGTTTGGTATTTCTTTCAGTTAAGCAGGTTTTGTGAAAAGAATTGGGGAATTTGTTCCCCGGCTTTGTGAAGTTATAAGGTTTCATGCATTAGTGTTGGTACGTTCATAACTGCACTATATTTCTGAAAAACTATATTCTTGCTTGAAAATGGTATTTTTCGATGATAATATTTTCTTTTAATAATTAATTATATTTTTGCTGTAGAATCAATAAAAACGAAATTGAGTAGTAGCAGCAAAGATATTGCTTTATGGAAGGCTTTTAAGGGAGGAGACAGAGATGCCTTTGCTAAAATCTATAATCTTTTTATTGAAGATTTACTTAGCTACGGGTATAGGGTAACAAACGACCGCCAGTTGATAAGAGACAGCATTCAAGACCTCTTTCTACATTTATGGCATTCACGAGAAAACCTGACTGACACTGATTCTATTCGCTTTTACCTATATGTATCACTCCGAAATCGTATTTTACGTAATATTGATAAGCACAACCATACTACTATTGATACACAGGATTTGTTTGAGAACATTATAGGCGTGCTGTCGGTAGAAGATGAACTTATTTCGAGCGAGCAATACAGTGAGCAGATAATTAAACTCAAAAGAGCTATTCAGCAATTACCTAAGCGCCAGCAAGAAATCATACAACTGCGCTACTACCATGATTTCAGTTTTGACGAAATCTCAGAAATGATGCAAATTAACAACCAATCGGTCCGTAATCTTCTTCATCGGGCCATTACTGAGCTACGCCAGTATTTTACTCTGCTTTTATGGCTCTTGGTGGCTTTCTTGATAAGTTTCAAAAAATATTAAAAATAATTCAATTTTGATGAGTACAAAAAACACTTTACCTGATTTAGGGTATAGAAACAAAATACTATGGCTAAGAATTACGAAAAATATACGCTTGAAGAATTAATAACCGACGAAGATTTTATTTGCTGGGTAAAATACCCTACCCAGGAATTGGACGAGTTTTTTCAGACGCTTATCAAAAACAACCCTTCTCAAGCTAAACTAATCCACACAGCAAAATTAGCTGTGCAGCAACTGGCTATTGCAAGCAAACAAGATGCTCCCGCAAACGAAATACCGGTTATCTGGACAGACATAGAAGAAACCCTTACACAAGCACCTGCACCTCGTGCAGGTCTTCGTATCTCATGGAAATACCTGACAGCCGCCGCCGCAGTTATTTTACTAATGGGTATAGGGTATTGGCTCAATACACGCAACATGTCTGCCAGTGTGTACACACAACTCACAAGCAACAGTGCCAAGCCCATAAAAGAAGTTGTGAATACCTCGACAGAAATAATGTCGGTTACATTACCTGATGCAAGTGAGGTAAAACTACAACCCAATAGCCGATTGAGCTATAACAAATCGTTTGAGGGAGACCTAAGAGAAGTGTATTTATCAGGTGAGGCTTATTTTGATGTAAAGAAAAATGCCAAAATTCCATTTGTGGTTTATGCCAATGGCCTGGTAACAAAAGTATTAGGCACAAGCTTCTCTGTTAAGGCTTATGAGCAAGACAAGCAGGTATCGGTAAATGTAAAAACGGGTAAGGTTTCGGTATATGCGCAGAAATCGCCCCAGACTTTAGATCCCGAAACCAAGGGAATAGTACTAACGCCTAATCAACAAGTAATTTATACAAAAGAAAACGAGCAACTTGCACGCACATTGGTAGCCAAACCTACCATATTGCTCAATAAGCAAGAGTTGTTACAGTTTGCCTTTAAAGATGCACCTATTGATGATATTTTTGAGGCTCTTGAAAAAGCATACGGTGTAGAGATTATCTATGATAAAGAAATTATGTCAAATTGCCGTTTGACAACCTCGCTTACTAATGAAACACTCTTTGAAAAACTGGATATTATCTGTGCGGGTATTGAAGCTACTTATAAGCTGATAGACGCACAGATAGTTATCACCAGCAATGGATGCAATTAAAATCAATTCAACCCAAACCTATTCTTTATTTTTTACTATATGGATAAAAAAAGTATCAGGCTCCTTTAAATAAGAAAAACCGATAACGATTCCGGCGTTATCGGCTCTATTTCCCCCTTCATAGTTTCGAAGAACTGCACCCAGATTCTGGGTGAGAAGGATTGTTTTTGCTCCTTATCTAACAAAAACCTAGTAAATTAAATGAAAAAAAGACAAGAAATCAAAAAAAAACTACTGTACCTCATGAAAGTATCGCTCCTACAGTTTTGCATTGCGATGATTTTTACGGGTATCTCGTTAGCGAAAGATGCTGAAGCGCAGGAACTACTCAACCGTAAGGTGAGTGTTCAGATTGAGAACCGCAATTTTGAAGATGCGATTACAATCATTGAAAAACAAGCTGATGTAAAATTTACGTACCGCTCTAAATTATTAGAAGTACCGCAAAAAGTAACGTTGAATATCGTAAATCAGTCGCTTTCGCAGGTACTTGATAAATTGTTGAGACCGCTAAAAATCAAATATAAAGTTGTCAATAACCAGATTATCTTGTCTCGGCTGATAACTCTTGCCTTACCAGAAACACTACCAAACACGTTAGTGTACTCACCGAACGACAACAATATTGCCGATATAGGTGTAAAAGGTGTGGTGAGTGATGAAAAAGGAGAGGGCATACCAGGTGTGAGTGTAATAATAAAAGGTACTACCAAAGGAACAGTAACAGGTATAAATGGAGACTACAACCTATCAGTTCCTGACGGAAACGCCATTCTGGTGTTCAGTTTTGTAGGCTACCAACCAAAAGAAGTAACAGTAGGCAACCAGACAACTTTAAATGTTACATTGGCAACCGATACAAAAGCCCTTGAAGAGGTAGTAGTGGTAGGCTATGGTGTGCAGAAAAAGAAAGATTTAACAGGTGCAGTATCATCTATCAATGCCGATGTTTTTAAAGAGCGTAAAGAAACGCAGGTATCGCAGGCTTTGCAAGGTGCTATGTCGGGTGTAATGGTTAGCCGTAGTGGTGGCAATGGCTCAATGGGTAATGCCAGTATTCAGATTAGAGGGGTAACTACAATTGGTGACTCAAACCCTTTAGTAATTGTTGATGGTGTGCCTGTAAGTGATGTGAATCAGGTAAACCCAAACGATATTGAAAATTTATCTGTACTAAAAGATGCGGCTTCGGCTTCTATCTATGGTTCTCGTGCAGCAGCAGGGGTAATTTTAATTACTACTAAAAGAGCCAAAACAGACCAGGCCTCATTCAATTATAGTTACGAAAGAGGTTTTGATACCCCTACACAATTGCCCGACTACATGGGAGCGCAACGCTACATGGAACTACAAAACGAATTAAGATGGAACGATGCAGGCAATGGTGCAAATAAATTTCCGGCATTCAGCCAGGATCTGCTTACAGATTACAATCAGAAACACCAGACGAATCCTGACAGATACCCTGATACTAACTGGATGGGTATGACACTCAATAATATGGCACAACGTGAGGCCCATAGTGTGAGTGTAGTAGGAGGGTCGAAATTTGTAAAATCAAATGCTTCGGTGCGTTATGAGAAAATAGGTGGTTTTTATGAAAACAAAAACTATAACCGTGTTTTTGTGCGCTCAAACAACGATTTTACTATCAATAAAATAGTAGGGGGTACGGTTGATTTTAACTTTAAAAGAACCAATACCGTTGACCCTACGGCTGATAACCCGCTTTATCGTACCCGTATTGCTGCTCCTATCTATCCGGCTCTTTGGGCTGATGGCCGAATTGCTGATGGTAAAGCAGGTGAGAACGTATATGCTAAAGTAAGATATGGTGGCACCAACCGCTATACTTACAACCAGATAGGGGGCCGTATTGCCTTAGACCTAAAACCTATCGAGGGACTTAAAATTTCGGGTATTCTTGCGCCAATCTTTGATTTTAATGACCAGAAAAGATTCAACAAAAGAGTTGATGTATATGCAGCCGACGACCCGAATCAGTTTGTAGCTTCGTTGATTGGTGGTGGTCTTACTACCCGTCTCGACGAAAACCGTTGGAGTAATTATAGCCTTACTACACAGTTTTTGGCCAACTATGGTAAAACTATTGGCAAACACGATTTCACGGCCTTGTTAGGGTATGAAAACTACTATTACAAAAGCGAATCTATCGGTGCTTCTCGTGACCAATATTTATTTGATACATATCCTTACCTTGACCAGGGCCCTACGGCTTTCAGAGATAACTACGGTACTGCTTTCGAAACAGCTTACCGCTCTTATTTCGGTCGTTTAACTTATAGTTTTCAAGACAGATACCTTATTCAGGCTAATATTCGTCGTGATGGGTCTTCTCGGTTCAATAAAGATTATCGTTGGGGAACATTCCCATCTATTTCGGCGGGCTGGGTAGTGAGCGAAGAAGGATTCATGAGAAACCAGAATCTTATATCATTCTTAAAACTACGTGCTTCTTGGGGTACTTTGGGTAATGAGCGTATTGGTAATTATCCGTCGGTGGGTATCATGAGTTTCAACAATGCCTTGTTTTACCAAAACAATGTAGCTGTTTCGCAACAAACTGCTGCACAAGTACAGTATGCTATTAAAGATATTTCGTGGGAAAAAACCTCTTCTGTCGACTTGGGCTTAGATGCCTATTTTTTGAAAAACAAACTTCGTTTTACTGCTGATGTGTATCGTAAAGAAACTAAGGATATGTTATTGGCTTTACAGATTCCAATATTTGTAGGTTTCGAGAATCCGAATCAGAACACGGGTATCATGACAACCAAAGGTATTGACCTTGATTTGGGTTGGACAAGCACCGTAGGTAAATTAAGATACTCAGCTTCATTCAACCTATCACAGTTCAGATCAGAAATGGGTGATTTGGGTGGAACAGAGTTTATCGGTGATAAAATCAGAAGAAATGGCAGCCAGTTTGATGAGTGGTATGGCTATATATCTCAAGGCATTTACCAAACACAAGAAGATGTAAATAACTCTCCGAAATTAAGTAATAACGTAAAAGTAGGCGATTTGAAATATGCCGACATCAGTGGGCCGAATGGTGTGCCTGATGGAAAAATCTCTCCTGAATACGACCGTGTACTCTTAGGTAGTTCTCAACCACAATGGATGTATGGCGGTAATTTCAAACTAGATTACAGAGGTATCGATTTAGGTATCACAATTCAGGGTATTGGCTACCAACGTACTTCGCTTTTACCATATACCGATTATAATGCCGAAAACTTTGGTGCATTCCCGGTGTATCTTGATGGTAACACCTGGAGCATGAATAACACAGAGCAACAAAATCTGGCGGCAAAATATCCTAGATATACTGAAACAAACAGAGCACTGAACCGTAGCTTATCAGACTTCTGGTTGTTTAACGGTGGGTATTTTCGCTTGAAAAACGTAACGTTGGGTTATACCATTCCACAAAGTATCACGAAGCGAATTATGGCCAACAGTATCCGTTTTTACGTAACCGGAACCGATATTTTCTCGCTTAATAAATACCCTAAAGGTTGGGATCCTGAAGGACTCGGGATTGTGTCGACATACATTGGCGGATTTAGTATTGGTTTCTAAAAAACAAACGACAACAAAATGAGAACAAAGATATATAGTGCAGTACTTAGCTTATTGTTATTAGCTTCCTGCCAGAACTCCCTCGATTTATATCCGCTGGCACAGCCATCGGCCGAAAAATGGTACTCTAACGAAACAGAAATACAACTGGCACTCAACGATTTGTATCGCCTTGAGTGGTGGCAGTGGGACGAAGACAACACAAGTGTAAATTATTTGTCAGACGATGGCTTCTATCGCCAGGCACTTACGCCTATCAAAGCCGGAACAGTAACCAGCCAATGGGATTTTTCTACTAATTTCTGGCGTAATGGCTACAAGGCTATTGCTCGTGCCAATCGTGCTATTGTAGCCTTGAATAGCACCGAAACCAAGTCGAAAGTAAGTCAGGCAAAATTAGATGTGTACCTGGCTGAGGCTCGTTTTCATCGTGCCGCCCAGTATGCCAAACTCGTTGATAAATTTGGTGATGTAGTGTATAGCGATGGTGTTGTAAGTATTGAAGATGCCTACACAATTGGCAGAACTGATAAGAAAACTGTAATAACAAAAATCTATGAAGATTTTGATTTTGCCATTGCCAACCTACCTGATGCTTATGCTGCAACAGCTATCAAACGTGTTACTAAGGGCGTTGCTTTGGCATTGAAAGCTCGCTTTGCTCTATACCAGCAAGATTTTACAACTGCTGCTGCTGCCGCAAAGGCTTGTATAGATTTGAATCAGTACACATTACACCCTGATTACGGTACTTTGTTTTTACAAAGCACTAAAAACTCAAAAGAGGTAGTTTTCTCGATACCTCGTTCGTTAGAACAGAAAATCACGCTTGGGCCTACTTCTGATAAAATCACCAGAAACTCAGGAGGCTTTGCCGCTACCAACCCAACCTGGGACTTGTTCTGTTCTTACTTGTGTACTGATGGCAAAACCATCGATAAGTCGCCTTTGTATGACCCACGCAATCCGTTCAAGAACCGTGATCCACGTTGCACAGCCACTATCGTAGAGTTTGGGCAGCCACACTTAGGTTTTATCTACGACCCGCACCCTAATGCCGTACAGGTTTTACGTTTGAGCAGCAACTCAATGGTTACCAATAACGACAACCGTGTAAATGCACAATTTGCTTCCTTTAATGGTTTGGTCTGGAAAAAAGGTATCGATGATTCGTGGCTATTGAATGGCCGTTTGATTGAGCCAGAACAAATAATTATACGCTATGCTGATGTTTTACTGATGTACGCCGAGGCTAAAATTGAACTCAACCAGATAGATGAGTCGGTACTTAGTGCTATGAATGCCGTAAGAGCAAGGGCTTACAAAGTTGCTGCAAGCGCTACCACGCTTTATCCGGTTATTACTGAAACAAATCAGGCTGAACTTCGTAAACTCCTACGCATTGAGCGCAGAATGGAGTTTGCTAACGAGGGTCTTCGCTACATGGACATTGTACGTTGGAAAATTGCAGGCAAAGTACTCAATCGCCCGATTTATGGTATGCTCGACCCCATTGACCTGAAAGCCAAAGTAGTAGACAAAGGCTTATGGTTCTTTGCCGGGACACCAACGATTGATGAAGACGGTACGCCTGATTTCAGTGCAATGGCTGCAACAGGGCTTATCAAGAATCTGGTTCCTACTGCATGGACCGACCGCCAGTACCTATGGCCAGTACCAACCGCCGAAATTCAGATAAATCCAAACATGAAACAAAACGCAGGGTATTAAGCACCCTAACCATCAAATTTTATTGAAAATGAGAAATTCTAAAGCAATTTTAGCAGTTGCTCTGCTATTGGTTTGCCAAACCTTAAAGGCACAGATTAAAACTTCGTATCGAAAGATTAGCGGTATTTACCCACACTTGGCATACTATAACAACGAAGGCGAGTGTGGAACAGGTGCAGTAGTGCCTTGGGCAGGTAAGTTATGGGTTATTTCTTATGGGCAGCACTTTCCGTTTGGCTCATCTGATAAACTCTATGAAATCAGCCCGAATCTTGACCGTGTGGTACGTCCTGAGAGTATTGGTGGTACACCTGCAAACCGCATGATTCATAAAGAATCAAATCAGTTGTTTATTGGGCCATACGCCATTTCAAATACAGGTAGTGTGCGAGCAATTCCATATGCAAAAATGCCGGGTCGTCATACAGGTAACGCCCGCCACCTTACAGACCCTGCCAATAAGATTTACTATGCTACAATGGAAGAGGGTTTTTATGAGGTAGATGTAAATACACTTGAGCCTAAAATGCTCTACAAAGATGGTAATGTAGACCGGAAAAAGGGTGAAATGGCTCAAGAAGCACAGTTGCTACCTGGTTCTCATGGCAAAGGGGTTTTCTCGGGGCAAGGTGTTATGGTTTATTCCAATAATGGCGAAGCTACTCAATTGGCACTGAAGCAGTTCGATATTGAGTCGGGTCTATTGGCTGAATGGAACGGCAAAGATTGGAAAAATGTACGCCGTAACCAATTTGTAGAAGTAACAGGACCAGGCGGTATTTACGGAAATGCTAATCCGGAAACAGACGCTATCTGGGCTACAGGTTGGGACCATAAATCGGTATTGCTAAGTGTACGTGACGGTGGTAAATGGACTTTCTTCCGTTTACCTAAAGCCAGCCATAGCTACGATGGTGCACATGGGTATAACACCGAATGGCCTCGTATCAGAGACATCGGTACTGCCGAAAAACCAGATTACTTAATGACCATGCACGGTATGTTCTGGCGTTTTCCAAAAACATTTACTTCTAAAAACTCAGCAGGTATCCGCCCTCGTTCGGCTTACTTGAAAGTAATCGGAGACTATACTCGTTGGCAAAATATGCTTGTGTTTGGTTGTGACGACTCAGCAGAAAAAGAGTTTTTAAATAAACGTGGCGCTAAAGGCAATATAGAAGGTCCGGGTCAATCAAATTCTAACCTTTGGTTTACTTCAGCTAACACGCCAGATTTGCTAGGTCCTAATACAGCACAAGGGGCGGTATGGTTAAACGAAAAAGTTAATGCTAACACTGCCTCTGAGCCTTTCCTTTTTGCAGGTTGGAAAAAACGTATCGCATGGATAAACAATGCCGGAAGCGACAACGTAACTTTTACTTTTGAAGTAGATGCTAAAGGAAACAATAGCTGGAAATCCCTACGCTCAGTATCCGTAAAAGCAGGTCAGTCAGCATCGGTAACTTTTGCAGCAACCGAAGTAGGCGAGTGGATTCGCGTAAAAACCGACAAGGCAACTACTGCTACTGTTAATTTCAACTATACTGATGATAGCCGTTACGTTGCAGCAACCGATAAAATGTTTACAGGTTTAGCGCCTGCTAATAGCACTAATTACAAAGGAGGCTTGCTTTATGGCTTAGGTCAGAATCGACATAAACTGGGGATATTAGCAAAAGACTATGCTAATGGTAAGTTTAATGAAACAGGTTATTATGAATTAGATAGCTTAATGAACTTGGTTAAGAAAGATGATGCAAAAACGGAACAGTTTATCCGTGAAAAATTTGCTGTTCCAAGCAATATTCTTACTATCGACGAGGCATCTGTATTAATAACAGACGATTTAGGCAGAAGATGGAGATTGCCAAAAGGTAATGATGCCCTGACAGATAAAACCAATAGCGCTTCTTTAAGAATTTGTAGAGAAGTAGCTACTGAGCGTGATTTAATGAATGCACACGGTACTTTCTATGAACTACCTGCTGAAAATGCCGATGGTTATGCCAAAATCAGACCGATAGCTTCGCATGCCTATGCAGTACACGATTATGCTTCTTACCGTGGCTTATTGGTAATGACAGGCTTAAACAACCAGACTGCTGCTAACGAGCACATTATTACTTCTACCGATGGTAAGGCCAAAGTATGGGCTGGTACTATTGACGACCTTTGGAAATTAGGCAAGCCAGTTGGTCAAGGCGGCCCTTGGAAAAACACGCAAATATCAGCCAATACCGCATCAGACCCATATTTGATTGGTTTTTATGATAAAAAGAGCTTGAAAATATCTCATAACTCAAGCCAACCTGTTACATTCAAAATTGAAGTAGAGCCGATTGGTCATGGCCCTTGGATGACTTATAAAGAAGTAACTGTAAAACCTAACGAGACATTTGAGCATACATTCTCAGATTCGTTCCAGGCTCGTTGGATTCGTTTCGCAACAGATAAAGATTGTCAGGCAACTACATGGTTGACTTACAAATAAACAATAGATATTTTGTAATAATAGTTTTGTTGTTAAATCCCCGGAAAGCTTTTTTCGGGGATTTTTGTTAAGTATTCTTCAATCACTTATTTTCTTCAAACCATTTTATGATTAAAGGATATAAATCGGCTATCGTCTGACCTTTCTCTCGGGTTTTATATATTTGTATCAAGTATTGATTGAAAATGCCGAATTTCTTAAAACCTCTGGCTTCTATTTGCTTTTTTTCAACAACGGCAATTAGTTTTTCTTGTTCAATAGCTGGCGCATAGTCTACATATCTTAAACTAACTAAGCCCCAATTCATATATTCATTAAAGCAGGTATAAGGCGTATTGTAATATAAGGCAGCCGGCTTTCCTTTTTCATTCCAGCTTGTCATGTCAGAAAAGGCATTTGTAATAGCTTTTTGATAGTGTGGTTTTTCTGCTTCAGGATTAATAAAGCTATGATTTAGCTCAGTAAATAAAATGTTGCCTTCTTTCAGATTCAATGCCTTTGATGAAAACTCTTTTTCGTCGTTGCTATCTCTATAAGGAAAATTAACATGGGCTTGAGCCTCTTTAAAGCCATTGTTTTCAAACCAGATAGCAGATTGTATGTTACCAACTAAAGGTGAGAATATCACTTTAAAAGAATTGTATCTGGTGGTCGGAAAGTTTTGTGTTAACCATTTTTGCATTTCCTGTAAATCGATAGAGTCTTTATAAGTCTTTAACTGATGACTATAAAAACGGCTGTTGTTTTTATAAAAATCCTGAAATTTAGATTTATCAGCAAAAGACTGAAGGGCTTCTATGTAAGGCTTTAAGGTATTGAAACGACCTGAGTTAATACGGTTATAAATTTTGCTTTCTACTATTTTCCCATTTGTCGATAAATCAAAAGCATAGGCATCCATTTTAAGAGAGACAAAACCCATTAAATTTTTGGACAGAGCAGAATCTATTCTTTTTACTATAGGCTCGTCTTTGTATTTGTCAAACCAAAGCAATAGATCCTGATAATAAGGTGTATGCTTAACAACCAGACCCTCATCTTTTTTTGCATTATTGGTTAATGCCACAACGATATTGAATAACTCATAAATTGGCGGGATTTCTACAAAAGATTTGCCGTTGTGCGAGGTAATGTATCGTTTGCGAAATTTAGCAGCAGGAATATCTTTAATGCCATTAATTTGTGTATAGGCAGTGTCTTTTTTGTTTAAAATTACCAAGAAAGGATATTTTTTACCTGCTTTTACTTTAAAGCTTATAGAGTCAATATCAGAAATAAACGTAACCCGCTTAGACTTTTTGTCAATAAAGGCCTCATAAATATCAGGCTTAGTTTTAGGGTCTATACTCCAGCGGCCTTTTCTAAGGTTGTTACCATCCCGAATGTCTAAGGTTGGGCTATTTGATTTAAGAAGGAGTTGTTTTTGAGCAAAACTATGAATGCTAATAATTGGCAGTAACAAAAAGGGAAGCAGTTTAAGGTTTATCATAAGAGGCGAGGTCAATTAAAGGATATTGATTCCTATAAGATATAAGTTAGGAATTGATATTTTCTATCCTTAACCTTTAGGTCTGTAAATATGTACTTTTTGATTTTGTCGATAATAACCTATAATAGAATTTAAGATAATTTAACACCACAATAGGTTTTGTTAGCAAAGAGGTTCAATAATTAGGACTTCATGCGCATTCAGTCTATTTTTGTTTTGCTATGGAAAAACGGAATACACCAAATGTACCCTTACTGAACCCTTCGCAGTTCGATGATTACATCTTCGCCGACTGGAAGCCTATGGTATCGGGTTTTTATGAAAAGTTTCACATAGCAAGAGTAGAAAGCTACCGAAATCACCTCCGCATTCCACTACAACCGCATCGGCGTTCGGTTTTCTTTTTCATTTTTATTACCAAAGGGCTCGCAGTTCGTAGCAAAGGGCTTACTTTGTACGATGTACGGCCGAATCATTTTTTTTGTTTACCTGCCAACGAAATCACTTCTTTAGAGGGTGTTGATGAGGATACCGAAGGGTTCTATTGCCATTTTCTGCCCGAAATCTTCAATCAACCTTTTATTAAAGCCGATGTAGCTAAAGATTTCCCCTTTTTTCAATTTACTGGCGAGCCACTGGTACAAGTACAAGAGCCCGAGCGTATTGTTAAGCTATTAGAAATCTTAGAAAAAGAATATAGCATTAACGATAATGAGCGCTTCGATTTAATTCCGATGTATTTGATGGCTCTGTTTTCAGAGTTAAAGCACCTCTCGCAACCTGCCGAACAAAACAATAAAAACGCAGCTACTTTTATTACACAGCGTTATAAAAATGCGTTGTCGGAATTTATTTATGAGAAAAAAACAGTGCAGGAGTTTTCAGAATACCTGGCTATTTCGCCAAATCACCTACATAAATGTGTAAAGGCTACCATCGGTAAATCGGCACATGAGTTGCTCGAAGATATGAGGATTCTGGAAGCAAAGGTTTTATTGAAACAAACTACTATGAGCATAGGCGAAATAGCCTTCAAACTAGGCCGCTTCGACCCTAGTGATTTCAGTCGCTTTTTCAAATCCAAAACAAGTATGACTCCCCGTGAATATCGTCAATTTGAAATTGATTGATTTTGCATGATATAAGATTTTTCTTGCCTATAATTTAAGGTGCTATATATTGAAATTTGTATGGTAAAATTTTAATATATAATTGTATAAATACTAGATATTGTGTACGAAGAAATCTTTCAATCTTTTCTACCGCAAACACTTAAAGTTGAGATTCAGGGCGAAAGCTTATTGCTAGGCTTAAACCGACCCGAAAAGAGGAATGCCTTTAATGATGAATTGATTCTGGGTATTGAAAAAGTGTTCGACAACCTACCGCCTTCTATTCGTTGCGTAATTATTCATGGCATTGGCGAGCATTTTTCAGCAGGGCTCGATTTATCAGAATTGAAAGAAAGAAACGCTGTTCAAGGTATTTATCACTCAAGAATGTGGCATCGGGTGCTCGATAAAGTGCAGTTTGGCACTGCTCCTGTAGTTGCTGTTTTGCATGGTGCCGTAGTAGGCGGCGGTTTAGAACTAGCGGCAGCTTGCCACATAAGGGTATCAGAACCCAATACGTTTTATGCACTACCAGAGGGGCAACGAGGCATTTTTGTAGGTGGTGGTGCATCCGTCAGGCTACCTAAATTAATAGGAGTAGCCCGCATGACCGACATGATGCTTACCGGAAGAGTTTATAAAGCTGAAGAAGGCGAACGCATAGGCTTGGCGCAATATCTTGTAGAAACAAGCGAAGGACTCACAAAAGGTAAAGAATTAGCCAGTAAAATAGCTAAAAACGCCGAAATGACTAACTATGCCCTGATGCATGTACTACCAAGAATAGCAGATTCGGCGCAGACTGAGGGGCTACTTCTTGAAAGTATGATGGCTGCTATTGCACAAAGTTCGCCAGAGGCCAAACAACGTTTGAATGATTTTCTGGCAGGTAAAGCAAAAAAAGTTGGTGAATGATGCAGACTAACTATAAAAATATTGCTTTTGGGCCAACCCGCACTCAAAAATTGGTGCGTGAAAACGGAATCATTCATTTTCGTTTAGAACAAGTACTGGAACCTGTACCCGAAAAATTAACACAAAAGCTAATAGATTGGGCTGAAAATCAACCCGAGAAAACTTTTCTGGCACGTAGAGCAAAAACAGGCGAATGGGAGAAACTATCTTATGCCGAAACATTACGCAAAGTAAAAGCGATAGCTCAATACTTACTAAACCTCAATTTTAGTAATACAGAGACCATTGTTATTTTGTCAGAAAATAGCCTTGAGCACGCTTTATTGGCTTTAGCTGCTGTGCATGTAGGCATTCCGTATTCACCGATTTCCCCGCCTTATTCTCTCATTTCGCAAGATTTCGGGAAATTACGCCATTGTCTGGAGTTAATGACTCCCAGACTCATTTTTGCTCAAAACGGTATTCAATATAAAAAAGCACTTGAACTGGCAAGTACCTTATGCCCCAATGCTGAAATTGTAACGGTTGAGGGCGGATACGGAATTGATTTTGCCCATTTAATAGATACAAATGCTACTTCGGAGGTTAATGAAGCCTTTGCAAAAATTGAGGCCGATACAGTAGCTAAAATACTCTTTACTTCTGGCTCAACGGGTTTGCCTAAAGGAGTAATAAACACCCAGCAAATGTGGTGTACTAATCTGCAACAAATTACGCAGGTGTTTCCGTTTATGTCGGCTACGCCACCTGTTTTTATAGATTGGTTACCGTGGAATCATACTTTTGGAGGCAATCATAATTTCGGGCTGGCGCTTTATAACGGGGGCTCGCTCTATATAGATGATGGAAAACCAACCCCACAAGGCGTAGAAACCACTATTCAAAACCTGAGAGAAATATCGCCAACAGCTTATTTCAATGTACCCAAGGGTTTCGAAATGCTGATTCCATATCTTGAAAAAGAACCTGAGTTAAGACAATCTTTCTTTCAAAACCTGAATATGTTATTCTACGCAGGGGCAAGCCTGGCTCAACCTGTCTGGAATCGGTTAGAAGAATTAGCCATAGAGACCATTGGCGAAAAAATACCAATTATAACAGGCTTAGGTTGTACCGAATCGGGGCCGTCGGCCATGTTTGCTAATTGGGGTGGTGCTTTTTCAGGTTTGTTAGGAGTACCGGTAGCAGGTATGGACGTAAAAATTGTACCTGATGGCGATAAGCTGGAGGCACGCTACAAAGCCCCAAATGTAATGAAAGGCTACTGGCGCAACGAAGAAGCAACGCTAAAAGCATTTGATGAAGAAGGGTATTATAAAACCGGTGACGCTGTAAAGTTCTTGGACGAAAACGATTCTGACAAAGGACTGGTTTTTGATGGGCGCATTGCCGAAGACTTCAAACTATCAACCGGCACTTGGGTGAATGTAGGTGTGCTGAAAGCAAAACTTATTTCGGCAGGTTCGCCCATTGTGCAAGATGTTGTGCTGGCGGGTTTAGATAAAGAATTTGTAAGCGCCATTTTGTTTCTCAATGCTGATGCTTGCAGAAAATACGCTAATCTGGCTGCTGATACTGATAATCAGGTGGTGTTTCAACATGAACTGATAAGCGATTATCTGAAAGAATGCCTAAGCAGATTTAATCAAACGGCTACAGGTAGTGCAAATCGGGTTGAAAAAATAGTAGTGGCTTTAGACCCTCCTTCTATTGATTTAGGTGAAATAACAGATAAGGGTTCGCTCAACCAACGTATAGTACTAAAACACAGAGCGCACCTGATTGAAAAACTATATCTATAAATATTCAATATAACCATAAACAAAAATAGTAGATAATGAAACCTCCTTTCAGAGCCGACCACGTGGGTAGTTTGTTACGTACCACGGCAGTAAAAGAAAATCGTATAAAATGGAAAAAAGGTGAGATTTCTGCCGAAGAATTACGTGCCATTGAAGATGCCGCCATTCTGGAAACTGTGAAAAAACTGGAATCGACAGGAATGAAATCAATTACTGATGGTGAGTTTCGAAGAGATTACTTCCACCTCGATTTCCTGAAAGAACTGGCAGGTGTAACCGTAACAGGTGGGATTGAGGCTAATCCTAATGCGAAGGTAGCAGAAGATGGTTTTAAACCTCCGGTATTAAGTGTAACAGGCGAGTTGAAACACGTAAAAGATATTCAGGTTGATGATTTTAAATACCTTCAATCTATCGTTACACAAACGCCAAAAGTAACAATTCCATCGCCTACGATGATTCATTTCAGAGGAGGACGCAAATCAATAGATATTAATTCGTATCCTGATATGGATGAATTTTTTCATGATTTAGCTGCGGCTTATCGTGAAGAAATCGACCATCTGTATAAAGCCGGGCTTCGTTATCTGCAATTAGACGATACCAATCTGGCCTATCTATGCGACCCTAAAATGCGTGCCGCTGCTGCCGAACGAGGTGAAGACCCGAATGCTTTACCACGGACCTATGCCGCCTTGATTAATTCGGTAATTGATGGCCGCCCTGATGATTTAACCATTGGCATACACCTTTGCCGTGGCAATTACCGCAGCACATGGTTTGCCGAAGGCGGATACGAGCCTGTTGCCGAAATTCTATTCAACGAAATTAACGTTGATGCGTATTTTCTGGAATATGACGATGAACGTAGCGGCGATTTTGCTCCACTAAGATTTGTGCCTAAAAACAAACACGTGGTATTGGGCATTGTTTCATCAAAACAAAAAGCGCTGGAGAACATCGATGATTTGTGCAAGCGTATTGATGAAGCTGCGCAATATATGCCTCTGGAAAATATGTGCGTAAGTCCGCAATGTGGTTTTTCGTCTACCCATCATGGAAATGACATGACGCATGATGACCAATGGCGTAAAATAGAATTGGTAGTAAACACCGCAATTAAGGTCTGGGGAGAATCTTAATTCGTCTTTGATTTTAACATAAGAAAACAAAACTATAAACAATACGTACGCCGAATGCCCTTCCTCAACATTGGGGAAGGGTTTAATCAATTACTAATCAAGCTTTGTTATGAAAAAAATCATGGTTCTTCTGATACTAGCTTCGGTATCTGCATGGGCGCAGCAGAAAGAGATAGACACAGAAAAAACAGCCATTTCTTCATCGAAATATTGGTTAGATATTGATTATGTAGGCGATAACATTATCGGTCACAAGCTTGATATTCATTTGCCCAAAAATGGTAAAGCACCGTATCCTGTTGTGATAGCCATTTATGGTAGTGCATGGTTTTCTAATTCGGCCAAAGAAGAAACATTTAAAGTTGGTTTAGGCCAGAAATTGCTTGAAAATGGATTTGCAGTAGTGAATGTTAACCATCGTTCTAGCAGCGACGCCATATTTCCTGCGCAGATTTATGACATAAAAGCAGCTATTCGCTTTATAAGAGCCAATAGCCGGGAATTTGCTTTAGATGATTCGTTTATTGGTGTAACAGGCTGGTCGTCGGGTGGGCACCTAACGGCCTTAACAGGTACTACCAACTCAACCAAAACCGATAAAATTGGCGGCCTTGCTATTGATATTGAAGGCAGCGTTGGCAAACATACCGACCAGAGTAGCCACATCAATGCAGCAGTAGATTGGTTTGGCCCGACTGATTTTCTGATTATGGATAAATGTGGTAGTTCGTTTTCGCACAACGAAGCAAAATCGCCTGAATCTTCTTTGATTGGTGGTGCAATTCAGGAAAATGCTGCTAAAGTTGCTTTGGCTAACCCTATCAGTTATGTGAATAAGAACAATCCTCCATTCCTTATTTTTCATGGCGACAAAGACCCTTTAGTGCCTGACTGCCAAAGCAAAAAGCTGTATGAAAAGCTACAGAAAGAGAGAGTGCAAAGCGAATTAGTGATTATTGCCGGAGGTGGCCACGGCCCGGGTGTAATGATTGATAAATACTATAGCCAGATGACAGCCTTTTTTGAGCAGGAAATGAAGAAAACAAAGAAATAATAACACGTTTAGCAAAAACAAGTAAACATGAAAAACATCATTTTTCTGATTCTTTTCACATGCATAGCAGCCTTTGGGCAAAACATTGCCAAAATAGATTCGGGCAATATCAACGGAGCTCGTTATAGAATTCTGTTTCCTGCCAATTGGAAAGGCAAACTGGTAATGTATGCACACGGCTATGAGTTTAACGGTAGCCCGCTGCAAAGTAAAAATCCTCAGTTTTTGAAGAGTATGAGTCCGTTTCTGGACAGGGGCTTTGCCGTTGCAGCATCAGACTATCAGTTTCAAGGCTTAGCTTTGGCACAAGGGGTTAACGATACCGAAGCCCTGCGCAAATATTTCTTTGGTAAATATGGTAAGCCTGATAGTACGTTCATGGTAGGGCACTCGATGGGTGGTGGTATTACTTTGGCAATGCTCGAAAACTTCGATAACAACTATCAGGCAGGTTTGGCACTTTGTCCACTTTCAAGCAGAATATACCTGCAATGCCGCAAAGAATATGATATGTATGCTACTTTCAATGGGCTTTTCCCCGGCATTATTACGCCACTAAGCACTATTTTTGATTTAAAAAGTAATTATCAGGCACAAGATTCAAGAAAAATGTTGAACAGAGCGATGGACATCAAAAAGTCGATTATTGCTAAAGATTCAGTGCTGGCGGTTGCCTTTGCCAAAAGATTTGATTTAAAGCTCGACGATTTACCCTTTTCACTTTTTTTCAACGAAAATGTATTACGAGACATAGCCCAGAAAGCAGGCGGCAACCCTTTTGATAATACCAATACGGTTTATTCGGGTTTCCCCGATAATGTGCTGGTAAACCAAAAGGCCGAACGTTTGGCGGCAACTGTGAATCCTGAAACAGTTTTCGGAAAATACGACCGCTCAGGTAATATCAATAAACCTGTATTGCTGGTGCATACCCTTTACGACCAACTAATACCACCAAGTTATGGCGTAATTAATTTCGAAAACATGGTGCACCACAAAGGCAAAGACCAGTATTTTACGGTTAAATACACCAATGGTCAAGGGCATTGTGCTTTTTCTCCTGCGCAGACAGCTCAGGCTTTTGATGAATTAAGAAACTGGACAAAAACAGGCACAAAAGCTAAACCCGGATTTATAGAATAATAGCTATCTTTACTTAGCTAAGAATAAACAGTAATACAGCGTTTTCAGCATAGATATAGCATGATAGACATAAACAAAATAGTAGCCATTGATGTGCATACCCATGCAGAGGTTTCGTGTTGCCAGCCGCATGACGATTATCGGTCTGAGTTTGATGTGGCCTTTGCCAAATATTTTAAGTCTGACAAACGCCCTACGATTCAGGAAACTGCCGATTATTACCGTGAAATGAATATGGCTTTTGTAATGTTTACTGTCGATTCGGAATTTAATGTCGGAAAACGCCGTATCCCGAATATTGAAGTGGCAGAAGGAGCCCTTAAGAACAGCGATGTGATGATTCCGTTTGCGAGCATCGACCCACATAAAGGCCGCATGGGAGCTCGTGAAGCCCGTGAGTTAATTGAGAATTATGGTGTAAAAGGCTTTAAGTTTCACCCGACTGTGCAAGGGTTTTATCCACAAGATAAAATGGCTTATCATTTATACGAAGTCATTGCCGAGTATAAATTGCCTATGCTCTTTCACTCTGGTCATTCAGGTTTTGGCAGTGGTGTTCGTGGGGGCGGTGGGCTTCGTTTAGAATATTCAAACCCAATGCATTTGGATGATGTAGCCATAGATTTTCCAGATTGTCCCATTATCATAGCACACCCAAGCTGGCCCTGGCAAGACGAAGCACTATCAGTAGCCATGCACAAACCTAATGTGTATATTGATTTAAGTGGCTGGTCGCCGAAGTACTTTCCGAAGCAATTGGTTCAGTATGCTAATACCTTGCTAAAAGACCGAATGTTATTCGGAACAGACTTCCCTTTGATAACTCCTGAGCGATGGATAAAAGATTTTGATGAAGCAGGTTTCAAACCGGAGGTAAAACCATTAATTTTAAAGGAAAATGCAATTCGCATGTTAGGATTGCAGTAAGTTCATCTAATCATCTATTAATCCTATGAAAAACATTTACCTCGGCCTGTCGCTGATGCTCTTGTGCTTATGTAATACCTATGCACAGTCTACACCCGAAGCCCCTCAACTAGAATTTGTTTGTGAGTTAAAAGTAAAATTAAACCCTGCTATAGTGGTGGGTGAAACACCGCATGGTGTAAGACGGATTATTCCTATCATTGGTGGAACAGTTGAAGGCCCAAACATAAAAGCCGAAATATTGAATGGCGGTGCCGACTGGCAGATTGTGAGAAGCGATGGCGTGGCAGAGCTGGAAGCGCATTACCAGATGAAAACCAACGATGGCGTAATAATTTACATCAAAAACACAGGTATAAGAGCCGCTACGCCCGAAATAGCCGCACGCATTGCCAAAGGTGAGCAGGTTGACCCGTCAGAATATTATTTCAGAGCTATTCCCAAGTTTGAAGCACCCAAAGGTAGTAAATACGAATGGATGAATAATGCTATTTTTATATGCAAAGCGCTCAGAAATCCTGATAATGTATCTATTCAGGTCTGGAAAGTGAAATGAGAGAGTGTTCTTCAATGCCTATTTAACCATTATAACTATGATATTCAATACCAAAAACCTTATTGATAATTCGCCGCTCTCCCGATTACAATACGCTACGCTTTTCGTTTGCTTCTTTATGAATATGCTCGATGGCATGGATGTGCTCATTATTTCTTATGCCGCACCTGCTATTTCGCAGAACTGGGGCGTAAACCCGGCAACTTTGGGTATTGTATTTAGTGCTGGGCTTTTCGGCATGACCTTCGGCGCTTTATTTCTTGCACCTGTGGCTGATAAGATTGGCCGCAAAAACATGATTCTGCTAAGTGCGGCGCTTATGGGTACAACAGTTTATTTTACCTCGTATGCTTCATCGGTTTATTGGCTGGCAGGATTTAGGTTTATTAGTGGTTTAGGCATTGGCAGTATGCTGGCAAGCACGGCTGCATTAGCTGCCGAATATACGCCTAATAAAAGCAAAGATTTCTGGGTGAGTTTTGTTATTTCCGGTTACCCGATAGGAGCTGTTTTGTCGGGCTTGGCATCAGGGCAAATTATTGTAGAAGATGGCTGGCAGCGTATGTTTCAGCTAGCGGGCATCATCACTATTGTTTCATTGCCACTCATCTATTGGTTTTTAACCGAATCGCTCGATTTTTATATTAAAAAGCAACCCAAAAGAGCCTTAGAGAAAATTAATGCTATTCTACTTAAAATGGGTTTTGAGGCTATTGAGGCCATTCCGCCTAAATCGGCAGAAGGACCTCAAACCTCCATGCAATCGTTGATGAAAAAAGAGTTTCGTATACCAACCATACAATTATGGGTAGCTCTGTTTTTTGCTTTTGCTACTTTGTATTTCCTTACAAGCTGGATACCAAAGCTGGCTGCCAATGCGGGTTTATCAATGAAACTGGCTATTTATACAGGTACTGTTTTTAATGTAGGGGCTTGGTTTGGGATAATGACACAGGGCTATTTTTCGAGTAAAATAGGACTTAAAAAGACTATCGGAATCATTCTGATTCTGACAGGTATACTAATGGCTATATTCAAAATCTTTATAGGTTCAGACTCTATTCTTTATGTTTTCTTCTTATTAGGTTTTGGTATTCAAGGCGGTTTTGTGGGCTTATATGCCGTAGCAGCACGTATGTACCCAACCGAATTCAGAACAACCGGAGTGGGTTGGGCTATTGGTATTGGCAGGCTCGGTGGCATTGTTGGCCCTGCCGTTGGCGGTATCCTGATAGGAATGGGTTTAACATTAAGTACTAATTTCTTGATTTTTGCCATTCCGACTGTCTGCGCCGGAGTAATGACCTTGTTTATTTCTTCGAAGGAAGTGAGTTAATTCTTCCGAAAATCAGTAGGCGTTACGCCTGTTTGTTTTTTAAATAATCGGGTAAAATAGGCCGGGTCTTTGAAATTGAGAAAGTAAGATACCTCCGAAACCGAATAATTAGTATTGAGTAGGTATTTTTTTGCTTCGTTAATCAGGTAATTCTGTACAATTTCGAGGGCAGATTTTTGTACCAGCGACTGGCATATCCTATTCAAATGCACACTTGTGATATTCAACTCTTTGGCATATTGGCTGATAGATTTAGTTTCATGCAGGCTCTTTTTAATACTCTTTTGAAAAGCCTGAAAATATTGCAGCGTTCGGTTATCGGATTGCGCAATGGTTTGCTTTTGCGATACACTAAACCGATACAAATAAATAAAGAACAACTGAAAGAGCGATTGTATGACGGTGTTTTTCTCAAGATTATCATCATACAACTCTTTCACAATTTCGGTTTTGTATTGAAAAATCTGCTGAAATGCCTGTATTTTATCGGTAAATAGTAAAAGATTAAACCGATTGATGCCTAGCAACACTTTCGGGAAATCTTTAAAAATATTCTCCAGAAAAGACTCCGAAAATGTAATTACCTCGCCTTTTATATCAGGCTGAAAAACAAAACCGTGCAGAGAATTAGTAGGTATGGTTACAATGCAAGGGCCGATGAGCTTTAGCTCTTTGTTTTCAGAAATAATAATACCTTCTCCCTCTGCAATCATGAACACCTGAAATAGCTCAGTGTGTAAATGCTCCTTAATCTCCCAATCATACATTTTACTACGGGTTTCAAGTGGCTCGTAATGAATAAAATTAGGCAGATAAATGGCCTGTTTATCTCCATACAATCCCTTGAAATTGATAATGCTTTTGCTCATCTGTATGTTTTAAAAATACAAGTATTTTTTTGGATTGATAATAGGTAATTAGCAAAGGTTTTAAGCTATGAACATTGAAATGTAATGCCTAATTATAGTAGAGCCGTATTGCAATACGGCTCTTGTCGACGAATATGTTTTTTATATGAAATTCAATATTTTTTATCTATTTTCTCAAATATGATTCGAAAATTGGACAAGCCCTTGGAGACGTATTGCAATACGTCTCTACTGGATTCTGCAATTTTGAAGCATTTTAAACCAAACCCGGTCTTTTCTTTTTATAGCTCAAATAACTCAGTGAAATTAAATTGAATGTTTGTTTTGTACAAGTAAAATTTTGATTAATCCAAGAAAGTTTTAGACATCACAGATATCTTTGTTAAAAATATTCAACCATGAGCCAGATTATTTACAATTCTTTCGACAGAGAAGTACACCCTCCTTATTTGACTCCAGAATACAAATCAACTGTATTGAGAGCCCCTCAGAAACCATTAGTCCTTTTAAAGCAATCTTTATCTGAACTTACAGGCCCTGTTTTTGGTGATTTTAACGTTGGGCCGCTAGACAATGACCTTACTAAAAATACAGCAAAAAATGGCGAACCATTAGGCGAAAGAATTATAGTACACGGCAAAGTGATGAACGAAAACGGTCAGCCGATGCCACATACGCTTATTGAAATCTGGCAGGCTAATGCAGCGGGGAGATATGTACATAAAGTTGACCAACACGAAGCCCCACTCGACCCTAATTTTTTAGGCGCAGGGCGTTGCATAACCGATGCCGAGGGTAATTATAAGTTTTATACCATTAAGCCTGGGGCGTATCCGTGGGGAAACCATTATAATGCCTGGCGGCCAAATCATATACATTTTTCTTTATTTGGGGCAAATATCACCAATCGGCTGGTAACACAAATGTATTTTCAGGGAGACCCGCTTTTGCAGTACGACCCTGTTTTTTTAAGTGTGCCACCTAAAGGCAGAGACTTGCTCATTTCGAAATTCGATTTAAGTGCCACCGAGCCTAGCTTTGCCTTGGCCTATCGTTTCGACTTTGTGCTGAGAGGTTATAAACAAACACCTTTTGAAACTTTGTAATTGATTACCTGTAAACTGATTTATCATGATGTTACAAACACCTTCTCAAACTGTTGGACCTTATTTTGCTTATGGCCTCACGCCTGAGCAATATATATATGATTTTAAAAGCCTTGTAGGCAACGAAATGGTTAATCCGATTGACTATGAAGAGGCCATCACCGTTACAGGAAAAGTATTCGATGGACAAGGTGTTGTGATACCCGATGCTATGATTGAACTATGGCAGAACGACGGACAAAACCAGCTTTTCGGGCGTTTTGGTACGGGTACCGATGCGCAGAACCGTTTCGTTTTTTATACAATAAAACCTGCTTCTGTCAACGGACAAGCACCGTATATAACCGCAATTATCTTTATGCGAGGGCAGCAGGTTCATTCTTACACTCGCATTTATTTTTCAGATGAGGCCGAGCTGAATAGCAAAGATGAAGTACTAAACTCAGTACCGGACGACAGACGGCATACGCTGATAGCACACAAAAAAGGCTCAACTTACGAGTTTAATATTTATATGCAGGGTGATAACGAGACTGTTTTTTTTGACATCTAAAATGCCCACAATGCCTGTTATCTTATGAGCTTATATTCTCAGTATTTTTATTCCGACGAGGTCAACGAACTATTGTCTGACAAACAAAGTATTGCGCAAATGCTTCGTTTAGAAGGTGTGCTGGCAATGGTGCAAGCCGAACTGGGAATTATCCCCGCCGATTTAGCTGAAATTATTGTGAGCTGTTGCCGAACCGACTTTATTGACATCGAAAAACTCAGAGCAGACCTGATAACGGGTGGCAATGTGGCTATTCCGCTGGTTAAGCAACTAACACGGGTTGTTAAAAACAACAATGTTGAGGCTTCGAAATATGTGCATCTGGGAGCAACCAGCCAGGATATAGTAGATACCGCCACAGTACTACAAATACAAGAACTGATTATATGGCTCGATGAACGGCTAGATGTGCTCTCACAATTACTGCTTGGGCTCACTAAAAAATATCGACAGACGCTTATGGTGGGGCGTACACTCTTGCAACAAGCAAGGCCCATTACTTTTGGCTTAAAAACAGCTATGTGGTTGCAAAGTATCGAGAGAGCAAAGGCACGCATTAAAAGTGTAGAAGAAAGGGTGCTGGTACTACAGCTCAATGGAGCAGTAGGGAGCGGCAATGCTTATCTGCCAAAAGAAGTGGTACAGTCAGTAGCTGAAATGCTGGAGTTGAACTTTGCTTTTTCGTGGCAATCTCAGCGAGACAACATGGCCGAATGGGCAAGTGTTTTAGGCATATTGGTGGGCAGTTTGGGCAAAATTGCCAAGGATGTTTCTTTAATGATGCAAACCGAAGTAGGTGAGGTGTTTGAAGGTGCAAGAGAGGGCAGGGGTGGTTCTAGCACGATGCCTCATAAACGTAACCCGGTACTATGTGCGTCTATATTGGCTAATGCCAACCGTGTACCGCATTTGGTGGCATCAATTCTATCAGCTATGTCGCAGGAGCATGAACGTTCGGCCGGATTATGGCATTCGGAATGGGAAGTAATGAGTGAGATAATGATGCTTACCGGAGGAACAGTAGAAAGAAGTATAGAATTATTGCAGGGCTTGGAAGTAGACGAAAAAAGAATGCTGGCTAATCTGGAACTAACCAGAGGTTTGATTTATGCCGAAAACGTATCCTTGGCTCTGGCACCTAAAATGGGCAAAATACAAGCCCATGAACTGATAGAGAAAGCCTGCAAGCAGGCAATAGCCCAACAAAAGCATTTGAAAGATATTTTGTCTGAAATGTCTCTGGATTTACCTAATTTAGAAGAACTATTTATGCCTGTGCATTCGATAGGCAATAGTCTGGACATCATCGACGAAATTTTAGACAATCTTTCAAATCATTAAATCACTATGAAAACTAATTATAAACTCCAAGGTACGCCCAATAGTCCGGTGTTGATATTTTCAAATTCGTTAGGTGCCGAAATGATGATGTGGGACGAACTGGTGCCGCATCTGTTACCTTATTTCAGAGTATTGCAATACGATACCCGTGGGCATGGTGGTAGCGAGATTCCGACAGGTCCTTATACGATTGACACACTAGGGCAAGACGTAATAGATTTGATGGATGACCTGAAAATTGAAACGGCTTATTATTGTGGCCTTTCGATGGGTGGTTTAATAGGGCAATGGTTGGGACTGAATTATCCTGAGAGATTTGAAAAGCTTGTTTTGAGCAATACCGGCGCAAAAATTGGTGACGATGAGCGTTGGAATACACGCATTGCAGCTATTAAGAAAGATGGTATGCAAGCCATTGTGAACGATACAATGGAACGATGGTTTACCGAAGATTTCAGAAAACATCAGTTTAAACTGGTAGCTAAAACCAAGGCTATGTTTTTACGTTGCGATACCATAGGTTATGCCAATTGTTGTGCAGCCATAAGAGATGCCGATTTCAGAAATAAAATACAGAATATTTCGGTTGAAACCCTGATTATAACAGGCGATGAAGACCCCGTAACAAACGTAGAGCAGGCTGAGTATCTGGCTAATAAAATACCTTATGCGCACCTGAAAGTGCTTCATGCTCGCCATTTGGCAAGCACCGAAAAACCTAAAGAGTATGCACAGATATTACTTGATTTTCTGGTTGGAGATAACAGCTATGATAGAGGAATGCACGTAAGGCGTACAGTACTCGGCAATGCGTATGTTGATAAAGCCAACGAAAAAATCAATTCGTTCAATACCGATTTTCAATCATTCATTACCAATTATGCCTGGGGTGAAATCTGGACAAGACCCCATCTTTCAAAACATAGCCGAAGCCTTATAACACTGGCAATGCTTATTGCTTTGAACCGAAAAGCTGAGTTTAAACTCCACCTTCGTGCTGCTATCAATAATGGCGTTTCGGTGGCCGAAATCAAAGAAGTTATTCTACAGTCGGGGGTGTATTGTGGCCTTCCTGCTGCTAACGAGGCTTTTGCTACTGCGCAGGAGCTATTTAAAGAAATGGGAGTAGTTTATGAAAATAGTTAAAACACAAGTAGGTATTATTGGGGCAGGTCCTGCGGGTTTAACATTGGCTTTGCTATTGCGTAAGCATGGCATTGAGGCTATTATTCTCGAAAACCGTAGCCGTGAGTATGTACAGTCACGGGTAAGAGCAGGGCTGCTCGAACAAAATACAGTTGATATTTATAAAGATTTAGGCGTAGCCGACCGCCTGTTGAGAGAAGGATTGGTGCATCATGGAGTATATCTGAGTTTTGATGGTCAGCGTACCCGCATCCCTTTTGGCGAATTAACAGGCGGTAGAAATATTACTATTTACGGGCAACAGGAAGTAGTAAAAGACCTGACAGATGTTTGGCTGGCCGGAGGTGGACAAATTTATTTTGAAACCCCGGCTTTAAAAATTGAAAATTTTGAGACTAATAATCCTGAAATTCATTTTGAGCATGGAGGTGAAACAGGAGTTCTGAAATGTGATTTTGTAGCTGCCTGCGACGGTTTTCATGGTATTGGGCGTAAAACTTTACCACCTGATACCTATCGGGAGTATACAGTTACTTATCCTTTTAGTTGGCTAGGCATTTTGGCTCATGTAGCACCATCGACCGAAGAGCTGATTTATGCTTATCATGAACGAGGTTTTGCGCTACATAGTTTACGGTCAGATAAAATTAGCCGTTTATACATACAGGTAGATAATACTGAGCATATTGATAATTGGCCCGATGATAGAATATGGGAAGAATTGTCTATTCGTTTAGGTACAGAAGGGTGGACTTTAAAAACAGGGCCAATTTTCGAAAAAGGTATTACCCCGATGCGTAGCTTTTTTACCGATAATATGCAGGCCGGGAGGCTATTTTTGGCCGGAGACGCTGCCCATATTGTACCGCCAACAGGCGGCAAGGGTCTGAATCTGGCAGTAGCAGATGTAAAACACCTGGCCGATGGATTTGTAGGATACTATCAGAAAAACTCCGCCAAAGCATTAGATAATTACTCCGCTACGGCTCTGAAACGCATCTGGCGAGCACAGGATTTTTCTAATTTCATGACTACACTCTTTCATAAACAAGACCAACACGGGTCGTTTCAATATCAATTACAAAAAGCAAAATTCGATTATATAAAACTATCAAAAGCCTACGCTACAACCATAGCCGAAAACTATGTAGGGCTACCATTTGAGGCATTTGAATAAGATAAACATGAAGCAGGTTCCGATTATAGATACGCACACAGCCGCACGTATGGTAAAAGACGGCGACACACTTTTGCAGGGAGGATTCGGCATGACGGGTAATCCTGTGCATTTGATGCATGCCTTGGCTGAGCTAGGTACTAAAGATTTAACTTTTATTGGCAACAATGCCGGAGAAGTGGGTTTAGGCGGCGGCAGATTACTAAAAAACGGACAGCTTAAAAAATTGATTGGTTCGTTTTTTACTTCTAATCCGGATGCGGTAAAAGCCGTGCAAGCCGGACAAATAGCTTATGAACTATTACCACAAGGTACATTAGCCGAAGCACTGCGAGCAGGTGGAGCGGGTATCGGAGGGTTCTATACACCCGCATCAGCCGGAACATTGATAGCGCAAGGCCGTGAAACCAAAGAGATAGATGGTGTTGAGCAGGTATTTATTAAGGGTTTGCGAGGCAATGTGGCGTTCATTAGAGCATGGCGTGCCGATACAGCAGGTAATTTGCAGTACCGCATGACCGAGCAGAATTTTAATAAAGCCATGGCCACTGCTGCCGATTTAGTAATTGCCGAAGTAGAAGAAATTGTACCGGTAGGAGAGATTAAGCCCGAGCATATTCATACGCCTTGCTGCTATGTAGACTATCTGGTGCAAGCTACCCTTACGCTTGAAGATTTAGGCATGTCAGCATCGGTTTCTTCTTCCAAGAAAGTAGACGAAAGCCGCATGAACATGGCAAAAAGAGCTTTAGAAGAGTTGAAAAAAGGAGATGTGGTAAATCTGGGCATCGGGATTCCGACTTTAGTAGCTGACCTAATAACAGAAGAGCACGATATTATTTTGCATACCGAAAACGGCATGCTTGGCGTAGGCCCCGTACCTGCCGATGGCGGCGGAGCAATGGATTATCCCGTAAATGCGGGTAAAATTCCGGTTACGGCACTAAAAGGCAGCAGTTATTTCGATAGTGCCGATTCGTTTGCCATGATTCGGGGTGGGCATATTGATGTGGCCATTATGGGTGGTTTAGAGGTAGACGAAGCCGCTAATCTGGCCAACTGGGCTGTGCCGGGCAAGCCATTATTAGGTGTAGGTGGGGCTATGGATTTGGCCAAAGGCGCAAAACGCCTCATAATTACTATGACTCACACCAATCCTGATGGTTCGTCTAAAATTGTTCCGGCTTGTACTTTGCCCTTAACAGCCTCAGGTGTTGTGAGCCTTATTATAACCGAGCTGGCAGTATTTAATTATACTGATAATCAGTTGACGCTGATAGAATTAATGCCCAATGCTACGCTTGAAGAAGTAAGAGCTAAAACCAGTGCCAGTTTTGTAGAAAAACTCAATTGAAGAATTAAGCATGAAAGAAGCCTATATAATTGATGCCGTACGTACGCCAATCGGTAGTTTTGGCGGAAGCCTATCACCTGTGAGAACTGATGATTTGGCGGCGATTCCGATTAAAGAATTACTGAAACGAAACCCCAAAGTAGCGCCTGAATTAATTGATGATGTTGTGTTGGGTTGCCATAATCAGGCCGGAGAAGATAACCGCAATGTGGCACGTATGGCGCTGTTGTTAGCAGGCTTACCTTATACTGTTCCGGGAGAGACCGTGAACCGCTTGTGTTCATCAGGTATGTCGGCGGTTATTCATGCTAATAGGGCTATCAAAGCAGGTGACGGAGATGTGATTATTGCCGGAGGAGTAGAACACATGACCCGTGGTCCGTGGGTTATTTCTAAAACCTCAAAACCTTTTGGCAACGATGTCCAGATGTTCGATTCAAGTTTCGGCTGGCGATTTGTTAATCCGCAGATGCATAAAATGTATGGCACCGATGCCATGGGCGTAACGGCAGAAAATCTGGTTGAATTGTATAATATCAGCCGTGAAGATCAGGATTTATTCGCCTACCGTTCTCAACAAAAAGCCTTTGCTGCTCAGCAAAACGGTATTTTAGCCGAAGAAATAATAGGCGTTGAAATAGCAGATAAAAAAGGAAATGTAAGCGTTTTTGATAAAGACGAGTTCATAAAAGCTAACACAAGCCTTGAGATACTGGCAAAACTAAAGCCTGCTTTCAAGAAAGAAGGCGGTACGGTTACAGCAGGTAATTCTGCCGGGTTGAATGATGGTTCAATAGCTATGCTCATTACATCAGAAGAAGCCTTAAAAACGCATAATCTTACGCCTAAAGCTCGTATTGTTTCATCGGCTGTGGTAGGGGTAGAGCCACGCATTATGGGTATTGGCCCTGTTGGGGCTTCACAAAAAGCATTGCAAAAAGCAGGCTTAACGCTCAATGATATGGCGGTAATAGAGTTTAATGAAGCCTTTGCTGCACAATGTTTAGCAGTAAGCCGTTTACTAGGCTTAGCCGATGACGACCAAAGAATAAATCCGAATGGAGGAGCCATTGCGTTGGGTCATCCACTCGGTATGTCAGGTACACGCATTATACAGGCTGCTGCTAATCAGTTGGTAAGAACCCAACAGCGTTATGCTTTAGTTGCCATGTGTGTAGGCGTTGGTATGGGGTACGCGGTTGTTATTGAAAGAGTGTAAAAAATTATTTAGCTTTCATCCAGTTTTCAATCGTATCCAGAAACGCTTTTTGTTGGTCAACAAACGGATAATGCGAGCAGTTATCTATCAGTTGAAATCGGGTTTTGCCTACAATATTTTGCATATCGTTTAATTGCTTCGCCGAAAAAATATTATCTTGTTTTCCGTATAGAGCAAAGAGTTTTATGCCATGTTTCGCTATTTTTTTCAGATTAGGCTTTGTATTTATATTCACAAGCGTTTCATCCTGATAAAATCGTATCGGTGCTAAATCGTTGCGGATATTGCTTTTAGAAAATTCACTTTGCTGATAAATCTCATTCAATCGTTTTGATTCTGCTGTAGGATTTGGCATTCTGAAATAGCCGTTTTCAGAGGCCACTTCATAGCATTCTTTGCGGTATTCAGCAGAATTTTTGCTAAGTTTTTCAATGGCTGAAATTCGAGCCAGCAATTCATTATTATGTTTCTCAATGCCAATTTTCTTTACTGTCGACAAGATATGGTCGTAAGTTTCTTGTTGAGAAAATAAAGCTCCGACTAATATTAGCTGCTCAACTTTTTCAGGGTAAGCATCGGTATAAAGTGTTGAAACAATACCTCCAAAACTATGACCTATTATAGTAACTTTCTTCAAATTATACTTTTGCAGAAGCGAATTAAGGTCAGCGAAGGCTTCTTTAAATGTAAAAGTAGCCGTAGTATCTATCGAACGCCCCTCTCCTCGGCGGTCGTAAACAATTACATAAAATCCTCTTGTTGCAAGGGCTTCTACCGTAGTACCTTCAAAAAGTGTGGAATTACCCCTTGGCCCACCATGTACAAATATTATGGCAGGATTACTGGCCTTTCCGTAAGCTTTTGAGTAAATGGTTTGTGCTGATAAAGTTGGTGTGAGATTTACAAAAAATAGTAATAATAAGATGTGACGCATTGAATGATGAATGAGGTGAATTTTGATAAATATTATATACAAAGTTAAGCTTAAAAATTTTTACGCTTTGAATAATTGAATGAAAACAAAGTTTTCGAGTTAGTTAAAATTCAGCGATACTTAGTAAAGC
Organism: Emticicia soli; assembly: GCF_037860775.1. Taxonomy (NCBI): domain Bacteria; kingdom Pseudomonadati; phylum Bacteroidota; class Cytophagia; order Cytophagales; family Leadbetterellaceae; genus Emticicia; species Emticicia soli. The sequence continues at coordinate 6,061 of NZ_JBBEWC010000020.1, read as the reverse complement.
GGTTTATGAATAGAATTCATACATTTGTATAATTCTATTCAAACCACCTTTCCATGAAAAAAATTATTCTCGTAATTATTCTTACGTCTTTAAGCTTTATTGGATTTTCACAGGATACCTCTTCTGAAAAAACAAGTATTCAGGTTGATTTTGATAAAAAAATAGGTGATATGAGCACCATGTGGGCATGGTTTGGGGCTGACGAACCCAATTATGCATACATGAAAGACGGTAAAAAGCTACTATCTGAATTATCAGCCATGAGCCCTGTGCCTGTCTATTTCAGAGCGCATAATTTGTTGACTTCGGGGCACGACACATTGAACTTAAAATGGGGTTCAACGAATGTTTATACCGAAGATGCCAACGGGAATCCAATCTATGATTGGACTCGTGTTGATAAGATATTTGATACGTATCTGGCAAGAGGTATTAAGCCACTGGCGCAATTTAGTTTCATGCCAAAGGCTCTTTCTCCAAAGCCAGAACCCTACGAACATAACTGGAAGCCTGGCATGCCTTATAATGATGTTTATACAGGTTGGGCGTATCCGCCTACCGATTATAAGAAATGGGCCAAGCTGGTATATCAATGGGTAAAGCATTCGGTTGAGCGATACGGCAAAAAAGAGGTAGAAAGCTGGTACTGGGAGCTTTGGAACGAGCCTAACATTGGCTATTGGAAAGGTACGGTTGAAGAATATTGCAAACTCTATGATTATACGGCTGATGCCGCCAAAAGAGCTTTGCCGACCATTAAAATTGGTGGCCCTGAGACAACAGGCCCAAGTTGGGATAAAGCAGCTGAGTATTTAAAGACTTTTCTGAACCATTGTATATCGGGCAAAAATTACGTAACAGGTAAAGTAGGCTCGCCGCTTGATTTTATTTCGTTTCACGCCAAAGGTGCACCTAAAATCGTAGATGGGCACGTGCAAATGAACATGGGTACACAACTAAGAGATATTTCGGAAGGGTTCAGAATTGTTGCCTCATACCCGACGCTTAAACATTTGCCTATTATTATCGGAGAGTCAGACCCTGAGGGTTGTGCGGCCTGTGGCATGAAAACAAACCCACAGAATGCTTACAGAAATGGTACGATGTATTCGAGCTACACAGCCGCTTCGTTTGCCAGAAAATATGCACTGGCCGATTACCACAAGGTTAACCTGAAAGCCGCAGTGAGTTGGTCGTTCGAGTTCGAGAATCAACCTTATTTCTACGGCTTCCGTGATTTAGCCACTAATGGTATAGATAAACCAGTTTTGAATGTTTTCAGAATGTTTGGGCTGATGTCGGGCAAGCGTGTAGAAACAAAAAGTACTTCGAAGTATGATTTTAAAATGGTGAGAGATTCAAGCGTAAGAGGCAAATATGCCGATATAAATGCGCTTGGCAGTAAAGATGTCAATTCGGCGGCAGTAATGGTTTGGCATTACCATGATGATGACGTAACAGCAGAAAATGCTACCATAGAACTAGATTTAAAAGGATTACCTGTCGGAAAGCTCAATTTTCATCATTACCGGATTGACAAAGAAAACAGCAATGCCTACGAAGTATGGAAAAAAATGGGCTCACCCGAAAGCCCTACGCAAGAGCAATATGCTATACTCGAAAAATCAGGACAGTTAGCACTTGTTGAATCACCGAGTTATATAAAAACAAACAATGGTAGTTTAAAGCTAAACATTAAACTACCAAGACAAGGGGTATCGTTATTGAAATTTAATTGGTAAGTTTCTATATTAATTTACCAATCAACGATTAATGGCTATTTTCTTGGTGATTGTTTTGCCGTTTTCTTCTTGTAGAATAATGAGGTAATTCAAGAAATGCTCAGACTATAATTGTCAAGTAACCCCGGTGAGCCTCGAATTCTCGACCCACTGATTAAGAGAGGGTGGCGTTCGTTCAGTTGCTCTACCAACTGAGCTACGAAGTCATACATGCTACGAATTTATTTTTTTGACCTCAACCCACCAAATCTCATAAAATTATTTTCAGACTGAAAAAGTATCTTAAAAAACTGCTAACTTGCTTATATACTATCTTTTCTGACCTATGACAGTACTTACGCATTATCGCACTTGTAATCTTTGTGAAGCTATGTGCGGGCTTGAAATCAGTGTTGACGGCAGTAAAATAATAAAAATAGAGGGAGATAAAAACGACCCTTTTAGTCGAGGGCACATCTGTCCTAAAGCTGTGGCTTTAAAAGATATTTATGAAGATAATAACCGGCTGAAGTTTCCGGTGAAACGTACTATACATGGCTGGCAGCAGATTTCGTGGGAAGAAGCTTTTACTGAAGTTATTAGCAAAATAAAATATATACAAGCAAAATACGGGAATAATGCCATCGGTATGTATCAGGGAAATCCGTCGATACATAACTTAGGCACTTCCATGAACTCCCCGGCATTTGCCAAAGCCCTGCGTACAAAAAACTTGTTTTCTGCCACTTCGGCCGACCAACTCCCTCATCATTTTGCTGCTTGGCAAATGTTTGGTCACCCGATGCTAATGCCTATCCCCGATATTGACCATACCGATTATATGCTTATTATCGGAGGCAACCCTATTGCTTCTAACGGTAGCATTATGTCGGTGCCCGATGTAGCCAACCGGCTGAAAGCTATTCAGAAAAGAGGGGGTAAGGTAATAGTGATAGACCCACGATTTACAGAGACTGCTGCCAAAGCAGATGAACACCATTTTATTCGTCCTGGAACAGATGCTTTTTTATTATTGGCAATGATTAACACGCTCTTTGCCGAAAACCTTATTGCCTTAGGCATACTAGCTGAATTTACAGATGGGATAGAAATATTAAGAGAACTTTCTCAACCCTTTGCACCCGAAAAAGTAGAAAAGCAAACAGGTATTTCGGCTTCTACAATTCGTCAGCTTGCGTATGATTTTACTAAGGCAAAAGCCGCCGTTTGTTACGGAAGAGTAGGAGTATCGGTACAAGTATTTGGCAGCATAGCACAATGGTTGATTAATGCTATCAATGTGTTAACAGGAAATCTGGATAGAGAAGGAGGTGCCATGTTTACAGCACCAGCCGTAGATTTTCTGGCAAGAGCCAAAGCCGAAAATAAATTTAACCGCTGGCAAAGCAGAGTTCGAAAACTGCCGGAGTTTTTGGGTGAGCTACCTGTTGCTACGCTTGCAGAAGAAATACTGACAGAAGGTGAAGGGCAAATTAAAGCAATGATTACGAGCTGCGGCAATCCGGTACTTTCTACGCCAAATGGTGTGCAGGTCGATAAAGCACTTGAACAACTAGAGTTTATGGTAGCAATTGATATTTATATCAACGAAACCACACGCCATGCGCATATTATACTCCCACCTGCTACTGGCCTTGAAGTATCTCATTACGATATGACCTTCCATGTGCTGGCTGTCAGAAACACAGCTAAGTACTCAGAAGCATTATTTACTAAAGCAGAGGGCGCTAAATATGACTGGGAAATTTATCAGGAATTGGCTCATCGATTAAATAATTCGTCTGATACCCCTTTTACAGCTGAGCCACCTGAACTTAAGCTTGATATGGGTTTGCAGTTTGGCCCTTATAGTCTATCTTTAAAACAGCTAAAAGATAATCCACACGGCATTGATTTAGGCGCTTTAAAGCCTTGCTTACCACAGCGTCTACTTACGCTCGATAAACGCATAAATATAGCCCCTGACTTATTGGTAAAAGATATAGATAGACTTTGCAGATATTTAGATGACGATGCTCTACAAAATGGTTTTGATTACCTGCTGATTGGCAGAAGACACTTGAGAGATAATAATTCATGGATGCATAACGCTGAGCGTTTAGTGAAAGGCCGTAACAGATGTACTTTGATGATTCATTCAGCAGATGCTAAAAAGCTCAATCTCGATAGTCAGTCGATAGTAAAAGTGAGTTCAAGAGTAGGTGCCGTTGAATTGCCAATTGAGATTACCGACCACATGATGCAAGGCGTAGTAAGTATGCCTCATGGCTACGGACACGCACGCAAAGGCGTAAAACTAGACATAGCGGCTAAATATGCGGGCGTAAGTATTAATGATTTAACCGATGAATATATATTAGATGAATTAACAGGCAATGCCGCTTTTAATAATGTGGCAGTGAGAATAGAGAGAGTAGGTTGAAATGTTCTAATGTAACAATATCCTTATTTTTTATTTATAATCAAACTTTTAACTAAACTATAAACTACAATGCTAAGCTCTCTCTCAAACTTGGCTCGACGTTATGCGTCGGGGCTTAATGTGCTGATTTTCTTTGTTCTACAAATGATTATATCAGCCGGAATTTTGCCCTATATGCGGAGTAAATTTGATCCGCAAATGATACTCGGTGTTCTAGACCTTAAATTTGGTTTTACTGCCAACGAGGCATACAATATACTTGTGGCTTATGGTGAAGAGGGACGGAAATATTACTTGTGGGTTGAAGCTTTTATAGATGTAGTTTATCCGCTTATTTACACCACAACCAATGTCTTATTACTGAGTTATGTGTTCAAAAGAGGTTTTACGCCAAGCAGTTTTATGCAGCAATTAAACATATTCCCTATTTTAGCTACTATCGGTGATTTTGCCGAAAATGCCGGAATCATCGCGATGTTAAATGCCTTTCCGGAAAGGGCTGATGCGGCAGCTAATTTTGCTTCTGCTGCCGGAATGTTTAAATGGATAGCTTTTGGTACAAGTATTGCCTTATTTTTGATAGGTATAATAGCCTGGATTATAGCTGCTGTAAAGAATAAAAAACACAACTAACGTAGTGGGAACAAAACATAATTTTAGATTCTTCTTGTTCCTTTAGTCATTTTCCTAAACTTTGTATTTTTAAATCACATAATTATAAAAAACTAATTTCATGGAGTATAGAAGATTTGGACGTACCGACTGGAACGTCAGTGAAATAGGGTATGGTATGTGGGGTTTGGCAGGTTGGACAGGTTCAGACCAAGATGAAGTAGGGCAATCGCTTGACCGTTCGGTAGAATTAGGCTGTAACTTTTTTGATACTGCCTGGGGCTATGCTGAAGGAAGAAGTGAAGAGATTCTGGGCGATGTATTGAAGAAATACGCACAGAAACGCCTGCATTATGGAACAAAAATTCCACCAAAAAATTTCACATGGCCTTCAAAATCTCATTTCCTTTTAGAAGATTGTTTTCCGGCTGAGCATATTATTGAATACACCGAGAAAAGTTTGAAAAATCTGGCAGTTGACTGCATTGATTTACAACAATTTCATGTGTGGGAAGATGCCTGGGCTAACAATGATGATTGGAAAGAAGCCGTTACAAAACTAAAACAACAGGGAAAAGTAAAGCACTTTGGTATAAGTGTAAACCGTTGGGAACCCAATAATGTGCTAGAAACCCTGAAAACGGGGTTAATTGATACTGTGCAGGTAATTTATAATATTTTCGACCAGAACCCGGAAGATGAATTATTCCCACTTTGCAAAAAGTTGGATATTGGTGTAATTGCCCGTGTGCCTTTTGATGAAGGTACGCTAACAGGTCTTTTAACCAAAGAAACCACATTCCCGGCTGATGATTGGCGTTCAACTTATTTTGTACCCGAGAACCTGATTCCAAGTGTAGAGCACGCTGATGCTTTGAAACCACTTGTGCCAGCGGGCATGACCATGCCTGAAATGGCGCTTCGCTTTATTTTAGGCAATGACGATGTACATACCATTATTCCGGGTATGAGAAAGATACGCCACGTTGAAGCTAATATTGGTACAAGTGATGGTAAAAAGCTTGATGAAAATCTTCGCTTAAAACTAAAAAGCCATCGTTGGGATAGAACACCAACGGAGTGGTCGCAATAGTAGAATACAATATTTTTACATACAAAAAGCCCTTATAAAGGGCTTTTTGTATGAGTATCGAAGATAAAACTTAATGTCGGTCAGCATCTAAGTATATGTCAAAAGTTTAGAATAATTGCTAACTGCCTTTAAATCAAACAGTAAAGCTCTATTAAGCTCATCCAATCCGTATCGAAAAATACTAAAAGCCTT
>NZ_JBBEWC010000019.1:0-84772 GCF_037860775.1 Emticicia soli | reverse complement strand
TGAAGTCACAATTAAGAAAACCTCAAATCTCTGCGGCATGACCATTCCAAAGCGAAAGCCCTAATATCAATGAGACTATATCTATTATTTATTCTTTTATGCCCCTTATTGGTTTTTGCGCAAGAAGATAGAGAACCATTGTTCAGCTCATTTGATGGCACAAAAATCTATTATGAAGTTACGGGCGAGGGTACGCCTGTTGTGCTCTTGCATGGCTTTATGAGCAGTAGTAAATCCTGGAAAAGAGGGCTTTTGATTCAGAATTTAGCCGAAAACGGCTTCAAAGTAATCAATGTTGATCTACGGGGTAATGGTCTATCAGATAAACCTCATTTGCTGGAAGCCTACCAAGATAATGCCGAACTAAAAGATGTAATGGCATTAATGAAGCACCTTGGCTGCAAAAAATACTATGTAGTGGGTTATTCGAGAGGGGCTATTCTTGTAGCCAAGCAGCTAACGCTAGATAAACATATCATGAAAGCCGTAATTGGCGGCGCAGGTGTTGATTTCACAAATCCGAATTGGGAACGTAGAAAAATGTTTGCCGAAGCCTTTTCGGGCAAAGCACATTTGTATCCTGAAACCAAAGGCGCTATTGAAAGTGCTAAACGCAATGGCGTTGATACTTTGGTAATGGGTTATCTGCAAAAAGTACAGCCTACTACCCTACCTACTGAACTCCGAAAAGTTAAAAAGCCTGTGCTTGTTATTTCGGGCGACCACGATAACGACAATGGAGATGTAGCCGCATTAGCCAAACTTATTCCGAATGCTACGCTGAAAACCGTTCCGGGGAATCATGGAAACACTTCACAATCAGAAGCATTTGCTAAGGAGATTCTTGCTTTTTTGAAAGAAAAATAAAACTTTTATTGATTTATTAGCGGCATGATATTCACCAAAATAAGAGACCCAAGATTTATTACTATTCGCCGTGGTGGCACGTTAACAGATGCCGACCATCATTTGCTTGCACTATGGGCAGCCACTTGTGCTGAACACGTGTTGCACTTTTTTGAAGAGGCAAAACCTGATGATAATCGCCCACGCATAGCTATAGAAATGACAAGGGCATGGGTACGGGGTGAAATTCCGATGAAGCAAGCGCATCAAACCGCCTTTATTGCCAATGCCGCAGCCAAAGAAGTTTCGGGAGCGGCAAAAGAAGCTGCGCTGGCCGCAGGCCAAGCCGTAGCAGTTGCCCATGTAGCCGCCCATGAATTGGGTGCAGCGGCTTATGCCATTAAGGCTGCAAAAGCAGCTGTCTCAGAAAATGGAAGAGATGAAGCTGGACGCAAAGAGTGCGAATGGCAACGACAACAACTACCAGATGCCATTCGTGAATTGGTACTCGACGACCAGAAATTACGAAATCATGTATGTTGGTTTGCGTTCGATTACTGAACAGAATTGTAACTCAGGCTTCGGCTACATCTAGTATTATTCTGAAAGTAGTTCCTTTATCAAGCTGGGTTTCTTTTACATACAGCCGCCCTTCATGATAGTTTTCAATAATACGCTTAGCTAAAGTTAACCCTAAACCCCAACCTCTTTTCTTAGTACTAAAACCAGGTCTGAATACCTTACGTAAGTTAGACTGCGAAATCCCCTTACCTGTATCTGTTACATCAATAGCTATGCGGTTTTTACTAAGCGGCTGTATCAATACTGATAATTCACCTTTGCCACTCATGGCATCTACGGCATTTTTACAAAGGTTTTCTATTACCCATTCAAACAAATGTCTGTTTACATCTACCAAAACATCATTAGGTATCTGGCTGGTAAAATATACTTTTACTTTTGTCGAAATCCTTCTTTCAAGATACTTCAATGTCTGCTCAACTATTTCAACTATCTTTTCCTTATTCATCTGCGGAATAGACCCAATGTTTGAAAAACGAGTAGTAATTGTTTCTAATCGTTTTACATCTTTCTCCATTTCGTCGCCTATGCTGGCATCAAATTCAGGATTTGCTCTTAGTACCTCAACCCATGCCATCAAGGCTGATATTGGCGTGCCCAACTGGTGAGCAGTTTCTTTGGCCAAGCCAACCCATACCCTATTCTGCTCAGCCTTGCGAGACGAACTATAGGCGATATAAGCCAAAGAGCCAAAAATAAGAAAAGTACCAATCAACACATAAGGAAAATAGCGCAATTGCCTTACTACTACCGAGTTGCTGTAGTACACATAACCTTTATCTTTACCAACCACAAACTCAATAGGAGGATGCTCCTGCCCCATTTCGGCTACTAGATTATACTTAAAATCCAGCTTCTCGCTTTCAGTCCATTTTTTCTTTTTGTCTTCCAACTCCGGAATATTCTGAGAGTAGTCAGAGGGTACACCATTCATGACTATAATCATTGGCACAGTTTCGTTGGCTTCCAGCATTTCTTGTACATAGGTGTACTCACAGTCTGACCCATTTTGCTCTATCGTAAAGCTAATTCCCGCTGCATATAAAGACGCATATTTTTTTTCTCTTTCTTCAACCTGTAGTCCCAGTTGAGTAAAATAATACAAGACTCCTGCGCCAATTATTAGTAAAAGAAAAATAAGTACAAATCGCCATCCTGTAATTTGCTCGTAAATATTAACAAACACCTCTCGTCGTGCCATGAAAAATCAGATTTTGTATAGTTTTAGGGTAAAGGTGTATCTTTCAGAGTACCCTTTAATGATTCTCAACTATTGAAACGAAAAATAATCAACTTTTAGTTTTGTGTATTTCTTCTTACCCAAAAATAGATAAACTTCTATTAAGACGGGAATATTTTCATTTTTCACTATTTTTGCAATTATTATCGATATTTAATTGCTTTCGTATGTCTGCCTACCATGTACCTGTTATGCTCAAAGAATGCCTCGATGGCCTTAATCTTAAGCCAGATGGCGTTTATGTAGACGTAACATTTGGCGGCGGTGGGCACTCAAGAGCTATTCTTGAACACCTTACCACAGGTAAGCTCTACGCTTTCGACCAGGATGCCGACGCAAAGGCCGAGTCAAAACTGATAGATAGTAAAAACTTCACTTTCATTGAAGCCAATTTCCGTAGTATCAAACAATATCTACGCTTGTTTGGCGTAAAAAAAGTAGATGGCATATTGGCCGACCTTGGTATATCGTCTCATCAGATTGATACCCCTGAGCGTGGTTTCTCGACCAGATTTGATGCTGAGCTAGATATGCGCATGAACCAGACGGCTGACATAACAGCCAAAAATATTGTTAACGAATATTCGGTTGAGCAACTGCACAAAATTCTGGGCATGTATGGCGAGATACAAAACGCCCGCACAGCCGCCCAAGCTATTTATACAGCCCGCCTCAATAAAAGCATCGATACCATCAATGATTTAAAAAATACCTTGCAGAAATTTACACCTCGTGGTAAAGAGAACAAATACTTTGCACAGGTTTTTCAGGCTTTGCGCATTGAAGTAAATCAGGAAATGGCTGTTTTAGAAGAGTTTTTGCAACAAACACCAGAGGTATTGGATATTAACGGGCGACTGGTGGTGATGTCTTATCATTCACTAGAAGACCGATTGGTGAAGAACTTTATACGCAGTGGTAAGTTTGGTGGAGAAGTAGAAAAAGATTTTTTTGGAAATGATTTAAAACCCTTAGAGGCCGTTAATAGAAAAGCAATAGAAGCCAGTGAAGAAGAGAGACAACAGAACCCAAGAGCCAGAAGTGCAAAATTGCGTATAGCGGAGCGTTTAAAATAAGTGAATGAGATGGTAAAAATAAGTGTAATGGTTCTGACCTATAAACACGAAAAATTTATTCGTAAAACGTTAGATTCCATTCTGAGCCAAAAAGTAAATTTTCGTTTCGAAATACTGGTAGGAGATGATGCTTCGCCTGATAATACGCAAGCGATTATTAAAGAATATCATGCAAAATATCCTGATATTATTGTTCCCTTACTACACCAGAAAAACCTCGGTGGCTTCGGGAAGAATAATACCCTGGTGGCATTGGAAGTAGCCAAAGGCCAATACGTTGCTCCTATGGATGGCGACGACTACTGGACTGATGATAATAAACTACAAAAAATGGCTGATTTTCTGGACGCTTATCCTGATTATGTAGCCTGTTTCCATAATGCCGAAATTATCTTTGATGATGATTCTCACCCGAATCAATTTGTTAACCCGCCCGACCAAAAAGAGATAGTAACCGTAGAAGACTTTATTGGAGAAGACGAAGTATGGTTTATTGCTACCTCGGCCATTTTGTTCCGTAATGGCATAATTACACATTACCCGCAATGGTTTCATGAGTCGAAAAGCGGCGATATACCTCGTTATATTTTATTGGGCAAAAATGGCGGCAAGTTTAAATACATAAACGAGGTGATGTCGGTTTATCGTAAAAACCGCCATACAGGCATGAGTTTTACCGATGGCTATACCGATGCAGAATTTCTTCATAATCGCATTGGCATGTATCGCGGCATAGATCAGGAACTCAACTATAAGTTTCACCAAACTCTCAATAAAAACATTGCCCGTTATTACAGAATGCTGCTCGATAGCAAACAATATGTTGATAAGTACAACAAAAAGGTATTTGCTGCTATTCAGTATCTGCGATTAGGCAAGCCATCGGCTGAAATCAAGAAAGAAATTATCAGAGAATATATTTTTCCTAAATGGCTCAGTAAAACGTATAGTTTTTTTGCCTTGTTGCCTCATCGTATCAAAAATAGTTTCTAACATTACGCTACATGAAATCTACCAACCCTAAGGTTAGTGTTTGTATTCCTACTTATAACCACGAGCAGTTTATCAGACAAACGCTCGATGGTGTGCTGATGCAAAAAACTGATTTTGATATAGAAATTGTGATTGGTGACGATGCCTCGACTGATAATAACCAAGTCATCATAAAAGAATACATTGCGCAGTACCCACATCTTTTCAATGCATTTCTGCATCAGGAAAACCAAGGACCTAAAGAGCCAAGAGAATTTGCCGGACGTAACAATGTACTTTCCATTTTAAAGGCTTGTAAAGGCGATTATGTGGCTTTGTGCGAAGGAGACGATTACTGGACAGACCCATTGAAACTACAGAAACAGTTTGATTTTATGGAGTTCAACAAAGATTATATGGTTTGCCACCATAACATGACGGTGATTTATGAAGATAAATCGCCAGAGCATTTTTTTAATGAGCCAGCCCAGAAAATACATTCCACAATTAAGGATATTCTGGAAGACCGTTGGTTTATTGCTACTGCCAGTACTTTCTACCGCAATTATTTTCGTGACCACGATTTTGTAGAATGGCACAGCAGGGCTGCCGCCGGCGACTGGGCACTGGTAATACAACTGGCCGCCCGTGGCGATATTCATTATATTGCTGAACCAATGGGTGTTTACCGAAAACACCGTGGTGGGCTAAGTAACGTACAAGCACCGACCAATGTAGGCTTTCTGAAAAACCGTAAACAGATGTTTACTGATGTGAACAAATGGCTCGATTTTAAGTATGACTCAACCGTTAAGGAAACTTTAAGGCGATACGACGAACAAATTGAAGCATACGAGCGTAATTTTTCCTAATTTTGCAATACAACTGATTTCTTAAATAGGTGTCCTCTAAAGAAGCAAGAGGTTTGTTTATATGAAAATAACTATTGTTACTCCACTTTTTAATGACTGGGATTGTTTGTATCAGCTAATCGAACAAATACGATTAGTTTTGACACCTACAAAATACCATGATTATAGAATATTAGTGGTTGACGATTGTTCGAGTCAGGAGGTTGATGGAGATAAATTGAAAGGACATCCTGTCGAAATCCTCCATCTGAACAAAAACCTTGGGCACCAAAAAGCCATAGCCATTGGTTTATCTTACCTCAATGCCAACTCAAACAACGATTTTTTTGTGGTAATGGACGTAGACGGTGAAGACAAACCTGAGCATCTACCAATTCTACTCGACGAGGCATCGTCAAACGGAGGAAAAGAGATTGTTTTTGCCCGCCGAACCAAACGTAAAGAGAGTTTTTTCTTCAAGATTTTTTATAAAATCTATAAGTATGCGTTTATTTTCCTTACGGGTAAGGTTATCAATTTTGGTAATTTTTCAGTAATTCCGAAAAAATTACTGGATAAAGTTACGCACGTATCCGACATCTGGAATCATTATCCTGGGGGTATTATCCGTTCAAGACTGTTATATAAGTCTGTCGGGCTTGAAAGAGGCGAGCGATACACAGGTAAATCTAAGATGAATTATACTTCTTTAGTAATACATGGGCTAAGTGCGGTTGCAGTTTATATCGATACGGTATCTGTCCGCCTGCTGATTGCTATTTCATCGCTCATTCTGGTAGCGATTCTATGCATAATTATTGTTTTTGTCAACAGTGTGAGCATTCCTACTTGGGGAGTCTTGCTATTTTTCGGAATTCTGATGCAGGCTTTCCTGAGCGCTTTGATTTTGGTTTTCACAGTGCTCTCGTATCGGGTAAATTTCAATTTTCTTCCGGCAGCGCACTTTCAGGATTACGTTGAGTCTGTAGAAAAATTTTAAGGCCTTGTTATCCCGGAATACTCACACAAACTATCTTTTTGAATGAAAAATAAAGCAGGTATATATTTTCTGATTCTGGCTCCTATTATTGCATTTTATATTTTTGTTTATAAAAATGCTTTCAACATCGGGTGGAACGACGACTGGCACGGCATTGAAGGTTTTCTGGCAAGCTGGATGCAGCAAACCACTTTCTGGGAAAAAATCACCCTCTTGTTTTCACAAATGTGCGAGCACCGAATTATTTATGTAAGGCTAAGTACCTTGCTTTGCTATAACCTATTCGGCGAAGTAAACTACAAGATACTCATGCTCATGGGTGTTTCGTATCTGCTTATTCTGCCATTTGTTTTCTATCGTTTACTGAAAGAAATCAATGTAGGATTGGCCTATCTTGTGCCAATTATCTTTATTGTTTTCAATACTCAGCCTATCGAAAACATCTTCTGGGCTATTACCTCTTTGCAACCAAATGTGGTTATTATCTTTGGGCTTTGGGGTTTTGGCTTACTACTATTCAACAAAAAAGCCTGGGCGTTTTATCTGGCCAATGTGCTCTTTTTTGTGGCTATGTTTACCAATGGCAATGGCATGTTTTCGTTTCTGGCGGCCATTCCTGTGATTTTATATGCACGCACCAAAAGCGAAAAAATACAGTTTGCGGCCATAGTAGCTTTTAGCTTCTGGTTATATTTTCATAATTTCCAGAAACCCGGCATCAGACCCGACGTGATGGTTAACATCACCCAATTTCCACATATTATAGTAGCTGATTTCTTTGCATTCTTCGGTTCGCCTATCGATAGCACCGTGCAGGTTTATAATATTACTGTAAAACATACAGTAGCTATTATTATGGGCTTACTCATGATTGGCTGGCTGGCTGTTATGCTGTTTACTTTTTTGTATTACCGCTTTTACCCGAAAGCCAAAAAAAATATGCATAACTGGTTTTACAGGCTTTATAATAAACTAATGCAGTATCCGAAGTTCAACTTATACCTGTTGGCGGCATTTATTTTTGTGGGTTTAAGTGGGGCAGCCTTTGCAGCATCAAGAGCAAGCCAGGGCATAGAGCAGGCCTTTGCAAGCCGTTACAAAACGGTTTCGCTTATTATGTTTATAATCTTGTATCTAAGTACATTTAATATATTACCTGCTAGTCGATGGAAAAACTACTTACGTATTTCTATTATTGCAGGTTTATTATTCAATCTGTTTTCGTACTACGAAAGTTGGGACGATGTAGAAAATCGTCGCCGTTTCTTTGGAACAACGATTCTGAACTGGAAAAACAACGGGCGTTATTATTACTATGCCTTTGAAAACTCTCGTAATCCTGACGACCACGCTCCTATTACCCAATACCAACGTTTGCCGATTCCGCCGTTCAATTATGCAGGTTTTGTACCGGGTATCATGAAATACGTGAACGATATACTTTGGATTAGCCGTGTACATTTCAAAAACTACACGCCCCCTGCCGAAATAGATGTAATGAATAAAGCCTTATACGAAAATCAGGTGGCTAGTACAGGTGGCGAAGCTGTTAAGATAACTGATGGTTTTAATACCTTCCGTATTGAGCTTGCTAACGTGTTTGTTCCGTTTGGCACAAGATACGATGGCTACTACGCTATTTTCACCAACGACAAAAATCGTCTGGCGTTTCCATTAGAAACACAAGCCAATAAGTTTACCAATTTTCTGAGCACACAAAGGTTTTATAATAATCAGATTGATGCCATCGTGGCTAAGCCTGATATACCAAGCGGACAATTTAGCATGAAAATAGGAAAACTCGAAAACAACCAGTTTAAGGTTATTAAAGAACAAACAATTAGCATTCAATAGACAAAATAAATAGCATCTGATATGAAATTAAATATAATAGGTGGCGGAATGACCGGATTAGCAGCAGCCTATATAGCAGCCAAACAAGGTATAAAAGTAACTGTTATAGAAGGGAGCGATAAATTTGGTGGCCTACTGAATACCTTTGAAATTGGCGGCAATCAGCTAGAACATTATTACCACCATTTTTTCACACAAGATGCCGAGCTTCGTTGGTTGCTACAAGATTTAGGAATTGCCGATAAAGCCTTTTATAAGAAAACCACCATGGGGGTTTTCAGAAATGGCAAAATATATAATTTCAATTCTCCTATCGACCTTCTGAAATTTAAACCTGTGGGTTTGCTAGGAAAATTACGATTTGGCTTAACCAGTATTTTTCTTGGCAAATTTGCCAAATGGAGAGAAAATGAAGACAAACCTACACTAGAATGGTTCTATAAATGGGCAGGCCGAGACATAACCGATGCACTCTGGAAACCCATGCTTAATATCAAGTTTGGCCCTTATGCCAATCAGGTGCCATTATCGTGGATGATAGGCCGTATGGCTCAACGTTTGGGTTCTCGTAAAGAAGGTGATGAAAGTTTGGGCTATATACAAGGCAGTTGGAAAACCCTGATAGAGGTACTTCTGAAGAGATTGGAAGAAATGGGTGTTGAGCTAATTAAAAACGAGCCTGTTGAAGAGTTTAAGATTGAGAATAACGAAATAAAAGGCATCAAAACTAAAAACTTGCAACTGGAAGGCGATAAGTTTTTATTGACGATTCCGTCAATTTATTTTGATAAGATTAAAAATTCATCGCTCGATGCCAATGGTATTGAATACTTTGGTGCGGTGTGTACTATTCTGGAGCTGAAAAAATCGTTCAGCCATATTTACTGGATGAACGTGGCCGACCAGGGCTTTCCGTTTGGTGGTGTAATTGAGCACACCAACTTTATACCTAAAGAGCAATACAATGGTTCGCACATTGTGTATCTGTCTCGCTACTTTGCTATGAGCGAAGACTTAGCAAAAATGAGTAACGACGAAATCAAGGCCGTGATGATTCCGCCATTGAAGCGTATTAACCCTGAGTTTTCAGAAGACTGGATTAAGAATGTGTACATATTCAAAACCAATACAGCCGCTACCGTGTGCGACCTGAACTTCTCAGATAAAGTACCAGCTTGCGAAACCCCAACCAAAAATCTGTATATAGCCAATATGGCGCATATTTACCCTGACGAACGCAGCACCAACAACTCTATCAGAGTTGCGGCCGAGGCTTGTAAGGTAATGGGCGTAAATGCTGATTTTGTACCTTATGGCGCATCGCTTTCAGGTAAAATCGGTTTCGGAGAGAATTAATAGATATAGCCTTATATATATTATAGCTACACAATGGATAGATTTATATTCTTGTGTAGCTATAATTATTTTATACCCATCAAGAACTACTTATTAAACTTTTCACACAAAGTCAGTCTATTTATATTGGTTGTTAACATCAAGTTATGGTTAACAAATCAGTTTTAATCTCCGAACTCTTATTTAACGGTCATATTATTTTTCAATCGTTTTTTGTCCATAAATTCCCTTTAGCGTTCCCATCTGTCAATTTTTTTTGAGTTTGCAAACTATTTTGAAAAATAGTTGAATAATTTTTCAAGTATAAAACTTTTTGTGAACTTCGGGCGTTTATACATCATACGCATTTAAAAAGCGAAAGTCTTGTTTCCTCAACGAAGCAAGACTTTTTTATTGCTATATTTTTCTTCTTTATCCTTTTGTGCTTCAAATACTCTATCTTTGCGACTCGAAACATTCGCACTAAGCCCTTGTTATAATGATTTCTATTGTAATTCCCATTTTTAACGAAGAAGAAAACCTCCAAAATCTTTATAATCGATTAACTACTGCTGCTCCATCATGGGGAGAAGATTATGAAATTGTACTTGTAGATGATGGCTCTCGTGACAGTTCATTAACAATGATGCGTGTAATGGCAGCAAAAGATGCTCGTGTAAGAGTAGTAAAACTCTCACGCAATTTTGGGCATCAACCTGCTATATCGGCAGGTATTCAGACCGCCAAAGGCGATGCGATTGTGATTATGGATGGTGACCTGCAAGACCCACCGGAAGAATTGCATAGATTTTTAGCCAAATGGCGTGAGGGCTACGAGGTAGTATATGCAGTAAGAACCAAACGCAAAGAAGGTTTCTTTAAGAAAATTGCCTACGCTACATTCTACAGAATTCTGGCATGGATTTCAGACATTGAGATTCCACTCGATTCGGGTGATTTTTGTGTAATGGACCGCAAAGTGGTAAATGTATTGGTACACGAAATGCCCGAGCAAATACGCTTTGTACGTGGTATGCGTGCCTTTGCAGGCTTTAAGCAGATAGGCGTTACCTACGAAAGAGCCGAAAGAGCCGCAGGAGAAGTAAAATATACCTTTAAGAAATTGGTTCAGTTGGCATTAGATGGCTTGTTTGGCTTCTCGAACTTCCCGCTTCGTTTGGCAACTTATATGGGTTTCTTTATTGCTATTCCTTCATTCTTTATAGGTATTTTCTTTGTGCTGCATCGCCTAATAGGCTTTAAGGTTTTTGGCCATGCGCCCGAAGAAACACCCGGCACAGCATCGCTGGCAGTGGGTATGTATTTTCTGGGTGGTGTTACGCTTATTATATTAGGTATTCTGGGCGAGTACATCGGCAGAATATACATTGAAGTAAAAAAACGCCCATTCTTTGTTATTGACGAAGTGATTGAGAAGAAGTAAACTTGTGCTATAATGCATTATGAAAATGCCATCTCTTTACAGAGCATGGCATTTTTATTTAAAGATTAAAAGTATTTTTTTACTATTAAATAAAAGCGATAAAGGTAATTTCAAATATTCCATAATTATAAAATGAAATATAGATTAGTTAAAGTTTTAAGAAATATTTACAGTTTTTCTGTGAGTGAAAATAAAATTATTATCTCTGATAAAAACTCATTCAATATAATTGCGTATGACCTTTTATTTAATGAAATATGGCGTTACTCATTATCAAACATATCAAAAGTTAAAATTTTAAACGATTTAATTTATGCGGAAAATATTTTTGGCAATGAAAATCTCATATTGGATTCACAAGGAAACTTGATTGAAAATTTGGTAGACAAAGGGATTTCTCTTGATTATTTTTCTTCTTCGTCTGTAAGGGAAAAGGCAATTTGCAAAACTGACGAGGGACTATTAGGAATTTATGATTTAGATACTGAAAATATCTTATGGCAAAGTTCATTGATAACTGGTTTTGGAAGTTTGATTAGTAATAACGCTATATTTTGCATTTCTCAAGAAACAGGAAGTATACATTCTTTGGATATAAACATTGGAACTTCAAATTGGCAATTTTCATCATCTGATATAAAAATTAATAATTATGATTCTACGTCAGGCGATTTTTTTAGGATTATAAATCTCTTACAAGGAGTTTTAGTTGTACATGCAAGGATATCAACTGATATATTGGTTGGATTAGATGCTGAAAAAGGAAAATTACTTTGGCAATTAGCTGATTTTGAATACGAAGGTGTACAGTACCCTCATTTGAACTCTGACATATATCGAATTCGTAGCAATACAGAAAAGACTCGTTTGATTGGTATTAATAGACGCTTCATTGAAATAAATCCATTAGATGGCAAAGTATTAAAATATACTCCCATTACACCTCAAGATAAACAAGGAAAATTTACAGAATATAATGGTGAGGGGCTTATTCCATTTGATGGTAAAGCACAAGGTAAGTATGTTTATTTCAGTGCTGCAGTAAGGGAAGAAGATGGGCGGGCAGCAGCTCTACCAGCCTCTGTTGGGGTGTATAATATGGAAACAGCACAAATAGAATGGTTGCATGTTTTTAAAGAATTTTGGCAAGGTGGTGGAAATGCCATATCAGAACATATACCTCCATTTATATCAAATAACCGCTTATATGTATTAGATATTAAAGGCACTTTACACATCTTCGAGAAAGAAGATTAATATCAACAAACCCTATAATACTAAGAATCTCAGATATTGTATGATGAGTCTGTTTAATTAGACCGACTTATACATGCTAGATATAAATAGTCAAGAATTGAGCTGTTCTAATATAATTTACTGAAATTAGCCAATCCGTTTGATTATTTCCTAACTTTGTATCTTTGATTTAAATAACCAATAATGCTTACTCATTCTCTCAAACTCCGAAAACCCCTTGCAGTAATTGACCTCGAAACTACCGGAGTGAATATTACCAAAGACAGAATTGTAGAATTGTGTATTGCCAAAGCCAAACTTGACGGAACGGTTGAAGTAAAGACAAAATTGATTAATCCGGGTGTGCCGATTCCTCCTGAAACAAGCATGATTCATGGTATTTATGATGAAGATGTAAAAGACGCTCCTACTTTTAAGCAAATCGGCAAATCTTTAGCGCAGTTTTTAGAAGGTTGCGATTTAGCTGGTTTCAACAGCAATCGTTTTGATGTGCCAATGTTGGTAGAAGAATTTTTAAGAATTGATGTTGATTTTGATACCAAAAACCGTAAGCTGATTGATGCCCAAAGGATTTTCCATCTGATGGAGCCTCGTACGCTTTCTGCCGCCTATAAATTCTATTGCCTGAAAGACCTAGAAGGTGCCCATAGTGCCGAAGTTGATACACTGGCAACGCTGGAAGTACTGTGCTCGCAAGTAAACAAATATGATGGAGTAAAACTTAAAAATGACAAAGGCGAAGAATACGAACCAGTAAAAAATGATATGGACGTATTGCACCAACTCACATCGGCCAATATCATTGACTTTGCTCAAAGAATGACCTTAAACAACAAAGGAGAGGTTTTATTTAATTTTGGCAAGCACAATGGCAAGTCTGTTAAGCAGGTATTAAAGCAAGAACCACAATATTATGATTGGATAATCAACGGAGATTTCCCGCTTGATACAAAAAGAAAATTAACCGAAATTAAGCTAAAAATGATGCTGGAAAAGTAATTTCTGAGCATTTAGTTGCCTTTTTTCTTAGACAAACAAGAGTATTTTGCTAAGAATGGGCCAGAACTTAAAATTAGGGTGATAATTGTTTATTGATAATTGTTCATTATTTTTGCGAAAATCTTTTCGGAAAACAACCAGAAATCTGCAAATGCAAAGTAAAATACCAGACATTATCCAGACCGTTCCAATGTTAAATTATGTCTTATTGGCAAGTATTTTATTCATCATCGGAATCGTGGGTGTATTGATACGCCGTAATGCTATCATCATATTTATGTCAATTGAGCTAATGCTCAATGCTGTTAATCTTTTATTGATAACGTTTTCTTCTTATCGGTCTGACGCTTCAGGGCAGGTTTTTGTATTTTTTATCATGGCAGTAGCTGCGGCAGAGGTTGCCGTTGGTTTGGCTATTATCGTGATGATTTATAGAAACATCCGTTCTATTGATGTTGGTCTGTTAGACAAATTGAAATGGTAAGCATTTCATTTATATAATTATTAGTTTTTAAACCTTATTTACGATGCCTTTGAGGCTGAGGCTATTAATATATGTCAATCATTACTCTAATACCTTTATTTCCACTCATTGGTTTTTTAATCAACGGCCTAGGGTTTCGTAAAATCCCTACAAGTTTAGCCGGGCCGGTAGGTGTTGGGGCTTCTTTACTATCATTTATTGGTACTGTAATAGCCTACACACAATTTAAGGAAACCAATCAGCCTATTGTTGTTAATGTTTTCGACTGGATTACAGTAGGCGCGTTACAAATCAATTTCTCGTTTCAGATAGACCAGCTTTCAATTCTGATGCTCTTTGTGATTACAGGTGTAGGTACACTTATACACATGTACTCAATGGGCTATATGCATGACGATGAAGGCTTCGGCAAATTTATGTCGTTCCTTAACTTGTTCTTGTTCTCAATGTTATTGTTGGTAATGGGTTCAAACTACATCGTGATGTTTATCGGTTGGGAAGGCGTTGGTTTGTGTTCATACCTACTTATTGGTTTCTGGAACAAAAATACCGAATATGGCAACGCTGCCAGAAAAGCCTTTATCATGAATCGTATCGGTGACCTGGGCTTTTTGATTGGTATTTTCTTGATTATTTTAAACTTTGGCTCAGTTGAATACACAGAAGTATTTGATAAAGCAAAAGGTTTTGCCGTTGGCGACAGCACCATTATAGCTATCACAGGTTTCTTGTTTATTGGCGCTATGGGTAAATCGGCTCAGATTCCGTTATACACATGGTTACCTGATGCGATGGCAGGCCCAACGCCTGTTTCTGCCTTGATACACGCCGCAACCATGGTTACCTCGGGTATTTATATGATTATTCGCTCGAATATTCTTTATACACTTGCTCCTGAAACACTTGAGTTTGTAGCATGGATTGGTGCAGCAACGGCCGTATTTGCAGCAACAATTGGTATCTTCCAAAACGATATTAAGAAAGTATTGGCTTACTCAACTGTCAGCCAGTTAGGTTATATGTTTATGGCATTAGGTGTATCGGCTTATACATCTGGTTTCTTCCATGTTGTTACGCACGCATTCTTCAAAGCCTTGTTATTCTTAGGTGCAGGTAGTGTAATTCACGCCATGAGTGGTGAGCAGGATATTCGTAGAATGGGTGGCTTGTGGGGTAAAATCAAAATTACTGCTATTACATTCCTGATTGGTACTATTGCTATTTCGGGTATTCCACCATTTGCAGGTTTCTTCTCAAAAGATGAAATTCTGGCACATGTATATGAGCACAATAAACTGATGTGGGTATTGGCTGTAATTGGTTCAATGATGACAGCCTTCTATATGTTCCGTTTGTTCTTCCTTACCTTTACAGGTTCATTCAGAGGTACACACGAGCAAGAGCATCATTTACATGAGTCTCCGTCAAGCATGACTATCCCTTTAATGGTATTGGCAGCATTCTCGGTGATTGGTGGTTTTATGGGCATGCCGGAAATCTTCCATTTCCCTCATGCACTAGCTGATTTCCTAAACCCTATCTATGATGGCTCAAAAGCGGTTAACCCTGCATTTGGCACCCATCATATCGACCATTCTACTGAGTGGATGTTGATGGGTATTTCGGTAGCAGCAGCAGCTATTTCTATCTTTGTGGCTTATACCAGATACGGCAATAGCAAAAACGTACCTGTCGAAGACAGCGAGATTACGGGTATTCAGAAGGTTATCTACAACAAATATTATATTGATGAAGCTTACTGGGCTATTTTTGTAAATCCGGTAAAACACCTGTCAAACCTATTTGTGAGCATATTTGAGCCAAAAGGTTTCGATGCCATCGTAAATGGTGTTGGTAAATCTGTAACCTCATTTAGTGGTTTTGCACGCCGCTTACAGGCCGGAGGCACAGGCTTCTATTTATTTGCGATGGTAATTGGCCTTGCTGTGTTTATCAGCATGAACCTTGGTTACCAGGTTATAGAAACAATCAAAGCATTTGTTGGGATAAAATAATTACGACGTTCCAACCGAACATTACGACTTAAAAATTAAAAATAATTCCGGATGTTAGCACTAATCCTTATACTAATTCCCCTTATTGGCAGTTTGTTGCTGTTTTCACTAAGAGGTAGTAATGCTGGGGTATCAAAAAATGTAGCTTTAATAACTGCCCTTGTAGAATTTGTAATAGCTGCATACGCTTTTCTTAGTTTTGATTCTCAAACCATTGTAGAAGTTAAATATGCCTGGATGAAAGACCTGAAAATCAATTTCCATTTAGGGATTGACGGTATCAGTCTTTTGATGGTTACTCTGACAGGATTTTTAGTACCACTTATTGTTCTTTCTACATTTAAGTATAGCTATAAAAAACACGAATCTTTCTATTCGCTTATCTTATTGGCGCAAGCCGCTTTGATGGGTGTTTTTATGGCAAAAGATATTTTCTTGTTTTACTTCTTCTACGAAGTTGCACTGATACCTGTGTACTTCTTAGCAGCACTATGGGGCGGAGCAAACGCACCACGAATTACTTTCAAGATGTTTGTTTATACCATGTTTGGAAGTTTATTCATGTTGGTTGCTATTGTTTACCTATACATAAAAGCATCAAGCGCCAATATTCAGGAGCTTTACACTGCGGCTAAGTTTCTTACTCCTACAAGCCAGAATCTGCTTTTCTGGGCTTTCTTTGTAGCATTTGCTATCAAGATGCCAGTATTGCCGTTTCATACATGGCAACCTGATACTTATAGCGAATCGCCGACTCCGGCTACAATGTTGCTATCAGGTTTGTTATCTAAAATGGGAGTTTATGGCTTAATTCGTATCTTATTGCCATTGGCTCCGGTAGGTCTAGCTAACTATGGTTTTATAGCAATGGTATTGTCTATCATTGGTCTTATTTATGGTTCGGTAATTGCTATTCAGCAAAACAATATTAAACGCCTGATTGCTTATTCATCTTTTGCACACATGGGCCTAATGGCAGCAGGTGTTTTATCAGGTACATTGAGCGGTATTCAAGGAGCATTGTTGCAAATGGTTGCGCACGGCATTAATGCGGTAGGTTTGTTTTTCATTGTAAAAATTATCTACGACCGTACAAAAACAAGAGACTTGCATTCTTTAGGTGGTATTACACAAAAGACTCCGGCACTAAGCATCTATTTCATGATTATCATGTTGGGTAGTGTGGCTTTACCTTTGACCAACGGTTTTGTGGGTGAGTTTTTATTGCTGAAAGGCGTATTTGATAAAAATATGTGGTTAGGCGGTATAGCAGGGTTGACCATCATCTTGGGTGCTGTTTATATGCTACGCCTGATGCAACGCTCTATGTTTGGCGAGACCAATGCAGTTACGACCAAATTCAGCGATGTAAAAGGCACAGAAATAGCCGTTTTATTACCCATTGCAGCAGTGGTTTTACTAATGGGTATTTTCCCTAATGTATTTTTGAAAATTACCGAACCTGCGGTCAATAGCTTATTACAACTGATTCATCCTTAATTCATGGTTCGGCCCCACAGTATATGCTACTGTTGTTGAACTGATATTGATAAATAGATATTATGTATCCAATACTCGTACTTTCTATTACCGGAATTGTTACCTTATTCTTGGGTTTTCTTAAATCAAAGAAGGTATTACTTCCTGCTACCTTATTTTTTGTAACGCTTGCGCTTCTATCTGGTTTTTATGACTGGAATGCACCCGGCTTGTATTTCAATAATATGTTGCAGGTAAATAACCAGTCTATTCTGTTTACAAGTATTCTGCTTGTGTCTGCTTTTTTAATCATAGGTTTGTCTAAAGGCTTTATTGATGATGAGCACGCACAACCGGCAGAGTATTTTGCAATATTACAGTTTTCGCTGGTAGGTGCTATTATGATGACGAGCTACCAGAATCTTATTATGCTTTTTGTTGGTGTTGAGATTCTTTCTGTTTCGATGTATGTGCTAACCGGAAGTGATAAGCGTAACCTGAGAGGAAACGAAGCAGCCCTTAAATACTTTTTAATGGGTTCGTTTGCTACGGGTATCATGCTTTTTGGTATTGCTATGCTTTATGGTGCTAATTTCTCGTTCAACATAGAAACAGCACGAGCAGTTGTGTTACAGGGCGGTTCGGTTTATTTATATGTAGGTGTTACTTTCTTACTGATAGGTTTATTATTTAAAGTGTCTGCAGCACCTTTTCACTTCTGGACACCGGATGTGTATGAAGGCGCACCAACTATTTTTACAACTTTCATGTCGACAATTGTAAAAACAGCCGGCTTTGCAGCTATTTACCGAGTTCTGGAAGTATCATTCTCACCAATCTATGGTTTCTGGTGGGTAATGGTTGTTATTATGACAGTACTGAGCTTAGTGATAGGTAACATCACTGCCATATCGCAGAGCAGCTTTAAGCGAATGCTTGCGTTTTCGAGTATATCTCATGCCGGATATATGCTATTGGCTATCATTGGCTTAAGCAATAAATCAGTAGATTCAATTATATTCTATTCATTAGCTTATTCTTTAGCTACTATCAGCGCCTTTGGTGTATTGATGGCAGTATCGAAAGAAAAACTGGTTGATGGCCGCCCTGACGAAAGTATTGCGGTATTGAACGGCTTATCTAAAAGAAACCCTTTTCTTGCCTTTACTTTAGCTGTTTCTATGCTTTCGCTGGCTGGTATCCCGTTAACAGCAGGTTTCTGGGGTAAGTTTTACGTATTTTCAGATGCAGCATTCAGAGGCCATATCTGGTTATTGGTTGTAGCTATTCTTATGTCTGCAGCAGGTATTTATTATTACTTTAAGCCAATTATTGCTGCTTACATGAAAGAAGGCGAAGGCGAAAGAATTAACATAAAACCTTTCTACAAGATAATTCTGGGAATCACTACATTTGGGTCTATTTTGCTTGGCCTTTTCCCTGATTTGCTACGTAGCTTAATGTGATTAGAAAGTATTTTTAAAACATACAATCTTGTTTAAAATATTACGAAAAATAAAGAATACGGAGTTAAAAAGTTTTTTTTCTTTTTTTCTTACAGCTATACTAGGTGCAGGCACAAATTTTATCACACAAATCCCCTATAAACATCTTTTTTTATATCTGGGTTTTGCTGATAAGCCCGCATTTAGTCTTAGTGTTTCGGCAGGGTATTTAACAGCTACAGTAGTTAGTTTTCTTCCTACCAAGGTATTTGCTTTTTCGGCCAAAGAATCAGGGAATACCCGCCGCGAATCTGTTAAGTTTTTAATCATTGCGCTAATAGCTTGGGGTATACAGGTGGGAGTTTCGTCTCTCACCTTCGACCACCTGGCAAACAAATACTTTACGCAACACTCTCTCTTCATCCGCGAAAAAGGCTCTCACGTTGTTGGCATGGGTTTTAGTTTTCTTGCCAATTACTTTGGGCACAAATTTCTTACCTTCAGAAGCACCGGCCTTTATGATAAAATAAAGACCCGTAATACCCGCTAAAATTGTACAATACCAAGAGCACTTTATATTCTTAAGACATATTTAAGGGGATTTTAAAAAAAATTTAAGAAATGCTTGCGTCATATCTTAAAATAAACTTAAATTTGCAATGCGTTTCAAACCTTAAAACATCATATAGAAATGAAAAAAGTATTTGCAATCTTATTCGTAGCTGGTATCGCTTCTTTAGCGGCTTGTACTTCTAAAACTGAAGGTTCTGCTGATTCAACTGCAGTTGACACTACTGCAACAGTAGTAGCTCCAGTTGATACAACTGTTGCTGTTGATACTACAGCTGCTGCTGATACAACAAAAAAATAATCTGAATTAAGAAATAAATCTAAAACATTATACAAAATGAAAAAAGTATTTGCAATTTTATTCGTAGCAGGTGTAGCTTCTCTAGCTGCTTGTACTTCTAAAACTGAAGGTTCTGCTGATTCTACAGTAGTTGATACTACTGCTACTTCAGTAATGGCTCCTGTTGACACTACAGTAGTAGATTCAACTGCAGCTGCTGCTGATACTACTAAGAAATAATTTTTTCTTAGACAAAAAAGCCCTATTCATAACTGAATAGGGCTTTTTTTGTGTTATTAAGTCCGCCTTTAAAGATTCTAATTTAACACCAAGCATAAAAAAAGGTATCAGCCGTTTTAGGCATGATACCTTAATTTTTATTTAATGCTCTAAGATAGTACTTTAGAAATTATCGCTCCATCTATAAGCTTCTATTAGTTTCTTCTCGCCTTCCAGCCCTTTGTAGGCATTTCCGTGCTCCATACCCATAATAAACTCTTGGTTTTTGGCCTTCGATTTATCGTAAATGTGTTTGAAAAGGCTTCTATAATTTATCTCTCCGGTAGTTGGTTCATTACGACCCGGCTCATCTCCAATCTGGAAATACCCGATTTCATCCCAACACCAGTCCATATTCTGGGTCATGCGGCCTTCGTTACGTTGCATATGCCACATATCAAACAATATCTTGCACGATGGGCTGTTTACGGCCTTACAAATCATGTATGTCTGGTCAGAGTTGCGTAAGAATAATTCAGGTGTATCGCTTAATGGTTCTAGCACCATAGTTAGGTTATGCGGCTCTAGTATATCACAAGCACGGCGCAGTGCGTCTATTACATTGGCTGTCTGGATACCAATTGGTAATCTTCTTTCATAAAAACCAGGTACAACAGTTGCCCATCTGGCATTTACACGCTTAGCTACCTCTACCGAAGTACGGCAAGTTTTCAGGAAGTTCTCTAAAAAATCTTTTTTGCCCGTGGCCAAAGATGTTTTCCAGTTATCGCCACCATCAATTACAAAAACACCCATTTTCATATTCAATTTGGCCAGCGTTTCCCCAATTTTTTTCTGTTCTTCTACCGAGCGACCTAGCATACCATTGTCTTCTAAGGCCATGAAACCGTTATCGGCCATGAATTTTAACTGATCAATCAGGTCTTTTCCTGCAGAGTTTTCGAACATGCCGAAATGTGGTGCATACAAAAGTTTAAATTTATCGGCAGGCAAATTTGCTTGTGTTTCAGAGGCTAAAGCAGCTCCCATTGGCAAAGCAGACGCACCTGCTGCCAAAGCGCTTTTTGAAAGAAAATTTCTACGATTCATCTTTAATAAATTAAGAGGTTGATTGAGGCGGGCAAATTACAAAAATATTATCAATGAGGGGTTAAATCCTTGTAGATTTCATATTTGAATGTCTTACATTATATTAAAAAATAAAACCTGTTTAAACTTATTATCGAATAAGTTCAAACAGGCTCAGACTCAAAGACTTACAATACTCTAGTTTCTTAATATAAGAAATCCAGATTTTCGGTTTTAATTTCTTCTGGTTCAAGCTCCAGGAATTCTTCCCAGAAAGGATTTTCCGGAAGCGGTGCTTTGCAAAGAATTGGTTCTTTCTTAACCGGATGAATAAAGTATAAACGACGCGCATGAAGGTTGATATTGCCCTCAGGGTTTGCTCTTGGATACCCATATTTCACGTCACCCCTTATAGGACAACCCATACTTGCCAATTGCACCCTGATTTGATGCGGGCGACCAGTAATAGGATTTACCTCTAATAAATGATAGTGGTTGATTTCTCCAAGATAACGATAATTGAGCTCCGCTTTCTGAGAACCTGGCACTTCGGTATCAAAAGCTTTAACCGTATTTTTCTCTTCATTTTTCACCAACCAATTGGTTAGTTTTCCACTTTTCTTTTCCGGTCTTTTACCTACTACTGCCCAATAGGTTTTCTGAATATCTCTTTTACGGAATAACTCATTCATCCGCTCAAGCGCTTTTGAAGTACGTGCAAAAACAACAAGACCGCTTACGGGGCGGTCGAGGCGGTGTACGGTACCTAAAAATACATCGCCCGGTTTATCGTATTTTTTTTTAATGTATTCCTTAACGTAATCTGATAAAGTCTTATCTCCTGTAGCATCGCCTTGTACCAAAACACCTGCTGCTTTATTGACAATAATAATGTGATTGTCTTCGTAAAGAACGTAAAAAGGCTGTTTCATATCTTTAATAATTTGCTGCAAAGATACTCAGTTTTTCTATCTTAAACTATAAAACTATGGTTGATAGCACTTTATATAGTGCTATTTCAGCCACAACAAGTCAATTTCTGGCATATTACTATTTAGCAGAATTTAATAATGACATAAAAACAAAAGCGAATATGGATAAATGCTTATCCAATGGCAGTACACGCTGCCTTACAAACTAGCAAGAAAACTCCATAGCTATACGGCGGGTTTCTTCGTCGGTTTTTATGTAGTCTTCAAGTGTAGGCGTTTTTACAAAACTTACCTTATTCATACAATCTTCTATAAGATCTGACATTTCCAGAAAGCCGATTTCGTCTCGTAGAAACGATGCTACTGCTATTTCGTTAGCTGCATTTACGATACAAGCCATGTTACCACCTTTGTTAAGTGCATCAAAAGCAAAGCCAAGGTTTCTGAATGTCTGAATATCTGGCTGTTGAAAAGTAAGCGACGGATATTTAGTAAAATCAAACCTCGGGAAATCGGATTTTAAACGAACAGGATACGCCAAGGCAAACTGTATAGGAACACGCATATCAGGCAAGCCCATTTGTGCTTTTATGCTTCCGTCTTCAAACTGCACCATTGAGTGAATAATACTTTGCGGATGCACCACTACCTCAATCTGCTCGGTCGTGAGGCCAAAAAGCCATTTTGCTTCTATTACTTCCAGACCTTTATTCATCAACGAAGCTGAATCTATCGTAATTTTTGCACCCATGCTCCAGTTGGGATGTTTCAAAGCCTGCTGTTTGCTTACCGTTTTCAAGAAATCACGGTCTTTACCCAGAAAAGGCCCGCCGGAAGCCGTAAGTATTATTTTCTCGATAGGATTATGAAACTCCCCTACCAGACACTGAAAAATAGCCGAATGTTCAGAATCTACCGGAAGAATATGAACTCTGTTTTTATCTGCCAGCTCTGTTACCAACTCACCTGCTACTACCAATGTTTCTTTATTGGCCAATGCAATATGTTTCCCTGCTTTAATAGCTGCAATGGTCGGGATAAGCCCTGCATAACCTACCAAAGCCGTAAGTACTATATGAACTGACTCCATTTGCACGACCGATGCCAACGATTTTTCGCCGGCATATACTTTAATATCGAGGGGGTCGAGGGCCGAAAAAACTTTATCATATAGCGCCTCGTTTGATATAACTACCACATTTGGGCGGAACTTTGCTGCTTGCTCAATCAATAAATCGGCATTATTCTGGGCTGTTAGCACCTCAATTTCAAAAATATCGGGGTTTGCGGCCACCACATCTAATGCCTGCGTGCCTATCGAACCCGTTGAGCCTAGAATAGCTAAATTTTTTTTCATGTATTAACAGGAATATGAGAATCTAAGAATAAAATTCGTTGTACTGCGTTATGTTTTTCTAAAAAGCATTTATTGACCCTACCTATAGGTGCTTTTAATTCTGAAGACAAAGTTCGGAAAATTTAACGAGAATTTTTTACTTTGCTAATCGTATTGAAATAAGAGCGTATTTAGGCCATAATCTTACAGATTATTATCTAATAAGAAGGCTTTTTTCTTATTAGAAATAACTAAAACACGCTTAATTAAAATCTTTTGAGGGCCAGGTGTATGCAAACGGCAGAAGAACAATTCCAATTCTTTGAGGGGGTCTTTTTTGAGACCTTGGGGCGAGATGTGCAGGTTACTGAATATCGTTTGCTTCAGGGAGGTAATATTAATATTACGGTTCAGGTACATACTAACGAAGGCAAATACTTTATCAAGTATAATACCCGAAACCATGAAGGAATGTTTGAAGCCGAAGCTAAAGGACTAGATTTGCTACGCCAAGCCAACGTGATTAGGATACCGGAGGTAATTAACTGGGGCCGAAGAGATGGGCAGGATTACCTGGTTTTAGAAAACATAGAATACGCAAAACCCAACTTTGATTATTGGGAACTACTAGGGCAAAGACTAGCTTCGCTACACCGAAATACCAACGATTCGTTTGGGCTAAATTTTGATAATTATATTGGTTCTCTGCAACAATTTAATACCCCGTATGCTAATTGGATAGATTTTTTTATAGAAAAAAGGTTAAATGCTCAAGCAGGCTTGGCCTATTACAATGACCTGATAAGTAAGGACTTATACGATAAGTTTCAGCAATTTTATAAAATATTGCCTGATTTATTGCCTAACGAACAACCAGCTTTATTGCATGGCGACTTGTGGTCGGGTAATGTAATTACTGATGACTTGGGCAACCCCTGCCTGATTGATCCTGCTGTATATTATGGAAACAGAGAAATGGAAATGGCTTTTACTACGCTTTTCGGCGGTTTCGATAATCGTTTTTATGAAGCCTATCACGAGAGTTTTCCGTTACAGCCTCGTTTTGACGAACGTATACCGATTTATAACATTTACCCGCTAATGGTGCATGTCAATATTTTTGGTACAAGCTATTTGCCTCCGGTTTTACGCACAATGAATAAATATCTGCAAGGTTAAAGCACTAAGAGGTTACAGCCTCGTATATCAGAATTATCAAAACGCCCTATAACACTGAATTGCTGACTATTGACCTGATATGCTCCCAAATCTTGTGTTTCAATAAAACTACAAGAATCTACATTAGCCAGGTCTATCACATTTATTCCGCCACGAATAGTAGTCTCTCTCGAAATATCAGAGCGGAATTGCGAGGAAATGATTTTAAAAGGGTCGTTGATTTCCCTTAATAGAATTTTCAGGGTATTAGGCAATTCAAAAACCCCATCCCCTTTAGAATAGCCCTGCGAAAGTAACTCGGTCATACCATATTCAGAATGCACGTGCTTGATAGGCAAATGGCTCATTAATATTTCGTGCACTTCTTCACGTAGCAATTCTTTGCGGCGGCCTTTCATACCCCCGGTTTCCATCACAATGAGTCTATCGCCGAAGCTCGCCAGAAAATCAAGTTCTTTTTCATCTTCTACCAAGTCGAGCAAGGCAAAAGTTACCCCTATTAGCAAAACTTTTCGGTGGGTTTGAGAGTTTTCTGAGAGTTGGTGTAACTTCTGAAGCAATTCTGCCGTATTATTGAGGTAGAATCCTGATTCTCGTGAATATGTGCGATAAATAAAACTCTGCACCATATACACCAACGACGAATTATTTCGTTCAAGATAAGATGGGAGCAATGCCAATATATGGTAGTCGGTAATTGGGCCATAAAACTGCTCGAAAATCTTCTGGCTTACATGCTCATAAAATGGCAGGTCGCTTACATAGTGCTTACTAGTATTTTGTTGAGTAGTACCACTACTTTCAAAAACCATTTGTGTAGGAGCATTGTCGGTAATAACTTTGTGATGCTTAAAAAACTGAATCGGTAAAAAAGGAATTTTTTCTATACGGTCTATTCTCTGAGGATTCACTTTCAGGTAACCCAGATACTCTTTATAGACAGGATTGGCAACTGCCTGAAAGCGAAAAATTTCTAGTGCTAATTCTTCAAAAGTAGGTAACTTTTGAGAATTATCGTTGATTTGCAATACTGCCGATTTTAGTTCGTCACGAATACCCATGAAAAAGATTAATTAATAGCTCGGGCAAGAATCAATAAAAAAATATTGACAAACACCCCAAACTATCTTTTTTATACTAAATTGCTTATAAAATTACAGATAAGAAATGAAAAAGGTTTCAGTATTAGTTGTTTTTAGTGTAATGGCTTTGGTAACAGCTTGTTATAAAGAAATATCTTTTGACGAAAAACCCTATATTGAGTTCAAGGATTTACGCAAAGAAATCAGACTAGACCAAACAGACGGCTCTAAGAAAGACTCGGTTATTCTGACAATTAAGTTTCAGGATGGCGACGGAGACCTTGGGCTGAATGAAGCAGAAAAAGCAGTAGCTGTAGAAACCCAGGACTTCAATTATATAGTGCGAATTTTCCGCCAGAAAAACGGTGTTTTCCAGGAAGTAAACCAAGAAGTACCCTACTCTGGCTTTTTCCCTCGCCTGAAAAGCGATGGTAAAAAAGGCCCGATTGAAGGCACACTCGACTACTCGCTGGTTTATTTCCAGAACTTTGTACCTAAAAAAGATTCACTGAAATACCAGATTACAATAAAAGACAGAGCAGGTAATATTTCGAACACTGTAGAATCGAAAGTAATTATTCTGAACGAGTTTTAAGCGTGTGTTTAAACATACATCGACCTTCTGAAACCATTTCTTACATTTTTATTGTTTCTCATAAAAGTTTAGCGTTAGGCTAATACTTGTGCTTTTGACTGTATGTAAATTTTCATCAATAAACTTATAATTTTTTCAGGCTTTCGTATATACTGTATTAAAATAAGCTCTTCAAAAAACACCTCGGTTTTTGCACTATTCTTATTAACAATTTAATAATCATAGGATTATATCCGAAAAATGAGGATTTCTCATTGTATTTTTCTAATTTTGCAGTTTATTTTAAAAAGGTGTAGTTCGTTAGTCGTTTATCCGTGATGCGTTGGGGTAAAGATTGGCGCATTACGATAACTTTCAGACTTAAATGCAAAATATTAGAAACATTGCCATTATTGCTCACGTTGACCACGGTAAAACGACATTGGTTGACAAAATTATTCATGCTTCAAAAATTTTCAGAGAAAATCAGGAATTCGGTGATTTGATTCTTGATAACAATGACCTTGAGCGTGAACGCGGAATCACGATTGTATCAAAGAACGTATCAGTACGTTACAACGATGTTAAAATCAATATTATAGATACTCCAGGCCACGCCGACTTCGGTGGTGAGGTAGAGCGTGTGTTAAAACTAGCTGATGGTGTTATTTTATTGGTTGATGCTTTTGAAGGCCCAATGCCTCAAACTCGCTTTGTATTAGGAAAAGCTCTACAATTAGGCTTAAAACCAATTGTAGTTGTAAATAAAGTAGACAAAGAAAACTGCCGTCCGGAAGAAGTACACGAACAAGTGTTTGACCTTATGTTTAACCTTGAAGCAACTGAAGACCAATTAGACTTCCCATGTCTATATGGTTCATCAAAACAAGGTTGGATGAGCACCGACTGGAAAAAACCAACGACAGATATTATTCCGTTGCTTGATGCAATCATAGCTAACATCCCTGCATCTCCGGTTGTAGAAGGTACAGCACAAATGCAGATTACCTCTTTAGACTATTCGTCTTTCGTAGGTCGTATTGCCGTTGGCCGTGTAGCCAGAGGTGTATTGAAAGAAGGTATGCAAGTAGCTCTTTGCAAAGCTGATGGTAGCACTAAAAAAATGCGTATCAAAGAATTGCACGTATTTGAAGGCTTAGGCAAAGCAAGAGTTACAGAAGTAGGTTCTGGTGAGATTTGTGCGGTAACAGGTATTGAAGATTTTGAAATTGGTGATACTATCGCTGATGCTGAAAACCCTGAAGCATTACCACGTATTTCTATTGATGAGCCAACTATGAACATGTTGTTCACCATCAATAACTCTCCGTTCTTTGGTAAAGAAGGTAAATTCGTAACATCACGCCACTTACGTGACCGTTTGATGAAAGAAACCGAGAAAAACCTTGCATTGCGTGTACAAACAGGTGATACAGAAGATAAATTCATTGTGTTTGGTCGTGGTATTCTTCACTTGTCAGTATTGATCGAAACGATGCGTCGTGAAGGATACGAGCTACAAGTTGGCCAGCCACAAGTATTATACAAAGAAGGTGAAAACGGCGAAAGACTAGAGCCAGTAGAAACATTGGTAGTTGATGTACCGGAAGAAACAGCAGGTAAAGTAATTGAGTTAGTAACACAACGTAAAGGTGAGTTATTGATTATGGAGCCTAAAGGTGATTTACAACACCTTGAGTTTATTATCCCATCTCGTGGTTTGATTGGCTTGCGTTCAAATGTACTTACTGCTACTTATGGTGAGGCAATCATGAACCACCGTTTCAAAGCATACGAACCATTTAAAGGGCCGATTCCTGGTCGTATCAACGGTTCGTTGATTTCGATGGGTAATGGTGCTGCTACGCCTTATTCAATTGATAAATTGCAGGACAGAGGTGTATTCTTCATCGATCCAAGTGAAGAAATTTACATGGGTATGGTAGTTGGTGAGCACAACCGTCAGAACGACCTTGTGATTAACCTTCAAACAGCGAAGAAACTTACCAACATGCGTGCCTCAGGTTCTGATGATAACGTACGTATCGCTCCGAAAATCAACTTCTCTTTAGAAGATGCAATGGAGTATATCCAAAAAGATGAGTACCTAGAAATCACGCCGAAATCGATTCGTATGCGTAAAATTTACCTTGACGAAAACGAGCGTAAACGTTACGAAAGCAAAGGTGCTTTTGCAATGGCATAAGCTGATTGAAATATATTTTATAAAAAATCCTTGCCAACTGGCAGGGATTTTTTGTTTATCTACAAGAGCTTTCACCCCTCAAAATTAGCATCACGCTTTTGTGCCTTTGCCATAAATGCCTCCTGCAAATCGCTTGAAAGTAGCATGGCGGCATTCCATGTTGCCATGTAATTAAGGCCATCGGCTACAGAGTGGTCTCTGGTATGTAACAGAATATGTTTAGTACCTCGAATAGAAAGCGGCGATTTAGAAGCAATTGTGGCCGCTAGTTTGAATACCTCGTCCATCATACTATTTTTATCCGCAAAGGCTCTATTGACTATGCCTATCTTTTCAGCTTCTTTGCCATCAACATTTCGGCCTGTATATGCCATTTCACGCACCCATCCCTCGCCTATTAGTTTAGGAAGCCGCTGTAAGGTACCTAAATCGGCCACCATGCCCATATCTATTTCTTTTATAGTGAAGTAGGCGTCTTCGGTACAATAACGCATATCGCATGCGCAAATGAGGTCTACTCCTGCACCGATACAACCACCATGCACGGCTACTAAAACAGGTTTGGAGCAGTTTTCAATGGCATTGATAGGTGCTTGCAGGCGAAACACATCTTTTCTTACTTTTTCTCGTCTTCTACCCTCACAGTTAATATCAGTTTGCGATACCGACATCAAGAGGCTTAAATCAATACCTGCGCAAAAATGATTACTATCACCCCCTTCCAGCACAATTACTCTTACGTCGGGGTTTTCGTCAAGATTTTCGAATATCTCTTTTATTTCATCCCAAGTCGATTGGTTAAGCGCATTGGCTTTTTCAGGGCGATTCAAAATAACATGTGCAATGTGGTTTTCGATAGACAGTTTTAGTGTTTGCATATTTATTCTACTTTTTCAACATAAAACTTTTTCTTAACAAATATATTATTTCCTGCAAGTCGGAATTTTCATTGATATAAAAACTTCCCCACCCTGTATTTTTGAATACATGATGTTCAGAAATCTGGTTATTTTTGAATAGTATATCTTTTGTATCTTTATCAAATAAAATATCTAATAAACCTCCGCCATGAAGATGCCCTATTTCTCTATTTCCTACCCTAAATTCAATTCCCCCATAGCGATGCGTACGCAAACTAATCCCTTCCCATGTTTTGATTTCTTTTATAATTTGTGACATTAAAAAGAATAAACGAGGTTTAAAGATAAAAGTAAATAACCTGATCTGTTCATCAATTAAGATTGGTAATAAAGGAATTTCCTTTAAAACTGAAAAATACCTAGCTACTGTAGAAGTCAGGTTAAGGAGTTTCATTTTTTACTTAAATCTTTTTCCAGATTTCTAAATACAAATTCTTGTTCGGCCTTAATAGTAATACCTTCTATGTAGTTCCAATAAAATCTGGGTTTTAGCTCTGAAAGAAAAGTTGTTGTACGGGTAATAGTAGAGGTATTATCTGCATTTGCCTTAATTGTATAAATATCTTCGTCAAACCTAAGCCAACTCATTGTTATATCAGAAGAGGTAATCTGCATCCGAAGTAACTCTCCTGATTTAAGCTCTTTAATAGTTTCAATTATTTTACCCTCTTCAAACTCACAAATCCTTAATCCTCCTATCTTTTCTTCAGTTAAAATACATTTTCTAGGAGTCGGTAGCCCCATTTTTTGAAAAATATTCTTTTCTATATCAACAGTATCTACAGCTATAATCTTTTTATAGATAATTTCTTTAGGGTATGGTAGCGTTAAAGAAGTACTGACACTATTTTTTATTTCTGAGCCTGCAAAGAATTTTTCACCAATAGTAGATAAAATTATTAGTAAAATGGGTAGAACTATTACTTTAGGAGAATCTTTTGATGAATCTCTGTTTTTTTTGACCCAAAAACCTAACAAATAGCCTAGTGCTACAAAGGCAAAGACAACTGGAAGTGCCATGAGTATACAGAAAATACCTTCTCCTGCACCAATCAAAAGTAAAAATATACATAGTAACCCTGTGATTATTCCTAAGTAGCTTAAGAATTTTCTTGAATATATACCCGTTGTAAAACCTATAACAGTAGGCAGAATACAAAAAATAACAATGCCGTAGGCAGCCAATTTGGTAAATAATAAAATAACACCCACAAGAGCGAGTGTTACAGTTATTCCCCAAGTAATCCAGAAATCTCTTGATGGTTTCATGTCTAAAGTTTTCCGTTATAAAACAAGGAGTTTTTATGTTAGCCATAAAAACTCCTTGTAAATCATTTCTTACTTCTTCTCTCCGCTTGTTTGCACACCTGATGGTTGAGATTTTTTGGCCTCTTGCATAGGATTAGAACCACCGCCGAAACTTCTTTGCTTAAAGGCCTGGAAACGGGTAGGTTGCGCAGGCTCTTTCGGGAAAGTATTGTCTGATGTATCAATATCAGGAATTTCATGATAAGGGTCTAACTTGAACTTAGCAACCTTTTTTGTAGTTACCAAAGTCTTTTTCACCTCTTTATCATTTACTCTCCATAGTTCAGCAGGTATTCTTACATCTTCATAAGTACCATCTTCAAATTCCATTCTGATAATAACAGGCATTACCAAACCGCCTTTGTTTTTCAGATTTAATACATAAAAGTTTTTACCTTCTTCCAACATTTTGCGTTCATCGTCGGCTAAACTAGAAACATATTGCTCATATTTCTTTTTATCGGCATCGGTTACCGCAAATTTATCATAAGAGTTATAAAAATCTCTCATGGTTGAGTCTGCCTCTACTACGGTTTGTTTAATATCTGTTCTGTTACGGATATTACTCATTGTCTCACGTTTTGCGTCAAAATCAGCTTTTGCCGCAGCTTTTTGCTTGGCAGGGTCTTGGGTATCGATGCTATACCATTCTACATCGGCAATGGCTTGGTCAACAGGCTCAACACCATAGAACCAACCCTTCCAGAACCAATCTAAATCAACACCAGAGGCATCTTCCATTGTGCGGAAGAAATCGGCAGGTGTCGGGTGTTTAAACGCCCAACGACGCGCATACTCTTTAAAGGCATAATCAAATAGCTCACGACCCATAATTGTTTCGCGCAGAATATTTAAGCCCGTAGCAGGTTTTGAATACGCATTCGGGCCAAAAGTACCCGGAAGAATGTTATCAGAACTACTCATGATTGAGTTCTGCTTACTCACATCTAGCTTCATATAGCCTGTGATGTATTGTGGTTCAATACCTGTAGCAGGGAAATTTCTGTCCCACTCAAGACAGGCTAAGCCTTCTAAAAAAGAGTTCAGACCTTCATCCATCCACGACCATTGGCGCTCGTCAGAGTTCACAATCATCGGGAAGAAGTTGTGGCCCACTTCATGGATAATTACCAGAATCAAAAAGTTTTTAGTGCCTTCTGAATAAGTACCGTCTGCCTCGGGGCGAGCTCCGTTAAAACTCATCATCGGGTATTCCATACCTCCTACTGTACCATGCACCGAGTAAGCTACCGGATATGGATAAGCAATAGTCTTTTTAGAATAACTTGTTAAAGTGTGTGCTACAACACGAGTTGAGTATTGTCCCCAAAGAGGATTCGCTTCTTTTGGATATAATGACATAGCCCATACTTTTTTACCTTCAACATCAACCTGCATAGCATCCCAGATAAACTTGCGTGAAGTAGCAAAAGCAAAATCACGTACATTTTTAGCTACATACACCCATGTTTTCTTTCCGGTTGGTTTGCCTTTTTCGGCAGCTTCGGCTTCTGCTTGTGTTACAATCAACACAGGTGTTTTAGAAGTTTTAGCCTGCTCAAGGCGTTTCATTTGTGTGGCAGTCAGTACCTCTTTCGGGTTTTGTAGTTCTCCGGTTGCACCCAGTACCATGTCGTTTGGTACTGTAAGAGCCACTTTATAATCGCCGAATGGCAAAGTAAATTCTCCTTGACCCAAGAATTGTTTGTGTTGCCAGCCGTTTACATCGTCATAAACAGCCATGCGTGGAAACCACTGAGCAATTTCATATAGCACATTGCCATCTTTCGGAAAAAGCTCAAAGCCACTTCGACCACCTACCAGTTTCAAATCGATGATGTTGAATTTCCAATCAACCTGAAACACGAATGACATACCTTTGGCTAATGGCGTTGGTAAATCAACACGCATCATTGTACCGTTGATTGTATAGCGTAAGTCTTTGCCGGCAGCATCTTTTACAGCCAGAATCTTATAGCCATAGTCTTTATCGTTTGCACCGCTTAAATTACCTAAAGCTGTAAAGCTAGAGCCATTGGTAGAGTTAATACCGCTCTGGCGTGTAGTATTTCCATCTGAACTTTTAGAGAATACGTTCTGGTCTAGTTGCAACCATAAATAGCGTAACTCTTCAGGGGCATTGTTAGTGTAGGTGATTTTTTCAGTACCCGTAATACTCTGGTCAGCATCATTTAATTCAGCCTTGATGTCATAATCAGCCTTTTGTTGCCAGTAATCTCTACCCGGTGAACCTGCTGCTGTGCGAAAAGTATTGGGCGTAGGTAAGGCGGTACCCATTTGCTCAAATCTGGTATTGGCATTGTATTGTGTAGTGGGTGCTTGCTGCGCATTCAGCGACAAAGACATACACACAAATGCCCCAATAATAAAGGATATTTTTCCCATGCTTTGATGAAGGTTAGTTTCTGATTTATACAGTTGAGATGCTTGTGTAAAATTTCTGCAATTTATGAAAAATTCACTTACTCACAATCACGCATTTCTGGTGATATTAGCTTAGAAAAACCATTTCTCGGTCATTAATTTAAAAGCTACACCAGCCACAAAGCTTGATAGCACAAGATTCCATAGATGTTTTCTTACTTTGAATCCTTCGAGTACTAAAAAAGAAATAGCCATTATGATGGCTACAATTAATACCTGACCAAACTCAAGCCCTATATTAAAAGCCAATAATTGCGGAATAATGTTTTCGTCTTTGCCTAATAAGCTACGCAAGTAATTAGAAAAGCCCATGCCATGAATAAGCCCAAAGCCTAATGCCAGAACGTATCGGATAGGCGAAAACTTTTCGATGTCGAGCACACTATCGCTACTTTTATGAAACAGATTAGTGATACAAGTAAAGATAATAGTAACCGGAATCAGGAACTCAATAAGCTCAGTACTGTATTCAATCACGTTCAAGGCTGCCAAAGCAAGTGTAACAGAGTGCCCTATGGTAAAAGCCGTAACAAGAATAAGTATTTTTTTCCAGTCTTTTATGCGATAAATAGCGCATAGAGCTACTACAAAGAGGATATGGTCGTAGCCATTTATGTCGGTTATGTGTTGATAACCTAATTGTAAGAAAATAAAAAATTCCGTCATCAATCTAGGGTAAAAGGTGGTAGGTATGTATATTAGTAACAAAAATACAAGTTTTGTAAAACCTTGATTGTAAAGTACATACAAAATTTTAAAAATTATGAGTATCCGAAAAAAGATTGGCTTCGCCTGGGGGTATTCGTTTATTGTCTTTGCCTTGTCGGGCTATTACTTCATTAGCCACAACTGGACTTTCTTTGTCTTTATCTACGCCTATTTACTAGTTCCTATCTTAGACCAAGTAATCAGCCGTGACTCACAGAATGCCAGCACCGAGGAATACGAAGAACTTATTAAAGATAAATACTTTGATGTACTGGTGTACTCTCATGTGTATATTCAATATTTTATGCTGCTGTGGGGCTCTTATATATTGATATATGATAACCTGAGTTGGTGGCAGATACTGGGTCTGATGCTCAGCCAGGGTGTGTATTCTTCTACCATTATTAATATTGCGCATGAGCTGGGGCATCGCACAAGCCCTATGGCACAGTTTCATGCCAAAGCAGCCTTATTATCGGTGGCTTATATGCATTTCCTGATAGAACATAACCGAGGCCATCATACGCACGTAGCCACGCCGCTAGACCCTGCTACTGCCCGCAAGAACCAGACTATTTTTGCATTCTGGAAACAAACGCTCATCGGAAGTTTCAGCAGTGCATGGCATATTGAGAAAAAACAATTGGCAAAGAAAAATCTGCAGGTGTGGTCGTGGCATAATGGTATGATTTGGGCTGTTGTGCTTCCCATTACATTTTGTCTAAGCCTTACGCTTATTAGTAGCTATATGACAGATCAGTTTCAGTGGCTTATACCTTTGTTTTTTGTGGCTCAGAGTATTATAGCTATACTCTCATTAGAGTGTGTCAATTATATTGAGCACTATGGCATCATGCGTAAAGAAATTGCACCTGGTAAATACGAGAAAGTAAATCCGCTGCATTCATGGAATGCCAATCATTATTATAGCAATCTGATGCTTTTTCATTTACAGCGCCATTCCGACCATCATGCTTATGCGTCAAGGCCGTATCAGGTGATAAGGCATTTTGATGAAAGTCCGCAATTGCCTTATGGCTATACCATGATGATACTCATATCGCTGATACCGCCACTATGGTTCAATATCATGAATAAAAGATTGGAAGAATGGCAGGAGAAAGCATACGATGCCAGACAAATAAAAGAAGTGGTAAGTAGATTCAGCTAATGCTTTGAAACAGAAATAGCAGCCTTGTGGGCTGCTATTTCTGTTATATGCTATTTCTGATTTATCAGAAGAATTTAGCTCTGTTGTCTTTGATTTTAGCGTTATCACGGATAGCCTGATTAGCTAGGTAAGAAGCGCCGAATCCACCGCTACGTTGTAATACTTGTGCTTTGTATTGCGAGTAGTCTGCAATAGCAGGAGCGTTAGTTATACTGGTTGTTTCTACGATAAATACGCCGTTTTCGCCTACAAATGGTTTCGAACGTTTACCTGCAGCTAAGCTGAATATTTTACCTACTGCAATTGGGTCAACACCCGGAGTAGTAAGGATACCAGTTGCAAAGCTGATTTCGTTTGCAGCTTCAATAATTGCACCTGCACCGTATTTCTCAGCAATTTGCTCAAGTGTTCCGCTAGCACCACCTAATTTTTTCAAAATTTGCTCTCCTTTAACTTCGTTACGAACTTTAGCAGTTAAAGCATCTCTGAAATCATCAACTTTCGGATTATCTTTATCTGATTTAGCTCTAACAGCAGCTACAATAAAATTATCGCCTACTTCAAAAACTCTGTTTGAAACAGAACCTACTTTAGTATCATCGTTAAATGCCCACAATACAACCTCACGTGCGTTCTGAATTGTGTTGAATGATGCTGCATCAGGGAATACTCTGTCTGCTTTCAACATCACCAATTTACCATCCTTCTTTACAGCTTCTTCAAACTCTTTATCTGAATCTACACTTGAGCGTAAGCCTTCAGCTTTTTGATAAATAGCATTACGAGTCGACTCACTTGCTTGTAGCTCTCGGCTAATGCTAGCTACTTTGTATTTTATGTTTGATTTTGGTTCTGTAACCTTAATGATATGGTAACCAAACTCTGTTTCTACAAGATTTGGCACTAAACCAGCACCACTCATACCAAATACGGCATCATTGAATGGTTTTACCATTGTACCTTTGGTAAAGAAACCTAAATCTCCACCTTGTTGAGCCGAACCATCCTGGCTGTTAGTACGAGCCAGAGTTTCAAAATCAGCACCTTGTTTCACTTGGTCTAGTATATCCTGTGCTTGTTTACGTGCAAGTGCTTTTACTGAATCCGGTGCATTTTTATCTGAACGAATCAAGATATGGCTTGCACGGGTTGTAAATGTAGTATCCGTAGTAGTACCTTCAAATCGGTGAATTGAGTAAACATTTCCTTCTTTAAATGGCCCGATTACTGCACCCGGAATTGCCGTTGCCAAAGCAGCTTTCAAATCATTACTTAATTGGCTTGCCGGGCGCTCGTATGGTACTCTTACTTCTGAGTTAGCAGAAGCATACGCTTGTGGGTCAGTTGCCGCAGCTAAACCTTTAGCAAAAGACTTGATATCATCATATAGTGCGGCACTATCTTCTTTTGTAGGTGCTACCTGATACACTACGTAGTCGAAAGAACGGCTATCGTAACCTTGGTACTCAGCTTTATGTTTGCTCAAATAATCAGATAATTGGCTGTCGGTTACTTTGATTGTAGTATCGTTAACACTGAAATACGGTACATACAAATATTTAGCATCAGCTTTTGTTACTTGTCCTTCGTATTCTTTTTTCGCTTCAGCCGTAGTTACAAAAGTAGAAGTGCTAAGCAATGCGTTGTATTTTTCTAACAAACGTTGTTGAATAGCGCTTTCTTTGATTTGGTCCCAAGCCATTTTTTGTGGCGCAGGTAATTGGTTACCAGCTGCCGCATTGATAAACTCGATGTGACGATTACGGTCGTACTGCCCTGTTTGAGGGTCAGTAAACTGTTGTTTAATCATCGGGCTCAGGTTTTTAGTACCTTGAATCATCTCACGAAGCTCATCAGGAGTTACTTTTAAGCCTAATTTTTCAAATTCTTCTTTGTAAGCAATATCAAAAATCATTTGCTCCCACACCTGATTACGGAGT
This sequence comes from Emticicia soli, assembly GCF_037860775.1. NCBI lineage: Bacteria > Pseudomonadati > Bacteroidota > Cytophagia > Cytophagales > Leadbetterellaceae > Emticicia > Emticicia soli. The sequence goes on along the minus strand of NZ_JBBEWC010000019.1, from coordinate 47,934 downwards.
TGTTGCACTTCTTGTTCTTGCAATGCTCTACCTGCTTGTTGTTCGTAGTTGGCACGAGCAACATCTAATTTTGCCTGAAACGCCTGAGCATCAATGCTCGTTCCGGCTATTTCACCAATTTTATTACTGTTACCGCCAAATAAGCCTCCTCTACCACCACTTCCGTAGAATAAATCTCCTCCAACGATAAATAGAATAAGGGCAATTGCAATAACTGCAACTGCGATTCCCGAACGCTCCCGAATTTTGTTAATTAAAGCCATTAGTTTTTATTTTATACTTAATTTTAGCCCGTGTTTTTAGGTGATAAGTGTTTAATAGTTAAACCTGTAAAAAAACGAACCGCAAAAATACATAGATTCATACATATTATCAAAGAAATCCAATTAGGATTATATGTTTTTTAACAAGTTTTAAACGGTTCTGCAATTTTTGAGAGTGCAAGTATAGACAAAAAGCCTCAATCAGCAATAAAACAGGCTATTTTACTAAAAACACCACAATAATATTTTTTTATAAAATCTTTATTTTCAATCGTTTGAAGATACTCACAGAGCCTTTTAGATAAGTAAAAAAAATAAAATTTATCAGTTAAACTTATTAAAGCACTCTTTATACTTAAGGTCTACCATTTATAAATTGACCTGACGCTATTAATAAGCTCATACATAATATCGCTATTATCTGAATTAACCATTACCACCACGCCATTGCCGCCTTGAAGGCTTCCGTAATACTGGCATCTGAAACCAGCGGTGCCACCACTATGGCCAAAAGTCTTATTAACATCATCGATGAATACGCCTAATCCCAAATTTTCACTATAGGGTGTTAGCCTTAATTGAGTCATTTCTTTAGAAAGCACTTTGTTCGATTTTCCGATAAGCGCCAGTTGGGTTTCGATAATATAATGCGCCAAATCTGTTGGATTTGTCCATAAACCTGCTGCACCTTGTTCAGGATAAATATGATATTTCCCCTCTATTTGTTTCTTGTTCTCCTGATAGCCTGTGGCTAGTTCTTGCGCTTTTTTATTAAATGGTGGTTGCTCATAAGTGCTATGCAGCATTCCCATTGGTTTTAGCACATTGTTCCACATATATTGAGCATAAGGCTGTTTGGTTATATCCATTACGATTAATTGCGAAATAGTAGTACCACCACCTGAGTACTCCGCTTTTAAACCTGGTTCAAACTGAGAGCGAACAGCTTTAGTATTGGCTGGTTTCTGCCCATTGAGTATCTGGGTAATACTTGGCAGTTTGTCTCCTTTGCCATAACCCGGAAAACCATGTATGCTAAGCCCTGCCGAGTGACTCAATAAATTAGCCACGTTTATTTTTTTACCTTTTGATACTGCATCATACGGGAACTTCCATGTTGTAAGGTAAGTATTAATATCGGTGTCAAGTGCCAGTTTTTTATCTTGTACCAGTTTCAGTACTCCTACAGCATTCAAGGATTTACTGATAGACGCTGCCTGAAAAAGTGTTTCGGTAGTAACAGAGCGTTTTTCATCAAAGTCAGCAAAGCCATATCCTTTTACCCATTCTATTTTATAATCTTTTATTACGGCTACGCTTAACCCATATACACCATAGTGGCGCATACGTGTATCTATTGCCCATTTGTCGTTATTACTTCCGGCTTTATTACTAAAAAGGTTTGTTTCTACCTGTTTTATTCGCTGTTCAACATCCTTATTATAAACTGTTTTCTGGGCATATACATTCGAAACCTGTACATAGGACACTATGCCTATTAACAGGCTGACGAAGTGCTTTTTCATAATTATGAAGTGTGATTTTATTAAAAACTTCTTATAATTTGCGAAAGTACGCTATACGAGACAAATAATTAGCTAATTTTGTGCGTTTTTTGAGAAAACTACTCATTCATTTATGAAATATCGTATTCTAGGATTTTTCTTATTAGTTTCTTCATGTTTTTACGCTTGCCAGAAATCAGAATCGACCACCGATGCGTCTGACGTTGATGTTTCAGCGATAAAAGTTAATGTAAATATCGAAAGACTAGAAGAACCGCTGATGCAATTAAAGAACAAAGAGGAAATCAGAAGTTTTTTAGAAAAACACCGAACTTTTGTAGAAACATTTTATCAGACTCCTGCTGATGACCAAGGTCTTATCGAAAGACTTGACTTATTAATTCATCATCCGGCTATACAGGAACTTTATCAGCAAACGCAACAGACTTTTGGCAATTTAGATGATTTAAAAAAAGAATTTGAGGTAGCCTTTAAGCATATCAAATATCATTATCCTGATTTTAAAGAACCAAAAATCATTACCACTTTTGCAGGGCTAGATAACGAACTGGTTGTAAACGATAGCCTGATTATTATTCCCTTAGAATCGTTTATTGGCCCAAAAGCCAAGTATCGCCCACAACACCCAAACTATATGCTAAGGCGCTATGCCAAACCATATATAGTACCTACGGTTGTTACGCTACTTTCAAGAAAATATAATAAGATTGACCTGAACGACCGCTCCTTGCTAGCCGATATGGTTTTCTATGGCAAAAGTTTTGAGTTTACAAGAGCGGTGATTCCGAATGTGCCCGACTCGTTGGTTATAGCTTATGCCGACTCAAACCTTGTAAAAAGCTGGAACGGACAAGGCTATGTGTGGGCGCATTTTATAGATAATAAACTGATTTACGAAACAAACGACAGAATAAAAGACAAATATATTGGCGAGCGCCCTAATGTAATAGAAATAGGATCAGATTGCCCCGGACGCATCGGGCAATGGCTAGGTTGGCGAATAGTAAGCCGTTACCGAACCGAAAACCCTTCGATTACGTTAGTAGATTTGATGAAAAACGCCGACGCGCGCCAGATTTTTGAGCAATCAAAATACAGGGGTCAAACAGACGAAAAAGAAGAATAAGGCTGTTGGCTCATTTAATTTTTAAAATCCTCATAATTAACCACAAAGAGGATAAAGTACTATGGCAAAAAGAACCCAACGTTTTGGAGAAGAGGCTTCAGAAAAAGACAAAAAGAAAATCAGTAAAGAGGGCTTTGGCAAAGCTCTGAAAGTTTTTAGATTTACCTTACCATACAAATGGACCTTTATGATAGGTTTCGTTTTTTTGGTACTTTCACAATTAACTTCCATGAGTATCCCGCTTTTGATGGGACAAATGGTAGGCGCTATCGTATCGCCAGACAAAGCAGCTTCATTACCTAATACCAACGGTATGGGCAGCATGAATATGATGGGCGATAAGCTTCAAAACATTTTTAATTCGGCGCCAAATTTTACATTAAATGAAGTAACATTCCTTTTTGTTGTTTTGCTCATTCTGCAAGCGGGTTTTTCATTTCTAAGAGTTTATACTTTTACACGCGTATCGGAGCAATCGATGCGTGATCTGAGAAAAGAACTTTATACCAAAATCATTACGCTACCCATTACCTTTTTTGAGAAAAGCCGTGTGGGTGAGCTAATGAGCCGTATTACTTCTGACGTAACACAACTGCAAGATGTATTGTCTATTACATTGGCTGAGCTGTTCCGCCAGATATTTACATTGGTTGGTGGAGTATTGCTTATTACCCTTATTTCGGGAAAGCTTACACTTTTCATGCTTTCAACGTTTCCGTTTTTGGTGGTGGCGGCCATCTTTTTTGGCCGGTTTATTAGAAAAAACTCTAAAAAAGTACAAGACGAACTAGCCAAAACCAATATCATAGTAGAAGAAACACTTCAATCGGTTAATGTAGTAAAAGCCTTTACTAACGAGCGCCTTGAAGTGAACCGATACACAACGTCTATTCAACGTGTTGTTGAGTATGCCTTAAAAGCGGCAACGTTCAGAGGTGGTTTTATTTCGTTTATCATTTTTGTATTGTTTGGTGGGGTTGTAGGTGTTGTATGGTATGGAGGCAATCTGGTATTGACCGGAGAGTTAGACTTCAAAGACCTTTTTACTTTCATTATATATACTGGTTTTATTGGTGGCTCGGTTGGTGGCTTGGGCGATATGTATGCCCAGATACAAAAAACCATTGGGGCTTCGGAACGGGTATTAGAGATTTTAGAAGAAAACTCGGAAGTAGATGTTGACCGTGCGTTTGAATTTAAAAAGGCACAGGGAAATGTTTCGTTTGAAAACGTGGGTTTTGTGTATCCGTCAAGGGCTGATGTAACTGTGTTGAAAGATGTTTCTATCAATGTAAAAGCAGGTGAAAAAATTGCATTGGTTGGGCAAAGTGGTGCGGGTAAATCAACACTTGTGCAGTTGTTAATGAAACTGTATCCGCTCACAAGAGGCAAAATTGTGATTGATGGTGTAAATATTGCTGACCAAGATGTAACCGAATTAAGAAGCAACATTGCCATAGTACCACAAGAAGTAATGCTTTTTGGCGGAACTATCTACGAAAATATTGCATACGGAAAACCCGGCTCTACCGAAACAGAAGTGATTGAGGCAGCCAAGAAAGCCAATGCATTCAACTTTATTGACTCTTTCCCTGAGAAATTCCAGACAATTGTAGGCGAAAGAGGTGTGAAATTATCAGGCGGACAAAGACAGCGTATTGCTATTGCAAGGGCAATACTGAAAGACCCATCGATTCTGATTCTTGATGAAGCTACAAGTGCGCTCGATTCTGAATCGGAAAAACTGGTGCAAGATGCCTTGGATAAGTTAATGAAAGACCGCACAACCATTATTATTGCGCACCGTCTGGCAACTATTCGCAACGTTGATACTATATATGTTTTGAAAGACGGCGAAATAGCAGAATCAGGCTCACACGATGAGTTGATTCTGAAAGAAGAAGGAATTTACGCAAATCTGGTTAAATTACAGTTTGAAAACGTAAATTTGCTGGTAGAATAACAAGCAGCAGGAATCAATGAGGATTAAAGACGATTTTTACTTGTAATCTGGGCTTGTTTCATTGTTTTTTCATGAATTTATAAACCTGAAAATCATGAATCTCTCTAAAAATACATTAAAAGAATACGACTTACGCCATACGGGCTGTCGTGAAGATATATTACAGTCATTTCAGACTTACAGCCATGCGCTTTCGCACGGTGATCTGGAGAATCTCTTCGGCGAACGTTTTGATAGAGTTACGATTTATCGTACCCTGAAAACATTTGTTGAGAAAGGCATTATTCATAAAGTACTAGACGACGAAGGCGGCACTAAATATGCCCTTTGCCGCTCAACCGAGTGTAAGCACGACGAACACCACCACGACCATGTGCATTTTAAATGTCTGGTTTGTGGCAATACAACCTGTATTGAAAGCGTGCATATTCCGAAAGTAAATTTACCTGATGGGTATAAACTGAGCGATATCAATATGCTTATGCAAGGTACTTGTCCTAATTGCAAGGCGTAAAACTTCGTTGTGTGTTAACCTATTATTGTGAGCTAGCTCTTCTAGCATTATCAATCAATGTCTTATAAAACAAAGCTTATTATAGCCCTCGGACTCGTTTATGTAGTTTGGGGGTCTACTTTTTTAGGTATGAAGTACGCAATTGAGGTACTTCCGCCTATGATGGTATCTTGTCTACGATTTCTTACCGGTGGCATTCTGCTATTCTTATTCACACTCTGGAAAGGCTACGGCATACCCAATATGGCCCAAGTAAAAGGTGCTGTGCTTGTGGGTATTATGCTAAGTGGCATAGGTAATGTTGCTGTGGCTTATGCTTTACGTTTTATGCCATCGGGTTTGGTTGCGCTTTTGGTTGCTACCCTACCAGCCTGGATGATCATGCTCGACTTCTGGTTTTTCAGTAAAACCAAGCCTACACTTATTGGGTTAGTAGGGCTTATTATAGGTTTATTCGGCATGGTTTATTTGCTAGACCCTATGAACCCCGCACATACCGATAATAGAGAAGTAGCGCTTTTTCCGGCACTACTCGTTTTTGCAGGTTCGGTTGCCTGGGCTTATGGTTCGCTGAAATCGCCTTATTTGCCATTACCCAAACCCATTCAGTCTACTGCTATACAGATGATAGCCGGAGGGTGTTTTTCGTTACTAATGAGTCTGGTTTTTGAGAAGAATCATCTGCAAGCCTTTCAGCGCATGACACAAGAAACCTATATGGCTTTACTATATCTTATTATAGTTGGTTCTTATATTGGTTACAGTGCGTACCTATGGCTGATTAATAATGCTCCGCCACAAGTAACAGCTACTTATGCATATATTAATCCGGTGGTGGCGTTTTTTCTGGGTTGGATATTTAAAGGAGAAGTACTCACACCCAGATCGCTTGTAGCCTCAGCAATTGTATTAATAGGTGTAGTATTAATGACCATAGGCCGCCGAAAAACGGTTACCGCTAGTGCAACTGTTGATTAAGCCTTTTTATAAATAAGTTTACTGCACATTATGCAGTAAACTTATCTAGCTGTTTTACGAGCACATCAAAATCTTTCGGATATGGTGCTTCTATTTTTACTACTTCACCATTCAACAAACGGAACGTAAGCGAATGCGCATGTAGGGCAACTCTTTTAATAAGCGGTAATTCTTCTGTTCCTTTTTTCAGGTTAAACTTCTTGCTTTTCAGTTGCGACAAGAAAATATCGTCTCCGCCATAAGTTGGGTCGCAAACAATTGGTGCTTTGAGGCATTGCAAGTGTACACGAATCTGGTGCATACGGCCCGTAATCGGAATACATTCTACCAAAGTATGGTGGCGATAAGCCTTTAAAGTAAAGAAAACTGTCTCGGCTATTTTACCTTTCTCACGGTCAATTCTTACGGCCGTGCCATCTTTTAATTGTGCAATTGGCAAAAACACCGACACACTATCAAAATCATGTACGCCATTTACAACAGCATGATAGCGTTTGGTTACCTCACGATTTTCGAACTGCATAGCCAAGTTTCTATATGCTGCCGGGTTTTTAGCAATAGCCAAAACACCCGACGTTTCTTTATCTAAACGGTGGCACAACTGTGCATCGTCAGAATAAGCCTTTGCCAGACGCAGTATACTTTGGTGCTTATCTTGCGTGCGTTCGTCAAGACTTGATAAATACGGAGGCTTATTAATAAGTATGTAATCGTTATTTTCAAAGATGATTATGTCTTCAAAAACCACTTTTTTAGGGGTATTCTTTATCTTTGGTGTTATATCCGGTGTATCCTGAAACTCAAACTCGTAATCCATATCGCTGATGGGTATAGTGAAATATAATGCAAATTTAGGTTTTATATTTTAAAAATAGGTAAAACCATAGGCTATCACGCCTAAACTTATGTTTGAAATTTACTTTACGGACAATCAATTTGTTTTTTCAATCCATTAATTTAATATCTTTGTAGGTAATAACATACAACCCTTCTCCCAATCATACATCTTGGCTTTTTTAAACTAAAGCCTGATTTATATAAGACAAATACCCAAAAGAAAAAACTTAGCTGGTTTTACTATCTACCATGAAACTTAACTCATTATTTAGCTTTACAAGTTTTTGCATTTTTGTAATTATATCAGGCCGAACATTGGCTCAGGCTCCAGTAATTATTACTTCTAAAACCAAAACTCCGGTTGCTGCCACTGCTTTTCTCGAGATTCTGAGAGATACCTCCGCAAGCATTCCTTTTGAGCAAATAAGTAAGCAAGCCTTTAAACCTTTAGGAAAAGACTATTTTCTTTTTCCATACACTGACGATGCACATTGGGTACGATTCAGTATCGAAAACAAAGATAATGTAAACAAAAAACTAACTCTCCAATGGATTAATTCATTGATAGAAAACATCGATTTTTATATTTCAGATACTACTCACCAACATTATACACATACCGCTTATAAACTGATAACAGACAAAAAAGAAAAAAAACTGATTGAATCAGAGCCCGAATTTCCGTTTGAGCTTGCACCACATACTTCTAAAATTATTTATGCCAAAATACGCTCTCAACGTGGGCTCTATGGTACTCTTCAGGTTCATTCAGACGATTCTCTCTTACAAAAAAAACTAAACACTTATGTAGAACAAGGCTTCATTAATGGTTTCTTGTTTTTCCGAATGTTTCTTATTGCCGTATTAGGCGCTTTTATCATTACTTTACCTATATTCAGAATATATTCTTTACATGCTATCGTAAAATCGTTTGCCTTCTGGGGAATCATGAACGTAATGGGACCGCTCTTCACTGACGACCCCGACATAGCCAAAAAAATTAACTTTCTTTGTTATAATTCTATACCCCTTACAGCGGGTTTGCTTATTTTATATTCCTTAGCTTTTGATAGGCTTCCTAAATGGTACAGTAAGGTTATTTACTTCTTTATCGCAGCCAATATTATAATTACTATTTTTGGAGTTGTTGATTACAAATGGTACTGGTTAAAGGCTGGGGTATATCTTATTGTGGTTTCGTCGCTATTTTATTTATATGTTTATATCTATTCTTTAATAAAAAAGCTGCCAACCAACTCATATTACACCATTCCGTTTATAATGGGTTTAACCAGCTATATGCTTATTCATTTGCGTTTATTAGGCATTATCGAAATCAAAATACTGTTCCGAATAGCTTCACTACTTTTTGTGCTCGAAAACCTCATTTTTGTATTCTTCTTAGGCCAGATTTTCAGAGATGCCGACCGTAGTAAATTAGTGGCCGAAAAACAACTGGGTTTTAACCTTGAACAAAATGCCCGTCTGAAAGAATTAGACAACCTTAAAACAACCTTTTTTGCTAATATCTCACACGAGTTGCGTACACCTATCACCTTGATTTTAGGCCCACTTCAAGAATTGGTAAGAAAATACCCCACCGAAAATCTTCTGCCACTGATGCTACGTAATACACAAAGGCTACTTACGCTCATTAATCAACTGCTCGACATCAGTAAACTAGAGGCTGGGCAAATGAGCGTAAAAGTGAGTAAACAAAATACCAACCAATATTTCAGAACCCTTACAAGTTCTTTTACTTCTTTAGCTGAAAGTCGGCAAATTGCTTTCGAAACAAGTAACCAACAACAGGAAGTTTGGGGATATATAGACAACGATAAGTTAGATAAAATCATTATTAATTTGCTTTCTAACGCTTTTAAGTTTACACCAAAAGGTGGAACAGTTACAGCGCATATCACCTACGAAAATGATTTCAGAAAGGCCATTATTACTATCAGTGATACAGGTATCGGAATAAAAAAAGATAAATTAGATAAGATTTTTGACCGCTTCTATCAGGTTGATAGCTCTCAGAACCGAAAATTTGAAGGAACAGGTATTGGCTTGGCTCTTGTAAAAGAGTTAGTTGATGTTTTGAAAGGTAGCATTAAAGTAGAAAGCCAAGAGAACGTTGGAACGACTTTCAGCATACAATTGCCTATCGATAAAAAGACATGGGAGGGAATGATAGAAGAAGAAGTTCAACAAACAGATGAATACGCCTTTAACGCCAGTCAGGGTGCCATGAGCCTGCCATCTACAGCCGATAATAACAATGGAGAGCAAGATAATCTACTGCTAATTGTTGACGATAACGCAGATATAAGAACCTACATCAAAAGTATTTTTGAGAAAGACTTTCAGATTATGGAGGCCAGCAATGGTAAAGAGGGTATTGAGAAAGCCACTGAGAGAATCCCGAATGTGATTATAAGCGACTTGATGATGCCAGAAATGGATGGCTTTGAGTTTTGTAAAGTGCTAAAATCGGACGAAAAAACGAGCCATATACCAATAATTATGCTCACAGCTAAGGCTGATGCAGAAAGCAAAATGGAAGGGCTAGAGCTAGGTGCCGACGATTATCTAACGAAGCCATTCAATAAAGAAGAAATATTGGTAAAAGTAAAGAATCTGATTTCGATACGTGAAACATTACGCAAATGGTACGGCAAAGAAATTATTGAATTAAAACCTGACGAAATTAAAGTTAACTCAATTGACGAAGCATTTATAACTAAAGCTAAGGCGGTAGTTGAAGCGAACCTTGCCAATAGCCAATTTGATTTAGCTCACTTTGCTAACGATATGGCCTTGAGCACGGTGCAATTACGCCGTAAACTTAAAGCATTAACCAACCAAACAGCAGTAGAGTTTATTCGTAGGTATCGTTTACAGCGAGCAGCCAGTTTACTTAAGCAAAAAGCCGGCACAGTTTCTGACATTGCCTATCAGGTGGGCTTCGAGAGTCTTTCTTACTTTACCAAAGTATTTCAGGAAGAGTTTAATGTTACACCATCTGAATACATGGGTAATTAATGAGTATTCGTTCATAAAATCTTTTCCATGTTCAAAATGAGCTAATTTTTGTCAATTTTGGGCTAATACTCGCTATGTTGGTAAGAGTACTTTTGAGGTATTAATATTTTCCGCCTTAATACCAACAGCCATACAAATATTTCAGTAAATAAAATAGCTATATACTCTGGCAATACGGTAACTTTATCGGTCCAATGTAGTGCTGGTATAATCAGGCTAAATATGTACAGCCATTTATATAGCTTCTAATATCATTGAAGCCAATAACAAAGTATCAAGTACATTAATCAACAATTACACTGATTTAGAAGCATTTTTTTTGAAACACATATACGAAAGTCTCACATTTGGAGTTATGAATTAAGCTAAATCAAGATACATTTAAACTTATTACACATTTATGAAAAGAAATGCTTTTTCGTTATTGGTACTATTATTAGGCTTAGTGCTATTCAATTCATGTAAAGGCCCGGTGGGCGACCCTGGTCCAATGGGACCTCAAGGCCCCAAAGGAGACCCAGGCACTGGCGGTAGCAGCACCATCTTATCTACAGGCTGGATTCCTGTAACCAAACAACAAGCTATATCAAGATACGATGCTGATGGATTATTTATTGGCTCAAGATTTACAGGCGGAGAACTCGATAAACTATCTCAGAAAATTTTAGACGATGGTATCATATTGGTTTATAACCGTGTAGCCGGCTCACAAAGTATTAATTCTGTTCCTTTTACGCTTGATATGAATTATAAAGAAGCAGGCCTTCAGTTAAGTTATTATTTTGAAGCACTTCCGAAAGAAGTAAATTGCTATATTCAGTTTTCGAAGAAGTTGGCCGACATTGCTCCTTTCATAGAAAATGAAGAGTATCGCATTATTATTATTCCGGGGCCAAGTGGCCTTCGTATGAAGAATATAGATTTAAAAGATTATGAGGCCGTGAAGAAAGCTTTCAATCTAAAAGATTAAAATCTGTGGTTCGGTAAACTAAATAAGGGGCTAATATTAATTTATTAGTCCCTTGTTATATCTTCAATACTAGAAATTGGTAATTTAAAAGTAAATCGGGTACCCTTATCTATTTTGCTTGTAACGCTTATTTTAGAATGATGGGCGTTCAGAATATGTTTTACAATGGCAAGCCCAAGACCCGTACCCCCTGTTTCACGTGAGCGGCTTTTATCAATGCGGTAGAAACGCTCAAAAATACGGGACAGATGCTCTGGCGATATACCCGGGCCATCGTCTTCTATTGAAACCTGAAAGTATTTTTTTTCTTCTTCTATCTCTACAACTACTTTTCCGTTTTCTTTTCCATACTTAATGGCATTATCTACAAGGTTAGTAATTACCTGCGAAATACGTTGTTTATCGGCTGTAACCCAGGCAGTTTCTAATTCTTTAGGTTTAATTTTCAGCGTTACGCCTCTTGTTTTGGCCTTTGATTCAAGCTGCTCAAAAATCTCTTCGGTAATGTGTTTCAGGTCAGCTTTCTCGAAGTGCATTTTCAGGTCACCTTTTTCTACTTGCGATAATGTCACCAAATCTCTTACCAGCGCATCGAGGCCATCAAGGCTTTTGGCGGCTTTAGTCAGGAAACGTTCAAGGATTACAGGATCTTCCATAGCACCGTCGAGCAATGTATGAATAAAACCTTGCGCTGCAAAAATGGGAGTCTTTAACTCGTGCGACACATCGGCCAGAAACTCACGGCGGAATACCTCCATCTTTTTTAACTCATCAATTTCCTGCTGTTTACGGGTAACATAAGTTGAAATCTCAGAATTAAGTTTTTTAATTGGATTCACGCTTCTGATTAGAGACTTGCGTGAAATATCAAAATCACGGATTTTTAGCTTCTGAATGGTTTTATAAATCTGTTCTACTTCTCTGAAAATCAGTATATCAATGGTATAAAACACAAAGAAAAAAGAGGTAAAAAAAGAAGAGACCCCTACCACAAAAAGCATAGCAGCGCTCACATTGGGCACAAAACTCAGGAACACAATAGAAACAGCCGTAATTAATACGGCAAGAAAAAATGCAATAATTCGGGGACTAAAAGACATTCTGCGAGAATGATTAAAGATGAAAAAATTATCAATCACAATCAGGGCAACGCACGGCGTTGCTACAAATTTAACTGATAATTGTTTCTTAACTTACAGATTTTTACTCATCTGTAAACATGTATCCTACGCCTTTCAGGGTTTTTATATAGTTTTCGCCTACTTTTTCACGTACTTTACGAATATGAACATCGATGGTACGCTCTACAACGAAAATATCAACCCCCCAGATTTTCTGAAGAATTTCATCGCGGCTAAATACTTTGTTAGGATACTGTGCTAAGAAGAAAAGTAATTCGAACTCTTTTTTGGGTAATACAATCGTCGAACCATCTTGTTTAGTAACCGTATAATTCTGACGGTTGATGTTCAGCCCTGCTACTTCGAGGGTATCGCTTGTATCTGATTTTTGTGCTTCACGGCGGAAGAACGCATTGATGCGGCTCATTAAAGCACGAGGCTTAATGGGCTTGGTGAGATAATCATCTGCACCTACTTCAAAAGCTGCAATTTCAGAGTATTCTTCAGAGCGGGCAGTAAGATACAAAATATAGATACTTTTCATTTCGGGCATGGCGCGTAGTGTCCGGCCTACCTCGATACCATCCATGTATGGCATCATTATATCAAGAATAACTAAATCGGGCAAGAATTCACGGGCAACTTCAATCGCTTTTTTACCATCTGGCGCAGTGGCAACTTTATACCCTTCTTTTTCAAGGTTGTAGCTTAACAACTCCACAATATCAGCTTCATCATCAACTACTAAAACACGGTGAGCAGAACTCATAAAGGCGTTATTCAATTAGTGTTTTGCAAAGTTATAGTTAAAAAATCGTTAGGTGTGTTAAGCCAATGTTAAATCTTATCAAAAGGTATTATAAAGCCCCGTTTAATAGCATTTTTACTGTGAAATATCCCATTATCTGTCTTCAAAGAGCCATAGGTAATCTGTTTATAATCAGTGCATTCTAAGCGTTATGGTATTTTTAATGATTTGTAAATTTTTTAGAAAATACTTGTTATTTTTTTTGTAAAAGAAATATAAAACCTCTACTTTTGCAGTCCGATTTTGAAAAGCTATGCAAATACTTTTCAAAGCGGCAGAAATCAGTCTTCATCTTGATGCCTAATTAACATGGTGTCGCTTCCCCTGATAAAAGACGAAGTTTCTGAACCAAAATCAACGGAAATGATTGATTATGAGGCGAGAGTGTGAGCCTTTCTTCATTATTCAAAATCAAATCTTTTTGTAAAATTCCTTAAAATCTGAAAGACAATGGCGAAAGACATCGCAGGTTATGTGAAACTTCAGGTAAAAGGCGGTCAAGCTAATCCTTCGCCACCAATCGGTCCGGCATTGGGTTCTAAAGGCTTGAACATCATGGAATTTTGTAAACAATTCAACGCCCGTACACAAGATAAAGTGGGTATGGTGTTGCCGGTAGTAATCACTTACTTTACCGACAAATCGTTTGAATTTGCGATCAAAACTCCTCCCGCTGCTATCATGCTGTTAGAAGCAACAAAGCTTAAAACAGGTTCAGACCAACCCAATCGTAAGAAAGTTGGTTCGGTTACTTGGGATCAGGTAAAAACTATTGCCGAAACCAAAATGCCAGACTTGAATTGCTTTACTGTTGAATCAGCAATGAAGATGATTGCCGGTACTGCCAAAAACATGGGTATTACCATCACAGGCAACGCACCGTTCTAAAAACAACGAATGATTGTTACTCATTCATTATTATTCATGGGAGTTATGCACGGCATAACGCTATAACCAAACAAAGCAAATGGCAAAATTGACCAAAAAAAGAAAGGAAGCAATGTCGAAGTATGACGCTTCAAAAGCTTATTCTCTAAAAGATGCAGCTGATGTTTTGAAGCAAATTGCATACACTAAATTCGACTCTTCGATTGATGTTCACGTTCGTTTGGGCGTTGACCCTCGTAAGGCTGACCAAATGGTACGTGGTGTGGTTGCATTACCACACGGAACCGGTAAAACTGTTCGTGTTTTAGTATTGTGTACTCCTGACAAAGAAGCTGATGCAAAAGCTGCTGGCGCTGATTATGTAGGTTTAGATGAATACATCCAAAAAATCGAACAAGGTTGGACTGACATCGACGTAATCATCACGATGCCAACTGTTATGGCTAAACTTGGTAAGTTAGGTAAAATCCTCGGACCACGCGGATTGATGCCAAACCCTAAGTCTGGTACTGTAACGCTCGACGTAGCAACAGCAGTAAAAGAAGTGAAAGCTGGTAAAATTGACTTTAAAGTTGACAAAACCGGTATCATTCACGCTTCCATCGGTAAGGTTTCTTTCTCACCTGAGAAATTAGCAGAGAATGCTACAGAATTGATTCAAACTTTGTTGAAATTGAAACCATCTTCTGCTAAAGGTACATACGTGAAAAGCGTAGCACTTGCAAGCACTATGGGACCTGGTATTCAAATCGACAAAACCACCATTAATGGATTGTAATCATGACAAAAGAAGAAAAAGGAGCAATAATTGAAGAGCTTGCAGAGAAATTTGCAGCTACGCCTTACTTCTATATCACCGATGCAAGCGGATTGAACGTTGCTAAAACCAATGAATTACGTCGTTTGTGTTTCGAGCGTGGTATTGAGTATCGTGTAGTGAAAAATACATTGATCAGCAAAGCTCTGGAAAGATTAGATACCGATTACTCGTCGTTTGACGGAACTGTTCTTAAAGGTTTTTCAGGTGTAATGTTCCACGATGAGTCGGGCAAAGTAGCTGCAAAATTGATTAAGGATTTCCTTAAAGCGAACAAAAACAGCATCACTTTAAAAGGTGCTTCAGTTGATTCAGCTTTGTTCATCGGCCACGACCAATTGGATACGTTGTTGAACTTGAAATCAAAGCAAGAATTGATTGGCGAAGTTATCGGTTTGTTGCAATCACCTGCCAAAAATGTTATTTCTGGCTTGCAAAGCGGTGGCAACAAATTGGCTGGTATTCTCAAGACTTTGTCGGAGAAAGAAGCAGCCTAATTCGTTTACAGTTTGTAGCCTTCAATGGCAATATGCAGTAAACACCTATCAGTCAGATTGACTGATACTTAATTCAAAATCATTTATCAAAAACAAGTATTAACTTTTAAATTCTATACAAAAATGGCAGATTTGAAAGCATTTGCAGAGCAATTAGTAAATTTGACTGTAAAAGAAGTAAACGAATTAGCACAAATATTGAAAGATGAGTATGGTATCGAGCCTGCTGCTGCTGCTCCAGTAATGGTAGCTGGTAACGCTGGTGGTGGTGATGCTGCTGAAGCTCCAGTAGAAAAAACATCTTTCGACGTAATCTTGAAAGCTGCTGGTCCTAACAAACTTCAAGTTGTGAAGTTAGTGAAAGACTTAACTGGCCTTGGCTTGAAAGAAGCTAAAGATCTAGTTGATTCAGCTCCAAAACCATTGAAAGAAGGTGTTGCTAAAGACGAAGCTGAAGGTTTGAAAAAATCTTTAGAAGAAGCTGGTGCAGAAGTAGAAGTAAAATAATTTTACTGATACCATCTCAGAACAAAGCCCGAAAGCAACCTTTCGGGCTTTTGTTTTAAACCCACCCCTAGCCCCTAAAGGGGAATTTTGCTTTTGAGACGAGTTATATATATATCGGTTTTACATTTTTCTGTTTAGGCTGCTTTTTCCTCAATATAGTATTGAACATGCGAACTGAAAGTTAGCGCCACAATTGTTTTCTCCGTTTTCCGTACACCTCAATATTACAGACTCAAGCCCTAGCCTTAGAGCAAAAATACCTTTCTCTTTCTACCGTATTTCCAATAATATTTTGTACTTTTCTGCCTAATTTTATATACAAGCGTACAATAAAACGTTTTTTTTCATCCTCTATTTACCTATGAACAACTCAAAGAAAAAGCAAGCCCCATCTTCTCGCCGTAGTTTTATTAAAAGTGCAACACTGGCATCGGCAGGTTTCATGATTGTGCCTCGCCATGTGTTAGGCAAAGGTTTTACTGCACCAAGCGATAAACTGAACATTGCAGCGGTGGGCTGTGGTGGTAAAGCCGATGTAAACATACGCCTGGCTTATAACAATGGCACCGACAATTTTGTAGCCCTTTGCGATGTTGACGACCGCATGGCAAAAAAATACCGGGCACAATTCCCGAATGCGCCTTATTACAGAGATTATCGTAAGATGCTCGAAAAAGAGGCTAAAAATATTGATGCCGTAATTGTATCTACCCCCGACCACATGCACTATCCGATTGCGATGTCGGCCATTCAATTAGGCAAGCACGTGTATGTTGAAAAACCGCTTACGCATGATATATGGGAAGCACGCCAGCTAACCGAAGCAGCAAAAAAATATAAAGTAGTTACCCAAATGGGTAATCAGGGGAGTAGCGGAAAAGGTACACGTATTACTGAAACCATTATTCAAAATGGCATGATTGGCGATGTACATAAGGTAGAAGTATGGACAAACCGCCCTGTTTGGCCACAAGGTGTGCAATCTCCAAAAGATAAAGGCATAAATCAGCCAATTCCAAGCGAAGTAGACTGGAATTTATGGCTGGGCACTGCGCCTATGCGTGACTACCACGAAGCCTATATGCCATTCCGCTGGCGTGGATACTGGGACTTTGGCACAGGTGCATTGGGCGACATGGGTTGCCACTTTATTGATGTGCCTTTCCGTGCCTTAAAGCTCAGCCATCCTACTTCGGTAGAATGTTCAGTGGGGCAAGTATATGCCGATTTCTTTAAGGAGGCACATTTTGATGATGTTTGCCCTCCATCGGCAGCTATTCACCTTAAATTCCCAAATCCGAAGGGTAAACAACTCAAAGAAATAAGCCTTTCGTGGTACGATGGCGGTATTCGTCCTCAACTGCCTGATGGCTGCGATTACGACAAAGTATTTACCAACATTGATGGTGGTATATTGTTTATAGGCTCAAAGGGAATTCTGGCAACTGAGCTTTTTGGTAATAACCCTAAGTTTTTCCCGGAAGCGAAATTCCTTAACACAAAGATACCTGCACCAAAACGTGCATTGGTAGAAGGCGATACAGAAGGCCATCAGCAACAATGGGTTAAAGCTTGTAAACAAGGTTTTGGCACTTATACCAGCTCTTCGTTCGACCAAGCCGGGCCATTGACAGAAACTGTATTGATGGGTAACCTAGCTGTTCGCTCTTTCTTACTTCGTGATGAGAAAAACAATTATATTGGTCGTAAGAAACTATTGTGGGATGGTACTAATATGAAAATCACAAATTTCGACCCTGCCAATGCGTTTGTTAAAAGAGAATACCGAGCCGGAGGTTGGATATAACAGCACATATAAAATTTCTAAAGGGCTTCTTGATGGAGCCCTTTTTTTTGAATCAAAAAATGTAATTTGCTAAAACATCTGCCATTTGTCCACCTATGTGCGTTATTTGTTGGACAAACACCTTTTGCGTCTTTCATACCTTTGCTAATAAAATGAATGAAAGATGGCAAATTTTATAAAGAAAGCGGTGTTTAATCTGATGGAGCAAGTAATAAGTCCATCTGAAATAATAGAAGTTCGTGCATGGGAGCCTGCAACATTGTATGAAATTGATGTACACCTACCCACAACTGACTTTACTAAATGGAATACCATTAAGCGTGTTAAATGTAAAGTTGCAGATTTTGAATACAGAGATTATACGCCTACCCTATGGAACGCCGAAAAGAAAGTATGCACGCTATATGTAGAGGCAGGCCACAATGGTGCAGGGGGCCGATGGGCGAAAAATGTAAAGGTAGGTGATGAATTATTACTGGGCGTTGCGCATGCAGCACAATTACCCGCAAATAAAGGAAAAGTTTTAGGCATTGCCGACGGCAGCGCACTGGGGCATTTTCTGAGTCAGAAACAATTATTAAATCAAGAAGAGTATCCGACAGAAGTAGGTGTGTTTCTACATGATAATTACCAGATACCCTCATCTTTGATAAGTAATAACCCAGAATTTGAGTTTATATGCGAGCCTGATGGGAGCATGATTGAGACGCTGGAAAAGTGGTGTTTATCAAAAGATTTAAGTAACTATACTTCTATTTGTATTGCGGGTAATACGCCAATGGTAACAACAATTAGAAAAAAACTGAAAGCTATACCCGCTGTAAGTGCCAAAATATACGCTTACGGGTTTTGGAAATAAATACAGAGATATGCCCAAAGAAAACATCCCTATCTATCAATTGCCGATGAGCATATCAGGAATAGCGGTTTTTCCGATGTCTTCTGATTTGTTGGTAACACATACGCATGAAGAGGTTGTTTTTCCACACAGGCATGACCATTACACTTGCTTTTTTGTTGAAAGCGGCCACATGGACTTCAATATCGATTTTCAGGATATTGATATTTGTCCTTCTTCCCTCTTGTTATCATTTCCGGGACAAGTACATTATGTTGGTGCATCTGATGGGCTAGCTGGCTGGCTCGTAGCATTTGATGGCAAGTTTGTAGACGAAAGCGCACGTGCTGTTATTGAACAATCATTTACCAGAATTGCACTGATTCATCTTGATAATATAGAAAAAGAATGGTTTCGAAATATCTTTAAGCTGCTTTACTCTACTTTAGAAGAGAAGAAATCTGAAACTTTTCATCATCAGCTTGTTCAAAATCTGTTGAATGCTTTTTTCTATAAGGTTGTCAACATTTTTCAACAACAAGAAGACAAACGCATACAAGAATACACTTCAAGAAGTGTCGACATCGTGAAAACCTTTAATCAGCTAGTGAGAAAACACTATATTGAGCTAAAAAAGCCCGCAGATTTTGCTTCAAAAATGAACATTACGGTTAGTTATCTCAACGATACAATAAAAGCTGTTACTGGTTTCTCATCTACTTATTTAATACAACAAGAAATCTTTCGGGAAGCGCAACGCTTGTTGTTTTATACAAGCAAAAGCATCAAAGAAATTGCTTTTCAGCTAGGTTACGACGATTATAAGTACTTTATAAGGCTATTTACCAAAACGGTTGGCACATCGCCCTCCAATTTCAGAAATAGCCATAAAGCCGTACATTTATAGATTATTAAATCACTTTTGCATCAAAAGCTCCGGTCAGAATTTTACCATTTCTTCGTACTTGCAACCAGATACGGTAATTACCTGCACTCGGAAACACATAAGGGAAAGTTACACTTCCACCATGATGTCCCTTAGACTCATGCACCATGCCGCCCATTAAACGTTTGTCTCTTTCTTCTTCTGTCAGGCTTTGCAATTGAAACAATACATTATCAATACTATCTCTGAATTGCTTCGCATTGACAAATTTTGGGCTTGGATTAGTGCTTTCACTTACACGTTTTTCCATCACTTGCTGAGAGGTAGTTGAAAAAGTACCATTCGGGTGCAAATGTATGTAAACCGAGCCATCTTCTTTCAACACAGCCGCATGGCCCATCATACCCAGATACGTCTGTAACTCAGCAGGTTTACCGTCAGGGCTCATAACCGAAAACTTAAGGTTATATACCTCACCTGCTTTAAGTGCTTGATTAGGTTTTTCTTCCCATATAATACTTGAGCCATCTTGTAAAGGTGTTTTTACGCCAGGCGAGCCACAAATGCTAATACCAACATCTTGTACAGTAGAAGCTTTAGTATTTATAGGATTGGTTACTACAAAAGTATCATCAGAGTCACCCGTTTGTTTCTGAAAACCTTCCTGTGCAATCTTTAAAGCCGGAATCTCTACCGTATCAGCAATGGTATATTGAAGGCCATGAAAGCGTAGAATATCTGCATAAACCAAATATTTCCCAGCTGGTAGGTTGGGTAAAGGTGCTTCAAAAGTAAGTGTATCTTTTCTACTTGGGTGCAGATGAGCAAAAGCATCGAGTGTACCTTGTCTAACCAAAAACATGTGCATCAGTTTCCCGTGGTCCGGAATCACATAGCTTGTCCAACGTCCTTCAACCGAATTAGAATCAATTTTAAAATTCAATACTCTTTGCGCATTTTCTATTTTGATAGAAGAAGTAGCCTTGTAGGGTCTGAACATATACCTTTCTCTATAATTTTTTGAGATAGAGCCCCACCAGTTATTACCTATAAACAAGAGCAACCCACAAAAACTTAAGCCAATGGTAGAGCCAATTGTTCTGCGGCGTTTTGATTTTTTGTCTCCCTCAACGCCCGGCTTTAATAAACTATCGCTGGTACTTGCGCCAATAATGGTTGTCATGATACCTACTAAAAGCAGCGCCAAGCCTGCCAGAATCCAGCCTAATGATTCAGGAAGGTCTCGCTTGGCAGTAGCCAATGCAGCAATAGGTATTAGTGTTTCGCCTTTGCCCCTTTTGCCGTTAATTATAATTTTTACACTGGCAGCTCCACTTTCCATTAACCATATACTGCCCTGAAATTTGCCCGACTCTCCGGCAACGGATAAAGCCTCATCTTCTCTTGGCGAACCTTCATCGCCTGCCCAATAATAAATCGGGCTTAGTTTTACGCTTTCGATATCTGTTCCATCAACCAATACCGATACCTTGGCAACACCCGGAATTACATCGGGTGGTTCAACATAAACTTGTATCTGATAATTCCCCGCTTTGCCTTCTTGCACAATACCTGCACTCCCGATGTGGGCATTGGTATGCACTATAAAGCCAATATTCAACAAAAGAAAGACTGCTATTTTCTTAAAATTCATTGCTTTTTCATTAATCCATTAAATACTTACTTAAACTTTTAGCGTTGTACTTTTTGCATCCATTTACCCCAAGCTAAACCAATGCGTGTAGAAACAAGGCTTAATAATAAGGCTATGCTCAAACCTTTTACCCAGTTGCCTAAGCCTTTGGTAGTGTTCCATTCGGTAAATCTGAAACGGAACTCCCAATCGGGCTCATTCTGATAAGACCATGAAGTACTACCCCAGAACCAGTTACGAGCCAAGGGAGATTCAAGAATGAAGTTTCCGAACGGATAATGTACAATGAAAAAGATGGTAAAATAAGTAAATCCTAAAATCAGTGCCAGCCACCAATCGTTTTTGGCCGAGAATCTGGCTCTTAAAAAGTCTATACCTAAAGCAGGAAAAACCAATAATGCCGGAAAGCCTAAAGTCTGGTAAGTAGTAATTTTATTATAAATAGGCCCAAGAAGCGGCTCGGCAGGCAGCAAACGTAAGGTTGCATTTACAGCCCAATGGAAAACCATAAAAGTAATGGCAATATAAGTAGCACCCCATTTCATACCAGACCCACGAGCAGTAGACAACAAGAAAAGCGGAAAAGCTGCACAAGCAATTTTGTAGTACGAAGTATTATGCATATCCCAACGGTCAAGAAATTCTGAAAGCGTTGTAAAAATACTGGTAATCAGAAAACCCGCCGCAAATACAAACATCCATTGCAAACGCTTTGTACGAACTGCATTTTGTTGTGTAGATAAATAAGAAACTTGTTCTTTTCGATTCAAGATAGCCGAAACAGATACCATTGCACCTACTTGCACACCCATTAGTCCCAATAGCAAGACTGTATGTGGTGGAGAGAAAATGGCAACATCTAACCCATAAGTATTATGCCACCAGTCGTCAAATGGTGCTGAGGTAAGGGCCGCAATGCCACCCCAGATACAAAATAAGCCACCTAGAGAGCTATAGAAGATTCCCCAGAAATTGACCATTTTGCTTTTTTCAATGAGACTTCCCCAGAAAGAAGTTTTTAGCACCTGATAGCCGGAGAAAACTCCCGCTGTTGCTGCACCAACATATACCACAACGTGAGGTGCTGAAAAAAGGCCATCACGCCCGATGCTCATGTGCCAGGCGATGTCCCACAAAATACCTAAAATAACTAATTTAGATGCTACTACGCTCACATATACGTATAGTGGAATTCCCAATAGAAATTCTTGTATAGATGAATGCGTTTTCTTGTCAGTAAGTGAATGATTGACAGTTGTTTCCATTAAATAGGTGAGTTTTTATACAATAGACAAGCACGATTAATAATACCCCTAAGGTAGGCAAAAAAATCATTACAGGCTTGCGAAAAGGATAAATAAAACCATGCAAAGCAAGATATATTTCTCACTAATTGATGGAACAAAAAAAATAGGGAAAGTCAGAAGATTCAGACTGCCTGTTTAGCTCTTTTACGAGTTCTTCTAAAGCTTTTTATTAGAGAATCAGTAAAATATTGGTCTGTCGGATATTTTCGGTGTGAAGTCATATTGTTAAAAACAAGCGCAACAACCAACAGAATAAGCGAGCCTATTAATACAGGAGAAAGCATATATAAGAAACCCAAAGCTTTGATTTTTTCAGAACCAACTACGGCAATCAGAGCGGTCGCTCCTCCGGGTGGATGCAGCGTTTTAGTAATCTGCATCATAACTATTGATAGAGATACAGCCAATGGTGCTGTAATCCAAAGTATATCGGGTAACAGTTTGTAAATAGCCACGCCGATAAAGGCTGAAATAACATGGCCACCAATAAGGTTACGAGGCTGAGCCAGCGGACTTTGAATAGCTCCATAAACCAAGACACTTGATGCACCGAATGAACCTATCAGGAAGATATTCTCAAAACGAGTTAATAATTGGCTTTGAAAAAAGGCTATCAGACCAATACCTACAAATGCTCCTACAAACGACCAGAAATGTTCTTTAAAATCAACCAGGGTCTCTTTATAGATAACATAGCGAGACACCCTAAGCCCTCGCTTAATTTTATTTTTTATCATTTATTGTTGTAAACCATATTTTAATACAAAAGTACGGCATTTTGATTTTAACTCTAATAACAATTCAATATTTCTATGGATTTAGTATACTAATAGCAAATTAAAAAGCCGATAAATACAAAAGATACTTATCGGCTTTTTAATTTGCTTAATTTAGTACAGCACTAGGCTAAAATGTACTTTAAAGAAACCAAACCTGTTTCATAAACTTTGGTTTCTGTCAGTTTGAGATGCGTACGGTCTTTTAACTCTTGAAAGAGCGGTTTACCTTCTCCCAATAAAATGGGGTGGACAGATAACCAGATTTCATCAATTAAGCCTAAATTCATTAAAGTTGTGGAAAGACTTGCACCACCAAAAAGCCAGATGTCTTTTCCTTCTTGTTGCTTAATTTTTTCTACCTCGGCCTTAATATCTCCCGAAATTATCGTTACTCCCTCTTTTGCATCCTTCATTGAATTAGAGAAAACATATTCTTTCATTTTCGGATACTCAAAACCGCCCCCATCTTCTAAACCAAACGACATTTCATAACTTTTTCGGCCAACAAATACGGCATCTATTTGCTTATAAAATTCATTAAGGCCATAGTCCTGGTCGGTAAAACACCAGTCGTACTCACCATTGGGGCCTTCAATGAAACTGTCGAGGCTAACAGCCAAACCTAAAATTACCTTTCTCATAAAATCGTTTTTTATGCAAAAATCGAGGATTCGCTCATAAGAAAATTGTAAAAATCAGACATGATGCGAAATAAAACACATAGAAACTCTATAAGTTTATTCACACAAAATAATATTTCTTGCATTCAGTAAAGCACTCGGTGTAAGGCCTGTGAAAGTTTTGTAATCATGAATAAAATGGGCCTGGTCGTAGTATCCACTTGCATAAGCAATATCGGTTAAGCTCATAGCAGGATGTTTTTTCAGATGTGCTAATGAATCAATGAAACGATTAACATCCATAAATTCTTTGGTAGAAAGCCCTAAACACTGGTTGAATTTGCGGCTTAACTGCCTCTGGCTTACGCCTACTTTATTAGCAAGCTCGGCCACTGAAAAAGCACTATTAGCTGTTTTTATTGTCTGCAAACAATAGTTTATGGTTTTATCGGTCTTGTTTCTTTTTAATTTCGCAATTAAGTATTGTTGCGCTGCAAATACTTTCTGCTCGTTAGTATGCACTTTCTGAATATCTTCCTCCATTTCTTTTGCCTCTGTTTTCCATAAATCATGCAGGTTCGTAAGACTATTAACTACTTCACTCATGGGTAACTGAAAGAACAAATAGGCCGTAGACGGGTAAAAACAAATAGAAATAAAGCGTGTTGTGTTTGTGAGCTGTATATCCATAAAATCGCTCATGCGAGAAATCACAAAGCTTTGGCTAGGGTCAAATACTCTATGCCCTGTAACTGTGGTGAAAGAATCCTGATTATTACTGAAATTGATAAATAACTCTACGCAAGTATCAGGAAGTACCCTAAAAGAAGAAGTATCGGTAGATGCATCACTTTCCATCGAGCAGATAACCTTTATATAAGGTTGAAGTTCCGGCAAAATGGGATACAGTTCTGTTTTCATAGCTTTACTTTCCAAACATAAAAAAGACTACTAAACTTCTTACAGTGTTAGTAGTCTTCAAACAAATTTATGAAATTTATTTCGTTTTAAACAGTGCTTTGCTGTTGGTATTATCTTATCAATTCAACCCAACCTTTGATAGTTGTCGGGGTTTCATCATTCTTGTCCAAACGATGTATCGTTACCCGTGATACATAGTAATACGTTCCCGTCGGTAAATCAGCACCATTGGCATTCTTCCCATCCCAACTCAAAATATTACTCCCACCACTCTCATATACCTTCAAGCCATAACGGTTGTATATCTCAATCTCTATCTGTTTGATAAAGGCCGAACAACGCATCGGACTAAAGGTGTCATTCTTCCCATCTCCATTCGGTGTGAATACATTTGGCATATCTACCGTCGCACAATTGTCCTTGCAGATTATGGCACTTGCTCCACTCTCTATGTTCAGACTATTCACTGCCGTAATGTAATAACACCCTGCAAATCCTTCTTCTATTGATTTGGTATGGGTAAATCTTGTATCAGGTGGCGTTGGCCGGTCTACGGCTGCCAATATCTTCGGTGTCTCATCTTTGTAGCGGGAATAATAAATATTGTACCTGATTATATCATTCCTACACACTATCCCTCCAGAACTCACAGGAGTGCTCCAACTCAATACATTACTCACTGAGCTTGTCTGACACATCAACTCCTTGTCCAGGTTCTCACAATCCAAATCATTCACCGTCAAAGTCGGTGGGCAGGGTGGGGTGTTGTCTATCGGTGTCCCACACATCACCTGTGAGAAGTTGCGTAACAACCCAAACTGTGGTAGACGAATATATGCCCCTACGGTTTCTACCTTGTAGCAATAACTGGTGTCTACTTTCATTTCTATTGTATTTACACCATCGGCTTCGTAGCGGTCTATGCCATCATCTATGTAGCTGTAAGTGTTTACTGCTTCTACCCCTACCTCGGCTATGATATGAAACACACTCGGGTTTGTCTTGCTCTGACGATAAATCAAATGTCTGCGATTATCATTGCTCCAGGGTACATTCGCTTGCCAGCTTAAACGCACACGCTGCGCATCTGAACTCACTGTCAAACGGACACTACTCGCTACCTGACTTTCGGCTAATACTTTTTCTCCTTCATAAAGAAAGGCTACTTTGTAGGTATAGCCATTGGTTACGGTATTCAAGCCTTTATCTACAAATACCGTGTCGGCTGCTGTTGCCAGCATAGTGCTTGGAATAGTGGCTACTAACTGAAATATACCGCCGCTGATACCGGTGGTGCGGTATAATTTATACGAATAAGGGCCTTTGGTTTCATTGGCATCAAAACCTAATGGTCTGCTCCATTTTACTGTTATCTCGCCCGTAGCCGCATCGGTTTTGTCTACACTCACATTGGTAATTACAGGGGCTCTTTGTGGAATCTCACTACCAATACAAGCTTCATTTGAAGGCACACTTGGAATAGATACAAAATCGGAAGTCGATAAAAGTGCTACGATGCTGTAACTATAGATAACTCCGTTCTGGGCTTTGGTATCTAAGTAGAAAGTATCTTTTACTGATACTCTGGCTACCTCTACAAAACCTAATGCTGCCGGAAGGCCAACCTGACATTGGGCAGGTATGAAGTTTGAGCAACCCTCTTTTCTGTAAATTACTATCGTGGCTTTGTCGTCAGGAATGTTACAATTCGGGTATTGTTGCCAGCGGAGTTCTACTCCTCGTTCAGTATTACGGGCATTTAAGCCGATTGGTCGGGGAGGAATGACTCGAATCCTGACAGTTTTGATGTCTGTCAACTGAACGGAGGTTCGACCGGGGTAGTCCTCCACCTTAAACAAGACATCATAGGGTTGCTCCCTGACGTGCTTGCAATTGGTCTCCCACGTAAATGTCCCCTCGGCTGGGCTGCTCTGAATTGCGTTTAAAGGAGTAAACTGCGCAGGGTTCGGGGCTACGTATTCCATATTTGTCCCCTCTGGCGTTATATTATAAACACCGCTATTGGTAGTTATTTTTACTCTATTATTATCAGGGTCTATGGCCCTTATTTTAAAATCTATTTTTTGTCCGGCCTCTACGCATATTGGCGCAGGAACAGATAGTATCGGCCGCTTATTGGGCGTTTCTACTACTATAATCTGCATATCCCGGGTTATCTCCCCTATCTTCGTATAACTACCATTTTCCCCCTTTCGCCACTCCTCAACTATGAATGCCACATTGACCTGGTACTGATTGACGGGCAGACGCCCGGGAGCATCCCATATTAAATCACCTGTAATGGCATCTATTCTGAACGACGATGGGCTTCCGTCTTCTGCCAGTCTATTATCGCCAATGTTGGCAGGGTCTATGTAACCTGCAACAAAAACACCACCACTTGAACCGTCAGTAGCACCTCTCTTAGGAGCAGTTAAACGATACGATAGACTATCGCCGTCAGCATCAAAAGCGCCAGGGTTATGAATATATCTTTTTCCTACGCCAGCCGTATCAACAGGGATATTCAACAAGACGGGGGTATTGTTCATGCCCAACGAACCATTTACAAGAATAGTGGTTTCTACAAAGAAACTTATCTGGTCGGTTGGTGCTTGTAGGTTAACAGTATTGGCATTCCGGTTAATGATTGCACAAGAGATAGTAAAACGCCCCTGTCCCGGAAAAGTAAAAGTAGTGTCATATACGTTACACATCGTTCCTGCGTTTATCAGAAACTTCTTTGTACGTTTTACATCATAAAGTGGTACGCCGGTTACACCAAATGAAAACTGGGCAGTATTAGCAGCCTCATTGGCTTGTATACCATTTATCTGGTCGGTATAGGTAGTTAGTGTAATCCGATAGGTGGGTGTTCTATCTGAAATTCTTTTAGCAGTTATCTCCCCTGCCCGTAAGTGCGATGCCGAAGCCCTAGGCAAGACTAACAAACTAATAAGGAAAAAGAATAAAGTAAATCTTAACAGTTGCATAGGTGACAATTTGGTTCTTTAACAAAGAACGAACTAATTCTATTATGCTGTGTATATTGATGACAGAATTTTGAAGAAAAATACGACAATTTTCTAAAGATTATAGATTTTGTCAATCTCTTATATTAAAGTGCTACTACGTAGGTCAGATAGACTTGCTTAATTGCACGATTTTTTCAAGATTCCGATGGTACCTCCAAGGCACAGCAATTAGCCTGGGAGTACGGGCTATTTTTACCTGATACCCTCTTGCGTTTGCTTCTACTCTCTGAATACCAAGTATATTTACAATAATATTTTTATCAATATAAATGAATTGTGGGTAGGCTTCCAACTCTTTCTCAACGCTGGCCTGAATTGTCGTTTTTTCAACACCTAAAAAATTCTGCCAGTATATATCTATTGATTCTTTAGCTAGTTCAGCAAAAATAAATTGGTTGGGTAAAATACTTAAGGTTTTACCTTTCTCGCCCAATACCAGAACAGATAGTGTTTGGTTTGAGCCTGAAGAAACCAACTTTTGCAATGCATTATTGATATTTTCGGCACAATACACAAACTTTTTATGAAATACTCTTTGCTGAATAAAAGTAGTAACAATAACAGGAATGATGCTTAAAGCTAAAACTTTCAGAATATCGCTGATTTTAAACGCCACAATATCAAACAGGTTACCATAGGCCACAAACATAGAAGTCATGAGCAAAACCATAACCAGAAAATGCAGCGATTGCCGAGCTATTGTCCACTCTGATTTGTTATAAAACCTCGGGAAAATAGTAGGTAATACAAACTTAACAATCAGCATGGCAAGTGTTGCCATCATACCAAAGCCAAGTAGTAGTTCGGTTTTTTGTTCATGGTCGAACAAATCAAGGCCAAAAGGCTGCATGCCTACCGCTATAATAGACACAAATAACCCAACTAAAAGGGAAATAAGCAGACCTCTGAGCGAACGGATAGAGGTTGCCATCGGAAGCCGGAAGGCTTCGTTCAAGGCAGTTAATTGTTCTCTGACAAAAGTTAAAATCTGGCTACTTGTAACTGATATGGCCCGTAAAATATTCATAGGTAAATACTATCATCTAACTTCCTATTTGTTCAAATTATTCTTTGGAAACCAAGATTATGAGCAAATACATAGTTTATAAAGCAAATATAAGCATAATTTGCATATTATCTTATCAATTCAACCCAACCTTTGATGGTTGTCGGGGTTTCATCATTCTTGTCCAAACGATGTATCGTTACCCGTGATACATAATAATACGTTCCCGTCGGTAAATCAGCACCACTCGCATTCTTACCATCCCAACTCAATATATTACTTCCCCCACTCTCATACACCTTCAAGCCATAACGGTTGTATACCTCTATATCTATCTGCTTGATGAAGGCCGAACAACGCATCGGACTAAAGGTGTCATTCTTCCCATCTCCATTCGGTGTGAATACATTTGGCATCTCTACCGTCGCACAATTGTCCTTGCAGATTATGGCACTTGCCCCACTCTCTATGTTCAGACTATTCACTGCCGTGATGTAATAACATCCCGCAAAACCTTCTTCTATTGATTTGGTATGGGTGAATCTTGTGTCTGGTGGTGTCGGTCGGTCTACGGCTGCCAGTATCTTCGGTGTCTCATCTTTGTAGCGGGAATAATAAATATTGTACCTGATGATGTCATTCCTACAAACTATCCCTGCCGAACTCACAGGAGTACTCCAACTCAATACATTACTCACTGAGCTTGTCTGACACATCAACTCCTTGTCCAGGTTCTCACAATCCAGCTCATTTATCGTTAAAGTCGGTGGACATGGTGGGGTGTTGTCTATCGGTGTTCCACACATCACCTGTGAGAAATTGCGCAACAAACCAAATTGTGGTAAGCGGATATACGCACCTACTGTTTCTACTTTGTAACAATAACTGGTGTCTACTTTCATATCTATTGTATTCACCCCATCGGCTTCATAGCGGTCTATGCCATCGTCTATGTAGCTGTAAGTGTTTACTGCTTCTACCCCTACCTCGGCTATGATATGATACACACTCGGGTTTGTCTTGCTCTGTCTATAAATTAAATGTCTACGATTATCATTGCTCCAGGGTACATTGGCTTGCCAGCTTAAACGCACACGTTGCGCATCTGAACTCACTGTCAAACGTACACTGCTCGCTACCTGGCTTTCGGCTAATACTTTTTCTCCTTCATAAAGAAAGGCTACTTTGTAGGTATAGCCATTGGTTACGGTATTCAAGCCTTTATCTACAAATACCGTGTCGGCTGCCGTTGCTAGCACATTAGTTGGTATGGTTGCCACTAACTGAAATATGCCGCCGCTAATACCGGTGGTGCGGTATAATTTATATGAATATGGCCCTTTGGTTTCATTGGCATCAAAACCTAATGGTCTGCTCCATTTTACTGTTATCTCACCCGTAGCCGCATCGGTTTTGTCTACACTCACATTGGTAATTACAGGTGCTCTTTGTGGGATCTCGCTACCGATACACGCTTCATTTGAAGGCACACTCGGAATTGAGACAAAATCAGAAGTAGATAAAAGAGCTACGATGCTGTAACTATAGATAACGCCGTTTTGTGCTTGAGTATCTAAGTAGAAAGTATCTTTAACCGATACTCTGGCTACTTCTACAAAACCCAATGCTGCCGGTAAACCCACCTGACATTGCGCAGGAATGAAATTCGAGCAACCCTCTTTGCGATAAACCACAATCGTAGCTTTGTCGTCAGGGATATTACAATTCGGGTATTGTTGCCAGCGAAGCTCTACACCTCGTTCGGTATTACGGGCATTTAAGCCGATTGGTCGTGGAGGAATAACCCGAATCCTGACAGTTTTGATGTCTGTCAACTGAACAGAGGTTCGACCGGGGTAGTCTTCCACCTTAAACAAGACATCATAGGGTTGCTCCCTGACGTGCTTACAATTTGTTTCCCAAGTAAATGTCCCCTCGGCTGGGCTACTCTGAATTGCGTTTAAAGGAGCAAACTGCGCAGGATTCGGCGCTACGTATTCTATGTTTGTCCCCTCTGGCGTTACATTATAAACTCCGCTATTGGTAGTTATTTTTACTCTATTATTATCGGGGTCTATGGCTCTTACTTTAAAATCTATTTTCTGTCCGGCTTCTACACATATTGGCGCAGGAACAGACAGTATCGGCCGCTTATTGGGCGTTTCTACTACTATAATCTGCATATCCCGGGTTATCTCCCCTATCTTCGTATAACTACCATTTTCCCCCTTTCGCCACTCCTCAACTATGAATGCCACATTGACCTGGT
Organism: Emticicia soli; assembly: GCF_037860775.1. Classification (NCBI taxonomy): domain Bacteria; kingdom Pseudomonadati; phylum Bacteroidota; class Cytophagia; order Cytophagales; family Leadbetterellaceae; genus Emticicia; species Emticicia soli. The sequence continues at coordinate 16,955 of NZ_JBBEWC010000019.1, read as the reverse complement.
ACTGATTGACGGGCAGACGCCCGGGGGCATCCCATATCAAATCGCCCGTAATGGCATCTATTCTGAACGACGATGGGCTTCCATCTTCTGCCAATCTATTATCGCCAATGTTGGCAGGGTCTATATAACCTGCCGCAAAACCTCCTTTACCCGTCCCATCACCAAAATCTCTTTTAGGAGCAGTTAAACGATACGATAGACTATCGCCGTCAGCGTCAAAAGCACCAGGGTTATGAATATATCTTTTCCCTACGCCAGCCGTATCAACAGGGATATTCAACAACACAGGGGTATTGTTCATACCCAACGAACCATTTACCAGAATAGTGGTTTCTACAAAGAAACTTATCTGGTCGGTTGGGCCTTGCAAATTAACAGTATTAGCATTTCGGTTTGAGATACCGCAAGTAATGGTATAGCGCCCCTGTGCCGGAAAAGTGAAAGTAGTGTCATATACGTTACACATGGTTCCTGCGTTTATCAGAAACTTCTTTGTACGTTTTACATCATAAAGTGGTACGCCGGTTACACCAAACCAGAACTTTACAGAATTTGCGCCTTCATTTGCCTGCACACCATTTATCTGGTCGGTATAAGTAGTTAAGGTAATGCGATAAGTGGGTGTTATATCTGAAATTCTTTTAGCGGTTATTTCTCCTGCTCGTAAATGGGTAGCTTGTGCCTGTATGATGGCTAACAAAGTTAAAAAAAACGAAAAAAAAGTAAACTTCAAGGCTTTCATAAGCGCTACTAAGATAGGATTGTCTGTAAATATAAACGAAAAAAGCACGTATTCGTTGTATAGTTTTCATTACTATTTAAAACATTTAGGAAAAGAAAAGCCCCTATATCTCTACTATATAATTATTTAACAAAAAAGGTCTTTATTTTTATTGATTCTAAATAGTTTGTGGCTTACTTTTGACGGGCAAAAGTAATTGTACTTTTCTAAGTATTTTTTTCTATTATCAAAATAGTAAAATTTTTAGTTTTCAAACTGGAATAAAGTATGTCTTGGCTTACAAAAACACTATCAAGCTCAATAGGGAAAAAAGTCCTTATGTCATTAACAGGGCTTTTTCTTTGTACTTTTCTTGTAGTACACCTTACGGGTAATTTACAACTTTTTTATAAAGATGGCGGGTACGCTTTTAATACCTACGCTGTTTTTATGACCTCTTTTCCGCTTATCAAAATCATTTCTTACGGCAACTATTTTTTCATTTTGTTTCATGCTTTCTGGGGTTTATATCTTGAAATCCAGAATCGTAAGGCACGCCCTGTAAGATATGCTGTTGTTAAGAATTCGTCTTCCTGGTCAAGCCGTAATATGGCTATCTTAGGAACTGTTCTCTTAGTTTATATTGTTGTTCATATGGGCGACTTCTGGTATAAATACCACAACGAACCGCTTCCGTATGTACAATATATGTCTGATGTAAGAACAGGCCAAATAGTGGCTACCGAAATGCCATCGACTTACACACAAGATGTGAAAAAAGTTGAGATCAGCGACCTTGAAACAGGCACACATCTGGTAATTGTAAAAGACCTTTACAAAGAGGTTTCAGTAGCATTTCAGAATCCTTTGTTGGTTTTGCTTTATCTTGTAGGTATGCTTGCAGTAGCGTTTCACTTGTATCATGGTTTTCAGAGTGCTTTCCAGACTTTAGGCTGGAATCACCCTAAATATACGCCATTGATTAGAGGTATTAGCACCTGGGTTTTTGCCATTCTTGTTCCTGCAGGTTTTGCGGCAATGCCAATCTTCTTTTATGTAAAACATTTAATGGGTAATTGATTCTCAGATTAATAGATATACAGATATGTCCAAAAAAATAGATGCCAAAATTCCCGAAAGTACTTTATCGGAGAAATGGACAAAATATCGTTCTACTGTGCCATTGGTGAATCCGGCCAATAAACGAAGTATAGAAATAATAGTAGTAGGTACCGGGCTAGCCGGAGCATCGGCAGCAGCAACGCTGGCTGAGCTTGGTTATAAGGTAAAAGCTTTTTGCTTTCAGGACTCACCTCGCAGAGCGCACTCTATTGCTGCTCAGGGGGGGATTAACGCCGCAAAAAACTACCAGAATGATGGTGACTCTGTTTACCGTCTATTCTATGATACCATCAAAGGAGGAGATTATCGTGCAAGAGAGGCTAATGTACACCGTTTAGCAGAGGTATCAGGAAATATCATTGACCAATGTGTAGCGCAAGGCGTGCCTTTTGCTCGTGAATATGGTGGATTGCTTTCAAATCGTTCGTTTGGTGGTACGCAGGTACAGCGTACTTTTTACGCCGCCGGACAAACAGGCCAGCAGTTACTTTTAGGTGCTTACTCTGGTTTAGAACGCCAGATAGGTATCGGTACAGTAACTATGTACAACCGCCACGAAATGCTGGAAGTAGTAATGATTGATGGCAAAGCACGTGGTATTATTGCCCGTAACCTTATTACAGGTGAACTAGAGCGTCATTTTGGCCATGCGGTGTTGTTATGTACTGGGGGGTATGGTAACGTATTTTACCTGTCGACCAATGCAATGGGTAGCAACGTGACGGCGGCATGGAAAGCACACAAACAAGGTGCTTACTTCGGTAACCCGTGTTTTACGCAAATTCACCCGACTTGTATTCCTGTATCAGGCGACCACCAATCTAAGTTAACCTTGATGTCGGAGTCATTACGTAACGACGGTCGCATCTGGGTTCCAAAGAAAAAAGATGATACCCGCCCGGCTAACGCGATACCAGAAGACGAAAGAGATTATTATTTAGAGCGTCGTTATCCTGCATTTGGTAACCTTGTACCTCGTGATATTGCCTCTCGTGCTGCTAAAGAGCGTTGCGATGCTGGCTATGGGGTAGGCACATCAAAAATGGCCGTTTACCTTGATTATGCTTCGGCTATTGACCGTTATGGTAAAATTGAAGCGAACAAAAAAGGTTTACATAATGCCTCTAAGGAAGAAATAATTGTGATGGGGAAAGCCGTAGTAAAAGAGAAATATGGTAACCTATTCGATATGTATAAGCAGATTACAGGCGAAGACCCTTACGAAGTGCCTATGCGTATTTATCCGGCGGTGCACTATACAATGGGTGGCTTGTGGGTTGACTATAACTTAATGACAAGTGTTCCGGGCTTATATGCTTTGGGTGAAGCAAACTTCTCTGACCACGGTGCTAACCGCTTGGGTGCATCGGCCTTGATGCAAGGCTTGGCAGATGGCTACTTCGTGATTCCTTATACTATTGGTGCTTATCTTTCTGGTGAAATTCGTACCAAAGCAATTCCTACTGACCACCCTGCCTTTGTAGAAGCAGAAAACGCAGTAAAAGAGCGTATCAATAAATTGTTGACAATTAAGGGTAAACAGTCTCCTGAATCATTCCATAAACGTCTTGGCAAAATTATGTGGGACAAATGTGGCATGGCCCGTAACGAACAAGGCTTGAAAGAGGCTATCGAAGAGATTCGTGCCTTGAAAAAAGAGTTCTGGTCTGATTTGCGTGTAATGGGAGATGCTGACGAGTTTAACCCTGAATTGGATAAAGCCGGCCGTGTAGCTGACTTTATTGAATTAGGTGAATTGATGTGTATTGATGCCCTTAACAGAAACGAATCTTGTGGTGGACACTTCCGCGAAGAATACCAAACCGAAGAAGGTGAAGCAATGCGTGATGATGAAAACTATATGTATGTAGCCGCATGGGAATATGAGGGCGATAGCAAATGGACGCTCAACAAAGAGCCTTTGATATACGAAAATATCAAAATTGCGCAACGTAGTTATAAATAACCCCCTTGCCCCGGCAGGGGTGATTATTAAAAATTTACAATTATGTCAGAAGGTAATATGAACCTCACACTGAAAGTGTGGAGACAAAAAAATGCAAAAACTAAAGGTAGTCTCGAAACCTACCAGGTAAATGGTATCTCTGAAGATATGTCTTTTCTTGAAATGTTCGACGTCTTGAACGAGCGTCTGGTTTCAGAAGAAAAAGAACCTATCGCATTTGATCATGATTGTCGTGAAGGTATCTGTGGCATGTGCTCAATGCACATCAACGGGCGCCCTCATGGGCCTCTCGAAGCGGTTACTACTTGCCAGTTACATATGCGTAGTTTCAAAGATGGCGATACCATTGTAGTTGAACCGTGGAGAGCAACGGCATTTCCGGTTATTAAAGATTTGGTAGTTGATAGAACTTCGTTCGACCGTATCATTGCTTCTGGTGGATACATTTCTGTAAACACCGGTAATGCACAAGATGGTAACTCTCTTCCGATTCCGAAAGAAGAGGCAGATAAAGCTTTTGCAGCAGCAGCTTGTATTGGTTGTGGTGCTTGTGTGGCGGCTTGTAAAAATGCCTCAGCTATGCTTTTTGTATCGGCAAAGGTTTCGCAACTGGCACTTTTACCACAAGGTCAACCAGAGCGTGAAGAAAGAGCAATTAACATGGTTGCACAAATGGATGCAGAAGGTTTTGGCTCTTGTACAAACACAGGTGCTTGTGCAATTGAATGCCCGAAAGAGATTTCTCTTGAAAACATCGCACGTTTGAACCGTGAATATTTAGGTGCCAGTATTGGGTCTACGGTGGCGTAAGAAATGCCCCCGGCCCCTAAAGGGGTGTTAAAAAAAATCTGAAGTTTAGTATATAAAACAATAGCCTACCACTTAAAAATAGTAGGCTATTGTTTTTTACCTATGGCTAGATTTAGTGTAGGTCATTTATCTATTTCTTCACAAACTTCTGCGCCATTATACTGGCTGCAATAAGCTGTAAAGCATGGTATATCATTAAGGGCAGCAGAATAATACCTACAATACTGCTTTGGGTAAATAGTACTTTCGACATCACCGTTCCATGCACTAATGATTTCTTTGAGCCACAAAACATTACAGTTATGTTATCGGCTTTGCTGAAACCTAAAATCTTTCCTATAAAATTCGTAATAAGTATCACGGCGAAAAATAAAGCCAGTAAACCTCCCATTAATAAAACAAGCTCAAACACTGATAAACCATTAAACAGATTCAAGGCAAATGATTTACAGAACGATGTATAGATGATTATCAGAATGATAGATTGGTCAAAGTTCTTTAAAGCGCCTTTATATTTATCAGCAAACCAACCTAAACGCTTGTTGAGTAACATACCAATAATGAGCGGTAAAAGCACTTGCAGGCAAAGTTTTCCGATAATACTCCAGGCATCAAAATTACCTGTGTCAGCCACTATAAAAAGCCCTACCCATAGCGGAGTCATAAATAAGCCAATAAGGCTCGATATACTGGCATTGAAGATAGCCGCCGGAATATTACCATTGGCAATAGAAACCATTACCACCGACGACGAAACTGTAGACGGCAACGCAGCCAGATAAAATATGCCTAGCCAGAGCGTCTGGGTACCAGAATCGGCAAAGAGTGGCTTAAATAGTAAGGCCAAAAGCGGAAACAATAAAAATGTAGTAAGTTGGATAACAATGTGCATTTTCCAGTTTGCCAAACCCTGTTTAAGTTTATCTGTACTTAATTTGAGGCCATAGAAAAAGAAAATACCAGATACCCCATAATTAGCAATTTCTTCTAAGGATATAGGTTCTTGCATTAGTCCGGGCTCAGGGAAATAATAAGCAAGAATAACCATAATGATAATAGCCCCTAAGAACCAGTCGAGGCCAATACTGGAAAAGAACGACTTTATTTTGTTCACAATGTAGCGATTTTAGTTTTTGGTAATGCTAAACAAAAAGCCCTATAAACCGTGTCGATTTATAGGGCCTTGGTGTATTCTTAGTGCTATTATGCGTATGTATTTAACATTACAGGCATAACAAGCATTAGTGTATCCTCATTATCGGTTTTTTCGACCGGAATAATTAAACCTGCACGGTTTGGTTGAGACATTTCAAGAGAGATATTTTTCACGCTCAGGTTGTTCAACATTTCTATCAAAAACTTAGCATTGAAGCCGATTTCTATTTCATCGCCGTCGTATTCACAAGCTAATTTTTCGGTTGCTTCGTTTGAATAATCTAAATCTTCGGCAGAAATCACTAATTCATTAGCCGAGATTTTCAGACGAATCTGATGCGTAGTTTTATTTGAATAAATCGAAATACGTTTCAAAGTACTCAATAATTCGATACGCTCAATTTTTAGTTTATTCGGGTTATTTTGTGGAATAACGTTTTCGTAATCAGGGAAACGCTCGTCAATCAGGCGGCAAATCATTTTGATATTACCAAAACTGAAAAAAGCATTAGAGCTACTGAATTCGGCTTTTACAGGTAAAATCTCACCAGGAAGCGACGATTTCAATAGATTTAAAGCTTTGCGAGGTAAAATCATAGAAGTGTTGTTCGGTGATTTTACATCTTCACGGCGGTAGCGAATCAAACGGTGCCCATCAGTAGCTACAAAAGTAGTGGCGCTGTCTGACGCCTGCACAAAAACGCCTGTCATGGCAGGGCGTAAATCGTCTGTACTAGTCGCAAAAATAGTATTGGCTATAGCCGAACCTAGCGTATCCGAATCCATCTCGATGCTAAAATTACGGTTTACTTGCGGAACACGAGGAAAATCCATTGGATTCTCGCCTGCGAGTTTATAACGGCCATTGGCTGTTACAAGTTCTGTTCCGAAAGTTTCTTCATCAACATTAATCTGAACCGGTTGCTCTGGTAAGCTACGGAGTGTATCTAATAATAAACGAGCAGGCACGGCAAAAGAACCGCTATCACGAGAATCAACCTCGAATTCGGTAATCATAACTGTTTGCATATCTGAAGCTGTCACAGTTAAGTTGCCTTTATCTAATTGAAACAAAAAGTTTTCGAGGATAGGAACGATAGGATTACTGGCAATCACACCATTGATGGTGGAAAGATGTTTAAGTAGAGCGGATGACGAAACGACAAACTTCATGTGTATATGCGATTTTCAATTATTTATCCACTAAAATAATGCCAATTGGTTTGGCATAGGATAAGTCAGCAAAAATACAAAAAAATCGCTAAATACCCAAGTATAAAACAACAAAAAGCTAGCTGATTTTTCAACCAGCTAGCCCGCATTTAAGTTAAAATCAGATGGTGTTTAAACTACTCTGCAGCCATGTTTTGGCAAGCAAAGCAAGCTTAGTCGTATCCGGCACACGAATGCGCTCCTGCTGTATCCGGGCAGCTGAAATTCCTTTTATTCGTTCGAAAAGTTTCAGATAATAACAGTAAGCCAGATACACGCCCTTTCTTGCGCCACTCGGAAGACCCATAATACCTATATAGGCATTATCGAAATCTTTCTGAATATCTTCTTCTATCAGTATTTTACTTGAAAGGCTAAAATCATTAAAGTCAACATTAGGAAAATAGACCCTGCCTCTTTCTGAAAAATCGCTTTGAATGTCTCTCAGAAAATTCACTTTCTGAAAAGCCGCTCCAAGGCTCTGGGCATAAACTTTAAGTTTGTCGAATAGTTGTTCATCTCCTTCACAAAAAACCCGCAGGCACATCAGCCCCACAACTTCGGCCGAGCCATAGATGTATTTGTCGTAGCCGTTTCTATCATAAACTCTATTGCACAGGTCCATTTCCATACTTTCCAGAAATGCCTCTATAAGCTCTGTTTCTATTTTATATTGCCTCACCACTTTCTGAAAAGAATGTAAAACCGGATTCAGGCTGATACCTTCTTCTATGGCTTTATAAGTTTCTTCTCCATAACGGCTGAGCAGCGTTTCTTTATCGAAGTCATGAAAAGTATCTACAATTTCGTCAGCATACCTTACAAAGCCATATATTCCATAAATAGGGTCATGAAATTTACGGTCGAGTGTCTGTATGCCCAATGTAAACGAGGTGCTATACGATTTCGTTATTAGTTTGCTACACCCGAAAGTAGTTTTTTCAAATAAATTAAACATTCTTTTTTCGTTTAAAAGGTTGGGCAATTTTTATGCGCTTGTTTACTGCTCTAAGCAATCGTTAATTCTTTATGAGATTTTCCAAATTCTGTTATTACCTGATTCGCTACAACTAAGCCTGAAATCAACGACGGTGGTACACCCGGCCCAGGTACCGTAAGTTGGCCTGTATAAAACAAGTTCTTTACTTTTTTGTTTTTCAGGCTTGGTTTCAGAAATGCTGTTTGCAATAGCGTATTAGCCAGACCATAAGCATTTCCCCTAAAAGAATGATAATCGTTTTTAAAGTCACTTACGGCAAAACTTCGTTTATAAACTACGTGCTTTCTGATGCTATGACCCACATATTTTTCCAGACGCTCCATCACTATTTCATAATATTTCTCACGTACATCCTCGCCATCTGCCAGATCAGGTGCAATCGGAATAAGGATAAAAAGGTTTTCGGCACCCTCCGGTGCTACACTAGCATCTGTCTTAGAGGGCGCCGATACGTAAAATAGTGGTTTTGAAGGCCATTTTGGATGTGTATAGATTTCGTCGGCATGAATATCGAAATCTTCATCAAAAAACAGGTTATGGTGTGTAAGCTTATCTACTTTGCGGTCAACGCCTACATAAAATAACAGAGACGATGGCGCCATTGTACGGCTATTCCAGTATTTTTCGCTATAATTTCTATCAGTTTCTTTTAACAACTGGCTTTCTATATGGTGGTAGTCGCCTGCGCCAATTACAATATCAGCTTCATACTCGCCTACATCTGTAATCACTTTCTGAACTGTTTTGTTTTCAACCTCTATACGTTTAACTGCTTCATTGAGTTTAATATTTACTCCTTTCTCTTCGGCCAATTTTACCATTGCTTTTACAATCTCGTGCATGCCTCCCATCGGATACCACGTTCCGAGGGCTATTTCGGCATAGTTCATCAAGCTATACAATGCTGGCGTATTTTTTGGTGTTGCTCCCAGAAAAAGAATCGGAAACTCCATTAATTGTAATAATCTACGACTCGAGAAAAACTTACGAATATGCTTACCAAACGAAGCGAATAAATCAAGGCTGATGGCTTTAGATAAAATCCGATAATCAAAAAATTCGGTAATTGATAAACTTGGCTTCCAAACAAATTCCCCGATACCTACATCGTATTTATATTTCGATTCGTATAAAAAATCTTCTAGTTTTTTAGCACTACCCTGCTCTATGCTTTCAAAAAGTGCTTTTAATTCATCTAGATTAGCTGGTAAATCTACCTCCTCTGTCGGGCCAAAAATCACTTTATATGATGGGTCAAGCCTTACCAATTCATAGTAATCGGCTACACTTTTACCAAACTCGGCAAAGTATCTTTCAAACACATCGGGCATCCAATACCAGCTTGGGCCCATATCGAACGTAAAACCTTTTTCTTCAAAAACTCTGGCACGCCCACCGGCTGTGGCATTTTTTTCAAGAATTGTTACGTCATAACCTGCGTCTGCTAATTTTGTTGCTGCAGAGAGTCCGGCAAATCCGGCTCCGATTACTATTGCCTTGCTCATATAAAAGAGGTCTCTTTTTCTTTATATAACTGTATAAACTAGTATTGTTTAATTTTGTTTAAAAAAGGTTAAACAAAATTAATTTTTATTTTTAATTCTTCACTATACTTACGACATAACTGTTGATTAGGGCATAAAATTGAAATAAATTTTCAAATGCCCCAGTAGATATCAGAAGTATATTGGCAGAAGCATATAAATCTATTTTTTAAGAACCTAATAATTAATGTTTAGTAGCAGGATATTCGTCGATACCGAGCGTAGTGAGTTTGGGGTTCAAAGTTTTGGTAGTGATTACAACCTGAAAAAATTTTGTTTTTAAGGCGTCAAAGTCACAAACAAACTTATTTTTAATTTTTAAGGCACGATACACCGCCGTATAGTTTACTTTCCGTTGTTCCCAGCCATTGATAGCCAGGTTCGTCTGCACACATTCAATAGCTCTTTTGAGATTCGAAAAATAAACCGTAAATGGCTCTCGTCGTCGCACATCATTCAGCGAGCCTATGTATTGTATCGTTACCTCATATATAATTGCCTGCCGCATGAAATGTATAGAATTTTAAGGATGCTAAACACCCTTAATGTGTTCGTTTCTTAAATATATTCAATAAAATGATTTTTATGAAAAATTATTCGATAATTTTTCTTTACCACAATATTACTTACTACTTGGCGTTATTTGATTGTATTTCATTTAGTTATAGAGAAAAAGCCCGAACATAGTATTTGTTGGGCTTTTTCTTTTTTAAGTAGTTTATACTCAAAAACTACGTCGTTGTTTCTCGGCTCTGGTAATTATTCTCTGCTAAAGTGTCTGTGTCATTATCCTACATACTATCCACCAAAATCACACTTATCCACATATTCACAAAGTTATCCACACATTCTAATGTTTTTTATCCACAGCAAAACAAATCTATAATCTTTTAAGTTTTTAACATTTTTTTGATAATAAATTGAGAACTTTGCAAGCTCATTTTAAAACGGCTTCAAAAGAGCCATTTATCATAAAAACCAATTACAAATGACGCTTTTTAATGTGTATCCCCTTTATGACATTGAGCCTGTAAAAGCTCAAGGTTCTTATCTATGGGATAAGAACGGACAACAGTATTTAGATTTATATGGTGGTCATGCGGTTATTTCAATAGGCCATACCCACCCTGTTTATGTCCGAAGGCTTACACATCAGTTAAAAAACATTGGTTTTTATTCTAATTCGGTAAAAATACCTTCGCAAGAAGAGTTAGCCGACAAATTAGGTAAAATATCAGGGCTGAAAGATTACTACCTGTTTCTGGTAAATTCGGGAGCAGAAGCTAACGAGAATGCCTTGAAACTGGCTTCTTTCTACAATGGCCGCAAAAAAATAATTGCTTTTAGCAAAGGCTTCCACGGCCGTACTTCGGCGGCTGTAGCGGCTACCGATAACCCAAGCATAAAAGCACCGATTAACTTTGATGAGCACGTACAGATTTTACCTTTCAATGATGTAGAAGCTGTAAAAAAAGCCATTGATACAGATACCTGTGCAGTAATTGTTGAGGGTATTCAAGGTGTTGGAGGTATTCAGGTAGCAAGCGATGAATTTCTGAAAACTATCCGTAAGGCTTGTGATAAAACCGGCGCTATTTTTATTCATGATAGCGTACAATGCGGATACGGGCGCTCGGGTAAGTTTTTCAGTTTTCAACATAGCGGAGTGAAACCAGATATTATCTCTACTGCCAAAGGCATGGGTAATGGTTTCCCGATTGGAGCTATTCTGATTTCTCCTAGGTTTCAGGCTAAACACGGTTTGTTAGGTACTACTTTCGGAGGCAATCATCTGGCTTGTACGGCAGCTAATGCCGTAATTGATGTTATCAAGAAAGAAAAACTGGTGCAGAATGCTGCCTCTGTAGGCGATTATTTCTTTGAGAACCTGAAACAATTTGATAGAATTAAAGAATTACGTGGCAAGGGATTAATGATAGGTATTGAGTTTGAAAAACCAGTTGACCCTATCAGAAATTCGCTGCTTTTTGACCATAAAATATTTACTGGCGTGGCCGGGAAGCACACTATCCGTTTGCTCCCTAGCCTTGCCGTAACAACCAAAGAGGCCGACATCTTTTTAGATGCCTTACAAAAAGTATTGGCTAAGGCTTAACAGCCTCAACAGCCAATAAATACAGCTTCATGGCTTGTGCGTCGCTGGCAATCCAGGCATCATACTCCTGGATTGCCTTCAGACGTGTTTCTTCTGAAATAAACCCATCTTTTACAACCTGTTTTCCACGAGTTTCAGCCACTACGCTCCATATTTTGGCATCGCCTTTAAAACTATCTTCACTACTCAGGCTTGCTTCGTGTTGCTCTACAACATTTATTAATTGCAAACCAAGTTTCTTATAAATATCTGACAGATTATCAGCAATGGCATTATCATAACCGGCATCTTTACGCCAGTGCAAAAAAGCCTCATAAAAATCCAGCATCGATTGTGGAGGCTGGGGTGTCCATGTAATTTTAGTATGGTTATAATCTAAAATAGAAATCATGCCTCCCGGCTTTACCAGATTCAGCATTTGTGCTACTACTTCTTCGGGGTTATTTACCCATTGTAAAGTGCGGGCAGCAATAACCAAATCAAACTTCTGTTCTGCTGCATAGGTATTAATATCAGCTACCTCAAACGACAGATTACTCAGGTAGCCATGATTTTTTTGTGCAAGTTCTATCAGATGTTCGCTGAAATCAATGCCTACTACACGCCCACTCACACCTACCCGTTCGGCCACTCCGGCAGTAATTGTTCCTGAGCCACAACCCACATCGAGCACCGACATACCTTCTTTGAGTAGATTCAATAATGACGAATAACTACTTTCAACTGTGCGGCGGTCAAGCACTTTGTTTGCTCCCTGAGGCATTTCTGCCCTTGTTTGAGATGTCTGATTCATTATTTATTTGATAAATGGTTGATAATGCTGATTGAAATATGGGGCGTCATTCCGAAAATCTATACATTTGTTTATTCAAATGCCACTCAAAATTTATGGATATTATCCTGCTAATTGTTGCCATTATTTGCCTCTTGGTTGGTTTGGCCGGAGCTGTTTTACCTTTGCCGGGGCCACCTTTAAGCTTTGTGGGGCTCTTAGCCCTTCAGTTCAGTAAGTTCGCCCAATTCAGCGAAAACCTGCTTTGGGTGCTAGGTATTGTTACTTTAATAGTTACTATTCTCGACTACTATGTACCTATCTGGGGCACTAAAAAATTTGGCGGCTCTAAATATGGTGCCTGGGGCAGCACAATAGGGCTCATTGTCGGAATGTTTTTTGGCCCTTTTGGTATTTTCATTGGTGCTTTTTTAGGTGCTCTGGTTGGCGAACTCATCGCCGGTTCTACTTCGCAACAAGCTACCAAAGCAGCTTTTGGCTCTTTTATGGGTTTTCTTGTGGGCATTGTCATGAAAATAGCTTTATGCGTAGTCATGATATGGTATGCTGGCAAAGAAATATGGAATTATTTTGCTTAAATATCCTGAACGTGTTATAAATACACGCTCAGGATTTGTGCCTCTTTTATGCCCTTTTCAACTCCCATCTTAACAGCTCATTTTCTGTTTTGATGAGTAGAAAACCTGCTTTTTGCAATACCCGCTGCGAATTAAGTAAATCGAGCGGTGTGTGTGCTACAATGATTTTGAGGTTTTCATTTTGAAAAGCCCATTGGCTCAGACACACCAATGCTTCGGTAGCATAGCCTTTGCCTCGCTGTTTTAAATCTATACCATAGCCTATTTCCGACTCTCCGTTTTCGTTAGGTAACCCAGCTAGACCGATGCCTCCAATGCCGAGGTTTTCTTGCTTTTGAACTACTAGCCAATTAGTAAACCATACGTAATCATCAGGGTTCTTTTCTACCATTGGTATCCAATAGTTTTGAAGTGCATCATCAAATTCGTTTTGAAACAATGGCTCGGTTTCAATTTTTGTGTCTTTCAGTGCCAATTTTTCAACCAGAGCCTCCGGATTATTATAAATATGTAATTGGTGTAAATTTAAGGGAATGAGTCTCAAACGCTCAGATTCGATATAAAACATGATTTGATAGTCGATTTTTTGAAAAAAAGATTAACAGAACAAGTGAAGACTTGTCATGATGAGTGCCTGTTTGTTAGTGTTAAACAATACCAGGCAGTCGACTATCGAGGAGTGAAGTACTAAATTTCAGAGGCAATTGATTACGATATAAAGGTAATAAAAAAATTCGCAAAAAATAATAACTTAAAAATACGTTGTATAACTGAAAAATACGTTATAATTTTGATTATGGAAGAATTAACAAAAACCGAAGAACGCATCATGCACATAATCTGGGATTTAGGCCGATGCTTTGTAAAAGACATTATAGAGAAAATAGACGAAGAACCCAAGCCCCCCTATAACACTATCTCGTCGGTGGTCAGGATTCTGGAAAAGAAAGCCTATGTAGGCTTCAAGGCTTATGGCAAAACCTACGAATATTTTCCTATTATCAGCAAAGAAGATTATGGTAAGTTCTCTTTCAAGAAAGTCTTTGCCAATTATTTCAACAATTCGGCCGAAACTTTACTGTCTTTTATGGTAAAAGAAGAAAAACTGAGCGATACTGATATTGATAAACTGAAACAGTTTATAGATAAACAATGATTTCAACTCAATCTTAAACTAAAACAAAAATGCTGTTTCTAACATACCTCCTGAAAGCTTCGGCTTGTATGGCTGTTTTTTATGGATTATACTTTTTTGTATTCCGTAAATTTACTTTTCATACAATCAACCGCTTTTATTTGCTTACTAGCCTATGCTTAAGTTTTATTATCCCTTTTGTTTCGTTTGAAACTATTAAGGTAGTAAAGCCCGAGCCTGTTGCAATACTTAAGCCCACGCCAGGTGCTTCTGCGCCAACAGACAATGCTGCCTATACTTTATCTAATGAAGCACAGCCCATTGTGGAGCCATACCCTATTGAAAAAACAATTGACTGGGAATTTTATCTTGTCTCTGCTTATGTTTGCGTCTCTCTGGTTTTATTGGTGCTTTTATGCTCCAAACTATTTAAGCTTATTAGCTTCAGCAAACAAGCAACAAAAGCAGGTAGCTTGTGGATTGTACAGAACTATAAGCAGCAGACAAATGCTTCGTTCTTTAATCTTGTTTTTTTGAACACCAAAGATTTAAACGATAACGAAAAAGCACAGATTATTGCGCACGAATGTGTGCATGTCAGGCAGCTACACTCTATAGATGTTTTATTGGTTGAGCTATGCAAAATTGTGGTTTGGTTTAACCCCATTGTGTATTTCTACAAAAAATCATTAATAGAAATACATGAATTTGAAGCCGACCTCAATACTATTCAACAGTTTGATAGTAAAAACTATGCACACTTACTGCTCAAGCTAGGTATCAACCACAAAGTAGACCTTAGCAATCAGTTTAGTTTACATCCGTTATCTACCCGAATTCAGTTTTTGTTTAAAAAGCGCACACTTACTATCAAGAAGCTATTTTACTTTCTGGGCTTACCATTGCTGGCACTTGGTATTTTCGCCTTTGCCCCACGTAATGAGAAAGTGATTTATGAAGTGGCATCATCAGTTAAGAAAGATATGCAAGTACTTTCTTTAGAAAAGTCATCAAAACCCATTAGTCAGGATTCATCTCATAAGAAACAAGAAGTGAATCCCAAAACGTTAGTCACTGCAGCGGATTCAAGTCAACATAAGCTTGTTATTAATACATTTTTATTACAAAAACCAGAAATTAACCTCCCAGAATTTCAAGCTAAAGGTGTATTTGAGATGACCGCCACCTTGAAAAGCGAAAATACGCCTGAGATTATTTCTTTTCATTTTTTTCAAGACGGTAGAGTGACTACTGCCGGTGTGCCAGAGAATGAAATAGAAATATTCCAAAATAATGTACAATTGATAAATGGCAAGGATTATGAGTTTATTTATGAAAACGGTATAATTGCAAAAGTACGCTTTAAAGAACATCTTGTCAGCGAAACTACTGGAGTTTTTATTATAATAAAAAAACTTATTGAGCCAAAAGGTTATAAGCCTTCTCTTAACCCATGGAGTAACAGATTTACTATTAATCCACAAATACTTAAAACTAATGATACTCTAAATACTTTTACTCCAATGGAAGTCGTATCTCAGCCTGTATCATCTTATAATAGTAAATACAGGTATCGAGTTAATCTAAACTCGCAAATACCCCAAGCTCCTGATACATCAAAAGTTTCTGTGCCTAAGAAAGATTAACAATTGCAAAATGACAAAAACCAACAAAGGTCGTATTGATAATACGGCCTTTTGTTTTGTACATATTATAGAAACAATGTAGAAACTTTTCCCATATCTGTGCAAAACATTCTAATTTCAAAAATTTGGGCTTTCTATATCAAAAACACATAATTACCTACCTATCAATAACTTATAAAAACATTCTACTCAAACTGGTATATTTCTTTGATTGAATAATGAAACGTGTAATCATTAAAATTTTTAAAGTCATGAAGACGAATAAACCATTTATGAGTAAGTATTTAACACTGTCGGTTTGTGGAGCAATGCTATTGAGCGCAACAACCTCTTGTAACTCATTTAAGAAATTAACAAACGAACAAAAAGGTGCTATTATTGGTGTAGGTGCAGGAGCCGCCGCAGGGGCAGCCATAGGAAGTAAGAGTAAGAATCCGGCGGTATATGCTATTGTAGGGTCGGCTGTGGGTGGTGCCGCAGGGGTATTTATTGGTAAGTACATGGATAAACAAGCCGAAAAAATGAAAAAAGACCTAGACGGAGTAGCCGAAGTAGAGCGTGTTGATGAAGGTATTAAATTGACAATGAAATCGGGTGTTCTTTTCGGGTTTGACTCTTTCGCTTTAAATGATAACTCAAGAGCAAGTCTTGAAAAACTTTCAGAAACCCTGAAAGAGTATGAAGACACTAATATTCTAGTAGCCGGGCATACCGATAACGTAGGTGCTGAAAGCTATAACATGAAATTGTCAGAAAAACGTGCCAATGCCGTTGCTGATTTCTTAAAGAAAAAAGGTATTAAAAACGCAAGAATGTCGGTAATAGGTTATGGAGAATCAACTCCGGTGGTTGACAACAGCACTGAGGCCGGTAGAGATAAAAACCGCCGTGTAGAGTTGGCCATTGTAGCAAACGAAAATCTGAAAAAAGAAGCTAAAAACGGCACAAACGATATAGCTAAAAAATAGGGCTTTACAAGTTGATTTATAGTGTACGTGGGGTACACACCTAGAGGGTTATAGATTATTCTATAACCTTTTTTATTTTTCCCCAAAAAGACCTGTGGAACGAGTTTTTAAAGTTTTATTTGTATATAGGACTTTCGCTTTTGCGAAAGAGTTTAAAAATAGTTAAGTTAGCCTCATGCTAACGAAAAA
>NZ_JBBEWC010000018.1:0-92359 GCF_037860775.1 Emticicia soli | reverse complement strand
ATTAAAACTTCTTCACCTGTATTTGATGTCGCCTCAGAGTCTCCCGTGTGCGCCTGCCAAAGCCATGCATGGGGACTCTGAGGCGTAACTAATATCCTCGCACTCAGAGTCCCCTACGTGCCTTCGGGAGACTTTGAGTGGACGGAAATCATCCTATTTACCAAAAAAAAGTAATGAGCATTAAAACTTCTTCACCTGTATTTTCTGCTTGGATAAAAGTAGCTTGCTATTTTCTAATCATTATTGCCGCTGCATGGCTTGCTAGTAAAATAGAGATACTCGATAGCATATTTTTTTATTTTGGTATTGCTTTGCTATTAAGCTACCTGCTGCTTCGGGCAGAAGGCAAGTCTCTGCTTAGCCTCGGATTCAAACCGGAAAACCGATTGGATTTAAAGCACTTCTTTGTTGGGCTGCTCGTAGGCATTGTGGCTTTATTGATTAGCGGCGGAATCACGATATGGCTAAATGGCAGTCGTCTGGAATTTACTGGCCGCATAGACCCTGTTTTTCTCATTATTCTGCTATTAATTCATCTGTGGTCGTCGTTTGCACAGGAGTTTACTTACAGAGGCTACCCTTTTCAGCAATTACTAAAGGCTTATGGCCCTTGGGTTGCCCAACTAGCAATCACATTACCGTTTGCTGTTATGCATCTAAAGCTAAATACTCTTATTAGCTGGCAACAATTTCTGATGACATGGCTCACAACAGGCATAGGCTCAATTCTATACGGCATTTGTTACCTTAAAACCGGAAAACTGCTATTACCCATCGGCCTGCATCTGGGTTGGAATCTGGCACAGGCACTTCTGCCCAGGTCGCCCCAAGAAAGCAAAACTATGCTTTTTACACTCACACAAGACGAGCGACTTTATCATCCGACCAATGTGTTGTTGCCATATCTGGGTGTTAGTATTATAATGATGCTTATTATTTCAAACATGAATATTTCGAGGGCAGAATCATTAAAGGCCTAATACCTGTGGCACTAATTGTGTAGCCTTAATGTCCCCTCAGGGTCTCCCGTGTGCGCCTGCCAAAGCCAGGCAAGGGGACTCTGAGGCTTAACTAATATCCTTGCACTCAGAGTCCCCTACGTGCCTTCGGGAGACTCTGAGTGGACAGAAATTACCCTATTTACCAAAAAAAAAGTAATGACTCTTAAAACTTCTTCACCTGTATTTGATGTCCCCTCAGAGTCTCCCGTGTGCGCCTGCCAAAGCCAGGCAAGGGGACTCTGAGGCTTAACTAATATCCTCGCACTCAGAGTCCCCTACGTGCCTTCGGGAGACTCTGAGTGGACAGAAATCACCCTATTTACCAAAAAAAGTAATGAGCATTAAAACTTCTTCACCTGTATTTGATGTCGCCTCAGAGTCTCCCGTGTGCGCCTGCCAAAGCTAGGCAAGGGGACTCTGAGGCTTAACTAATATCCTTGCACTCAGAGTCCCCTACGTGCCTTCGGGAGACTCTGAGTGGACAGAAATCACCCTATTTACCAAAAAAAGTAATGACTCTTAAAACTTCTTCACTTGTATTTGATGTCGCCTCAGAGTCTCCCGTGTGCGCCTACCAAAGCCAAGCAAGGGGGATTTTGAGTTTAGGGGAAATATAGATATTTCAACTAAACCTCATCAAAAATTTATCAATCCGTCGTTTGTTTTCCTGCTGTAATAATGATGGATACAGGTTCATTAATACGTTTATGAGCATCATTATCATGCCAAACAAAAACTCGGCATTAATAAATTTCACCACAGCAAAAACAGCTACAAAGCCAAAGCCTGCAAAATGACTTATCTCCGAAAATGTCATTTCTTTGCGTAACTCAAGCATTTGAGCTGTTTCAATTCTACCTTTTATCTTGAGCTTTGGATTAAAGAATCTGAAAAAAGTATTTTTCACAATCCACCTGAAAGCATCAATACCAATTAATTTATTGGCACTGGCACCAGGTATAAAATTAAGGCTCGATAAGTTTTTGTAAGAAGGCGTTCGTGCCAGAATTGCCGTTACAATCATGCCCACAATCCACGAAATAATAGTTATTGAAACACTAAACGTAAAGTATTTTATAATCATAAACCCGAACACATTTATGCCCTCCACAAACAAGCATAGTGAATAGGCGTTTTATTTTGTTGATGCCAAAAATACGTAAAAATATGATGCATAGAGTAGTATAGCTTGTTGGAAATTTGTTCGCCTCAAATACTATAATAGCATTGTTATACCCCATTCGGAACCTGCCAAATACCCGCCAACTTAGCGTTTAATACTTGCCTTTTAGAAACCCTGAACAAACAAAGAGTGGTTTAGCTATCCAGTTATCGACCATAAATGAGCAAACTGCTGGTAATGCAGCATTGAAATTATACTTTTTGGCTACATCAAAAGTCGTTTTGACTACAGTATAAGATTTTACAATGCTGAACTTTGTACCGTTATAAACACGCACGCATTTGGTATTTTACAAAGTTTAACATGCCTTAAAACATAGGCCTAATGAAGCTAAACTTAACAATAAATAACAAAGTATTAGAAATGGCCGCTCACCCCCTAGATTCCCTTGCTTTGGCCAGTCAGCGGTGTAGCTTTATCAGAACCAGAAAAGGTATTGAAGCTTTTGGCTCAAAAATATAACATAGATAATTACCTGAACATAGGCAAAAGCAAAGAGTAGTTTCTTTAGTTTGAGATTAAACAATAAATTTTTTACTTAAATATATGGCATATAAATTATGAAAAATGAAACCAAAAACTGGACAGCAGATGATATTCCACAAAGAAACGAGGGCTTGGCTCTAATAACAGGTAGCACAGAAGGAGTTGGCTACGAAGATGCCCTGGCCTTGTTATTGGCAGGTTGGAGTGTAATAATAATGGGGCGTAACTCGCAAAAAGGAGCTGAAGCAATTGCCAAGATAAAACAAGTTAACCCAACTGCAAAAGTGAGCTTTGAAAAAATTGACCTTGCCAATCTTTCATCTATCAAAGATTTTGCTTCGAAAATGGTATCAAAAGGGCAAGCCATTAATCTTCTCATAAATAATGCAGGGGTAATGACCCCGCCTAAAAGACTCGAAACCGCCAATGGTTTTGAGTTACAATTTGGCACCAATCATCTTGGACACTTTGCTTTAACAGCCCAACTTTTACCTTTGTTGCGTAAAGCGAAAGACGCACGCGTTGTTACGGTGTCAAGCATTGCTAATCGTTCAGGGAAAATTAATTTTGCCGACCTCCAATCAAAACTATCATATACACCTGGGGTTGCTTACGCTCAGTCGAAACTCGCTAATCTCATGTTTGCGTTTGAACTCCAACGCCAAAGTGATATAAATGGTTGGGGTATACAAAGTTTAGCGGCGCATCCTGGTGTTTCTCGTACCAACCTACTTATAACTGGTGCAGGCAGATGGAGTTTTTCTGGTATGATGCGAACCTTTCTCCCTTTTTTGTTCCAATCACCAGCTCAAGGAGCATTACCAACATTATTTGCGGCAACATCGCCCGACGCAACAGGTGGTTCGTATTATGGGCCAAACAAATTGAGTGAAACCCGTGGATACCCTTCACTCTCAAAAATACCAGCACAAGCCGAAGACGAAAATGTTGCTGCAAAGCTATGGGAAGTATCGCAACAATTAGCAGATGTTAAATTTTAGCATAAACGGTTTTCTTGACGATTAACAATCAGAAGTTGTTTAGGATTATTTCTTTCGTCTAAAAATGCGTTAATTTGGCTACGCCTTCATCAAATAATAAGTTTAAACAGGTTCTATAAATAACATACGTTAAAACTAAACAAGAATGATAAAAAATATAATTTCTCTAGCACTACTACTCGCTTCGGCCGGGTTAAATTTCAAACATGGTTTAGATGCTTTCAAAACACCCACGCTTGAGCAACAAAAAATGATTTCCCAATTAGGTCTGAACGAGTCTGGTATGAAATATATAGGTATTTTTAGTATATTGATAGCCGTACTTCAGCTCATTCCTAAAACCTTCTTTTTGGGTAATTTATTAAATGCCTTTGTTATTATTACAATCATGGCATTTGCCATAAAGGCCGAAAATTATAGGATGGTATTGATTGAAATTCCATTTTTAATAATGCCTTTGGTAATGATTTGGCTTAAATATCCCTTTAAAAGTTAAACAACTTTTTAAAATGCAAAATACGCCCCCTCTAAAAATAAAAACCATAACTGATGGTCATAAAGTGGCTGGTCTCGCAAAACCAAACCATCCGCTCATAAGTCTTGTCGATGTATCTCAATTTAAAAGCCACACCACAGTAACTTCAGTTATTTTTGATTTCTATGTGATTTCGTTGAAACGTGGTTGTGATAATTTAATATATGGTCAGCAAAAATATGATTTTGACGAAGGATTAATGGCGTTTATGGCACCTGGTCAAATATTACGAGGAGAATCCGGTGCGCCCCCTCCTAACCTTACAGGATGGATGTTATTTATTCACCCGGATTTCCTATGGAATACCTCTTTGGCATCAAAAATAAAAAACTATGATTTTTTTAATTATGCCACAAACGAAGCGCTTTTCTTATCTGAAAAAGAGGAAATAACTATAAATGGTATTGTTGAAAACATCCGTCAGGAATATCATGCAAACATTGATACGTTTAGTCAAGAAATCATTATTTCTCAGATTGAGACGCTTCTTAATTACGCTCAACGATTTTACAACAGGCAATTTATTACCCGAAAAAAAACAAATCACCAAATATTGGAGCAATTAGAAACAATACTCAATCATTATTTTGAAGACGAAAATATAATTTCAAAGGGACTTCCCACGGTTCAGTATGTTTCAGATAAGCTCAATTTGTCGCCAAGTTATTTAAGGGGTCTTCTTACCTCACTCACGGGCCTTAGTACTCAGCAACACATTCATGAAAAACTACTATCAAAAGCCAAGGAAAAATTATCTACCACCCAATTATCAGTCAGCGAAATAGCATACCAATTAGGTTTTGAGCATCCACAATCTTTTAGTAAATTATTTAAAACGAAAACATTGGTTAGCCCATTAGAATTTAGAGAGCGTTTTAACTGAAATTAATATTACCCTTGCACTCAGAGTCCTCTACGTGCCTTCGAGAGACTCTGAGTGGACATAAAAACCCTATTTC
This sequence comes from Emticicia soli, assembly GCF_037860775.1. Taxonomy (NCBI): domain Bacteria; kingdom Pseudomonadati; phylum Bacteroidota; class Cytophagia; order Cytophagales; family Leadbetterellaceae; genus Emticicia; species Emticicia soli. The sequence continues at coordinate 87,194 of NZ_JBBEWC010000018.1, read as the reverse complement.
TCCCCATTTCCTACCCCTTTTCCTCTCAAATTTACCATTTAGTAAATTCTTTTGCGGTTTTATGGTGGCTTAAGAACACAATAATTTTATTCAACGTAATTTAGATTATCGTTTATTCAAAAAGCAAAACATCATGAAAAAACTCTCCTTTTCAGGCATTTTAATGCTATTTTCTTTTCACATATTATTTGCTCAGTCAGGTACAATTCTACCTACGCAAGCCGATTTTTCGAACAATACTACCGCAGGCGGTGCTTATGCCGTTAGAGGTATTATTACAAGCACCTCACCGGGTGGTTTTTCGGTGGGTGTGCGTGGGCAAAACAATGGTACAAACGCAAACGGCATTGGTCTATGGGGCTCTCATGCCGGTAGCGGCTGGGGCGTTTATGGTACTTCGTTAAGTGGGTATGCACTCTATGGCTCAAGCGTGAGCGGCAATGCAGGTCGGTTTGAATTAACAGCCACAAACACCACAAATCAAGCCGTGCAAGTGTATAATGCTGGTATTGGTAGTGGTATTACGGTGCAAATGATAAATGCTTCTGGCGGCGGCCGAGGCATTGATGTTTCACACGCTGGTGTAGGGTCGGGCGTATTTGCTACAAGTTCAGGCGGTATGGGGCTTTGGGGTATTACATCATCAATATCGGCAGCAGGCGTAATAGGCGATAATACTTTTGGCGAAGCCGTAGTAGGCCGAAACCGTGGAGGCAACGGTGTTGGAGCAGTAGTAGGCCGAAACGATAGCACCGGCTATGGCGTAAGAGGGTTTAATACCAAAGGCGGTATAGGCGTGCTGGGGCAAGCAGGTATCAGTGGAGGAACAGGCATTGGCGGCCGCTTTGAAAATGTAAACGCAGCCAATAGTTCTAATGCGCTCGAAACAAGCACCAACGGAACCGGAGCAGGGGCATATTTCCGCAACCAGAATAGCGGGGGCAATGGCGCAGGGGCAATTGTTCAGAAAAGCAATCCGTACAGCGGCGGATATACAACAAACCCTAATGCTGATTTAGAAGTAAGGCATCCGATTGAGGGTTCTGGAGGTATGACAGGCTTACGGATATTCAATACAGGCGGCAATCTAAACTCCTGGACATTATATACAACCAATGCCGATGGTAATTTAGGCTTATATGCCAAAGGAAGTTATCGTGGTTACTTCAATCCTTCTACCGGAGCATATACAACGGTATCTGACAGCCGCCTTAAAAACAATATACAGGCTTATGGTTCTACGCTCGACAAACTGATGAAAATAGGCGTAAAATCATATCAGGCTATAAATTCATCTAAAACCGAAGTCGGTTTGCTTGCACAAGAAGCCTTGCAGTATTTTCCTGAAATTGTTTACTCTTACACCCACGATGATGGCCAACAGAACTATGCCATGGATTATTCTCGTATAGGCGTACTGGCTGTAAAAGCAGTGCAGGAACAACAAGCTATTATTGAGAAACAACAGGCCAAAATAGATGCCTTGGCAACAGAACTAGCCGCATTGAAACAATTAGTGGAAGCAAACCTTAAAAAATGAAAAGTATGAAAAGCATATATCAAATATTATTACTATCAGCCCTCGGCATTGGCTCTGCCAGCGCCCAGCTAGCCAGCGACACCCCCGCTCCGGCGGCTCCGGCGGCAGCGGCAGCCATCGGACAAACAAATACAAAAAACGGCAAACTGGCATCAGAGACTGACACCCTGAAAACCACCAAAACAGCCAGAACACAAGTGGCCGATAAAACCCGAAAGCTAGCATCGGAAGCAGAAGCACCTCGCAAAACAGCAAGGGTCAAGAATAATTAAAAATCCGCCCGTGCCACGGGTATACTCGTCCGAAAAAGCCCGTGGCACGGATATGCTTGTGGGGCGAACTTGCAGTTCGCCAAAATCCGGCAGGATTTTATAATCTCGTCCTAAGAAAGAAGTTTACACCCCGTGTCACGCTTATACTCGTCCGTAACAGAGCGTGGCACGGGTACTTTGGTATAGTTAAGTCTTAAACCCGCAGTATCTGTGCCAAACTACCCGTGCCACGGTTTTTTTCGGACGAGTATACCCGTGACACGGGGAAGCGTTAACTCAGCCCATCAGCATAATTATCTGAAACCGGAATAGCCGTATCGCCTATCATTACCTTTTTGCTGTTGAAACTCCTTATTTTATTCTTATTAACAATATAAGCCCTGTGCGTTTGCACAAATATAGAAGCCGAGAGTTCTTCTATCATTTTTTTGATTGTCGACCGAACCTTGTATTTTTTTCCATCGGTATGAATCACCAAATAGTTTCCATCTGACTCTATATAGTTTATTTCGTCAATCGCAAGCTCTACACTATACTCGCCATCTTTTACCACAAGTTTTGGTTGATAATTTGCCATACTTGCCGCCTGCCGAATAGTGATTTCGACCGATGCAATAAGGTCGCTGCTTTTGAATGGTTTTGTAAGGTACGAAAAAGGCGAGGTAGCTATTGCTTTTCCTATCGTTTCTACATTTGCGTAGGCCGTTAGATATATAAAAGGCACGGCATATTTGTCTTTTATTTGCTGCCCTAAACTTATACCATCCTGTTCGTTTTCGCCAAGATGAATATCCAGAATAGCAATCGTTATCGCTTCTCTCTTCAATATTTCTAAGGCTTCTTTGGCATTTTTAGCCTCCAGCACAGCAAAGCCATTCTCGAGAAGTACTTTTTTTGAAAGCCTTCGGTTCAGAAAATCATCTTCTACAAGCAATATTTTTTTTTGTTCCATGCCCAACTATTTAAAATAAACTGCTAATTCGAAACCATTTTTGCCAGTGCTCTCAAAAACCCCGTCTAATTGGTCAATCAGCCCTTTGATAATCTCTTGCCCTAAGCCTTTTTCGCTTGATTTATTAAAATCAAAACCATCGCCGTTATCGCAATAATAACATTTATATGCGGTTTCGGTTTTGGCAAATTCGATATTAATGATGCCGATACTCCGGTTTTTGAAAGCGTGTTTCATACTATTGCTTACCAATTCTACAATAATCAACCCAAGCGGAAGTGCCTTTTCGATGGAAAGCGTTTCTATTTCACAGCTAACATTTAGACTAATTTTCTTTTTGTGGTCGTCGTACGACTCCTTCACTAATGCCGAAAGCTCAGTAATATACCTTTCAAAATCTACATCATTCACATTATCTGTTACATTCAGTTTTTTGTGCAACAAGGCCATAGAATGAATACGGTTCTGGTTTTCACGAATCAACTCATCGATATTATTAAAATCAACCGATTCTTTCTGAATTTCCAGAATGCTTATTACGTGTTGCAAATTGTTTTTTACCCGATGCTGCAATTCTGATAATAATATTTGTTTTTGCTCGAGCGTTTTCGAAAGCTCTAGTACCTGCGTACTGATTATTTTGTTTTGCTTCTTTATTTGCCGATTATTTCTCACGAATAAAACAGAAGCAATTACAATTACCCCAAGTAAGCTGCCAATCAAAATTATTTGTTGATTTTTGGTTTCGATGATGGCTTCCTTTTTTCCATTCTGGTACTGCTCTTCCAGTTTTCGGGTGTTAACCTCCCTTTCTTCTTCTTGCAAAAGCTGTAGTTCGGCATGAAATTGCTTGAAATAATAATAAGCAGAATCTACCTTACCCATGGCTTCAAATATTTCATATCTTTCTCTACTTACAGCGATTTTAATCGGCAAAGGTATCTCTTTGTAGAAAACCAGTGCTGAATCGTTGTAGGTTAATGCAGCAGAAAACTTCTGCATTTTTAGGTAGCTTCTAGCTATATTATAATAGCTAACAGTCATAAGGTCATGGTTATCGGCTTTCTTGTAATACGCCAATGTGGGGTAGCTATTTTTTAATGCTTCAGCATAATTTTTATTTCTATTATAAAAAATAACCAGCAAGAGGTAAGAATCATTGAGGTCGGTTTCATTATGGTATTTTTCGGCATATTGTTTGGCCTTGTTTGCATAATAAAACATTGAATCAAGGTCTTCCTTCCAGCGGTAATAAGAGGCTTTTCTGATACAGTAGGTGCTATAATCTTGCTCAAGATTGTTTTTTTTGTACTTGGCATAAGCCAGGTTGAGGTACTTGTTACATAACTCAAGACTTGTGTTTTTCTCGTGTGCCAGCGCCATCATCAGGTATATACGGCAGCACAATGAGTGCAAACGTTCCTTTTCGGCTTCCTCTATTATGTCAATAAGTATCTTTAGAGGCTCGGCGGGCGAATTATGTTTTCTGTGTAGCAAAACCGCCTGTCGGTATCTTACCTCCAGCAATTCAGCCTTAGACTTTTTCTGCCCTTTGTAGTTATTTAATAACTTATAAAGGCTATCGGTTTTTCTTTGGGCAATATCAATTTGGCCATAGTTTATCAGGCTATCAATTTTGTTTATTTCTTTATCCAAACTAAAATTCTGCGCCTTGGCCACGTGGCCAAGCCCAAGCACAAACAACACAATAAACAGCCTTTGTAACTTCATGTAATTTTAAAAATCAAATTTTGGTTAAAGCCAAACAGCCCATAAGGTCTTCAATTTTTAGCCTGCCCCTGCCTGCTTATATATTAGAAGTTGTTTGAGTTAATCTTGTTTTGCTCAAAACGGCCCTTTTCCACAAAGCCTGCGTTGCCAAAAATAGCACATTTTGATTCAAAAAATTTAACTCAAACAACTTCTTCATGCATAGGCCTTGCTAAAAATTGCAATTTTCAGCAAGGCCTATGCATTAACCCCCAAAAGTAAAGTATAGCAATTAAATAAACGCTATTGGTTATTGAAATTGCCTTATAAGAGTATGTTTAAATTTTATTATTCTGACCGAAAAGGACATATTTTTAAGTCAGACAAGGCGTCATTTTGCAGATGTAGCCGGCAGCTACATCGAAAAAATGCAACGCAGTATGGCTTAAAAAGATGACTTTGGAGGTCGAATGATAATTTTTAAACATACTCTAACAAGTGCATATCTTTTTTTATAAAGCTTCAACTTTTAAAGACGAGGTAAAATCGTTAAAATTCAGTTTGTTCAAATCGGCGGTATCAGCCGTAATCACTACTTTATCGCCCGTAGTTTTCCAGTCTTTATAAAGCGTTACCTTATAACCTTTCATAATTTTAAGCGAACTCACAATATCATTAAATTCGGTCTGGGTTATGTCGTATGTTCCTACACCAAAAGATTTGGTTTTGCCACCGTAATTAAAATGCTCGTATATAGTAAGCACGTTAGCTACCGGAGCTACCTCTTTACCGTTTACCTGCACATGGATTCCTGAAATATTATTGCCCACAGCACAGTCGTCAAACTGAACCACCAAAATACGGTTTTCGCCGGGAGCTACTTTGTCTTTAAGATTGGTCGACGAAAACTGCGAGCCTTTGCCCACTAAGTCTGATTTTTCATCAAAAGTACCATTCGGGAATTTTGAATTGAAAAAATAGATTCTGGCTCCGTCGTCGGCGTTATCGTATGAAACCTTAAAATCGGTAACAACAGTATTTGCAGGCACGTTTACAATGGTTTGAAAATACGTAAAATCAACTTCTTTTCTGCATTTAAGGGTCGAGGTTCTTTTCATAAACACATTTCCCTTAGCATCTAGCGGAGCGGTTTTCCAAGCTGCATCGTTTTTGGCAGGCATTTTTGCCAATTTGTAAGCACTTGGGTCGCCGGCAAATTTACCTTCATGCGCTTGCACGCCTTCGTTGCCCTCATGGATTTCCCACGGGCTTACAGCAACCTGAGCATTGGCAAAAAATGCACTCATAAGCATGAGTGAAGTCATAAAAACTGGTGATAATCTCATATTATTTATATTGTATCATTATATGCCTACTCTTTTTCCGCATTTTCGGCTTACTGCGCTTTTCAGATTAACTAACGATAATACACATACGAACAGCCAGACATGAGGTATTCTCAGGCTGATTAAACAATTGACTGTTCAGGTAATTATACAATGCACCATAGGCTTTACTGTTTGCACTGTTTTTATTGTTATCGTACCAATACATTCCCGAGGTAGTTTCTTTCTGCCCTACCGTAATTACTTTAATGGCCTCTCCGTTGTTGAGCTTGGTAGTGCGCAGGTTTTCGGCCATCCATACCCGATTGTTTATACTTACTGTTTTATAAGTATTACCATCGGCATCTTTTACCGTACCGCTTTGTGCCAAGGTTTTGAACGGTTGAAAAAAAACAGCGACAAAAGAAGAGAAAAGAAGTGCCGTCTTGGCTAATTTCAATGTTTTTTCATTAAGTGTTGGATGGTTTCTAGGCATTTTTCAGGTTTTGGTTTAAAATCTACAGCTAAATAAGAATTTTAATACTTGAATAGCAGCATCATGTATTGATGGCTTGCTGCATCAACATTTGCCTCATCAGCATATAACAAAGGTATTTTTTGGGATGTCAACCTTAAAATTTCTGGGATAGAATGCCGATTTTAGGGATAGAATTCAGGGCATCGCCGTGGCACGGGTAAGCTTGTGGGGCGAACTTGCAGTTCGCCAAAATCCGGCAGGATTTTATAATCACGTTCTAAGGAAGAAGTTTACACCCCGTGTCACGCTTATACTCGTCCGTAACAGAGCGTGGCACGGGTAGTTTGGTATAGTTAAGTCTTAAATCCCAATACCCATGCCAAACTAGCCGTTCGCACCCGTTCTCGTCCGAGTATAGGCATGGCACGGAGAAAAGATTAGCCGTTTTTTTGTTTAGCCTCAGTGTAAGGCATATTGAAGAGGCTGTTGGGTTTCAGATAGACAAAATTGTTCTGAAAATCGAGAATCGTGTTGAAACGTTTCAACACCTCGTTGCCCATGATATGGGTTTTGAATCGGGCCGGATTAGCCGTTGCCAGCAATTGCACCGGAATATCACGCAGCACCATATCACCCAGATTCAACCTTTCGTTGTTTACTGTGTACACCGGAATCTCCTTGCCTTGACCGTTGCGCATCACAACCTTTTTTATCACCTCAAGGTTTTTGGGGTAGTTTTGCTCGTGCATCAGCAGGGTATCGAGCATAATGGTGCGCTGATAACCGTTATCAAACAAAAAGCGGTTCTTGAATTTCTTGTCTTGTATCTGCAATTCGCCAGTAATACAAAAGAGCGTCCGTGTATATTCTATCGGGAATTTAGAGTAGCCTTTGCCGATTTTCGGGGCACGGCTGTGCACAATCATCAGGTTTTTGTCGTAATCAATCTCAACAACTTTTCCGTCGAACAAGTCCCAACCGAAGCGGCCGTCTGTCCCCTGCCCTGATAAAGCTACCGGATAAACCTCCAGGTTATCCCAACTCAAATTACCTATTTGCAGGTGGTTTTCTTCTTTCTCTACGTTCAGGTTATGGGTTTTGTTCTTGATGGCATCGTGCGTAAGCAGCAGCCCCGTAGTACCCGAATCAAACTTTAAATTGAGCGTATCACGTTCGTTGAGCACGGCTTTAAACTTGATGTTGTTATAATCAGTAAGCACAAACGGAATGGTATCATGTTGCACGGGTTTTAGATTAGCATAATTCTTAATCGGCGGACTATCGATACTAATAAAACAGGTGTCTTTTTCGGCGATTACTACCCTAAACTCGAGTTTTTCGTTAGGCTTTAACTGTCTTTTAATCGAATCAGAATCAGTTATAAATTTCACCCATTTAGCCTTCGGACTCTTGCTAAGCGTAAATCGTTGCGGTCTCACTTTCGGGTTCAACAACCAGCGACGTTTTTCATCATTGCCTTCAATCACATAGGCACTTTCTTTGACCTTAGCTTTAATAATGGGCGTAGAACTTTGTGCCTGTGCAACAAATGCCTGCACCAGCAAGGCAAGTGTAATAAGTTTTTTCATAATTTGGTTTTTCGTTTGCCAATAGTGGCGTTTTTAAAGGGCGCAAAATAAGGAAAATTTCTATATATTGCTTTTTTTGTAGCTGCTATTCGTTAGGCTTCGTATTATCATAGTCTCCCGTGTGCGCCAGCCAAAGCCAAGCAAGGGGACTCTGATAATTAAGAGCGACCCTTGCGCTCAGAGTCCCCTACGTGCCTTCGGGAGACTCTGAGACGACACAAAGAAATTAAATTCCCTCACTTCCGCAAAATCGCCACTCTAGTCTTCCGCAATTGCCTTTCGGCTTTTTGGTGTAGTTTCTGGTTGTGGAGCAGCCAGCCGCCTACTACACCTATCAGGCTACCAATAAAAATATCCAGGAATCGGGAGGCGATTACTCGGTTGGGGTCAATACCTGCGCCTCGGCTTAACTCTACCAGAAACACCGTCAAGAGCGTAATAAATATCACCGCTAGCGCATAATGCCGAACTACTAATATCTCGATAATAAACTGCAACACAATAATACTGATACAGATTTGCAACGTGCTGAGGTTGAGTTGCAACAAAAGCCACGAAAAACCCATACCTATAAACGTACCCACAATGCGATGAAAACTCCGCTGACCTACCTGCACCACATTAAGCCCCTGCATAATAGCCAGACACGAAATCGGTATCCAATAGGGGTTATCAAGCCCCGAAACATGGCCTACCAGCAAAGAGATAGCTATAAACACGCCCATAATAACCGATTCGGTGATATTGGTATAATGGCGTTTCCGCTGACCGGGGTCACGCATTTTGTCGGGGTGTTGCCGCACAATATACAGGCTGTATAGCATCGCAAATATTACTCCGCCCATTGTGCCGAGCGCCAGTAAACCTACTTTGGTCGGAATCGCCAACAGGTCGAAAGGCATACAGCTAGCCATTGAGGCTATCATGATAAAAAAGAAATTACCGGGCGGCGAAAGTCTGAAATAATTGGTGAGCCAGTTGACACCAAAAGCATACACACCCAACACAGCGGCCGACAAATAATGATTAAAACTAAACACAATGCCCACCGCAAAACTCATAATAAACCCAAAGGCACACACCAACAAAGTAAGCATACGGTTTTCGAGCGTGGTAGAGGGCATATAAAGTATTACCAAGCCGCCCAGACACGCAAGCGTACCATAATCGAGCCGACCCAAATAATAGCCAATCAGCAAAGGTAAGCCCGTACATACCGATGCCAGCACCGGAATATGCCACAGCCGTTCTGATTTTTTAAGCTGAAAAAACAGTCTGGCCTCTCGTTGTAATATATCTTTTACCTGTGCTAACATGCGGCAAATATAAGGTTTTATTGGCAGAATGGGGTAAATAATGCAACGGTGAATAAATTCACCGGCTAAAACAACAAAGGATATGTACTCTTACATGCGGACTTATTAAGATTCAAGAAATAAGCGTTCTTTGGAATGCATGGTTTTGTAGAGGCCGTCTCAAAAGGAAATAGCACAAAATATTATTTGGCAAGACACTGACCCCACTCCCCAACCCCTCTCCCCAACTGTGGGGAGAGGGGCTTTTTTGTCCCCTCCCCATTGTTGGGGAGGGTTAGGGTGGGGTCTTTTCCAAATATTATTTGGTACAAAAAACTTTTGAGACAGCCTCTACTTTGCATACCTTGGAAAATCTATTGTAAAAAATTAAAGAATGCTTATTTCTTGAAACCTAATAAATCCGCAATATATATAAAATAATTCCTTTGTTACTTTAGACACCTAATCATTCGGTGCAATGCCAAATAACTTGATTTTAGCCCAATTCGCCTAAATCAACAAAATAATATTCTTTATCAGCGGATTTTCTTCATTTTTCCGCCAATATACATAGAGCGGCAGCTCAAATGGTGTTTCAATAAACCGCACACCCGGCACAAACGGATATGAGGCACTAATAGGCACTACCGAAATCCCCAAACCCCGAGCCACCAAAGCCAGTACGGTAGAGGCGTAGTCAGACTCATAATATAGGCTAGGTTTAATATTATAATGGGCCAATACCTGATTTATCAAGTCGGCATAGCTATAGCCCGGCTCATGTGCAGGTAAAATAAATTTCTGATTATCGAGCGATGCCGTTCTGAAATCATCTAATGTTTTTATGAAATGGTTTTCAGAAACCGCAAAAGCAAAGTTTTCTACATTCACCTGCCTGCATTCGAGCAATTCGTTAGAATGCAAATACCTGCTAAAGGCAATATCCATTTTGAAATTAATCAGAAACTCAACTTCCTGGTCATATTTTAGCTGCACCAGTTCAACCTTCACCAGCGGATACTGCTCCGATACCCTACTCAGAAAATCGGGCAAGAGTTTGTAACTAATCGACCCCGGGTGCGTGATGGCAACCGTACCAACCGACCCGTTCTGGATTTTTCGGGCATAGGCCGTAGTGGCTTCCAGTTGTTCTATGAGCGGTTCCCAGTGGTCTTTCAGGTATTTTCCGGCATCGGTCAATTCTACTTTCCGCTTGGTACGCTTAAACAGCACTAGCCCCAGTTCGTTTTCCAAAGCCTGAATCTGCCTGCTCAATGCCGACTGCGTAGTATTAAGCTCATAAGAGGTGCGCCAGAAGTGCAATTCTTTAGCCAGCCTGATAAAAGATGTAATTTGTTGTGAAGTCATATAATTTATCAATGATTAATGCGATTTGCGCATTAATTAATACAAAAATAACATTTTTCTGAATTAATACGCATTTTACATTTGTGCATCAAACAAAAACCAAAGTATGTATAGTTTTAAAAATGATTATAGCGTGGGGGCGCATCCAAGCATTTTAAAAGCGCTACTTGATACCAACGAAACACAACAACAAGGCTACGGACAAGACGATTACTCGCTACTAGCCACCGACTTAATCAGAGATAAACTGCAAAATCAGGCGTCTGACGTTCACCTTGTTTCTGGCGGTACGCAAGCCAACCTCACCGTTATTTCGTCTATACTTAAACCATACCAGTCGGTTATATCGGCAGTTACGGGGCACATCAATCACATGGAAACGGGCGCTATTGAAGCTACCGGACACAGAATTGAGACCATCCCGACGCCTAATGGTAAGCTAACACCTGCATTGATTGAGGCTTTTATGGATACCCTCATGCCGGTGCACATGCGCATACCAAAATTGGTGTATATCTCAAACTCGACCGAAATAGGCACGCATTATACCAGAAACGAGCTGATAGCCCTTTGGGATTTTTGTAAACAAAAAGATATGTTTCTGTTCATGGACGGCGCACGTCTAGCCTCTGGCCTAGATGCCGGAGACATCACTTTCCCCGATTTGGCTAAATATACCGATGTATTTTATATTGGTGGCGCAAAAAATGGTGCATTGCTGGGCGAAGCAATCGTGATAAATAATGCTGATATAAAAGCAGATTTCAGCTATAACCTCAAATTACGAGGTGCATTATTGGCCAAGGGCCGTTTATTGGGCATTCAGTTTGTTGAACTGTTCCGTGACGATTTGTATTTCAAAATTGGCGCACACCTCAACCGCATGGCTGCTTTATTAACCAAGGGCATCAGCCAATTGGGTTACAGCTTCTCAACAAACTCAAAAACCAACCAGATATTCCCGATTCTGCCTTATTCCATCATCAGACAATTAGAACAAAAATACGATTTCTACGTATGGGAAAAGCTCGACAACGAAAAAGCAATAGTAAGATTGGTAACCAACTGGGCCATGTCAGAGGCAATCATTGAACAATTCATTGCCGACCTTGCAGCATGTTCAGTAAACGCCTACAAGCCGGAAAGAGAGCTTTGCTTGCAGGATTGAGGGAATATTGTAAAGTATAGATAGGCACATTTTATTATTTCTATTGCCGCCAGCTTTAGCTGGTGGGATAAATTAAAAATCAAATTCGGCTTTAGCCAAAATCTAATTTTATAACTTTGGCTAAAGCCGAATTTGATTTCATTGAAACAATGAAGCCGTCTCAAAAGAAAATAGCACAAAATATTATTTGGCAAGACACTGACCCCACTCCCCAACGGCAGCGGCCGACCGTCCCTCTCCCCAACTGTGGGGAGAGGGGCTTTTTCATCCCCTCCCCATTGTTGGGGAGGGTTAGGGTGGGGTCTTTTCCAAATATTATTTGGTACAAAAAACTTTTGAGACAGCCTCCAATTGAATATAGATTATTGCCATTAACCTTCTTCTAAAACTCCGTGCAACGCTGTGTGTGTTTACTCTGAGATACTCTGTGGTTTAAAACCATTTTCTCAATACCCCAAAAAACCCACAATTATACCTACCTTTGTGCCGAAATAAACAATAAAGGTATGTTAGCGCAACAAGTAGATAATATTCTTGATAAATTAAGTAACATCGGTTTGCTCAATACCTTCACGGGCATTAACCATAGCGGCGATTATCTACACATAATCTATCCCACATTTACCCTATTGCATTACGAAGCCCTGGTTGAGTTTTGCGCCGAAGAAGAACTGTTTTTCTACTCATCACCCAACAATGGTATGTTTCTGTTAACCTTGCTGAATGACCCCGTTTATGATGAGTAAAAAGCAGAAAAGCTTTTAAATCTCAATAAAAGCCCTACCTTTAGTCAATGAAACACATAGGCACGGCGTTAATTCTTATTGGCTTAGGATTTGGCTATTACACCCATAGCATCGATACACCAGATAATGTATTGACAAGCCCCCAAAACACTGATAATCTGAAAGATATACTATTAGGCATCACTATTATATTCATCTTCGGAGGATTGCTAGTAACCATGCATGGAGCCAGAAAAGGAGCCAAAGATACTAACCTGAGCTAAGCAGTCGGCTCAGCATTTATCGGTATTAAAATAGTTTAGGCGTTTCATTATCATAATGAATTGCCTTTATTGGCCAAACGTATGTATGCTGGCCAATGTGCATATTTCTCTCTCAAAAAACATTCCTCACAATCCAACGGGCCATTGCCTGCCACCAGTTGGCGTAGCCGCTCAGTAGCACATACGTAGCTATTACAAATATCAACAGAAAGATAAGAATTGGCACGGGCGATTTCTTGTTACGAATATCGAAAAAGAGCCACACAAGCGGGATTCCGGCAATGGTTGATAGATTCAGAACAATGGGCAGCGGGTTGGGTAAAGCCAAAAAAATGCCCAGATACCGAGCCAATCCCGGCGCAAGAATCAGCAGCCCCGAAAGCGCAAAAAAGCGTAAATGCCAGTCGACTCGCTTTTTATACGCCATACCCAGCACATAGAGCGTAGCCAAATAAAATATATCAGGAATCCCGTTGGTGAGTTGCGCAAGCGTATCAGCCTCGCTCATGGTCTGAATATTGCGGTAATACCCTACCCTCGACACCCAATAAATTGATAGTATCAGCAAGAACATGAGCACATAAGAACTCTTACCCAAAATGCGATGCAAAGCATATTTGCGAGCACGTATCAGAAAAGCCTGTGCAATGAGCATCAGTATCCACAATATAGCCAGCAAACCATGCACATGGTGCGCAATGTTAAGCCCCTCAAACGCCGGAAATTTCTTGAAATAAGTAGGATAAAACCCCAGAACCGAGATAAGTAATACAGCAATAAAAAAGTAAACGATGTTATTCTGCAATCTTTTTTCCATGATGCCGCCCTTTGTTTGGTATAAAATTGGGCAATCAAAGGATGAAAATATATTCCAGACTATCAAAAATTCTTACTGAGTGGTAGTGGGTGTGGTTGGTGATAAAAACCCCATCCCCAGCCCTTCCCCAACCGTGGGGAAGGGAGTTAAAACAGTCCCCTCCCCACGGTTGGGCGACCCGAGCAGGGTGGGGTTTCTTAAATACGAAATAAACACCTATTGCATCAGCATATCTTATGCCAATAATTATAGTCGAGCAAAGCAAATCCCCCTCTCTGCACTAAACCCCCACCGCCTCACTTTTACTCAACAAAAACACCGTTGAAACAATACACAAACTACCAATCCAGTCGATGGTTGAGAACGGAACCCCTAGCCAGAAAACAGCCAGTAAAGTAGCCGCCAGCGGTTCAGCCGATGCCAGCAGACTAGCTTTTTGTCCGCCCAGAATCTTCACCGACGACATATAGATATAAAACGCAAGCAAAGCCCCCAGTAAAATAACAAAAGAAGTAAAAAGATACGTCTGGAAATCCCAGTGGCCTTCAACCTGCCAGGGCGCTTTCACGAAACTAAAAACCACACCACCGCAGAACATTCCCCAGCCGATAATCAACGAAGAATTGTATTTAGCCAATAAGCCCATCGGCTGCAAAGTATAAATAGCCAGCGTAACGGCCGAGGCCAAGCCAAAAAACAAGGCAATACCCGAGATACTAAGCGTATTAATATTGCCATGCGTAACCAGTAGAAAAGTACCCGCAACGGCCATAATAATGGCAATAAACTCGGTAATTTTGGGCAAACGCTTGTATTTAATAGCCAGAAAAACAGCAATCATAATCGGCCCCGAATACTGCATAACCGTAGCAGTAGCCGCATTAGAATGCTTGATAGCCGCAAAAAAAGTATATTGCACCGCCGACATCCCCAAGATACTGAACACCAGTAGTTGTATGACATCGGCCTTGTTTTGCCAGATAGCAAGAATATCCTGTTTCTCACCGAATCGGGCAAAGGCCAACAAACAGAAGCCCGAAATGAGTAGGCGTATCGTAATAAGCCATTCAACATTTACGCCCCTTTGCTGAAACAAAAACTGCCCCGACACACCCGACAACCCCCAAAGAATAGCCGCCGAAATAGCCATGATAAACCCTCTTAAAATTCTAGCATCCATACTGATAAACCTTGCAATAATTCAAAGTACAAAATTGCATTAAAATCGGGGGAGTTTTTCATTAAATTTGGGAGATTTTCCCAAACCCGTACCACGCCTATACTCGGAAGGATATGGGCGTGGCACGGCTAGTGGCGCACGGGTAGTGTGGCTCGGATAGGAATCAAACTTTTAGTTTAAAAATATTAAATAAATGGAAGAAATACTGTTCCAATCTGAAGATTTTTTTTGTGTGATGGACTTTTCTTTAAGCCATAAAGTACTCTTAATCAGAGGAACTACGGTAACAGAAAAAGCAGGAGAATATATTTCACACGAAAATATTGACTTACTTTTTGACGGTACTCATTTTGTACAAATTCCTACTTTTTTCGAAAATGGATTACTAATAAAAAAAGGAGCTGAGGATTTAACAATTAACGCTGATATTACGCTAAAAGCCGGACAGTACTTCGAAATTATAAATAATAAGAATAGCTATTTTATAAAAGCCCGAGGATTTGAAATTTTGAAGAACAACCTTGATACTGCCGAAAGTAGTATTGATGGCAAAAAATACAGACCACCTAGCGAATATATCAGAAAGGAATACATAGAAAACTACCCCTATTTATTAGAGGGACTTGAGAAACATATTGACACCTTTAAAAAATCGGATAATTGGACATTATGGAACAAAAGTCAAAGACGAGAAGTGGTTTTAGCTTTTGTCCCTGTGGCTTTTTATATAAAAGAAGAAACTATCCTGGAAGTGATTTCATAAATACTATGTATATATAAATGCGGAGCTTGGATTCAGCAATGAAACAAAAACCAATGTTGCCAAATTCAGAATGTTTTTTTGAAATGGTGAGTTTTTTTGGGCAATGGAATAAATAAAAATGCCGAGCCTGCTGCTTGGAGGCAGCAGGCTCGGCTGAAATATAACTATCTTTCTAATAAAATTAGTTAACTGTATTCAATTGGACTTTATATAATACAGGAGATAAACGAACATTTGGCGATTCCAATAAAGTACTGCCTTTAATAGCCCAAACTTTAGGTTCAGAACTTAATACGCCAAATACTATATAAATCCAGTAATTCGGCAACCTTTGTGCTTTTTCATACTCATTTGCAGTTATAAAAAAATCTATATATTCTTTTCTATTTTTTACTGCTTTTACTTCTATAAACCTTTCAGACCCATCATTTTCGTAAGATAGTATATCATACCCTTCGGAATCAAGAAGAGTTTTTCTAACCTCTTTTCCTTTTAGTTTAGCCTTCTCTATTCTATCTGATTCTAATTTTAACACTATATCCTCTCCTAGACTTCCGATGCGCTTTTGTATTATAGCTTGCTTAATATAATTAGGATTTTTAGAAGAAGGAGGTCCTGATATATTTTCAAAGTTTCTTATATCAAACTCACCTATCTGTAAATCAATAAAATCAGGCTTAGGTTCAAATGGAATTAAAGGTGAATTGTCATCATTATTTTTAAGAACCTCTCCTGTAATCTCTCCATTTATCGTAAAAGTTTTATAAAGGAAATCCGTAAAGACTACCATTTCCCAATCTTTCATTATTGGGTGACTGTTTTTGTAATCAACTATTTTTTCTCTAACTAATATGAGGTCAATATTTTGTGGAGAATAATCAATAGAGATATTTTTCAAGAAATGTTGTAAATGTTCTTGTGAAAAGATATTTAGGAATAGGTTTGGATAGTAAACAGATAGAATTTTACCCTTTAAAACGGGAGACAAACGATTTTCAACTAAATCTTCAATATTCCTCTCACTACCTTTTTCAATTATATCAATTATTAATTCTTTTACTGTCTGAAAAGCGGTCAGCTCTCCTCCATATTTTTGAGTATATTCAAATGCTTTTTTTGATTTACTATAGTAAACTCCGTAACGTCTTGCATCGCTGCCATTAATATTCCCCAAATCAATAAGCTTATATTCCAATATAAAACAAAAGTTAAAATTATTCACATCGTCAGTAGATTTAAGACCGATGACATAATTTTCAACTGGCATATCTCTTATAGAATCAATTGTATAGGTTTCTACAAAACGCTGTCTCAATGCTTCCGCATTCCTTAATCTTTCAATAATAAGATGTTTTTGAGAGTCAATTTCTTTTATTTTTTCTTCAAGTCCTTCGTAAAAATATTTAGATGAATCCATTTTAGAAATAATATGTTTTAAGAATTAAAAAAGGTATTCTTCTTGAATATACTACATCAAGAATTTGACAATGTACTTATTTTAGAATATAAATAATGATTTATTACAACGGAATCTATTTAACGGTACTTAAAAACAAAAAAAGCAGGCTACCGCCTGCTTCCCACTACCCAAACTTAACCCAATTATTAACCTCCTTAATCTCATCCAGTGTTCTAAATTCGGGAAATTCTTTGTCTTTTATCACTTCTTCATCAATCGCCGATTGTATGTGGGCTCTTGCCTGCTCGTAACCGGGTGTGTGGAGGCGCATAATCATTTCTATGCCTTCGTTTTTATCTACCCAGTTACCATGTATCATTTCCAACAGATTCACAAGCCCTTCGTCTCCCAAGTAATAGTCTAATTCTCTACTGGCAAGCATTGCGCCGTCTTGCCTCCAATGTTTCGTTTCGTCATAATAGCACCCATCAAAACCACCTAATGGGCTAGCAGGTTTATGATGCACAAGGTGCAAGCCGTAGCCTTCATAAGTATCTTTTTTAACAAGCCACTCAAGGTAGCCATCTTTGGCTTTTTTTATTGGCCTGCCGCAAGTATCACATCTCCAAGGTCCTGTTTTCATCATGTTGTTTGTTTTTTCAATGTTTGTGTATCTCAAAAAAGCAGGCTTGCGCCTGCTCAACCGCCATGCAAACTATTAAAATAGGCCATCATTTCTTTGGCGTTTTTGTTGCTTAGTTTTTTGGCTTGTTTTAAATTCTTTGGTTTGCCTTTGGTGTCGGTGTCGTAATGATACTGGGGTGCGTCGGCCAACATACGTTGCACAATGCCCCAGCGAATACCCCACTGCAAGTACTCATAAGGCCAATGAAAATGCGCACAAATGGCCCCTCTTGAACCAAACGGACTGTTTAGTCCGCTTGTGTTGCTGTCTCTATCCGACGAGGAGCCGTCGTTCTGGTTGCCGACATCAATCTGATAGAGCTGATAAAATCCCCGAGGTTGTTTATCTGGTTGATATAAATAGCCAGTTGTATGAGTTTCGAGGGCTGTATGCGCCACAAAAAATAATTGGCCATCAGCGGCGCAAATAGCCTGATTTTCCATTTAGCATTAAGCACCGCAATTGCAACAGCCAAAGCACATTTCCTGGCCGACTCGGCCGTTATCCGTTTGGCTTCGGCCAGCGCATTTTCGGCCAGCATAGATTCCTCAAACTCAATGCTCAGAAACACCCGGCTCAGTATATCGAGCGTACCCAAGTAGGGTTGTTCAATAGTAAAAGTCCGCTGTTTTTGCTTCGAAAAATGCCGCAGCAAGCTACGCTTCGGCACAGTAAAGCGTATGCCCTTGTTTATCAGCACATCGGCTTCGTGCTGCTCGGCTTTGTGTGGCTCAAAATCAAAATTTTCAAACATGGTTTTTTGTTGTAGGGGGAAAAGAACCCCATTTCTAACCTTTTTTAATAATGACTATTATATCTCCATAAGTCTATGCTTGAAACTGCCCTATTTTAATAGTTCCCAAGAAATAAATACTATTTAAAACAACAAATGAAAACCGTTTTTTGTAGAGCCGTATTGCAATCGCGCGGCGAACCGTACGGCTCAAAGGTCTGTCTGATTTTTAAAAGATATTTGAGGAAATAATCTCTAAATTTCTCCAAATCTAACTCATTTTCAGGCAAAAAAACATATTCGTCGACAGGAGCCGTATTGCAATACGGCTCTACGATTCTGGGTATACATATACTACTTAAAAAAACAAGAAATGGGGTTGTGTAATCATTAAGCACCAACCAACGATAAAATCATTGGCGGAGTGCCCGCTTTTTTCGGTTGAAGAACTGATACCGAAACCTCAACTTTCAGGGTATCGGCACGGCCGAAACTTCCGGCGAATTTCGCTGAGATTCTACCTCTCGGAATCTCAAATACGATACCCTCCTTTGGCGTAATCTTTAATGAGCGTTCTACTACTATCGTTCCGCTTGGGTAATTCCAGGTCATAGCAGCACCTGTGCCTGTCGGAGCTTCACCGCCAAACACCTTATGGCACTGAGCTAAATCAGGTGATGCCAAAGCAAAACTGATGGTAGTTTTACCCATTTTGCTCGACTGATAGATAGGTGTTTCAATCTCTTCTACAAAAAACTCGGTAACCTCCGGGTCTTCGGTTTCGATAGTGGCCGTACCTTCTGCCGTATAGCCTATTTGCTCTAAGGGGTCACCCATACCACCATCGGTAGCAATATTTCCGATTTCAATTGTCGATAAACCAATTGTTATTAAATCTGCCATTTTGTTTTTTTAAATTTTTAAATTGTGTTGTGTAATCTGAACTCTATTCTGAAATGGAGCCTTGTTTGTTTAATATCAGGCTCGTCGAAATCGCCTTGGCGGGATGTCCACAGCGAATAATATTTGCCGTAGGCTTCTTTCAAAATTTCTCCGGCAACAGGCAATAGTTCTGCTATCCTTGCGGTGTCTTTAATGAGCTGCATTTTGCCGCCAATATTGTGGTATAATTTCGGTATATACACATTTACATTGGCTACACCCTTTTGCAGGGTTCCGTCGCCTATCAGCATGCTGCTAATCACAATATCTTCGGTTTGCGAATCCAAGGGGCGTTGCCCTTTGTAGATTCCGCCTCTGATAAGGTTTTTCAACGCTGACTGGCTGATAAGCTCATACAAAATGCCATCCTGGTCGGCTGTTGTTTTCATGTCGCTTTTTTTATTTAGTGGTTTTTGTCTGAACTTTGCCGGGGCGGCGTACCGCTTTACCTGATTTTTATGATTTCGCTGATAATGAGTAAATATGTTTCTCGCTTAACAGCTAATCTTGAATTTGTTTTTAATAATAAAATGTAGATAAATACCTATTTACAATCATGAAATCATAAAAATCAGGTAAATCAAAGTTCAGACAACAAATCACTCAATTCCCCACCCACATACATTTCGGCACTAGTAAGAATATCTTCCGACATTGACTCAGCCTGCACTGCATACGCTGACCCCGAAACCACAATCAATGCATAACCTTTCGGGTACTTGGCCGCCAGCGTTCTGGCAAATTGTTCACCCGCCTCTGCATCATTATCGGTATCCGTGGCGTTTTGCTCAGTCGGGCTTGTGGTATTGGTTGGGCTTTTCAAGCTCCGGTTAAATTCTTGGGCTATCACCTGGCCGTCGGCCACTATGAGATAGCCTATAGAGTTAGCCAGCCTGCCTGTTGCATCATTTCTATTAGCGTTATCGCGTGCAATTTTCACGCTTTCTTCGCCCAATTTATTCAGCGAGTGCAATATTCCCGTCCGTACCTGCCGTGCGCTTGCGTCCAGCATCTTCCTGATGTCGGCCTGCTTGAAAGTGGATTTCAGAGCCATATTCTTGTATGAAATCGGTCTTTGGTGGCAAAAATCACGTCGCCTTCCAGCCTTACTGTGCCATCTTTTTCGCTTACCTTTATGCGTTCGCCTGCCTTTAGTGGCAGCGTTCCTGCAGGGCATTGAATCAGATGGCTGGCTCTTAGATAAGTGCCATCTTCAAGGCTGAATTGCTGCTGGCGGCCGTCTTCATTACGGCATGGCCCTAACACAGCCCACGCTGGCGCACTGGCCTGAAAATCCCCGTGCTCGTCTTGTGTCGATGGCACTACGTTCAGCCTTTGTAAGGTGTATGGATATTGAATTGACATTACCAGAGATACGATTTGTTTTTTACTTTGGGTTGCTGCACCAGCAGTTTGTTTGGCTGCCCCAGATTATTACTCAGCAAGGCATAATAATCGAGTATTCCTTCTTTGTCGTAGTTGATGCTATAATCACCTTCCGATACCGACGAAAGCACCAGCAACTCAGGAATATAATCATAAAGTGCCTGCTCAGTTTTATCTACACTATCAACTGTATACGTGGCATCAGAAGCAATACTATTTTTCAAAAGCAAAGCCTCTATCTCGTTGTCGTCGATAAACACGCCAAACTTTCCGAGTTTACTTTTTATGTAGTCTGCTACTAACATCTTATTTCGTCCAGGTTGAGTTTAAACCATCTACCAGCCACTTTGCCCCTGCACTATTCAGCACCGGAAAAGCATTGGCAATACCCAGGCAGGTTTCAACCAGTGGCTCTTCGTTGGCAAAACGTTTAATGAGCACGTGCTCACGTTTTACTTTTAGTGCAGTTGAGCTTTCAACATCTTCGTCGGCCAGGCGGGTGTGGGCCGTATTACCCAACACAGGCGTTTCTGAGAAAAGCAACACACCGGCTTCCCACGGATTCACCTGTGTACGCACACCTTTAATTTCAATTTCGATGAAGCTTTCAATCAAGCCAATTACAGGCAAGCCTTGCGCTTTCAAAGCCATGTTGAGTGTCGAAAGCAAAGATACTTGCGTAGGCGCAGGCGTTTGAGCCGCCCAGGGCGCAACAAAAGCGATGGTTTCGGCCGATACCAGAATGGCATCAATCATATCCTGGTCGGTAAAGATGTAGTTCAGTTTTTTGCCTTTTGCTTTGGCGGCTTTTACTACATCACGAATCTTGCTGATAGGTTTTGATGTTGAAGCGTTTTCAACCGTAATGTTTGTTGTAACACCCGATTTATTAGCATTTGGCACCAGAAAATCAACGTTCGATTCAGTCACAAGGCCCTCGTTGTTGGTGTTTGTCAGTATCACCTTTCCGGTAGATGCTGCTCGTAGCGCCAACCATTCCAAGCGGGCATTTACACCTTTAAACACGAAGAGTTGGTCTTCCCAAATCCAGTTCAACAGTTCTTTTTTGGCGGCATCGTCGGCGTAGCGTTTCAGGGTGTTGTACTCGTTCATCTGCGACTCCGTCTTCTCACGGGCTACACCGATTTTCGGAATACTACCACTTAGTTTCGATACTACCTCACGTCTTTTACGTGGCGCACGAGAATCCCACGAAATCACGTCACCTGCTACGGGCGCACCAAACTCTCCCTCCAACGACTCCCATTTGAGAGAGGTAACGAATTTGAGCGGAAAAAGCGTCGGGAAATAGAAATCGTCAAGCGTGTACTCATTGGCAACAGCCTGCATATCCTTCTCGCTCAATCCGTTTATCAATGATTTTATCATGAATTGACTAAAATTTGAATGGAAAAATAAATACTATGGGTCTTTCGAAGAACCCCATCCCCGACCCTTCCCCAACAGTGGGGAAGGGAGTTAGAATAGTCCCCTCCCCACTGTTGGGGAGGGTTAGGGTGGGGTCAAATCTCTAAAAACACCGTTCCCCTAAAACCCATGTTTCTAATTAATATTAAACCCTAAACCCACAGCATCTGCGGCAAAGCAGCTTTTATCTGGGCTGTGGCCACGGGCGCATTGGCTTCAATCAGGGTGGCTCTTAGCCAGGCGTCAACCACATTGGTATCGCCCGATTTTAGTTTGATGCTGTGGCCTGTTACTGCCAAAGGCGTAACCTTAAAAGCCGAAGTGTTGCTTGTAGCCTCGGCAGCCGCCTGAAAAATACCTGCATATTGCGCAATAGCCACGCCAAGCGTTGTGCCTACCGAAATGGTGTCGTAAGCGGCATTGCTTGTGTTGATGCCCGTAATGGCATAGGCTTTAGCGCCTGTCTGCGCAGCAACAAAATCACCGATTTTGAAGCCATGCCCTTTCAATACCAGATAATCGGTAGCTGTATTGCCAGCGGCCGTGTGCAGCTTGGCAGTTTTGAGCACATGATACAAACCATTGCCATCTTTGCCTATCACCGAACCCGCCGGCACAAGCGCACCATCGTTAAAATCGGCTGCTGCCAGGCTTACACCTCCGCTTATGTCTTCTAACTTGCTAGCAAATGCAAGCGTTTCGGCCGCATCGCTCTCTCTGAAATTTTGCATAATTGAGATTTAAAAATTAAGAATTAAAAACCTGCTTGCCGATGCCCGCATTTGCTTTTGTATCTGCTTTCTGGCCAAAAACAGGTTTGCCTGTGGTGGCGCCCCTGCCCTCGCTTTCGGCTTTTCTGGCATCAATATAGGCTTGCGTATCGAGGGAAATGCCATTTTTATTGGCTCTGCCCGACATCGGCTGTGGAATCTTACCCGACCCTTGCTCGCTGAATAATGGTCTGACCTCTTCCAACCCTGTTTCCAATTCAGTTTTGTAAGCCTCAAACTCGCTTTCGTCGCCGAAAGTCATTCGGGCAAAATCACGTAGTTTCATTTGTCTGAATGTCTCCGGCGTGTCTTTCAACAGCGCCTCAAGTGCCTCTTTTCTGGTTTCAGTGGTTTTTCCGCCTTCCAGTGCATTAACTTTTGCCAGCAATGCCCTGTTCGACTCAATCAAGCCCTGCGCCCAGTTTGGCACATCATCATTTTCCGGTTTGTTTTCGTTTCCGGTTTCGTTGCTTTCTGTGTTGGCTTTTCGTTTAGCAATGGCATCAGTTACCCGTTTGTCGGCATCGCCCTGAAAAGCCTTCAACAAAGCCTCAATCCCTCCGATCGCAGTGTCAATTTCGCTTTCGTCAGTTACCGAAGTTTCCAGTAAGGTAGCAACCGCATCGAAAGTTTTTTCGCCGAACCCTAAGTTTTTGTACTTAGTTTTCAGCGTTTGTAGAATTTTCCCTTTTAAAGTCATCAGGTGTAATTGTGTGAATTTTGAATGATAATGTTCTTCATCACAAAGATAAAAACAAAGATTCTGTACTTATAATATACGCATCAGTAATTTTGATTATCTTTGTTGATACCAACATTAACACGGATTTTTACCGCCACACAACATGAAATACAAAAAAGATGTGATTTACCGGCTTACGTTTCGCCGCACCAATCACACCGAATATTACCGCCAGCTAAAAGGCATTTATGCCTACCACAACCGCGACGAAATAGGCTGCATGGTAGGCAATCTCTACGACTTCAAGATTGAATACGACAAACCCTTTATGAACAAAAGAGTGAAAATTGAATTGGTGGAAATTAGGTAATTGTCGAATGTCAATTTCGGATCGTCGAACATAGTTTGTATCTCACCGTGTCATGCCTATTCTCGGTTGCAAAAGGGCATGGCACGGTTAATCAGGGTACACAGAATTTTTTTCACCACAGAGTTGCACAAAGCATAGCACTGAGTTGCACGGCGGTTTCAATAAACACCCCGTAAAACTCAGTGCAAAACGCTGCGTTGGTCGTTCTGCCTTAATCTGTCGTGAGATGATTGGAGTATAAACACCTCTGCCCAATCACTCATGCACTCGCCTCGCTAATCAAGCGCATTACTTCTGCGCCTTCGTAGCCGCTGCACGGGTTTGGGCCTGTGCCCAGAAAATACTTTACAGTAGCCTCTATCATGGGTTGTTGCACGTGCAAAAGCGGCGAAAAATCAAGGATTTCAGTTTTGCCTTCAATCTCAACCCTAATGCTATCAGTACTAAAAACCGTAAAACTGATTTTGCCCTTTGTACCTTGAATCTCGCAATAATCGGCGGCTTTTGCGGCACTAAAGCACCATGTACCATTAAAAACCGTTCCGCTCTTAAACAGCACATTAGCCACAACCATATCGTCGGCCCCATAAACACCGCCCTGATTTGTGGCCAAGCCTGTTACCTTCTCAACCTCGCCAAAGAAATAATACATCAAATCGAGTTGATGCGGCGATAAATCATGAAACAAACCACCGCCAGCCGTAGCGGGGTCAACACGCCATGCTGTTTTTGGGTCGGCCAGTTCTTCGGGTGTCAAGGCTTGCTTGGCAAGCTCAAGGCGCACCAGACGCACGTCTCCTATGGCATTATCGGCTATCAGTTGTTTTACTTTCTTGAATCGCTCCTGCTCACGGCGATAATGCGCCACTACAAGTTTGATATTTTCGGCCGTAGCAGCCTCGGCCATACTGTAAGCCGTTTTATAATCGCCGGCCATTGGCTTTTCTACATACACAGGTTTGCCTGCTGCAATGGCTGCCAAAGTGTACATTTCGTGCGTTGATGGTGGCGTGGCTACATAAATAGCATTTATATCGGGGTCGTTTATTAATTGCTGCGCATCGCTGTACCATTTGGGCACATTGTGCCTGCGGGCGTAGTCTGCTGCCTTGGCCGCATCACGGCGCATCACAGCTATTAATGACGACTGCGGCACCTTATTGAAAGCAGGCCCGCTTTTAAGTTCGGTTACATCGCCACAACCGATAATTCCCCAGTTAATTTTTTCCATGCTGAATAGATGATTCTTGTAAGGCAAATATCAGTATATTTTGCGCCAATAAAAACAAAAATAACGCCTAAGCGTTTCACAACACATTTTTAGTTTTACATACAGCCATGCATCTGTAAATCCTGACAAA
This sequence comes from Emticicia soli, assembly GCF_037860775.1. Classification (NCBI taxonomy): domain Bacteria; kingdom Pseudomonadati; phylum Bacteroidota; class Cytophagia; order Cytophagales; family Leadbetterellaceae; genus Emticicia; species Emticicia soli. The sequence continues at coordinate 61,972 of NZ_JBBEWC010000018.1, read as the reverse complement.
AAACTACCCGTTCTCTCTACCCCACGCCCAACACTTACGCCCCTATCTGGTCTATAATATTTGTTTTGAAGCACCCAAAAAATTCATCAACACGGCCATACCTTGCTACGGCATCAATAAAAACAAAGCTGCTCACACGCCCAACATTCCGCCAACACCGTTTCATTATCTCAAAATATTTCCTTTTCTTCGTCATACCAATCAACCCATGAACGAATGAAATTCCTGTCAACCTTTTTTTTATTTACCTTTTTTATCAGTACAAGCCTTCTGGCACAGAAAAAAAAGCTCGGCCCGGTAAATACTTACCGCAATCCGGTAATTGCCGGAGACTTCGCCGACCCTTCGGTTATTCGTGTGGGTGATACCTATTATGCCGCCGGAACATCGTCAGAATGGGGGCCTGCTTACCCGATTTATTCATCAACTAACCTCACCGACTGGCAATACCTCGGCCCTGTGTTTAACGAAATTCCAGCCTGGACAATGGGGAGTTTCTGGGCACCTGAATTGTTTTATTACAAAGACACATATTATTGCTATTATACTGCCCGCCGAAAATCAGACAAGCAGTCGTTTATTGGCGTGGCTACTACCAAAGACCTAAAAAAAGGCTTTACCGACCACGGTATAATTATAGAATGGACATCGGAGGCCATTGATGCCTATGTGGTTGAAGACAAAGGCAAATTGTATATTACCTGGAAAGCGTACGGCCTCGACAAAGGCCGGGCAATAGAATTGCTAGGTGCTGAATTATCGGCCGATGGGCTGAAAGTAGTAGGCAAAGAATTTACGATAATAAAAGCCAACACAAACGACTGGGAAGGCGGCGGCGCCGAAGGACAAAGTATTTTTAAACGTGGCAAATACTGGTATATGCTCTACTCGGGCAACTCGTGCTGTGGTAGCAAATGTAACTACATGGTAGGAATGGCAAGAGCCGAAAAACTACAAGGCCCTTGGGAAAAATATGCGGGGAATCCGGTATTGGTGAGTGATGATACCTGGAAATGCCCCGGGCATGGCACGGTGGTTACAACGCCCGACAAGCGTTATTTTTATCTGCATCATGCTTATAGTGCTGCCGATTTTACATTTGTAGGCCGCCAGGGCGTACTCAGCGAACTTGTCTGGAACGATAAAACGCACTGGCCTGTTTTCAGATACGGCAGTGCTACTCCGGCACAAGCCGAGGCGCCGGCAGGCACAAGTTTTGCCAATTTTTCGGGCTTTAATCTTGATTTCGCCGTTGCTCAACCCAATATCAGGTGGATATATGATGTGCGCCAGCCTGAGCCTGTGTATGCCGTGCAAGACGGAGCACTAAGAATAGAAAACAAAACGCCAGGCCAAACAAGCAATTTTGTGGGTTTTAATCTCAAAAAAAGCAGCTATACTTTTACGGCCGACGTAGTAAGCAAAAACGACCTGACCCAAAGCATTGTGATATACGGCGATGCCGACAATGCCCTTGGCTATGGCGTGCGTGGCAATACCGTAGAGCTTTGGCAGATAAAAGATGGTACATTCAGCACCCTGAAAACCCAACAGATACCTGCACAACAAAAAGCCATAACCCTAAAACTACAAAGCCACAACGGGCGTTTTTATGAGTTTAGCTGGGAAGTAAAAGGTCAAAAACCTGATGCCGCCAACAAAGCCGTGCAGACAGATACACTCTGGCTCCCTCGTTGGGACAGAGCCGCAAGAGTGGGCGTAAATGTTGCAGGCACAGCCACAGGTAAAGGCGAAATCCGGGCTTTGGAAATGAAATATAATTGATTGTTAATCAACCAACTGTGGCACGCCTATACTCGTCCGAAAGCGGGCGTGTCACAGTTAAATTCTGCAATTGTGAAACATTGACCAGGCATCGCCGTGCTTCTTGTGTACTTCGTGGCTAAATTATTGCTGCCACAATGTACACTACATACACAATGTTTCACAATAAGTATTTGTCAATTACTTTTTTCATTCGACAATTACTTACTTAGAAGCCTATTTTTCACCACAATAGCAATCACCTGCTCACGCATGGTTCGGCTGATGGGGATTAGGTGATTCTGGATTGTGAGGTCGTTGTTTTCGATACTGCCAATTTTGCTGATAGCCACCAGATAAGATTTATGCACCCGCAGAAAACGATTGGGGTCAAGGTATTCTTCTACCGTTTTCAATGGTAGCAATGTCATGTATTTACCTCGGGTCGTAAAGATAATCACGTAGTTTTGTAGCGCCTGCACAAACAATATTTCGTCGATTAATATTTTCTCATACTTGCTTTCGCATTTAATAAAAAGGTAGTCGGGCTCGACTGGTTTGGCGGCGTTCTCCGGCTTCTGATTTTTGAGCCAGTAGAGTTCCTTTGCCTTGTTGGTGGCCTTAAAGAAACGGTTGAAAGTAATGGGTTTAAGCAGGTAATCAAGGGCATCGAACTGAAAACCCTCTAGCGCATAGTTGGGGTAGGCCGTCGTGATGATAACCATCGGCAGATTAGTCTTTATTTTCAGAAAATCGAGCCCCGTCATGTGTGGCATCTGAATATCCAGAAAAATCAAATCGATGCGTTCTGTTTCCAGAATCTTATTCAATTCTAGCGGATTTTCGGCCACAGCCACCGTCTCGAGGTAGTCAATCACCTCAATGTATTTCATCAGGCCCTCGCTTGCCAATGGCTCGTCGTCTACTATGGCGCATCTGAGTTTCATTGCAAATTTATAGCCAGTGCTACTTTAAAAGTTTGAGGCTGCGGCTCTATACTAAGCCGATACTGCGCCGGATAAATCAGGTTAAGCCTGCGCTTCACGTTTGCCAGCCCAATGCCCGAGGGCAGCGTGTTGGCCTCGCCGCTATGGCTGTTTTCTATCTGCATTTCAAGCACTTTATGGGCATTTACGGCCAGGCACATCCGTATAAAATTCTTTTGTGTTTTGCCTTTCGATACATGCTTGAATGTATTTTCAACAAAAGGCAGCAGTATAAACGGTGCAATGCCGATACCCTGCGCCGAAGCATGGTTTATCTCAAAATGCAGCTCGGTCTGGTTTTCGTTGAGGCGCAATGATTCGAGTTCGATAAAGTTTTCCAGAAAATGCAACTCTTTACTTAGCGGAATCTGCTGGTCGTTACACTCATAGAGCTGATACCGCAGCATCTCCGAAAACGAAGCCAGCGACTCTGAGGCAAGGTCGGGATTTTTATGTATCAGCACAAATATTGAGTTGATGGTATTAAACAAAAAATGCGGATTTATCTGCGATTTCAGGTATTTTAGTTCGGTTTCCAGCTTATCTTTTTCGAGCGTAATGCGTTTTTTCTCGGTTTCGAGCCAGTTTTTAGCCAGTTTTACGCTCATAGCCAGGGTCATACTCGAAGCCGTCGACGGCAAGGCATTACCCGTAAATATTTGCAGATATTGGTCGGGCCTACGGCCAAACATCTGCTCAAACGACACGCCCGAAAAATAAGGTGCCAGATAATACCCACTCACAATAAACGCCGAACAAGCCATAATGGTAAGCAACACCAAAGCAATATAAGTTTTATACCGCCCCGCAATCAGGAATTTCGGCATCAGATAATAAAGGTTAAAATAAGCCCCCAATGCCTGAAAAACGATATAGAAATAAAACTTAACAGGCAGCGGGCCAAGAAAAAGATAGGCAAAGGCATCGGGCAGATTACCTATGTTTATCCAGAGCCACAACAAATGATAGCCTATCCAGAACGGAATATGGTGAAGTTTGTATCTAAAAAACCAGTTTTGCATCAAAAAGCGCAATTATCTAAACTGAAAGATAAAAATAATTGTGACCTTCCGCAAACCCTGCTTGACGTATGGTAAGAAATAATTGATGAAATGTGTGGAGGCCGAAAGATTAGGCACTTACCCCGAAAAATTAATAAGTATGTCGTCGATGATTTTTTTTGAGGACTTAATTTACAGAATAGGAAAGAATAATTATTAAAAAATGCTCAAATACGACCCAAGAAACACCAAATGGGCGGTCGTCGGACAGCCTAGTAAATTATATGATTAAACATCGACGACTTTTTGATTTGTTTTTTCCCAAAAAAACCCGTAAAATAGCATCTCTAAAGCCATCACAAAAACGGCTTTTAATCGCACCAAATGGAATTGAAACACAGCATTCGTCTTTTTGTTTAGTTTTTACGATTTTCTTTTAATCGCACCAAATGGAATTGAAACCAAAGATTTAAACATAAGAACAGATTTGTTTGAAATCTTTTAATCGCACCAAATGGAATTGAAACTAGTTTACTTGAGCGTGCATCCAAAAAAGAGCTGAAACTTTTAATCGCACCAAATGGAATTGAAACTTTTTAATTCCCTCGAATTCGAGGGAATTAAAAAATCTTTTAATCGCACCAAATGGAATTGAAACGCATTTACATCTCTTATCACTACACCTAGTTTGGTCCTTTTAATCGCACCAAATGGAATTGAAACATGAAGATAACGGCCTACGTAACGAAGGCTACGAGCCTTTTAATCGCACCAAATGGAATTGAAACCCCAATGCCGGGAATAAGCTCGAAGTAAGCGGTAACCTTTTAATCGCACCAAATGGAATTGAAACTATTCAGGTCGATGAAGAATGGCTGGCCAAAAAGTACTTTTAATCGCACCAAATGGAATTGAAACAAGCAGGATTAGCATTTGCTAATTTACTTTCAAGTGTCTTTTAATCGCACCAAATGGAATTGAAACAAAAAATCACCTGCGCTTGTAGTAGTAGTAGTATTTCTTTTAATCGCACCAAATGGAATTGAAACTAAACACGCTCCCACAGCACAAACACATACTGATGTCTTTTAATCGCACCAAATGGAATTGAAACTTGCGATTTGAATAAGACCAGACTCGTATTTTTCAGACTTTTAATCGCACCAAATGGAATTGAAACATTACTGCAAGAATCAAAGGTATATGCAGTTTCTCCCTTTTAATCGCACCAAATGGAATTGAAACGGATATTAAAACGGTAGAAGACGCCTTCAACTTTTTCTTTTAATCGCACCAAATGGAATTGAAACCCACAAAGCCTAAGTCAAAAGAAATTTGCCGGGTGGCTTTTAATCGCACCAAATGGAATTGAAACAATCGGGAAGGCATCCGAACGCTTACAACAAACTTACTTTTAATCGCACCAAATGGAATTGAAACTAAGAAACCCGTCTTTCGACTAATTGGTCATTAGGCTTTTAATCGCACCAAATGGAATTGAAACATACTTTCTTGCCCTGAAAATATATTAGGTTTGGCTACTTTTAATCGCACCAAATGGAATTGAAACTGCTCGCAAATCGGCAAAAGAGGGGTATAATAAATACTTTTAATCGCACCAAATGGAATTGAAACGTTGCTGACTGCCCTCTGTATTCCGACAAGTCAGGCCTTTTAATCGCACCAAATGGAATTGAAACGTAACAAGTGATGATGACGATCAAACTGGCTTTTTACTTTTAATCGCACCAAATGGAATTGAAACACAAATATCACCCCTACAGACTGCGAGGACTCTAAACTTTTAATCGCACCAAATGGAATTGAAACATTTTGATTACTGAACCGAGTATAAGGCCGAGTTCCTTTTAATCGCACCAAATGGAATTGAAACCCTGTGGTTACATCTATCTTGTCATTCCACCCCATACTTTTAATCGCACCAAATGGAATTGAAACGTTACTCAATAAGGTTGTCTTTGCCCATTTTGAAGTACTTTTAATCGCACCAAATGGAATTGAAACTCTTATTCACTCTATAGATGATATTCAGCCTATTACCTTTTAATCGCACCAAATGGAATTGAAACTTAATTCGCCTTCATTTCGCATCTCAATAGTGTAAACTTTTAATCGCACCAAATGGAATTGAAACACGGAGATTACACCCCGCAAACTGAAAGTTGGGTGAACTTTTAATCGCACCAAATGGAATTGAAACGTCCCAAAGGCCGCTATCTTTTGTTAGAAACGTTCCCTTTTAATCGCACCAAATGGAATTGAAACCATGAACCAACATCTGCTAGCAATAGTAGAACCGTTCTTTTAATCGCACCAAATGGAATTGAAACATTAAATCTTCCATTGTCTTAGTTATTTTCTGTATCCTTTTAATCGCACCAAATGGAATTGAAACGCTTTTTCGAAACTTCCTGCATTACTTGAAAGGTAGTCTTTTAATCGCACCAAATGGAATTGAAACATTTTCATCAAAACATCCGCACTTAACGAATATACCCTTTTAATCGCACCAAATGGAATTGAAACATCTTGAAAAATTTGCCGATGCATTAGGTATGCGCCCTTTTAATCGCACCAAATGGAATTGAAACAGATAAAAGGGAGCAAAAAAGGCCGCTATTACTACGCTTTTAATCGCACCAAATGGAATTGAAACTTTCGTATTTGTTCAAGTAATGTGTTAATTACCCTTCTTTTAATCGCACCAAATGGAATTGAAACAGGGAGCGTTAGACGGCTTAAAAGCTTCTTATGTTCTTTTAATCGCACCAAATGGAATTGAAACCCTTTTACCCTCATTGGGTAACCTGTTTGGTCCATTCTTTTAATCGCACCAAATGGAATTGAAACATAGTTTTTGCTTTCTTTAAAGCAATTTTGTAATTTCTTTTAATCGCACCAAATGGAATTGAAACTTTTGAAATACGCTTCCGGTAATCGCTACACCTACGCTTTTAATCGCACCAAATGGAATTGAAACGAAGGTCGATATTATGCTACAATATCGGATGGAGTACTTTTAATCGCACCAAATGGAATTGAAACGTATTCGGGCGGATAGTTTTTGTCATTCCCTACTACCTTTTAATCGCACCAAATGGAATTGAAACAACAGTTTGCTGCCGGCATTGACCGGGTAGCGAAAGCTTTTAATCGCACCAAATGGAATTGAAACACGGTAATAGTTGCATTATTAGTATTAATATACCGCCTTTTAATCGCACCAAATGGAATTGAAACTCATTCTGTGCATCAAGGTCGTGCTGAATCTTCACACTTTTAATCGCACCAAATGGAATTGAAACTCGTTAATCGTCAACGGCTTGTCAGTACTCCCCAACCTTTTAATCGCACCAAATGGAATTGAAACGCTACCCCAGTCGACAAAAGGGTGAAAAGCGGCGTACTTTTAATCGCACCAAATGGAATTGAAACTGTTTACAAGGTTTTGAATAATCCGGTTTCGCTTCACTTTTAATCGCACCAAATGGAATTGAAACTCGGGTCGGTAGTCAGGAAATCAAGAAACTCTTTTTCTTTTAATCGCACCAAATGGAATTGAAACCGACCTACTGATTACAAGTCATAATCTTTGTTATACTTTTAATCGCACCAAATGGAATTGAAACATGCTACCAGGAGCGGCAACGCTCAAGTATCTCTCCCTTTTAATCGCACCAAATGGAATTGAAACATTGGGTAAGTTATTCCATGAGAGCTAAGTAAAAAGGCTTTTAATCGCACCAAATAGAATTGAAACGATACATACAGCATGGAGTTTGAAGGCTTCTTTATACTTTTAATCGCAACAAATGGAATTGAAACCAAAATGTTAGTGTTCATTTTTTAAGCCGTTATGATTCTTTTAATCGCACCAAATGGAATTGAAACAAATTAGCTACCAAGTTCTTTATAAACCAGGTAATTCTTTTAATCGCACCAAATGGAATTGAAACTTTTAGAGCTAATAATATGTCATCTATCAAGGCAGTCTTTTAATCGCACCAAATGGAATTGAAACTCAGTAACCTGCTTCCAGGCTGTGCCGTTGTAGTAACCTTTTAATCGCACCAAATGGAATTGAAACAACATATCGTAAACGAAATCTTCGCAAACTAAATCCTTTTAATCGCACCAAATGGAATTGAAACACATCAGCCATTTGCGCATAAATACCATCCCAGTTTCTTTTAATCGCACCAAATGGAATTGAAACGCTCGCAGAAGTATGCGCACCAGGCTTGGCCTTTCCTTTTAATCGCACCAAATGGAATTGAAACAGATAAAAGGGAGCAAAAAAGGCCGCTATTACTACGCTTTTAATCGCACCAAATGGAATTGAAACGAGCAAGACAAAAAGCCTGATACGAAGCCGAAGCCCTTTTAATCGCACCAAATGGAATTGAAACCCCAACCGAGCCGTGAAATGGATGCACGTAGAGAAACTTTTAATCGCACCAAATGGAATTGAAACCCCAACCGAGCCGTGAAATGGATGCACGTAGAGAAACTTTTAATCGCACCAAATGGAATTGAAACCCCAACCGAGCCGTGAAATGGATGCACGTAGAGAAACTTTTAATCGCACCAAATGGAATTGAAACCCCAACCGAGCCGTGAAATGGATGCACGTAGAGAAACTTTTAATCGCACCAAATGGAATTGAAACTTTAGTCAGGCGGTGCAGGCATCGTTAGTAACCGCACTTTTAATCGCACCAAATGGAATTGAAACGCAAATGACATTAGATTGCCACCTTTAGGAATTTTCTTTTAATCGCACTAAATGGAATTGAAACTTCTGTTCTGATGATAAATGTTTCTTTCATTATAGTCTTTTAATCGCACCAAATGGAATTGAAACAACCAAATTGGCGTTTTAAGCGAAAAGAAAATTAACTTTTAATCGCACCAAATGGAATTGAAACATTTAGTTTAGGTCAGACAAAAAAGCCTCCCTATTACTTTTAATCGCACCAAATGGAATTGAAACAAATCTTTCACAAACCACCATTTCGTCTCTTTGTGCTTTTAATCGCACCAAATGGAATTTTCTCCCCTACCTCATCTCCTAAAACCATAACCCAAATCACAGTTTTATTGGACTAAAAATATTCAACTAAAAATTTAGTTTGAATATCTGAATTATTTTTCTAACTTGCCCCCACTAATAAAAAAGTAAAATCTTGTGTGGTAAATCTATACAAGTAAAACACTTACTGTGCATTCAGCTCTGACTAAATTAACTCCATATTCTATTACATTTATGAAAAATCAACACTTAAAAGTGCTCCTCGCACTCTTCTTACTTTCTTTCAAAACTATCGGTCAATCTAAAACTGATTCGTCTTTTGTAATCAATGGCTCTATCAATGCCAATGGCGGAATCGTACAATTGCTATGCAAAAATCCGATTGATTCAGCCAATAATTCAAAGCCAATGAAAGTATATGCAGCCGAAATCACCAATGGAACATTTACAATAAATGGCGATTTAGACTTTCCGGCTATGTATGCATTCCAATATGTCAGAAATGATTCATTGCTTTATAGCTCAGATTATTTTCTGGTCGATGCAGGCACTCAAAAAGCCGAAATTCAATTAGACAACAATATGCCAAAGTTGCTTAATGCCTCAATGAATCATTACTACACAACTTTATTTTACTCGATGAACAAGAGGTATCAAAGAGATAAAAAATGGTTTCGGGCATTTGCTGATAGTCTGAAAGCTGTTTACCCAACACAAATGCCTGATAGCCTGGCCAATGTGCTGATTGGGATTAAAGCCAATCAGGCTCTAAGAGACACTACGGTTAGAGGACATTTTTTTACAGACATGAACGATTCTTACTTAGCATTATGGGTATTGTACGATAGATTTTATTCAATCAAATTTGATGGCACTTTTGACACTTATTATGAATCGCTTTCTGATGAAATAAAACAAAGCAAATACGGACAACTTTTAAACCTTAAATTAAATAGGGCTAGTCCAACCGGAGTTGGCGCAAAATTCCCATTCTCGCTTGCTTTCAAGAATTTAAAGACCCAAACCTGTGAAAAAATACAACTCAAAGCAGACTACACTTATGTCTATTTCTGGTGGGGGCGTTGCGGTTCATGTATTGGCGAGTTTTCTGAACTTAAAAAATTGTATGATGCGTATGCAAACAAAGGTTTTGAAATTATGCATATTTCCACCGACACTTCAGACGGCTTAGCATTTCTGGAGAAAATCAGAAAAAAACATAATTTACCATGGGCTGAATACCTGGATGAAAATCAGGAAAACATACAACAGATATTCTTAAAACCCTATTTTCCTATAGAACAGTTCTTGTTAGACAAAGATGGAGTAGTATTGAAAAGAAGCATAAACACGCAAGAGCTTAAATCGTTTTTGGAAAAGACATTGTACTAACGCATATACTCGTCTTTTAATCGCACCAAATGGTATTGAAATATATACTTATAGCTGTGCCCTATGCCCCTCTTAAATCATCCCTCCAAAACTAGCACTACACGCTAGCAAACCACAATTGTATCTGCCCGCCCCGGCCTAAGCCGGGCTTACAGATATTTCGGGTTTAAAAATTTGAAAAGTGAAATTGAATGTGATAACTTTGTTTTTTGGCATATAAATCAAAGGCCGTGAGCCCTCCTATTTATCAAACTTCACCACAAAAATATCTCCATTGCCAACAGCCGTTCTGGAAGTTCGGCCAAAGTTTACGGTGTTTCTGTAAATACCACCGGCATATATATTATTATTGGCATCGAGACTGATACAAGTGGCTATATCCTGATTGATTCCGCCGAATGATTGCACCCATGCGAAACTACCGTTGGCATCGTATCGGGCCACAAAAGCATCTGACGAACCCCGTGCCGATTTTGTTACCGAACCAATAGTACTAATATCAAAAAAATTACCTGCCAGATACACGTTATTGTCGGTATCAACAGCAAGGTCTTCAATAAAACCTGCACTTGTACCTCCGGTTGTTTGCACCCACTCCATAAAGCCATCATTGGTGTACTTTAGCAGAAAAATATCATCATTTCCCTCACTTGTTTTAGTTGTACTAGCAAAATTAACACTACCCGAAAACGAGCCTGCGGCATATACGCTATTAGCATTATCTTTTAGCAGTGCGCTTATAATATCGATACCTGTTCCACCTATCGAAATCACCCACTTCCAACTGCTTGTACTAACATCATATTTACCAATAAAAGCATCGATACTACCATTTGATGTTCGGGTTAAAGTACCAAAAGTAGCACTTTCCGAATAGCTACCGCCTACAAACACATCACCATTGCTGTCTAATGCAATATCGCCCATAAATTCGGCACCTATGCCACCGCTTGGTAATGCCCACTGCACAGTTCCGTTGACATTATATTTGGTTATAAATATATCCGTGCTTCCCATGCTCGTAACTGTAGTTGCGCCAAAAGTAATTGTGCCACTGAAAGTACCCCCAACATATACATTTCCACTGGCATCAAGCCTAATTTTGTTTCCTTGATCTGCGCCTGTACTACCTGCTGTTCGTACCCAAACCAATGCTCCACTTGCATTATATTTAACCACAAACATATCGTAATTTCCTACGGCGTTTATTATCGTTCCGCCAAAATTGGTACTTCCTAAAAAAAAACCCGTTACATAAACATTTCCGCTGGCATCTACAGCAATATCTTCCGCAACCTGAATCGATGACCCCGTAATTGTTCTAACCCACTGTGCCTTACCATCTGCATTTAGTTTAGCAATATAAGCATCGCTTGTTGTTGAAGAAGTAACAGTAATTGTATCGAAAGTAATGGTATTATTAAAAGTTCCCGTCAGATACATTGTGTTGTTTGTGCCTATCAATATATCATTTATAGCCTCGCTATTTATGGTTCCGGCTGTAAGAACAGGTACTACATTTGGCGTATGGCTATAAGGATCTTGATATGTACAGAGCCATTTGCCAGAAGCAAAAGTACGTAGGCAGTCATAAGTAATATCATAAACCATATCACCTCGTTGCGGCGATGGCAGCGCCAATATGGCATCGTAGCTCAGGCGGGCATAAGTACCACTCAAGGCCGGAGTAATACCGTCGGGCGTAATAGTAACGTTTTGAGCATAGACTTGTAAACTTACTATAAAACTAAAACCTAAGTAGAGTATTTTTTTCATACCAGATATGCAAAATATTGTTTCTTACAAAGTTAGGTAATTAAGTAGCAGAAGCATAAAAAATGGCTAGCTATTGATTCAATGGTTGGCAAGATTTTGCCTGATGAAGCCAAAATCCGATAAGTATTAACAGCACAATTTATTCTGTTAGCCATAAACACGGCCAAGCTATTTATCGTATAAAACTAAGAATTTGACCCAAAAAAAAGGCCGAATGTCCAAAATGAGCTAAAGAATGTCATTTTTGAGTTAAAGCAAAGCCCTGTTTAAACCCTAAATTTGGCACACGAATTAGCATAATAAGCGGATAGGTTTGAATTCCAAAAAATCTTTTAAAATCTGATTTTCAAAAACTAACTTTACATCTTATAAACTGTTATTAATATTTATTAAATTGAATTATTTCTGTAAATACACCATGCCACTATTGAGCAGTTGCAACCGAACTCAATCAGAATTGACAACTGCCTCATAAGGCTTTTGCACGGTATTATCAGCAGCAAATAACTCATTGCAATAAAACCCCTTAAACAATTGCTAGTTCAGATAGATATGCCCACTCATCAAACTAAAGTATGAGTAGTACTCTGAAGTCTTTTTTCACCTTATTATTTATTATTTTTTACCATGAAAAAAATTTACAAATTTCTTTTGCTTCTCTGCCTCTGCTACAATGCAAAGGCACAAGTGCCACAGGCAATACCTTATCAGGCTATTGCCCGCAATGCCTCTGGCAATGCACTCATAAACCAGAATATTGCCGTTAGGTTTACAATTTTTACAGGTAGTGCCAGTGGTACAATAGCTTATGCCGAGCGACACACCACCACTACCAATGCATTAGGTTTATTTACGCTTTCGGTCGGAACAGGCACAGCCCTTACAAACACCTTTGCAAGTATCAACTGGGCTGTAGGTAGCAAGTTTCTACAAGTTGAGGTAGACCCCGCCGCAGGAACTAATTATGTGAATATCGGCACTACACAAATGATGAGCGTGCCTTATGCACTATATGCCGAAAAAAGCGGCACACCCGGAACACCCGGCCCTACCGGAGCAACAGGAGCACAAGGGTCAACTGGTGCCACGGGTGCACAAGGAATTGCAGGCGCAACAGGCCCTACCGGGCCAACAGGCGCACAAGGTATCCAAGGGATTCAGGGAGTGAAAGGAGCAACGGGTAATACCGGAGCAACGGGCGCACAAGGCGTAACAGGTGCTACTGGCCCGCAAGGTATCCAAGGGATTCAAGGAGTAACTGGCGCACAAGGCGTAACGGGGGCTACTGGCCCACAAGGCCCGCAAGGTATCCAAGGGATACAAGGCTCAACTGGCGCTACTGGGAATACAGGAGCAACGGGTGCACAAGGCGTAACGGGGGCTACTGGCCCACAAGGCCCGCAAGGGATACAAGGGATACAAGGCGCAACTGGGGCTACTGGTAATACCGGAGCAACGGGCGCACAAGGCGTAACGGGTGCTACTGGCCCACAAGGCCCGCAAGGTATCCAAGGGATTCAAGGAGTAACTGGGGCTACTGGTAATACAGGAGCAACGGGCGCACAAGGCGTAACGGGGGCTACTGGCCCGCAAGGTATCCAAGGGATGCAAGGCTCAACTGGCGCTACTGGGAATACCGGAGCAACGGGCACACAAGGCGTAACGGGGGCAACTGGCCCACAAGGTATCCAAGGGATACAAGGCTCAGCTGGGGCTACTGGTAGTACCGGAGCAACGGGCGCACAAGGCGTAACGGGTGCTACTGGCCCACAAGGTATCCAAGGGATTCAGGGCGCAACTGGGGCTACTGGTACTAACGGAGCGACTGGTGCAACTGGTACTAACGGTGCAACTGGCCCGCAAGGTATCCAAGGTATTCAAGGAGTAACTGGGGCTACTGGCCCACAAGGCCCGCAAGGTATCCAAGGGATTCAAGGAGCAATTGGGGCTACTGGTAATACCGGAGCGACTGGCGCACAAGGTGTAACGGGTGCAACTGGCCCGCAAGGTATCCAAGGTATTCAAGGAGTAACTGGGGCAACTGGCTCTACCGGGGCAACTGGTAATACCGGAGCAACTGGCCCACAAGGCCCGCAAGGTATCCAAGGTATTCAAGGAGTAACTGGCGCAACAGGACCAACTGGGCCTACCGGAGCAACAGGAAATACAGGGGAAACTGGACTCACCGGAGTAACAGGAGCTACTGGTGCAACAGGACCAACTGGCCCTACAGGAGCTACTGGGGCAACTGGAAATACAGGGGAAACTGGACTCACCGGAATAACAGGAGCTACTGGTGCAACAGGACCAACTGGCCCTACAGGAGCTACTGGGGCCGATGGTGTAACCGGGCCAACAGGAGCAACTGGAAATACAGGGGAAACTGGACTCACCGGAGTAACAGGAGCTACTGGTGCAACAGGACCAACCGGACCTACTGGTGCCGATGGTGTAACCGGGCCTACTGGCGCAACGGGAGCAACAGGAGATACCGGCGCAACAGGCCCTACCGGACCTACTGGTGCCGATGGCTTGACAAGTGTTACACGTAACGCCACCCTGACGGGAAATGGCACATCGGGTAGCCCATTAGGTATAAACCTAAGCAATAGTAATACATGGACAGCCAACCAGACATTTGCAGGCACATTTTTGATAACGTCGAATAGCCGTATTGCTCTAGTAAACTCTGATAATCTGGCAAGAGATATCAGATGGCAGGAGCCTTCGGGTACCGGCACGCAATATGTAGGTATTAGAGCACCAAATGTTTCTGTTATAAGTAGATACGTCTGGCCAGCAGCAGTTGGCAGTTTGGGGCAGGTATTAACGGTTGGCTCAACTATTGCAAATGGAGCTGATAATCAAGGAGATGAAACAAACCTAGTCTGGACGTCAGCAGCCAGCCAGCCATTATTTGTTCGTAAAACAACAGATGAAACAGTTACAGCAAGCACAACCCTGCAAGATGACGACGAACTTTTGTTGTCTCTGGCAGCAAACAAAACTTATTTCATTAAGGGAATATTGTTAGGAAGACGTACCAATGCAAGTTCGAGCGATGGCTTCAAGTATAATTTCAGTTTCTCGGGTACTACTACCAACGTAACTGTGCTAAACCCTACTGAGCCCCGCATAGCCGCAGCATCAGATACAAGTTTCCCTACTGACCTAATATTGTCGCAAATCGGTAACGTAACCGACCCAACGCTTTCAACTACCTTGCCAATTGAGGTCTACATTACTACGGGTTCGGCAGGTACTTTCAGAGTCAGATGGGCACAAAACCAGACTACCAACGGCAACCCTACTATTGTAGGTGCTGGTTCTTTTCTAATTGCTACACCTCTTAACTAACAAGCCCATGAAAAAGATAATTCTTTTCGTTTTATATGTTTCAGGCTTTGGCTGGCAGGCAGCAATGGCTCAGAATTTCAGCCCACAAGTAACTGCCTCGGCAGGGGGCTATGGTGGTACAGGCAACTTGCAGGTATCCTGGACACTCGGCGAGACCTTCATTGCGCCCATCAGTGCCCCTACCCTATCTTTGTCGCAGGGATTTCAGCAGAATACAAATATCTGCCTCAGCATTGTTGATTACCGCTATGTAAAAGCCGGAAACCCCTATCAGGGGCTGTTCCCGCTTACCAACAACATGGTGATAGACCAGATACCCGAGCAAGTAAGTATTCTCGTAACCGATGTGTGCGATAATGTAAACATCGAGAGCTTCGAGATGAACATACAAGGCCCTGAACTCAACTGGAACATCATTCAGAACGTAACACCAAACGCCCTGTTTGATAATTTCCAGAACAATGTCAACGGCCGTAACTTCATACCGGGTAACTACACGCTCACCGTAACGGGGTATTCGGAAGACAATAAAGGAGGCGTATTAACCTACGGCCCTGTAATAACAAAGTTTACAGTAGTGGGTAATCTGGCCACTATCTCAATGCCCACACTATCAAGCGCAAGTATCTGTGCGGGTAGTAACGTAAACGTAACTTTTACCACAACAGGTACTTTCAGTCCCGATAACCATTTTTATGTGCAATTATCACAACCAAGCGGAAGTTTTGAGTTCCCGACCGTGATAGGCAACAGCGCAACAGCAGGCACAGTGGTGTGTACCATACCAGCCAATGCGGCCGAAAGCGACAAATACCTGCTGCGGGTGGTATCGTCGAATCAGGTATATGCCGGGAATCCGGCTATGGATATGGTATCAGTAAGCCCAGTAACCAAGTTTCTGAGCAGCCCTACCGATGATTTGAGCAGCGGCACAAAAACCCAGAAAGTGGGCAGCACCCTAACAGCCAGCAACAAGCTGGAAGGTGCAACCGTGAATTATCAGGCTGGCAACGCAATAGTACTCAACGCAGGTTTTGAAGTAAAACCGGGAGCAGTATTCAAAGCCGAAATAAAGGCTTGTAATTAATGAAGGGAAGGGATAAGGCATTCTCGCTCCTGAGGTGAGAATGCTTAGATTTTTTGTAAAGTCAAAAAAGGTGGTTGAAGGTTCTATAAAATTATTTTATAAACCTTTCAGCCACCTTTTTTATAGACTAGGGTTTAAATTATACACGTCAACGTACCCCACCTACAAACTCTGAGATTTCTCACCACCACATTCGCCACTCGTGTACTTTGTTATGCCTCGGGCTTCGGCTTCGCAGGCGTTGCCGTAGGTTTTATTATTACAACCACACACGGGCTGATAAATGGCTGTACAGGCTACATCGCTTCTCACTTTTTCAACACATTGGCCTGTTGAATTTGATTTCTTACTACAACACACACAGGTAAGAAATATTGCTATGGCTAAAAATGCGTTTTTGGTTTTCATGGTATCTAAAGTTTTTGTTAACATTTTAGAAAAACTAAAATAGCTTAGTGTATGTTTAAATTTTATTCTTTTTACAAATAAAAGCTGCGTTTGTAGGTCGAACAATAAATTTTAAATGTGCCCTATATTATTGGCTTTGTAAAGATGAAATGATTTCATAAATTTGAATGATATTTTACGCATTAGAATCTAAATGAAACCACTATGAATGATTTGTCATACATTTCATCATTAAGCGATGCAGCTATACTGAAAGAGATTGGGGAGTTTGTAAAAGCCAAACGTATAGACAAAAACCTGACACAGGATGAAGTTGCAGCACAAGCGGCTATGAGCCGTTCTACCCTCAGTTTACTAGAACGTGGCGATAACATCTCCTTATCTAACCTGCTTAAAGTATTGCGGGTATTAGATGCCCTCTATGTATTTGAGCAGTTTAAGATAACAGGGCAGATTAGCCCACTACAGCTCGCAAAAGAAGACGAGAAAAAACGCAAAAGGGCTTCGGGCAATAACAATAAAAATGATAAAGATAACTTGGGATGGTAAAGACCGCTTTTGTAAAACTATGGGGCCAAAGGATTGGCGCTGTGGCATGGGATGAAAGCCAGGAACTGGGCTTCTTTGAATATGAGAAAAAGTTTATAACAGGTAACCTGAATATAGCTCCTGTGCGTATGCCCTTGGCAGGTCGGGTATATTCATTTCCGGAACTTAGAGGCACATCAACCTTTAAAGGTTTGCCGGGGCTACTTGCAGACGCACTGCCAGACAGATACGGTAACGAGTTGATTAATATATGGCTTGCTCGAAACGGCCGTCCGGAAAATTCACTCAATCCGGTTGAGTTGCTCTGTTTTATCGGTAACAGAGGCATGGGCGCACTAGAATTTGAACCTTCTACCTTAGCTACAAAGACCAGCACACAATCACTGGAACTATCCAGCCTGATAGAGACTACAATGAAGCTACTGGAAAGCAGAGAAAAGTTTGAAGCCCATACCGACAATGATATGCAGGATGTACTGCTCGACGTGCTGAAGATGGGAACATCGGCCGGTGGAGCCAGACCGAAAGCGATAATAGCCTACAATGAAGCAACGGGCATGATTCGTTCAGGCCAAACCTTGCATGAACCTGGCTATGAACATTGGCTCATCAAATTCGACGGGGTGAACGATACTCAGTTTGGAGCTACCTATGGGTACGGACGTGTAGAAATGGCTTATTATAAAATGGCTACCGATGCAGGTTTAGAAATGACCGAATGCCGCCTGATTGAAGAAGAAAACAGGGCCCATTTTATGACCAAGCGGTTTGACAGGAGAAACGGAAACGAAAAACTACACATGCAAACCTTCTGCGCCATACAGCATTACGATTTCAATAAGATTAGTAGTTATAGCTATGAGCAACTATTTCAGACCATGCGCCAATTGAAACTGAGCTATGCCGAAGCAGAGCAGATGTACAGGCGCATGGTATTTAATGTACTTGCCAGAAACTGTGACGACCATACCAAAAACTTTGCTTTCCTGATGGAACCCAACGGTAAATGGAGATTAGCGCCAGCCTACGATATATGCCATGCATACCGCCCCGAAAGTGAATGGGTGAGCCAGCATAACCTGAGCATTAATGGCAAAAGAAAAGACTTTGTGAGGGAAGATTTACTTACAATTGCCAAACAGAACAATATAAGAAACCCTGAAGGTATCCTGAATGAAGTATCGGAGACAGTAGGAAAATGGATGGAATATGCCGAAACATACAAAGTAGAAAGCAAACTCGCCCAAAGCATTGACAGTACCCTGATCAAAAAAATATAGCTATTCAATAAAAAGGCTTAGGCAGTATATAAAATCATAACTACCTAAGCCAGTGCTAAGCATGCCACTCCCCTACTGTTTTTTCACAACAGGCTTGGGTTTTGTTGTGGTGGGTTTGGCCGCAGGCTTGGTTTGCGTACCGCCTGTTTTTGAAGCAGGCTTTGTGCTGCTTGGCTTGGGCTTAGTGGTTTTTACAGGTGTTTTGCTCGTGCTTGGCTTAGTATTAGCAGGTTTCGCCGCTGGTTTGGTAGTAGTATTTGCCTTCGTATTTGGTGTGCTGACAGTTGGTTTAACACTCGTATTCGTTTTAGCATCAGGCGTACTTACCGTTGGTTTGGGCGTAGGCGGCTCTGGTCTGCTGGTATTCACCGAAGGCGTCGGGCTATTTGTAATAGGCTTGGGCGTAACTACCGCAGGGGTATTGCTATTAATGCCTGACGATTTCGACCTCGATACCCTTCTGCCTCTTGCTAAAAACGAGTATCGCACCCAGATACTATGATACTTGAAATCGGTGCCGTCGAGGGCATCTCGCTGGTAACCAATCATAATATTGGGTTGCGGCATAATACCCGCCCCGAAACGCTGCAAAGCAGTAGTCTTAAAATTGAAATTCTTTACGCTTGCCGCTGCATTTACATAAATAAAGTCTTTGTATTTAAAGGCCAAATCAGCAGCAAAAAACTGCCCCGGCCCGGCCGGCCCATGATTCTTGATAACATCAACCTGCAAATAAGCCGCCGGAATAAACCTTATATTCTGGGTCAGATAAAACGTGTAGCCTCCTTGCAGAATCAGGGCTTTGTAAGCCCCCTGCGAGAATTTGCCATTGTACACGCCCGTAACTATATGTGGAAACGATAGCCCCACGTAGTTTTCTTTGTTTTTACTTTGCAAAGCTACGCCCGCCCCATACCTGAAATCCTTGCCACCATCGAACTGAATGGGTTTATACACCCCCAGATTTGCCCCGAAAGCCAGATTTGTATTACGGCTGATAGGCATTTCGTAGGCATAATTGGCCACAAAACTATTGGTTGCCTCTTGCTGCCCCCATACATAAGCCCCAAAATGATGCCCACTGTTAGCCGCACTATATGTACCCGAGGCCAGAAACTGGTAATTATTGAATGTGTATTTTTCGGTTGGATAATTGAGCGTATAACGGCCGGGCGAAAACGAAAGTAAAACGTTATTATCGGAGGCATTGGCTAGCAAGGCCGGATTAGTAATTTGTTTATCGAGATACCATTGTCTGAACTCCGCAATGGTTTGTGCCTGTACAGCACGAGCCGTAATCAGTAGTAAAATGATTAGTCGTTTCATTGGCTATTAGATAGTATAAAGTCTGTGGTTATACTATTAACAACCCAAGAGGCTTTATATTGTTTTGCAGGGGGAAGAATTGTAATGGCGAATGGTGAATTAGCGATTCTTGTCTGAACTTTGATTTAGCTGATTAAACTGATTTCGCTGATTTGAGATATATATAAGTGATTATAGTTGAAATCAATTTGAAATTACAGAAAATGTAATCAAAAATTAATCAGATCAATCACATAAATCAGGTAAATCAAAGTTCAAGACAAAAAACACTCATTCACTAATTCGCCATTTTTAATTCGCCTTCCTCACAAACTCCGATTTCAGACCCATTGCACCAAAGCCATCTATTTTGCAATCAATGTTATGGTCGCCGTCGGTTAGGCGGATATTCTTTACTTTTGTACCTGCTTTTACGGGTTTTGGTGCGCCTTTTACGGGTAAATCTTTTATTATCACTACCGTATCGCCATCTTTCAGCTCGTTGCCGTTGGCATCAAGCACTTTTGAGCCTGTTTCTTCGGCCTCTACTTCTTCATCAGGATTCCACTCATAAAAACACTCAGGGCAGATTAACAAACCATCGCTCGGATACACAAATTCACTTTTACATTTCGGACAAGGCGGAAACTCAGACATACAATTATATTTTTTATTGATAAAAAGAGAAGTTCATTACTCAATATTTGCCGCAAAGTAAGGATAATTTACTGACAAATCAGAACTGATTGTTGTCATAAAAGCAGAAGTTAGGCAGAACTCTTTTCCAAGTCCCCACATTTCACCACACAAATCCAACACCTCAATACCCCAATTCTACAATTCATTACACACCGCATTTCAGTTGCTGGCAATAGCCTGTAGTTTTGAGCCATCAATTATGAAAAATCGACACCCACTTACACGGGGCTATTACTTAAAACAAATGAAAACGAAATCTCTAGGGATTTTTGCCTTGGTAGGCGCACCATTCCTATTTATCGATATGGTAGTTGGAGCAAAATTCCCTCACATCATCGAGCATACACCTTGGTTCTCTGGTCTGGCCGGACTCCTCTACATCAGTGGCTGGTTGGCCTCTATCGAAAACCTCAGACGTGCCATAGTTACGCCAAAATATAGCTTTGGCTGGTATGCCATCCGCACGCTTATGTTTACGCTCCTGATAGCCAACTTCTCAAATATCTGGGCTATTGCCAGCACCGCTAAACCTGCTTTGTATTACATACTCGATGCCGCATGGCCGGTAAGCCATTTGTTGATGTTCCCGCTAGCATGGGTAGTAATTAAAAGTGGCGTACTGAAAGGTTTCCGACAATTTCTGCCACTAACGATAGGTCTTTGGTTTCCGGTGTGTATGCTTTTAGGTCGAAACGACTTCGCCCTTTATTTCGGAGGTATTTACTCTACGCTTATGTGGTCGATGTTCGCTATTGCGGCCATGAATGCCCAAAACAATCATTTTATTTCTTATTTAAGATTCAATCATAAACAAAATCTCAACTAATATAGCCATGTCTATCTTATCAAGTTTCCGTCCTTTAGTCATTTTTGCCTGTATGGCAGCAAGCACCGCCTCATGCACTACACCCGAAGGGGCCGACCCCAGCCCAGACCCGGGCAATGGCAACGGCACAGGCCAAGCAGGCTACCTTATCGGTAAAGTAAGCGACCCTAGCGGCAAGCCGCTCTCAAAAGCAACGGTGTATATCAACAATACGGTTATCAAAGACCGCAGCGCCGAAACATCTTCAGCAGCCGACGGCACTTATAAAATTGCAATGGTAGCAGGTTTAGGACAATGGATAGCCAAAGGCTTTATATTGAAACAATACAATGGCCGTGTATATAAACTTTTGCTCGACCCATCGAACGATGATTCGTTTTCGGCAGAAGAAAAACCTGTGCGCAATTTTCAATGGAAACTGCAAGGCCATGTGCCCGACCTAAGTCTGAACCAATACTACGGTGGCTCGGCTGAACTCTATAAAGACCCAAACGAAATTGAGATAGACGACACCGAAAACGTAGAGTTTACCTTTACACCCGAAGGTGCCCTAATAGATGGCTCGCAAGGTAAAACCCTGAAACTAAGAGGCGGCAAAGCCGGCACGCAAAACCGCAACAGACTGATTGATATTCCGATTGGCAGATATAAAATTACGGCAGTGTATCTTACCACAGGCAAAGCCCTGAAAGTAAAAGATGCCTGGAACGACGCCCCCTACGCCAGCAGCGCCATCATTGATTTTCATGGCACAGAAGAATCGTACAGAGCCAACGAAATGGGAATTGCTTACCGACAATAAGAAACGTCATCTTGAACTTTGCAGGGCGGCATACCGCTTTAGCGCATTTCATTGCCTTAGAAACTGTTTGAGTTAAATTTGAATGATAAAAAACTCTTTTTTACCTTAACTCAAACAGGTTCTGAAAACTTCCCTCCTACTTTTTACCTTTCTCAACATTCGGCAAGAAGCCCGTCAGGATACCCAATAGCGGCAGGTACGAACATACTTCAAACATATAGCTGATGCTCGTGTGGTCGGCTAGTGTGCCCAGCAAGGCCGAACCAAGGCCGCCCATGCCAAAGGCTAAACCAAAGAATAACCCCGAAATCATACCCACTTTGCCTGGCATTAGCTCTTGTGCATAAACCAGAATAGCCGAGAATGCCGACGAAATAAGTAAGCCAATACAGATAGCCAAGATGGGTGTCCAGAATAAATTGGCATAAGGCAGTAGCAAAGTAAACGGCGCAGCACCCAAAATAGAAATCCAGATAATATATTTTCGGCCGAATTTATCGCCTAGCGGGCCTCCTGCAAACGTACCAACTGCCACAGCAGCCAAGAAGATAAATAACTGAATCTGGGCATCTTTTACACCCAACTGAAACTTATCCATCAGGTAAAAAGTGTAATAACTCGTAACGCCTGCCATATAGAAAAACTTAGAGAAGATTAACAAAAGCAGAATTATCATCGAAATAATGATGCGGTTCTGGCTCAAACCCACACTTGTGGCATCTACGGCTTTAGTTACCTTTGGCAATGCCACTGTTTTGTACCAAGTGCCTATGTTAAACAGCAAAACAATACCAATAAGAGCCGCAATACCAAACCACATAACGCTACGCTGACCAAACGGTACCACAATAAGCGCCGCAAGCAATGGCCCTAAAGCACTGCCTGCATTGCCACCTAACTGAAAAATAGCCTGCGCAAGCCCACGCTTACCACCCGATGCCAGATAAGCAACCCTTGAAGAATCGGGGTGAAAAATAGATGAACCTACGCCAATCAGGCTCACCGATGCCAGAATCCAATAGAAGTTTGAGGCATAGGCCAGATTAAAAAGCCCTAACAATGAAATAGCCATACCCACGGCCAACGAAAAGGGCTTCGGGTAGCGGTCGGTATAAAGGCCCACAAACGGTTGCAGAATAGATGCCGTAAGCTGGTAAGCCAGCGTAACCAAGCCGATTTGTGCAAAGTCGAGGTGGAAACTCTCTTTGATTAATGGATAAATAGCGGGAATAACGGCCTGAATCATGTCGTTGAGCAAGTGCGCAAAGCTAATCGAATACAATACCGAATAGACTGTTTGCTGTACAATGCCCGTTTGAGGAGTGGTAGTGCTTGGTTTTGCTGCATTCATCATATCATCTGATGATTATGGATAAAAAAATATAAAGACTCAAAAATTTAAAGATTCAAAATCGAATTGGCGTAATGCAGGGCTTTGGCGGCATCGCCCTCTTTGATACTCTGAAACAACAAAGCATGAAGTTCGTTTGTTTCGATAAACGCTGTTGTATCGGGGTGAACCTGCAAAAACCAGCTTTTCAGATGGCTCGAAAAAGCGTGATAAATATCGGCCAGAATCTCGTTGCCCGATGCCCTTGCAATACTCACATGGAAATTAATATCGGCCGTGATACACTCTTCCAACAAACCTGCGTGTGAGGCTTCGAAACGTTGCTTGAGAAAACCCTCTATAATATCCAAATGCGCTTCGCTTCGGTTAAGGGCGGCTTTCTGCGCAATTTTCACCTCAATCATCTGGCGTATCTCGTCAATATCTTTAGATTTTGCCCGTTTCAGCCTTTGGTTCAGGGTTTCATTGCCTGATGAATATTCTTTGATAAACGTGCCTACGCCCTGTTGTACCCGCAGCAAACCAGAGTTTGCGAGCATACGCACAGCTTCACGAATAGTAGAACGCCCCACGCCAAACTGCTTCATCAGTTCGGGCTCGGTGGGTAATTTCTGATTTACCGCATAGTGCCCCGACTGAATATGGCTGCTGAGTTGGTTTGCTACCACTTCGGCCAACGAATGTTTATGTATGGGTGTAGTCATCATATCATCTGACGACAAAGGTAAGATTGAATTTTTGATGAAGCAAATTAAAAAGCTATTTAGTGATTATTGTCTGAACTTTGATTTAGCTGATTTGTGTGATTTACCTGATTTAAGATGTTGAAATATGATTTGATTGAAAATATGAACTCATTATTTAATCAAAAAATGATAAAGAAATTAAGAGTATGTTTAAATTTTGTTATTCTGACCGAGAAGTAAAGATTTTTTGGCTAGACAAGGCGCCATTTTGCAGATGTAGCCAGCAGCTACATCGAAAAAATGCAACGAAGTATAGCTAAAAAGATTACTTCGCAGGTCGAATCATAATTTTTAAACATACTCTAAGTCTTACTTAATCATAAAAATCAGTTTAATCAGCTAAATCAAAGTTCAGACAAAAATCACTAATCACTCAGTCAATTAAACGACGCCCGAAACTCAAGCGGTGTGATGCTGGTTTTGCTTTTGAAGAGTTTGTTGAACGACTGTGAGTACTCAAAACCCAGATAATAGGCTATCTCGCTGACTGTGAGGTTTGATGAAGCCAGCATTTCCTTCGCCTTTTCAATCAGTTTGTTATGAATATGCTGTTGGGTATTTTGCCCAGTCAGATTACGCAGTAAATCGCTCAGATAATTAGGCGAAATATTCAATTGCTCAGAAAGATATTTTACTGTCGGCAAACCATTTTCTTCTATTTTGGTACTGTTGAAATACTCGGTCAGCAACACTTCCAGCTTGGTTAGCAAATCGCTGTTGGCGTGTTTGCGGGTGATAAACTGGCGGTTATAGAACCTATTGGCATAGCTCAACAAAAGCGACAGATGCGAAAGAATAATATCCTGACTAAAATTATCGATATTGGTATGGTATTCGTCATGAATGATTTTTAGCAGACGCTCAAGCATTGCTTCTTCTTTGGGCGACAGATGCAGGGCTTCGTTGACGGCATAATTAAAAAAGCCATACTCTTTTATTTTTTGCTCCAGCGCGTGCCCTCGCAGAAAATCAGGATGAATGCTAATTGACCAGCCCGTTGACGGCATTTCGTCGTCGGCATTCCAGCTCAATACCTGTTCGGGTGCAAAAAACGACATCATGCCCTGGTTATAATCATAATCGTTTTGCCCATAGCGAGTGCGGCAAGTACATTTTCGTTTAATAGCAATGGCATAAAACTTATTTATAAACTGCCCCGTTTCTTTAGTCGTAACGCCCTTCGATTCCTCAAACTGGCTGATACTCATCAACGGATGTTGCGGCTTTGGCAGGCCCATTAATTCATGCTGCTGGGCAATAGAATCAATCGTAAATAAGGTTTTTGCTTTGGTTTTCATAATCAAACTTATACTTTCTGTAATGTTGCACGTGCACCCTTGGCTATAAATCTGGCAGCAAGGCTATTAGGCACTAAGGCGGTTAATTTTGCCATTGTTCTATTGCCAAAGCCCGACACCACCACCGTTTTGCTGCCTTTCATGCCACGCATGGCTTCGTCGGCTACCATGTCGGGGGTTTGTATAGTGGTTTGGCCGAGTAAGGCTTTTTTCTCGGTCTCGTTAATCTTGGCAGTTTCAAAAAACCTGGTCTCGGTTGCGCCCGGGCACAGCAACATAATACGGATATTGAACGGACGATTTTCTTCGGCCAATGCCTCGGTAAACGATTTTACAAATGCCTTGCTGGCCGCATAAGCTGCCATAAATGGCGCAGGGATAAAAGCCGCCATCGAGGCCACATTTACTACCGTACCGCTGTTGCGCTCACGCATCTGGCTCAGATAACGGTGCGTAAGCGACACCAAAGCCGTAATATTGAGGTACAACATGGCTTGTTCGCTGGCTAGGTCAAGCTGTACAAAATCGCCGGCTGTGCCTATGCCTGCATTGTTTATTAAACAATCTACCGTTAGTTTTCGTTTTTCGGTTTCTTCAAATATATGCAAATCGGCATTTGGCTGGCTCAAATCAGCCACAATATATTGCGCCGAAACGCCGTATTTCTGGCTAAACGTTGCGCATAGTTGTTTCAGTTTATTTTCGGAGCGAGCTACCAACACAAGGTTATGTTTTTCGGCAGCTAATCTATCAGCCCAAGCCTCACCAATACCGCTTGAAGCCCCTGTAAGCAATGTAACTTTCATATTTTTGGTTTGTTTTTATTGTACTGCAAAGGTCTGACACCAAAGCCACATAAAAGTATCCAAACCCCTGTGTGTTGTATCCAAAATGAGTTTTTGGTGGGGAGGAAGGGGAATTGTAAGTTTTTTTGTAGAGCCGTACGGTTCGCCGCGCGATTGCTATACGGCTCAGAGGACTATCTAATTTTTCGAATTAAATTTGAGCAAAAAATATTGTTTTTTTTTCTAATTTCTCTCAATTATCAGGTAAAAAACAGATTCTACGATAGGAGCCGTATTGCAATACGGCTCTACTAAAAACGATTTTCTAACATCACAAATCACATTTCCCCTACACTTCATCAACCACCACCCACACTTCATCAATTCCTTCAAAACCGCTTTTAGCAGCGGCGTAACTTGAATGAAAATTCAAGACATTATGAAAACGCTATTGCTATTACTGACAACATTTTGTTCGCTTACCGCTTTGGGGCAAATAAGTGGTAAGGTAACAGGTTCAAAAGACGAAGCCGTACCTTTTGCCAACGTTGTGCTGCTATCGGCACAAGATTCTAGCATTGTTATGGGCACAAGTACCGACGAAAACGGAGATTTTCGACTAAGCCCTGCCCAAACAGGTAGTTTTTTTCTACGCATTAGTAGCATTGGTTTTCAAAGCCATCAATCGGGGGTTCTTGCTTTTAGCAATATGGCAATACAACTGCCGCTTATTCGACTTGTGGAAGAGAGCAATGCACTTGGCGAAGTAACGGTAGCGGCCCGAAAAGACCTAATACAAAACACGCCAACGGGCAAGGTAATTAATGTGCAAAGCAGCCTTATGACCAAGGGCAGCAGCGCCCTGCAAGTGCTTGAACGACTGCCCGGCGTAATCACCGACCGACGCAATAGTCAGTTTAGCCTGAACGGACAAAACGGGGTAACAATTCTGTTTAATGGCCGACGGGTACCAATGTCTATGGAAGAATTGATGAATCTGCTCGAAAGCACCGTTGCCGATAATATCGAAAAAATAGAACTTATTACCGCACCTACCGCCCAATACGATGCCGATGGTGGGGCGGGTATTATCAATATTGTTTTCAAAAAGAACGAAAACGAGGGCACACGCTTCAACCTCTCGGCCACGGTTGGTTATGGTTATCGTGAAAAAGCCCTTACTTCGGTGGGCGTTTCGCATGGTTTCAAAAAAGCTAATCTCAATGCCTCGTATTCTTTCGGTCATAACCACGACTACTCGGGTTATCTGGGTCACGGCACGGCAATTTTTCCTTTTCTTGGCGGTTTCAATAGTACCGATTTTGGCGGACTAACCGAGCGCATTCAGCAGGTACATAACCTCAATCTACTAGCCGAGTTTCGACCTACGCCCCGTACTTCTTTTGGTGGAGAGTTTTCGCTGGCGGCAGGTAAAACGCATAATCTGGTTGAAATTCTTGGCGACCGCATCATGCCTGATGGTAGTTTTTTAGGCTCACGGGGTTATTCTGATGGCACTAACCGCCGAACAAACCTTATCTCGTCGGTGTATCTGAATCATAAACTTTCGGCTAAATCACAGCTCAATTTTGATTTGAGTTATCTGGCTTATACCAACGATAGCCCCAATCTTGTCAGCTATCGCTACTTCGACAAAGAGAGAAACGAGATACCACCCACCAACCCGATATTTAATTATGGTAACCGAGGGCAAAGCCACTCGACCATTCATGTAGGTGTTTTCAAGGCCGATTATGCCTTGCAAATTAGTGCTAAAGTTCATGCCGAGGCTGGTATAAAGGGCAGCTACACCAAAAACGCCAACGATAGCAACGTAGAGCGCAAAGTAAGCGATGCATGGGAGCCTGACCCTCGCACCCAAAGCAATATTTATGGTAGCGAGCAAATATGGGCAGCTTATACACAGTTTCGTTTTCTGCTGAATCCGAAGGCAAATTTGCAGGCGGGCTTGCGCTACGAGTATTGGCAGCGTAACATAAATACGGTGAAAGATGCCTTCACGATAGCCCAATTGTTTCCGTCGGTGGTTTATAGTTTTAGCCCAAACAGCCAGTCGAGCATAAACCTGAGTTATAACCGACGAATCAGTCGGCCCGCTTATACCGATTTAATCTCGAATCTGTTTTATACTGATGCCACCTTTGTTTTTACAGGCAATCCACTACTGAAACCTACCATTACTGATGTTTTGAAAGCCGAGTTTAACAAAAAAGGTTATAGCGTAGGGCTATCGTTTCAGTACGATTTACACCCGATTCTGCGCTATCAGATAACGGCCAATCCGCAGAATGATATTGGTATGCAATCGCCGCAGAACCTTGATTATCAGAAAAGCATCAACCTGTTTCTTAGTGCGCCTATTCAGCTTGCTTCATGGTGGAAACTCACTTTGGGCAGCAACACGGCACTGCGCCGATACAAAATATCTTACAGCATCAATCCGGCCGAAAAAACTTATCTTTTCCAAAACCTGAGTTTTACGCAGAGCTTTAGCTTGCCAAAAAACTTCGAAATTGAATTATCGGGTTGGCAGAACTTTCCTTTTTTTGATGGGGCTAATCGCCTGAATGGCTTTGGTATGGTGAATCTGGGAATAGCCAAGAAACTGAAAAACGACAAAGGGACTTTTCAGTTAGCCTTGCCAGATTTGTTTCAGACCGCCTCTTATTTTACGCACATTGGTAGCATGACACCCATTGCTTTTCATATCAGAAGTGAGTCGCATTTCAGAGACGAGTCGGCCCGTTTCAGAGTTGTGAAATTGACTTATTCACGAAGTTTCGGCAAAAATACCCGCAGCATCAACCGCAACAGCGACGACGAAGAGCGGGAACGCCTCAGAAAATAAACTTCAGTTAACTGATTTGTGGTCGCAATGTTTTTGTATCGACTAAAAACCGATGCAAAAACATTGCTTTTTTTTATAATTGCTTGTAAATTAGCCTATTAAAAACCTGCAAGGGTACAACAATTCATTACATGTTTTTTACGTTCTATACATAAAAACGTATTATAACAATTTTTCAGAGTTAAATTTGCCTATTATTTAATAGTTCAAAATTATGAAAAAAACCTTTTTTACCTTTACAGCAGTATTACTTATCGCTACAGTTTATTTTGAGCTCAATGCCCAGAAAACCATCGCATCAAGCGGTGTTACTACGCCGCCCACAAGTAATTACCCTCGTATGAGCCACAGCGCCATTGAGGCCATACAAAACCCCAGCAGAGGCGATGTTGTTTATGACCTCACTTTTTCGTGCCACAGGGTTTATACAGGCCGCCGCTGGAAACCAACGTATCAAGCACAAACCACCAAGCGTTTGGTAGAAGCATTGTTTGCCATGCAGCACCAAAAGCCCCGTTCGAAAAGCTGGCTTTTTCAGAGATATTAATTATGTTTTATATAGATTAAAGAGGCTGTCTCAAAAGTTTTCTATACCAAATAATATTTGGGAAAAACCCCACCCTAACCCTCCCCAACTGTGGGGAGGGGACAAAAAAGCCCCTCTCCCCACAGTTGGGGAGAGGGGTTGGGGTGTGGGGTTGAAGCCTTGCCAAATAATATTTTGTGTAGTTTTCTTTTGAGACAGCCTTTTTTTATTGTTTTTTCAGAATACTTCCTCCAACTTCCCAATTACCAAAAAGTAAATAATTGGTCTTACTTACTTTGCCATCTTCCAAATCTTTGAATACTGTATTTTCTCTAGTCAAAATATTGTAATTCAATTTTTAATTTTCCTAAAAAAATATATTTATCTCATTATCAATAACTTACGTATATACTTCAATCAAAAATATTTTTATATTTTTGTAAATGTTTGTTCTAATCACCTAGCTTATGAAAAAAATAACTACTAAATTTTTAGTATGCCTGCTTTTGCTTGGCATAAATTTTCAACTGTTTGCGCAGCACGTTACTGTTACTCCCAACGGCATTACACCTGCAAGCACCCACCCACGCCTCAGCTATGATGCTATTGTAGCTTTGCCAAACCCTCAGAAAGGCGACATAGCCTACGACCTCACCTTTGCCTGCCTACGTGTGTATAATGGCAGCAAATGGGTATGTTCGTATCAATCACCCTATGAGCCTTCTCCTTCGCCTAATATCACGGCTATTGCCCAGATAGGGGGCAAGGGCGGAGATTACCGTTCTTCGGTAGCAGTAGATGCTAGCGGAAACGTGTATGTTGCCGGAAACTATGCCGATACCGTAGCTTTTGGTAATACAAGCAAAATTGCACCTGCCGAAAGGGATGCTTTTGTGGCTAAATACAATAACAACGGCGTATTGCAATGGGTACAAACGCTTGCAAGCACGGGGCCTTCAGAAGCCTTCGCTGTTAAAGTAGATGCATCGGGCAATGTGCTTGTTACTGGTACTTATGGTGGCACAGCCACATTTGGTAGTACTACAAAAACTGCTGTAGGAAACGATATATTTATAGTTAAATACAATACCAACGGGGTTTTTCAGTGGGTAAAAACCATTGAGCATTTTGTATTTTTCCCTAGCCTGGCGCTTGATAATAGCGGAAACGTGTACATAACGGGAGGTTTTATGAATACAATTACGATTGAAACCACCAGCCGCACATCGTTGGGCTCTTTTGATATGATGCTGGCAAAGTTTGGCACTGATGGTAGTTTGCAATGGCTGCAATCAGCAGGCGGAACAGGGCAGGATATGGGAACTAAACTGGCGACCGATGCTGCCGGAAATGTATATGTTACCGGGCATCTTTATTATACAGAAACATTTGGCGGCTTAAGTGTAGTAAGGAAAGGCGAAACAGATATGTTTGTAGCCAAATACAATGCCAGCGGCGCCATACAATGGGTGCAGACAGCAGGCGGATCCTATCCTGACAATGCAGAAGGCATTGCCTTAGATGCTGCCGGAAATGTATATGTTACCGGTTTTTTTCAAAATAATGCTTCTTTCGGGACTATCAATAAAACCACCAATGGTGGCCCTGATGTATTTATTGTTAAATATGATAACAATGGCTCGTTTCTGGATGTACAAACTTTCGGAGGAGGTGAGGGCGATTTTGTTAAAGGTATAGCTGTTGATAACGCCGGCAGTGTCTACGTTACAGGAGCTTTTGGAGGGACTATTAGTTTTGGTAATATTTCCAAAACAGGTTTGGGCGAACACGATATTTTTGTGGTTAAATACAATACGAATGGAAGGTTTCAATGGATACAAACGGCAGGAAGCCCAGGCTTTGAAGAGCCTATGGATATAAGTATTGATAATTCCGGAAACATTTATGTCTCCGGCTTTTTTAACGAGACAAGCAATTTTGGTGGTGTCGGTTTAGTATCAAAAGGCTCATCTGACATCTTTGTGGCAAGGTTACAGTAGTAATAGCCAGGCAGCATTTAGCTTCTGCTTTCAATAGAAAGCAGAAGCTATTGCCAAACCCACTTACTTCTCATCAATATTATTGGGTTCAAAGTTGCTTTCTTCTACTTCGGGCGGGGTTTTCTGGTCGTCGGCTACGTAGCTTAGTGCGTCTTGCGATGGCGTTGGAGCTTCGGCTGGCAGCTCTTCATCTTCCAGATTTTCGTCTTCTAATATTTCTTCGTTGGCTATATCGCCACCATTATAAGAAGTACCATCACCCGGGTTCATAAATAAATTAAGGAATCGGAAGCTATACATCAATCCCGGCGATAATGCTAATAGTTCTATTGTTTTCATGTTGTTGTGTGTTTTATAGCAAACAACACAAAAAAAGTGTACCAGCAAGTTAAGTTTCAGTTGCTGCTTACTAACCCAAAAAGGCTGCCTCAAAAGAAATACCCTATACTGAGTTATTTTCTTTTGAAACAGCCTCACGGTCGGCAACTAGGTTTAGAACCTCGTTGTGGCTAAAAACTATAAGTATCTCCTCTTTTCGTAATGGTTACTATATCTCTACGGTCTCCTGTTCTTGACATCGTAGCCTGAAAAGATTTACTTCTGCCCGGCACGTTGATTGTAACATAGCTGGTAGTTGGTGTGTAGCCATCATAATACTCAATCCAGACCTTATATTGGCCGTCAGGTGCTGTACCAAGCCAGAAAATATTTTCAGGCCCAAAGCCATTCACATCATCTCTGTCTAATTCTCCTCCGGTATAAGAATACGGATTGCCGTAGTATATTTCAGTACCGCTAGGGTCTAATACGTGCAAATCTATATCGGTATAATTGGTGTTCCAGGTAAGGTTAACTTGCAAAGAACCCGAGCCTAGCTTTAATACATCAACACATTGGCGTACAACCCTACTAATACGGTTATTGTTATCATAAACACTTATAATGACACAAAACGACCCATTTTCGGTCATGGTTGGAATACCAATCGGAATATTGATAATATTAGGATTATCAGTTGATGCCGTGTAAGGTACCTGAAAGTATATATCAGAGCCTTCTAATTGCACATAATAGCCCTGAATCCCACCGCCCGGATTAGTAATACTAACTGTAATGGCCGTAGTGCCCCCGTTACTTGTTGTAACAGAAGTGTTTCCGAAATTGGCAATTACTGGCACGTTTGTGCCTGTGCTTGTGGTGGGCATTAAGCCATTCAACAACTTGGTACCAAAAGGCATTGTTAAATATTTGCTCAGAAGATTAACGTCTGCCGGGTTTATGCTGGCTGGTAGCGCAACTATATCTATTTTACGCTCACAACCGGCAAACAGAAAAAGAGATGATAAACAGATAAATAGTAGTCTTTTCATTATTATATTTTTTTGATGAAAGATTAATCGTTTTTAAAGCCGATACCCAATTTTATACCGCCATAATGCAGGTCTTCTCTTACACCGCTAAAGTCTTCGTTAGGTGTCATAAAATACTGCAGCCCTATATCTAAAATGGCGGTTTTGCCTATTTTCTTTTCAATACCCAAAGCACCACCTACAATAGGTTTAAAGGCATTTGATTTTTCGGTAGCATTACTTTGCGGATGCGTGTCTGAATTTTGTATAGTTAAATTCAGCATCTGCATACCCCCCTGCGGATGAATATAGAAAGTCTTTCCTAAAAAGACCCTCGTACCTATTCTTAACGGAATCCGCTGAACCGTCGACCGTGTGGTGTACACAACCTCGTTGTTGTCGGTCATGTATCTACGCAGCACTTTCCATTGGCTCATACCGCCTTGAATGGTTAGCCCCAGCCATTTTTTAGGGTAATACGAAAACATAAGCTCTGCGCCAAAACCTTGCAGAATACCTATGCCATCTTTGCTCGACCAATCGCCCGACAGGGAATTTATGGCATATAATCCATCGGCCGAAAGCACAAAGCTGATTGGCTTTTTAGCTGCACGTTTCACGGGCTTATACTCTGCTTTTTCCAGATTCTGGAGCACACTGATTGCCTCAACAGGCGTTTCAGCTTTCTTTTCTTCTACTACCGGAGTAGGCGTAACAACAGGTGGTATGTATTTTTCGGCATACAGAATCTGAAGTTTTTCAACGCTTGTTACCTGAACCTCAACCCGGCGGTCGCTCACATTGGTTTCCGCCGAAGGCTCTGTTTCGCCCTTACCTTCTACTATAATGTTATCGGCTTTTATGCCATTATTGACAAAGAAAATACGCAAACTATTTGCCCTTTTCTGCGAAATCATGAGATTATTATAGGCTTTCCCGATAGAGTCGGTATGCACATAAATGGCGTATTTAAGCCCTTTCTGGGCTTTGAGTAAGTTTGTAAAAGGCAAAAGTTTTGTTCGGGAGCTTGGCGGCAAGTCGGTTCTGCCCGTCAGAAAAACGGCATCAGCCAATATAACTTTTGCATGTAACAGCAGTGCATAATCTTTCATTGCCAATGCCTGCTGAAACTCGCTCATGCTTAAAAGATTTACCTCGTTTGCAAAAGCAAGCGGATACACCACATACGTTGAATCTGAGATTGTAACCGACCTGAGACTGGCCGTTTCTACCGAATCCTGCAAACCATTGTCGGTTCGTGTAAATTTTATGAGCGTACTACTCATTGAGTTAACTTTACATCTGGTTTCTACACTGTCTTTCGAAAGAACAATGTCTTGTGCAATTACTGTGGTGCAGGCACACAGCAGCAAAACCAGATACACCATGAGTTTAGAGATAGGTTTTATCATTTAGTCAGGTTTTAAAAAATTAGTATTACTCCAAATACAATATTTGCAGGTTTTCTGCCTGCTGTAATTTAACTTACCGTTCATTCTCTCTGACCAGCATTAGGTTACATTCCTTCCAAAAATTATATCAGATATTTGTAGCATAGCCCTAAAAACAAAAAAAGCAAACACATCGTATTTGCCTTTTCTACAATCTAAACCTAAAATGCCACCACACGTGGCCAAACTGTTTAAGAATCTATAACTTACTCGTTATTTTCAGCTCTTCTTCGGCCCGTATCTGCTTCAATTCGGCCTCGGCGTTTATTACCATTCCCGCTTTTTCGATAGCCGTTTTCTGCGATAATATCGCCTTGCCCCCACTCGCACTCTGCATATTTCTGATAACGCTGCCTATATCGTTTATCATAAAGGGCATAATCTCCGACTGTACCGCCATTGCCCCCAGCGTGGCTTTCAACTCTGGTTTTAGCCAGCCTATATAAGCCTTCACGATATTGATGCGTCGTTGCAGATACTCATCAAAAATCTCTCGTTTCTCGTGTACTTTCAGGTGGGCATCCATGAATAACATTTCGAGTGCCACGCCCGAAATGCCCTGTTTGAGGTCTTTCAGAGTATCGAACGAAATGTCAGGCGTTTGTGTAAACGAATAGATAACCTTGAAAAGCGTTTCGATTTCGAGCTTGATAGATTCGGGGGCGTGGTCCCAACTCAAATACGAAGCCTTTGAGCCTTTTTCGCCCTGTATAATAGCCCCCGATTCGCCTTTTTTCACGAAGCCCTCAATCTCGCCTTCAATAAAAATCTTGGGGTTGCCATGATAATCGTTTGTATCGGCAAAATTACTCAACAGGTGCTCCAGGCGCTCGATAGCCGTTTGCACATCGGCCCAGTCTGACTGCTCTTCGCTCGCAAAAACCACCGGAATTTTCCCGATACTATTCACAGTCGATTCTCGCTCCTGCCAGCCATCGTCGGTTTTCTCAAAGAGTTTATACTCTTCGTCGGTGTAAACCTCAAAATAAGGTACTTCTTTGGCATCAACAAAGAGGCTATACCCACGGCAAAAAGCCGCCATATCGCCATATTTATCAAAACACGGATACAGCTCGTCGCCCTCCCAGGGGCTTAGTTTCATTACCTTTATGCGGTAGGGCGTTTCAAAACCATAGTCGCTGTGTTTGGGGCCCTTGCTTTCGCCTGTAACAAACCAAACCTCGGCCACGCTCGTAGCCCTGAACAAATCACGGGCAATGCGGCGGTTGAAGCTGTCAATCTTATTGCCCAGCATTACTTTACGTATCAAATCAAGTGCCTCGGTTTCGGCGGGGCTCTGTGTCTGGCACATAAGTTTTACGGGATTCCCGAATAAAAAGGCTACCGACGCCCCTACTATTTTTTTCTGAATCGGCAAGCCAAGCCTGTTCACCGAATCCCAGCGTTCAAAGCTGCCATCTTCTTTCAGTACTTTTCTGTCGGGACGTTTCCGCAAATCAAAAACAGGGTGTTGAGCCACCTGATACTGCGCTTTCAGTTCGTCGATTCTTGGTTGTTCAATGGCATCTTTGAAGAATTTAATCGATGCCTCAATGTCATCAGTCTCTGTTATTTCAAATACTTTCATTATTGTGTGTTTATATCCAACAAATATAATAATTTATACTTACATTATAAGCACGAATTACAGATAATATTTGAAAATATTTTGTGGTGGAGCTTGTTGTGTTGGTAGTATAATTATTGAATGCTGTTTAGAGAATGCCTGAAACTTCGACGGATAATTTCATTAGAGAGACCATATAGCCGAACAATAATAAACGTATCCTTAAACAAAAAATCTATTTGCCG
This sequence comes from Emticicia soli, assembly GCF_037860775.1. Taxonomy (NCBI): domain Bacteria; kingdom Pseudomonadati; phylum Bacteroidota; class Cytophagia; order Cytophagales; family Leadbetterellaceae; genus Emticicia; species Emticicia soli. Next base: position 25,501 of record NZ_JBBEWC010000018.1, on the reverse strand, counting down.
ATAAGAGTCGTACTGCAATACACCTCTACAAAATTCGTTTTTAAAAAACATCTCCTTCTTCAATATAACCAGAACATACTAAACTCATGAAAACCAAAATCGCCATCAGTCTACTCCTTTTAGCAACTTTGCTTACTTTTCAGAACTGTAAAGATTGTGTTGAGCCAGTTTCCACCGACCTAATTGGTAAATGGCAACTAGAAAAAATTGTTACCGCCAATTCAACTATCAATACCTTCGATAAACCACAATACCTACGTATTGATTACCTAAGTACCTTGCCCACGTCTGGCGGAAAAGGTTATACGGAAGAAACTGTACTCGAACAAGATAGTACTGTTTCAACAAAAATATGGGATACTACCAATGCAAATTGCAAAAGAAAAGAACTGACAGTTTCTTACCGAGACAAAACCAGCAGAGATTTCAAACTGATTTCCGACGGCAGCATACAAGTAAGCAACTATAATTTTGTAGGCTCGTCGGCCATGCCTGCTACTTATTATTATTTTAAGGTGAAGTAGTCAGGCTATCAAAAGTCTAAAATCACTACCTCCCTGCCTTCAACGTACCCTTTTCTGCCCACATCTTCAAATTTAATTCCAACTCATTGGTATTCAAAGAGCCTGTCAGCTTACTTTTTGCATTTGCTTTTCGCAGCTAAATACATATAAGCCCCAGGCCTATCTACTCCGAAATTAAAAGTACCCTTAAATAAAAAATACTTGATACTCAGCCTTAATCTTCTCAAATTCAGGCTTACCTTTAAACTATACCTATTATGTCAACAAAAGAAAGAAAGGGTCAGAGCCAATTGATTCCGCTTTTATGGGTACGCCGTAGTATCGGCTTTCTGGGTATTCTTCTGCCGCCTGCCTTAGTGCTGGGCACTATGTTGTTCAGCCATTGTGATTTTATATTAGGGGCCGTCAGCGACTACTACCATAGCATTGTGCGAGATGTATTTGTTGGGGTTATCTGCGTTATTGCCTTGTTCTTGTTTACTTACAGAGGCTACGATAAAACCGACGACATAGCGGCCAATCTGGCTTGTTTTTTTGCTTTAGGCGTAGCTTTTCTGCCTACTTCGGCCAAAGAGATAAACTGTGGCGAATACGGCTTTTATCAGTTTCCGGTTCTGCACAATATCTGTGCGGTTTCGTTCTTTCTGGTTATCACTTATTTCTCGTTATTTCAGTTTCCACAAACCGAAAAAGACCATGAGCCTACGCCCGAAAAACAAAAGCGAAACAGGGTTTACCGTACCTGCGGTTATATAATGCTGGCAAGTATTATTCTGATAGGCCTTGATGAGCTGCTCGATAGAGCCCTTACCAAAGCATTAGGTTTGCCTTTCACAATTATGTTTATCGGCGAATGGGTTGCGTTGTGGGCTTTTGGTACATCATGGCTTGTAAAAGGCGAGTTTATTCTGGAAGACAACTAGAACCTTGCCGTTACCTGCATCAAACACACCTGATTTATGAACATTATAAATATGAATAAAGTTGGCGTTGGCGAAAGCGTTTTACTGACGATTCATGCCAAACAAATTTATTCTTCCGAACGCATTAGCGTATCGGCCGGAGAAACCTATCTTATCAGCGCCGAACCTAATCAGCGATGGAAAGACTGGCTAATCAATACCACACCCAAAGGTTTCTTCAACCCTTTGGCTATTTTAGCAGGCTTAAGGCTCAAACGTACCCCTTGTTTTTGCCTATGTGGTGCCTACAACGAAAACGAAAAGCACTTGTTCGCCATCGGTCTGGATGCCCAAACGACTGTTCCCGCCCGACAATCGTCTCTGTCTTTTTTCGCCAACGATGCTATCAGGCATTATGACAATAATTCGGGGTCAATAAAAATTAAAGTGTATCGGGTGAGGTAGCAAAATTTCTTGACTTGAATATGAATGAAAACCGGAAAAGCCAATCGCTTATCCGGTTTTTTATTAGCCAAAGCACAAACGTATCCGCTTAATAATATTAACTCAACACACTCCTTAAAATAAATTTAACTTGTGAAGTTAAATTATTCGGCCTAACTTGATTCGCCGACACAATTTTCGTTTTATTTTTCACTCCAAAATCCAACAAATATGAAAACACTCTTACTCGTTTTGCTCACTTTTTCTGTGGCTGCCCAAACCAATTTATATGTAAATGTTTCTGCCCCAGGGGGTGGAAACGGCACATTTGCAAGCCCCTATAACACCATACAAACAGCCATAAACGCCGCTACCCCTAATAGCTATACGATTATCAATATAAGAGGTGGCACTTACCGTGAAAACCTCTGGATTGAAAAATCCGGCACTTCAAGCGGCTACCTCACCATAAAGCCCTACCTGAACGAAGTTGTGCGACTAGACGGCACAAACCAGACCTCGAAAGAGGCCCTTATTATTCAAAGTGCCAGTTATGTCAGAATCGAGGGATTGATTATACAAAACTACATAGCCAATTTTGCCAAGGGCATTGGTATTTATTGCACCAGCAGTAGTACGTCAAACATCCAGATTGTAAAAAACGAGATTTATAACATCAACGTTACCAACAACAGTTCAAGCTGTAATCCGCTGGTGGTATATGGGCATAGTGCCAGCAATGCCGCCTTCTTTATCAGCAATATCCTGATTGCCGAAAACAAAGTGCACGACTGCAACACAGGTTGGTCGGAAGGAATACAGGTCAATTACGACACCCGTAATTTTGAGATACGCAGCAACGAAGTCTACAACATCACCAACATTGGCATTGTGGCTGGGGGTTTTCATGGCGGTATTAACAGACGAGCCACTAATGGCAAAATATTACAGAATAAAGTTTATAATTGTAAAAGCCCCTTTGCCATTGCAGCAGGTATTTATATCGATGGCGCAAAGAATGTAACCGCCGAGCGCAACACAGTGTACAATTGCCAGAAAGGCATGAGTATTAATTGTGAAACCAATGGTAAAACAGCCGAAAACGACACCCTCAGAAACAATTACGTGTACCTGAACACCCGAGGCGCATTTAACATAGGCGGCAATGCCCATACAAGTTCAAGCGGCTATGTGATAAATTCGGCCATTATCAACAATTCTACTTATCAGAATTTCAATCCGGCCATAGCGGCTCCAGGCGAATCATCGCCTATTAATTTTGGCGAAATCACTCTATATTACGCCGAAAACAGCAAGGTTATCAATAACATTTTTTATGCAGGTGCATACAATCAATTAGTAAATGCGCAGTATCCGAGCACGCCGTCGGGTTTCCAGATGAACTATAACCTGTGGTTTTCTGATGTAAGTCTCTATGGCGAATCGTTCCGTTATTACGGCTGTTCATCGGGCGATTTCAATACTTTCAAGGCTTGTTCTAATGGCCCAAATTCATTGTTTAGTACGCCCTACTATCAGGCTCCAGCACAGGGTAATCTGAACATCAGGTGTGCCTCACAGGCCATCAATGCAGGCTCAACGGTGGTGTATGGCGGCGCAACCGACTACTCAGGAACACCAAGAGTAAGAGGCACAAAAATCGACATCGGTGCCGATGAATTTGAGCGATACAAGCACCTAAGCAAGGCATCGGGCAATTGGCTCACGCCAGGCACATGGGCTCTAAACCTAGTGCCTTTACCCTGCGACGACGTAGTTATCAAAAGCAGCCATAAAGTAAGCCTCAACAACGGCCAAAACGCCCGCTGCAAAACCCTGGAAACCGAACCCAACGCAGTATTAGATGCCCCTAAAGGTGCTGTGCTTTTAGCTACGCCGAATTGAGGTGGATATTTAATCGATATTTTGTAGGGGTTCAAAGTTTTGAACCCCTGCTTTTAAAACGGCTATTTAATTGTATAATGCATTAAAAATGTGCTAGAAGAAGGCTTGACACACATATTGAATAAATAATAAGCCGAATGGGGTATAATTCATTAATCAACTCCGCCAGGTACAAGCACTTTAACATAGTCAGAGAAAAAATCATGTGTCTTTACAATTTCAGAACCGGGGCCATTTGCATTAAAAAGATACACCGGAGGATTTTCTCCTTCATTATTTTTTATTAGCACAATACTCTCGTCGCTCATACCAATAATTATAAAACTATCTTCATATTGAGAAACCGAACCAAAATCTTCCTCATAGCCGGCTAAAACTTCCTTAGAATATCCTTTTATAAATTTATAGTTCCAATAACAAAAACCTTGTAAATAGCATACATATGGTGATTTTTTACCCATAACAGATAGTAATTCTCTGTATGCTTCCGGGAAAGAGAAACCATAAAACTCTTCCATCTCTTCAATTTCTTCTTTTGTACAGCCAATATTATCCTTATCTTGAATAAACCATTCGGGTAGTTCGTTTAAGTATTTCATTAGTTAGATGTGTTTTTATTCTTTGTTTGGTTAAATAGCTATTCATCCGAACAGGCTTTACTCAGGTTAATAACTGTTTTTTCATCCCATATCAGCTAACTCCACCAGGTACAAGGTCTTTAACATATTCAGAGAAAAAATCATGTGATTTTTTAATTTCAGAACCGAGCCCATCTGAATAAAAAAGATACACTGGGGGATTTTCTCCTTCATTATTTTTTATTAGAACAAAACTCTCATCGCTCATCGCAATAATTATAAAACTATCTTCATATTGAGAAACCGAACCAAAAGACTCATTATAGATGGCTAAGATTTCCTTAGAATACTCTTTCATAAATTTGTAGTTCCAATAACAAAAACCTTGTAAAAAGTATGCATATGCTGGCTTTTTGCCCATAAGAGATAGTAATTCTTTGTATGCTTCCGGGAAAGAGAAACCATAAAACTCTTCCATCTCTTCAATTTCTTCTTTTGTACAGCCAATATTATCCTTATCTTGAATAAACCATTCGGGTAGTTCGTTTAAGTATTTCATTAGTTAGATGTGTTTTTATTCTTTGTTTCGCCTGATTGTTCAATCCATAATAGAATTACAGCCCCTGCATCTACCGTTTTTAAAACATCTATCAAACACTTCCCCCACACCCCCAAAGATAATAAAATAAAAAGGGGTTCAAAACCTTGAACCCCTGCGTAAATTATCTTTTCTTGGTGAGCCAACCCATATAAATTGCTGATTGGAAAAAGCGGAGTGGTGGCTCAAAGCCTGCTTCTACGCATAACTCAGCCAATCGTTCTTCTGATACTGCAAAAAGCTCATTCTCTATTCTTTTCAGCCGATTGTTAATCTGTTGTTCGTCTAAACCCGCTGGCAAAAGAAGCCTCAGAACCGCTAGGTTTTGTTTGATTTGGTCTTTGTTGCCCGTTATATCAAGCATCACAAACGTTGCACCCGAAACCAGTCTATCGGCAATATCTTTAAGTAAGTTCAACTTATCGCCATTATCGTCAAGAAAATGTAAGACCAGTAAAAGCGTGGCTACATTGTATTTTTTGTTGGTGTCGAGTGCATTTACCAAGCCTTCAATAAGCTGTATGTTCTCAAAACTTTGCAGTTTTTCAATGGCCTGCTTAATCATTTCCGGCGAGGGGTCTATACCCGTTATCTGCCATTGCTCGGCGGCTTTGGCAAAGCGTTCTATTTCATTGCCCGTGCCACAACCAACCACCAAGAGGTCTTTTTGGGCAGTTTCACTCAATAATTTGGGCAGACAGTCCAGAAAATAATTATAGTTTGGTATCCAGGTTTCCACAAACTGATTATACCCCATTGCTCTCTCGTTTTCAAATATCTCTACTTTATTCATGTGTGTGTTAATTAATGTACGCCATCTCTAAAGCAACATACAAGCAGCCAGGCAAAGTTTCAAAGAAAATGATATAGAGAAAAATTTCCTCGCTACCAACAGTCCCTCACCCTAAATCCCTCTCCCACGGGAGAGGGACTTTAAAACCTCCTTACTGCAAAGGAGAAGTGCCCCCAAAGGAGGGGAAATTTTAAACAAAAAGTTATGAGTACAAAGTAGCCAAGTAGAGAGAGACTTTTAGCCCCTCTCCCTGGGAAGAGGGACGGCCCCTGCCGTTGGGGTGAGGGAACCCACCACCTAAAACAAATTCCCCAGATTCATTATACGTTTATTCATCTTCGTTGGGTAAAAAGTATTGGCTAGGGCATCAAAGGCGTCGGTGCTGCGGCCTAGTCGCTTTTTGATTTCGTCTTTGGGCTCAATGATAATAGCACCGTTGCTCTGAAACTTCCATTTTATTTCCGTTGCCTCTTCCATTAGTGCCGCATCGGGAGGCAACATGGCGTTTTGCTGGTTTTTGGGGTTGAGCCAGTCTCGTACCGCCCAAAACAAATACGCCCGCATATTAGCAAAACTATACTGCCCCGTCAGGTCGGTGAGCTTCTCCCCTTTGTCGTTTGTAGCGGCCTCGCTATACTTGCACGACACCGCCCGAGACTTGTAACCGACCTCCAATATACGTGCATACACACCCGCCCCCTCGCCTATGGTGTCAACAATGGCCTGCGCCTGCCTATCAAGCCCCAATATGGCCGCAATTTTTCCGGCCACCTGCATGTGGTCGGCAGCTCCGCCCGAATTTGACTGCGTAAACTGCTGCACAATATTGCCATAGCGATAACAGAACACGGTGCTGTCTCGACCCATACCTGCCACATCAACACCCAGCCGCAGGGCATCGGCGTAGCGCAGGTGCTGGCCATGTTGTTGGTGATAGTCGAGCCAGCGTTTTTGTGCCAGTTCAATCCAGACCTCAGGAATCAGATTATCTTCTGATACCTTCGGAAATTTGCCCAGCACCTTTTTTCTGAAATTATCTTCGGGCCTGTACCAGATGCCCTCAAACACAAAATCGTCGAAAGTCTCGTTATAATCAGCCTCCTGAATCACGCTGCACCAGTTGTCAATCTTGTCTTTCACCCATGCGTAATCAACCTGACCGGGAATAATGCTTTGTTTTTGCACCACATTTGGGGCCGTAAGCGAATTAAGCCGAAACTTGCTCCAACGCTCGCCTTTCTGGCTGCGGGCAGCATAGCCAATGGTGGTATTAGGATTAAAAACAATCAGAATCCTTGAGTTTCCTTGCAGATTCCCCTCAATGGCCGTAAAGGTATCGTCTAAAATACCCGACGCCTCGGTAACCACAAACATGGTATTGACGGCATGAAACCCCGACCACGACTCATGCCTGTGAGGGTCGGCCCGAAAGGCTGTCAGAAACCATTCTTCGTGGTCGGTTCTGATGTCGAAAGCCATCATTTTACCCGGCAAATCAATGCCCCGACTTTTGGCTCGGTTGAACAAACGGGCAATTTCGGGTACACAAATGTTCTTTACCTGTCGCTCGGTTGGAGCCGTGAGCGCCACTTTGGTATTGGCTATCAGCTCGCCTTTTTCGTTCCATTTGGGCGTAAGATACATAAAACAGATGGCCGCCACAGCCGCTACAAAATCTTTGCCCCGAGCCGTGCCCGATGCCACGCTGGTGCGAGGATTAAGCTGCACCGAACGCAGAATGGCCTCCTGCTCGACATCAAGACTCACGCCCAGTGCCTCACGGGCAAATGCGCACCAATCCTGCCGCCATGCTATAATCTTAGCCTTGGCGCTCAGTTCGTAGGTTTCATTCATCGTCATGCTCGGTCGAAGTTTCTTTCAGGAAATCAAAAAAGCCTCGGCCAATGCTCTCGCCGGCACTTGTGTGGTCTTTTTTGTCGACAAGCCCCAGCTTACGGGCTATAATATTGGCATTGAGCAGCCCCGCAGCAACACCCTCAAACTGCTGATTATCAATTATCTGCCTGATGCGTGCGGCAGCATTCCTGAGCTTGTCTTGCTCTTCATAGGCTTTAAAAGTGGCAAGGCTGATGTCGATATGGTTACAAAGCCCCTCAAGGGTAAACGGACGTGTGCGACGAATCTCGGCCGACACGGGCCTACCCTGATGCTGAAAAACCTTCTCTTCAATCATCGGATTATCGATACACCAGTCGAAATAATTATTGCAGGCCTCAACGAGGGCTTTAGCGGTTTTATACACTTTATCCTGCCCATTACGAGACCGCAGGCGGTAATACTCTTTCTCAGTCAAAACAGTCATGTGGAATATTTATTATCTACAAATATAACGATTTTTGTGCTTATATTGTAAGGATGTATCCAAAAAGTGTTTATATTTAAAAACATTAGCCTCTTTCGTGTTGTAGATATCTACAACACGAAAGAGGCTAAAAAATAGATGAATACTAAAGAATTACTTATCCAGCAAATTAATATTCCCAGTTAAATCTATAGCATTTGTGTAACTAGGGCTTACATAAATGTAGGCCTCAATACTACATTTTGCATTTTTCCCAATTTCCTGTAAAAACGTTTGAAAAAAAGTCTTAGCCGCCATTGCAGCTGCTGCATGCTGTCCTGCACGACATGGCTCTAGCATTAAAAGACGCATTACTTTATTATTTGCTGCAAAAATATTTGCAGCTCTTGATAGTCTTGCATTTGTCCAAGTGTTATCTGATGCTGGTCGTACAGAGTAATCAGTATTATAATATTGTGCTTCCGTTGTAATCCAATCTGCTACAGAAGCTATACTTTCAAAAATATCTTTGTCAGTATTTTTAATACGCTGGAAAAGCCCTCCATTAACTACAACTTGCTTAGATGCCATTTTATGTACCTCTGTACTTACCTCTATCATAAGATTTACAGAAGCATCGATTAATCCTAAAAATTCAGGATTGTTATTTTCTTGCCAAGTTGCAGAATCGATTGCATCAAGAAAAATCCCAGCTTTGTATGACTTAGCTTGAGCCACCATAAAATCTTTCATAATGCTAAAGGCCTTGGGTTTTCGTAAATCAACTAAATAAGTACCTGGGCCGTTATGATCATTTACAATAACTCCATTTTTCTTTAAAAACCCATCAACATTTGCAATATCTTGGGAAAGTTTTCTAAGAGATTCGTTGTTCTGATTAACACCAGTAAGCGACACATAAGGAATTGCATTAGCAGGAGCACTAGTTGAGGATATATGCCCCGGTTCGATTATAACCAATTTAAACTCTCCAACTTTTTTTAAAATATCCGAATTGGATACCCCATAATAAACTGCGCCCTTACCTAAAGCAACTTCAGTTTTAATTTCTTTGAGAGGTTCTTCGCACTTGCAACCAATAATTTGGATAGTTAGTATTAGAAATACAATGATTTTATTCTTCATGTTTACTTTTTGGTTTAATAAGTCCGAATTTACAAAAAAATCTACCATGATTTAAGTAAAGCTGATTGTTAAATTTTTAAGTATTAATACCATATATTAAAATGAATATTTTTAGAGTAAATTAGCAGCGAATAACCACTGTGATTAAAAATGAATAAAGACTACTTAGAGAAAATCAAGATTCTACGAGAAAAAATCCCGGTTGGAGTTACGCATGCCCTAAAAATTCTTGAAAAATCAGGAGGTAATATTGATACAGCGCAAGAATTAATCAAAGAAGAATATACTGCTATTTTAATACACAAAACAGGTGTATCCAGAGAAATAGCGCAGCATCATTTGCTTATAAATAAATTCAATGTCGAGACCGCACTCAATTCAATTGAAAAAGTAATTTATAGTATTACGGAGTTAATCCTTAGGCGTGGTAATAATAAAAGAGACGCAATAAAATTAATGCTTGATGCAATAGAGAGAAAAATAAAAGCAGAAGTTGATAAGAAGAAAGAATCAGAGGTATATGAATGGTTTAATTTTGAATTATTAAATACCTTAAGCCCGGATTTGTTTACTTTCGCCGCTATTGCAAAGTGGCTTTTGTATGAAGATTCTGAAGGTTTCGATTATGCTGTGTCTTTTCATACAGCTATTGTAACCGAGCAAATTGAAACGATTCTTCTTTTACCAGAGATAGCTACTTATATAAGAATATCTAGAAACAGAAAAGCCTATTTTTATCAAAAGTACGAGCATAAAAAACGGGGTTTTATGAAAGCTTATGATGAAATACGGCAAGATTCACTCTATAAAAACGCTGAAAAAGCTTATCATGACAATGCCGAATTATTGATTGAAACGCTTTATAATTATGTTAAAACACATATAAAACAGTTTCCGTGATGTAGATACAAAGCGGCAGAGTCCTCGGGCTTGGCTTGGGCAAACGCACATGAGAGACTCTGCCGAAATACAAATTCTAACATGTACTATGAAAACTTTGATTGAAGAAATACAAGAGAATAAAGACAAATATGCATTAGTCGGGCCCCCACGAGAATATTTTTTTGTCGAATTAGAAAATGGGGGAATGATACATTATGAGGATTTAGAATTACTTAATGAGACTATAGAATTTGCACTCAATTTTGGTTTACGAATATTTAAAAATTACTCTGAATTTAGGGAGTATAGGGATAATAATACGAAAACTTTGATTGAAAAAATAAAAGAGGATAAAGAAAAATACGCATTAGTCAAATATCACAGAGGATATCTGTTTGTATATTTAGATTCATGGGGATCGCCCCAAAGGGATTCAGAATCGCATGATGAAACTGTAAAATTTGCTCTCAATTTTGGTGTACGAATATTTGAAAATTACGATGAATATATAGATTATCTCGCGAGTAAAAAGGCAAACAATTCTTAATATAGCAGAAAATACAACTTTTCGTCCCCTCAATCTCTCCCGTGTGCATAGCCTAAAGCAAATCAAGGGGGCGCTGAGGCTCAGGGAATCAGAAAATCATAATAAGGCTTTACAGTCTCGACCGAGTCTCTCATGTGTGAAAGCCTTCACCAAGTACGAGGACTCGGTCGCTATGAACACAAAGCGGCAGAGTCCTCGGGCTATGCTTGGGCAAGCGCACGTGAGAGACTCTGCCGAAACATATTAGTACAATTCATCTGAACTAGACTTTACTCAAAGAAAAATTTAACATCCTCCCTATCTTTTCCTAAATACATATTATTTTTTATCTTATCTAATATCCTGTTTTTCAGCTCTTCTCTAGTAAATTTCTTATTAAAAGCTGAATTTATAAGCTCTATACCATCATTTACACAAGTAGAATTATCAGGTTGAAAATTAGGGAATAAGTAAGTATCATGATTTGTTAATTTATCGGACTCTCTACAATGTTTATTTTCATAATCTGCAATATCCGTGTATAAATAAATATCTTCATCTTTACTATATGAAATACTCAGACGTACCGACTCACCATCTTTTTCTACACTCATATCTTCTTCATATATTGACGAAAACGAATGTTCTGGTTCAAAGTCTTCACTTAAACGCACTCTTAAAATAAGCCCACTAGGCAGTTTTTTTGTATATATTCTTACCTTGGCTTTAGTTTCATTCGAAGTTAATGAAGTACCCTTATGGTTACTAACAATAATTCCCGTTTTCTTATCAATTCTGGTAACAATTTTTAATGACTTATTTTCTTTTTTATCGTTCACAGTACAATCACACTCATGATCGTTTAGATTACTAGAAATTATTCCTAGATTCCCTAAATTGAAGAATTTACACTTTATTTCTACTTTATTTGAATCAGGAATATTCTCTAAAGTCCCTTCTTTATCTTTAATTGTAATTTTATCATAAACTTCTCCATCACTTTTGAAAGATGTTACTTCATATATAATTCCATCTTTTATATACATTTTTTTGCCTATGGTTGAGTCTGCCTTAAATTCAATTGTACCAGTAAACGGGCTTTGCGAATCCAATAAATAAACCTCATCATTAGTCAACTTAAATTTACTATAAAAAGCTTTAGCTAAATCGCCATTAAAAGTATTGAGATCAATATTTACACTAGACTTACCACAAGAGTTCAAAAGAAATGCAAAGAATAATATTGGTAGAGTTTTTTTCATTGTTTTATTTAGTCAAAATTTAAAATACTTGTATATGAATTAATATTGAAGTTCTTTATGCCGTTCGGCTGAAAAATTACCTCGACATGATTGCCGTTTTTAAAACGGCTGTTGCATACAATGTTAAAAATGCGTTCAAAGAACGCTTGACAGTTCCACTGCGGCACCCGACTAAATTAAAAATTCAGCCGAACGAGAGAATAAAACTATTTATTCTTACTCTTCTTTTTCATTTAACCTTAATTTTACTTTTTTCAAGGGTTCTCTCATTGCTTTTTCAAGATTAATCATATTTGTAATTAAGAAATCTGACATCTGTTCCCAGTCTTGTCTTTTAAAAAAGTTTACACCCTCTAGCGCATATGCTACCCGACACATTTTTTTATTATCTAACCTTACCCAAATTAATTCATGACCAAAGTTTCTATTTATTTCCTCTTCAAATTTTCTTAATTCATCAAAAATGTATTTGTTAACCAGCGCATCAGGTTTTAAAATGGCCAACTCTATATTACAGTGTGACCTGGTAACCACAAAACTATAAGATAAGCCTGAGATACCAGTTCCTCCAGAACTTAGCCAATGGTCTTTTGTCGGATTTACACTTTGAAATATTGAAGTTTGACCTTTTATTTTTGATAATAATTTAGACCAAAATTCTAATCGCAGTTGATGAGTTTCTTTTAACTCCTCTTGTGTCGACAATTCATCTTGAATCTTATCAGCCATTTTTATAATATATTCTTCTGTCTCTTTAATTGGAATGATTTGTTCAATATTTAAAAAATACTGTTCCTGTAATATAAAAGGAGTAACTTTAAAACATTTCAATTGAATTTTATAATTTAATAGCCACAATACAGTTGATGTTACCTCTTTTTTGAACTTCTTTGCAACTAAAAATATTCTTTGTGTTTGGCTATTGTTTATACTTAACTCATCATAACTATATTCGGTATCTTTAAAGAAATCTCCCAATTTTTCAATAGCAATTTCACCTTTACCCTTTTTATTAAGATACTGTTGGTATATTTGTTCTATCTGTGTTTTTTTCAGAGTTGAGCAATAAGAGGCATATTTTATCGCTTGCCATGTTACATCTCTTCCTGTATCATCAAGTTTATTCTCAATTATTACCAAGTTCCCTTCTTTATCAATGGCTAATAAATCCAATCTTTCGTTTGTATCATCAAAGCCACTAAACTCTTTCTGAATTATTAATAAAGGCTCTCCTAGAGCGTTAGGTAAGTCTTCAAGCCATTCTTGCAAATTAGCTCTTTCTGTAAAACCTATTTCTGAAAATGATACACGGGTTAGTTCTTCGATTTTATTAGCAGTTTTATTTATTAAATACATAAGTTAATTAGGGTTAAAATTGATTTTCAAGTTAAGAATAGGTTAATCTGGTTTAGTTTTGAGTTACGATGATACAGCTATATCCTCTATTACTTGCCCACTATCTTAGCATCTGATGCTCTCATTCTTGCCAACTCCGCCTTAATATCCTCAATACTAGATAACAGCACTTGGTTTTGCTCTTTGAGTTTTTCTAGGTCGGCTACTTGATTCTTTAGTTTTTCGATTTCCAATTGTTGCTCTTTCACAGCATTAACCAATGGCATCACAAAATCAGAGTAAGCTAACGAATAAGTACCATCGCCCGACTTCTTTAGTCCGCTGAAAGGCACACCTAAATCTTTCATTACCTTTTCTACGTCTTGTGCAATGAAACCATCATGACGGGTTTTGTTCTGGTCGGCAGTGTAGTTGTACGATACCGTTTGTAGGCGAGTAATAAAGCTCAAGCCTAAACGGCTAGTGTAGTTAATATTTTCTTTTAATCGTCGGTCCGAGGGGTTACTCCAAGGCACTTGTCCTTCAATGACTGTAACGGCCGAATTGCCTATTCTAACTTTATTCGAAGCGTTAATACTTGAATATGCACCAATTGCAGTAGCATTTGAAAAATCTCCAGTGCTACTTGAGTGAGCACCAATTAAGGTATTATTGCTTCCATTAATAATACCAAACCCTGCATGATTACCAATAGCAGTGTTTTCTTCTCCTTCTCTTTCATCTACTAAAGTATTAACGCCAATTGCAACATTACCAAACCCAGTAGTATTTTCAAAAAGAGCACTTGCGCCGATTCCTACATTATATATACCATATAAGTTATTAAACAAAGTCGAAAGACCTATAGCAGTATTCGCCTCTCCGCCTCTGTTTTCTCTTAACGCATTCATTCCAACGGCTGTATTAAACGACCCAAACTGATTTTCCTTCATAGAATATGCTCCAATAGATGTGTTAAAGTCTCCAGAATTATTTAGATACAAAGCTTTATTGCCTAAAGCTGAATTAAATCTCCCACTGTAATTAAACCGTAGACTTGAATCGCCAATAGCAGTATTATAATAACCAACCGGATTAGATGCTAATGCATTGGTTCCAAGTGCAATACTGCCTAAAGAAAAATCTTGATTTGTCTGGCCTCTTATACCCATCGGAGTAATTGTAATCGAGCCATCAACAGAACTTGAAACTTTAATTTGCCCAAAAGATTGATTAGAAATAAAAAGAAAGAGTAGCAGTTTTTTCACAGTCACAATGTTAAGATTAAAAAATCCTTCAATTATACAAAATACCTTTTGATAAACAAAAGGGGAGTTTTAAAATCTTAGCACAGTGCTACGCCTGCCGTTTCCCTATTTATCATTATAAAACCCAAACCGCACTTCTCCGGGCTTTTGGCAGTGGTTGGCGCCTTCGCCGGCTATAAAATAGCCGTCTGAAATGGCGGTTAATTGTCCCTCGCCGGTGTTGTAGCAAAAACCCGGTGTGCTTATGGTCTGGTAGGCAACCCAGGTGTTGTTGGTGGCTCCGGTGCGCTTAAAAAATACCCCGAAATTGTCGTACACATCTCTTACCAATACCCTGTCGCCATCAATGGCCACCGAATACCCATAATACACCATATACTGGTGCGGTGAAACCAAAGTTGCAAAAGTGGTAAACCACAAATTAGTAGTCGGATTATACTGATACACCCGTGCTATACGTGCGCCTCCTACTACCATATAATTGCCTGATATGGCTAAATCATGCCCCAGGTTATCGTGGGCAAGTGCTGAAAAAGTCTGCACGAGATTCCATGCATTGCCCGATTTTCGGTAAGTAAATATCTTACCGTTATTATATTCCTGGTCTTTTCTGGCTTTTGGTTTGGCTACCACAATGGTGTTTTCGTCTTTCATGCGGGCAATTATTTCTGTACCCTCGTTGGCGCTGCCTTCGGTATTCATAATTTTCTGCTGGAATGTCCAGATACCTGCACTCGGCGAAAACACATAAACCGAGCCAATATTAGAAACCGCCGGCGAAACCAAATCGTCGCCCGATGTACTTATGGTTACAAATGGTACATTGGCGGCATTCTTATAAAAATCGACGCTTGTGCCAAATCTGTCACCCGTTGCGCCGTCGGCGGCTGTGAGTTTTGCCTCCTGCGCCCACACACCCGAGGTCTGCTTAAAAATATACACCGCCCCCGTATTGGCATTGGCACCCGGCGCCCCTACTACTATATAATCACCCACGAGTGCCACACTTGCGCCAAAGTTGTCGTTGGCTGCGCCGTCGGGAGCTACCAGTTTTTTCACCATAAGCCAGCTTTCGCCACCGTAGGCCAAACCATGATAATAAACAGCACCCTGATTGGCATTATTGCCGACCTTGGTTTGGGCAGCACCTACCACAGCCCAATAACCCGAAATATCAACCGCATGCCCGAATTTATCGTTGGCAGCGCTATCGGGCGAAAAATTCTGCATAGTATTGTAATCTACAATGCTGTCTTTGGTTGAGCAATACCACGCTTTTTCGTAATAGGTACAAAGTCCTTTTTTGTCGGTATCAAAAACCGTAAGGCCATCTGAGGGCTTGGCAATTTTGAGGCGCTCCAAACTCGTTATCTGCGGAATCTCAACACCTCGCTGATAGGCATTGCTGATGTTTATCATGGCAGGTTGCTGCTCTGTACCGGGCGAAAGTGTGATGCTCTGAGCGAAAGAAAAAGTACTAAAAAGGCAAAGCAATAGAAGTAAAACGCTAGTTTTCATGAAGCATGTGTGAGGTTTGGTTGGCTATAAATTTTGTTGGCTCAAAATTAAAGCCTCACACACTGGCAAAAAACTACTAAAATAAGTAGGCGCATCACCCCGCCCCGTGCCACGGGTATACTCGTCCGAAAAAGACGGCGCACGGCTAGTGTGGCACGGGTAAGTGGGGAGAAGTGGTCAAAAAACTAAAAAACAAAGCGGCAGAGTCCTCATGCTATGCTTAAGCAAGCGCACATGAGAGACTCTGCCGAGACATGGCCTCCGTGACACGGGTATACTGGTCCGAAAAAGCCCGTGGCACGGGTAAGTGGGGAGAAGTGGTCAAAAAGCTGAAAAACAAAGCGGTAGAGTCCCCATGCTAAGCTTGGGCAAGCGCACATGAGAGACTCTGCCGATACTAAAGACACGCATTAAAAATTTACTGTAAAACTTACGCCGTATTGTGGCAAAGATTTTAGTTCGCCGCCGCCTAAGTTCTGGTAAACAGGTAGCCGGTAAGATAGCCCAACGTTGAATCTATTGTAGTACATTTCAAGCCCTGCGTTAGCCAGTGTCGCAAAACCGCCTGTTTGTGAGTTACGTTGCCCTTCTTTTATGTCTCTGAAACCATAGTCAATTAGCGCACCTACATTGGGCATTATCGAGAATCCCCCCCAGTTTTTTGAATAAAACGCCGTCAGCGACCCATTAATACGGTTACCAAACCGATATTTAGCATTACTGCGGGTTGCAAGCCTTGCACCAACTTCGGTATTTATGCCCCAATCATGAATTTTAATTGTATGAATGGCACTCAAAAGGAAATCGGTGCTTCCGGTGCCTAACTGAAAATTAGGATTAATTTCATCTTCATAGCCATATTCAAATTTACCGGTTGCTAGTTTCACCCCTCCGCCAATCATCAGGCTTTGGTAAATATGGCTTGTATTGGTGGTATCTAAAAAAGAGTTAAATACATTTACATGGGCTAAAACAATGGCATCGCCGATACCATTTTTAACCGCTTCGGCTCTGCTATTTAATAATACCTGATGGTTGGAATTATAAGGCAAAAAAAACATCAATTGCACTTTTTTAACCGGATAAAACCGTGCCCACAGCTCGGCTGTCTGGTAAGTTTCACGGGTTTTCAGCAATACACTATTCAGGTGCGAATCATACGTGCGGTGTCTATACCGAAGCCCGATAAACTGTGTACCTGCACGTGGAGTAAGTCCCACAAATGCACTTCCGTTGGCACAGCCGCAAATATCGCAGGCAAGTGTTTCTAGTTGGCTGCTTATCAATAATAATACAAGAAGTATTTTTTTCATTTCATTCTATTTACATTGTCTATTTCTTTCATAACAATACCTCAAACCCTGATTCTTTTATAATTAGATAGCAAACTTTTTATTCTTCAAAAACTCTTCATCGGTCAATGTTTTAAGAAACGCTATAAGCTTTGTTTTCTCGTCTTTAGACAAAGCAATGCCTAATGTCTGTCCATTTTTTAGCAAACCATCAAGTGTATTTGAATCAATTACGCCATCTGAATAATGGTTCAATACGGCATCAAGGCTATAAAAGCGGCCATCGTGCATATAAGGTGCAGTAACACCTATATTTCTAAGGCTTGGTACTTTAAACTTATAATTATCTGCTTGCGCTGCCGTAATCCGTTGCCTGCCTGTATCTTCTTTGGTATAAACGGGCAAGCCATTGTTACGATACGACTGGTCGGTGAAGAGTTCGCCCGAATGGCAAGAAGCACATTTTTGTTTAAAAATTTCCAGCCCTTCCAACTCATCGGTAGTAAGCGTGCCCCCAGCCTCTTTTCTTGCGTATTTATCGTAGCGAGAATTAGCCGAAACCAACGTAAGCATAAACTGAGAAAGTGCTTTCAGAAACCTTTCGGTAGTGATTTCTTTGCTACCATAGGCTTTCTGAAAAAGCGTGGCGTATTTTTCTTGCTTGCGGAGTTTATCTAAAACATTACCCAGTTTTTCATCCATTTCAACCGGATTCTCGATAGGTGCAATAGAAAACATATCTAAATCAAACACGCCTCCATCCCAGAAAAAATCTTTCTGAAAAGCCATATTCTGGATAGGCGGCGCATTTCTGATGCCAATCTTGTTATCAATACCATGACTTAAATCATGGCCATGATGCGTAAAAGCATAGGGTTGGCTGTGGCATTCGGCACAAGAGATGGTTCCGTTTCTTGATAAGTTCCCGTCATAAAACAGAGCCTTGCCTAACTCAAAACCATCTTTTGTAACCGGATTCTTCGATAAATCATAGACTGGTTTAGGGAAATTAGCAGGAACCGTAAACAGTTCTTCAGGTTTGATAACCTGAGAGCTGTCTTTTGAACAGGCAACTCCCAGGTAAATCAAAACACTAATCGCCAGAATAACGAGCTTAGATTTTATCATTTCTTTTCATTATGAACGTGGTCAACAATAAAACTTTTAGCGTAATTCTGACCTATCGGAATACCAGCCGCTGGTGCGTGTGTCATGTACGAGTTAGCAATGCTAATCTGATTCACACCATTGAAAACCTTCTGAACATCGTTAATTATATGAATTTGCGGCGATACATCACCCCTAACCTGCGCTACGCTGGCCATTGGCAAAGTAATGGTATGCAGGTTATTAGGTGTTTTGCCTGTCATACCGCCAAAACCACCTATATGAAACTGATACTCGGTCATGTTCATCATATTTTGAGGAATCGCACTCGATTTTCCTTCCATTTTAAAGAAAATATAGCCCATATTCCACGACCAATACATGTTATCATCGCCATAAGAAGCGGGGTCAAGTACTCCTGTACGTTGGCTCACATCAGAGACCGACTTGAGGCTATCGACGCCTATCATATACGACACTTCGTTGTAGTTTCCGGCCGGAACATTCTCTAATTTAATAAGCAGCGAATTAGGGTCTGAGTGCTTTACAAGAAAATATTTATCCGAAAACTTTACCGTATTACCGTTTTCGTTTTTAAGGCTAATATTCGAAACAAAATAATTCAGGCGTGTAACTGTAAAATCTTCGTTAAGCGAGTTTTTGGCTGTTGTTGTACCTAAAACCAATTTTTGGTCGCCAACACGGTTGTCAAATTCAAGAATAACGGTATTTTTATCGTTCGGATTGATTTCGTTTTCTTTTTGGCATGAAACAATGATAACAGACGCAAAAAGAGCAAGGAATAAATATGTAAGATTTTTCATTATTTTAGAAAGTATATATAGAAGTTGTTCAGGAGTTTAATTACAGTTTAAAATAGTGTTGTTTTGAGCGAGCCAAACCAGATGGTGAGGCAATAGCAGCGCAAGGCGCAGCCAAAACAAGGCATTTTTAAACGCAAGAAACAATCCTAATCAACTTCATAAGTATTGTGAGGTACGCACAGGCATATCTCAACAAACACAGAGAATTTGTTTATGAAATTATTGATAAATAGTACTGATAGCCCCAGAAATAATCTTGGCTATACAACAATCAAAGGGAGGGTATCAGACCAATGACGGCGGATGAAAAATAGAAGATGAGAAATCAATTGTTGTTTGTGCTGCAAAAGGATAATTATTAACAGCAAAATCTTTAATATCAACCACATTAGTAAAATCAAAATTACTATGACTTTCAAATGTGTTTACCTCTAAAAGCTTATAAATGAAATTCTGAAGTGCGTTTTGTTCTTCTTTTTCGGTTTGTTCGTGGATTTTTTTAGCTAAAAAACACTTACCATCGCAATGTAACTCGGGCTTATTTTTATTAACGCAGTAGTTTTTAATGATAAAGTCTTTGCGAATCTGATAATCAAGGCAAATAAAAGGCACTATAAACGATTTCACCAACAATGCCAGTGAAAGAATAACGAGTGCTATTTGCTTGAATTGAAACATGGCCACAAAGCTAAGTCATAATTGAAAAACTTCATTACTTTTTTTAAACTTCTTGTTTTGTTGAATAAAACATCCCTGTGGCACGGGTAATAGGGGAAGTGGTGAGAAGTGGGTAGCTAAGCCTTATTAACCGTGACACGCCCGTCTACTTTCGAGTATAGGCGTGCCACGGTGCAAAAAAAACGGTTTCGGCAGTAAAGCCAAAACCGTTTTGCTTTAGGTTTCATGTTTGAAATAAGATACTGTACTTCAATTGATAAAGTTGAGAAATCTGGGACCGTAATTGATTTGCTTACACATTTTAAAAGTTTAAAAATTGAGAATAAAACCGTCAGAACTCTCCTAAGACAATTTAGCGTTGATTAAAAATTGATGCTTCATTTGTAACAACTGCTGCTGTTGCTTTGCTGTAAATACTCATAAATGGCACTGTTGGATTCTGTGCCAGTTTGCTCGTAAGCGAGCGGTTAAACAGCCCCTCAAAAAACGAACGTTGGCGGGTTACTGTCACCAGCATATCGGCCTCATGAAAATTAAGGTATTTGCTGATGCCGTCTTCCAGATTTCTGGCATAAACCGGATAATCAACTACCTCGATACCCTTAAAGAAATAGTGGTAGTCGTAGGTAGGTAACATACTCAGGTCTTTCTCTGAAGCCTTGTTTTTAATGGTTGTGAGCAAGGTAAGCGTGGCATTGTTGGCCTTTAATATGGATTTTAAGGCCGTTAGCTCCCCTACCGAACAAGTACTTTGGGCATCTACTGCCATCACTACGTTTCGCAGTGGGGCCATATTCATTCTTTCGGGCACAATCAGTGCATTGCCGGGCACATTGCGCACAATATCGGTGGCCATATTGCCAAAGAAAATATCATCTCGCTGCCCTCTGGTACCGGCAACAATCAGGTCGAAATCGTTCTGATAGCTCAGAAACCGGAGTGCTCCGGCCGGAGACGCCGGCAACAACAGACGCTTGAAAGTATGAATCTGGCGTTGGTCGGCCTGCTCGGCGCTAGCAATAAATTGCCTCATACTGGCTTTCGAATGGCTATAAATGGTCTCGAAATAGCTAAACGAAGCCTCGGCAGAGCTATCGCTCGGAAACGAATAATAAGCGTGTAGAAAAGTAAACTCGCAGGCATGATTGCCCAATAAATTCAACATATACCGCACCGCTTTTTCTGATACTGCCGAAAAATCGGTCGTAAGCAATACTTTTTTCATAGATAACACTCAGTAATTAAATGGTCTCACTTAAAATTCTTGTTACACTTTTAAACCTGGCAAATTCTTAGAGTGTTAATTGTTTGATTATCAATATTTTAATTACAAACCTGTTTAAACAGATTCTATATAAAAAGCTTTTTTTCTTTAAAAAGACAAGGTTAAAATAACCTTGCCTTTTTTCCATTACCTAACCACTAATATTCAACTTCCAAATAATTTAATAAAAAATTACTTTTTGGATACGAATAAAGCTGCGCAGATTGTTCACGGTACATTATAAACCTCAGCAATTTCAATGAACCTAGCAAGCTAACCTGAAGCCGCACGGCAAATAGTAATATCTTGTAACTATAAAAAAAACCTCTTTTAAACACCAGAAGAACATAGCAAATGCAAGCCCTTGCAATAGTATTCTGCAGGCAATTTTTAAAGTTTTAGTTTTCTATGGATGCTTATAAGTGTGAAGTCAAAAAGAGGAAAAAAAACACCGGAGTTTCAGACCGAGCAACACTGTCGGAAATCGGCTCTCAGTAGGGGCATGCTACTTTTGTGCCATCGATTTGAGCAAGTATATTTTTTGCGTAAATAAACAGACATTCAGAGCAATGATTATAAAATATAACAGGTTAGTAACATGAAGCAAATTTAAAATAAAAATCATAAAAAAAAATAGACTTTTCGTATATTTTTTTTTGACACCAAAAGTTAGCACAATATTTGACAAAAAAGACCCAAAAAATATTAAAAAGATACATTGTTTTTTTTCATCGACAAAAAACACCTTTTAGTCATTTTTTAGAAAACGGCACTATTTTTCAAATTTACTTTTCGGCCGCTTGAAGCAATTCTTTAAAAATATAATAAATCGAAGTTTGTGTAAAGTAGAAAGGGCTAAAAATATAAGCATTGATGCCGAGCTGCATATAAAAAAACAAGCCAATACCTGGTGCTATTAAATCAGAAATTTTTGCAACATTTTACAGTTGTTTGTGTCGTTTCAATGCCCTCATGCCCCATTTAAAACACAAAATTAATGTTCTATTAATGCATCGGGCTTATATTTGTATTGTTTTTACCATACACTTATAAGCATGAATCACGAAAACTTTTTGAAAAATATTTTCTCGCCAACAGATTTTAACACCCGTGAACTAGAGCTTATTCTGCCTAAATTCAAGCGGGTTAAGTTTGCCAAAAACGCATTTCTGCTGCAGGAAGGCACAACCGCCAACCATTATTGGTTTGTAGAAAGCGGCTTTGTGCGCTCTTTTGTAAACGATACCGATGGAAACGACATAAGCACTGATTTTTATAGCGAAGGTGATATTGTTATCGACTGGCCCTCGTTCTTCTTGCGCACATCCACCCGTGAAAACATTCAGGCGCTTTCGGCCTGTGTATGCTGGCAGCTCGACTTCGACAGTTTTCAGGAATTGTTTAATGGCATCGAAACCTTTCGTGAGCATGGCCGCCGCCGACTGGTAAGTTCTTATTTTGCCCTCAAAAACCACAGCGTGTCTATCATTGCCGACCAAGCCAAGGCCCGCTATATACACCTGCTCGAAACCAAACCGCATATTGTGCAAAACGTTGCCGTAAAGCACATTGCCACTTATCTGGGTATCACCAAATTTTCGTTGAGCCGAATCCGAAAAGAAATTTCAGAATAAAAACAGACTTTGCTTTTGCAGTATAATTTTGAAACAAGCTTATAGCAAATAAATAATATGAGGCTGTCTCAAAAGTTTTTTATACCAAATAATATTTGGAAAAGACCCCACCCTAACCCTCCCCAACAATGGGGAGGGGACTAAAAAGCCCCTCTCCCCACAGTTGGGGAGAGGGACGGTCGGCCGCTGCCGTTGGGGAGTGGGGTCTATACCTTGCCAAATAATATTTTGTGCCGTTTTCTTTTGAGACAGCCTCATCAATAAATTGTATAACGTACTTTCCAGGTGCCTTTTACTATGCCTCGTTCGGGGCCAAAGTCGGCTTGTATTTTATAAGTTACCCAAATAGCCCTGTTGTCCATTTCGGGTACAATCTTTTGCTGTGCAACCTCTTTTACTTCTAGTATTTCGATGCTCTTTGAGCGAGCCATACCTACGCCACTTAACTCAATAGCCCATAGCTGTGGATTCTTTACGCCAACCGTGTAGTTAGAAATAATCTGCTCATATTTCATCTGATTGGTTTGCATCTGGTTGGGCTTTAGGTTGAAATTATAAATTTTAAGCATCTGGTTACCCGGCAAACGAAAACTATTTGTAAGCTGAACATTATCTTTACTACCGCCTGCCACATTGTATTCGGTAACCGACTGGTTAGTAAAACTCTCTGTAATAGCTACTTCCTGATTAAAAACTTCGCCTTTAAAATAGCCTAGTTCACGGTCTTTTATGTTTTTAACCACCACGGTATCAATCCTCTGCGACTGCCCCACGCCATTTGCCACAAGGCTGATGATATAAGTGCCGTTTAAATCAAAATTAAATACCGGATTTTCGGTTTCGGTTTTATAGCCCATTCCGCCGCCAATCACACTTATCATCATCCACTGGTAGTTTTTCGACTGATTCTTTAATTCTACTACTCCATTGCCTGCTTGCAAAAGTGCATAATCGGCTGTGGGCTTGTTTCGTGCATAATAATCAATGCTTATGGTTTTATTCACCGACTTCGCCTTGCCTTTCAGGTCGTAGGCCGTTAGGGTAACAATATACACGCCATCTTTCTGATAAGTATATTTGCTGCCCGAATTAAAACCGATAGTAGCTTTGCTGAAATCTGTCTGGCCTATTATTTCGGTGCCATCTCCATAGTGCAGGTCATACTTTATGGCGTTCTGTACTTTGTTAAATACCACAAGCTGGTTGCCTTCGAGTTGCAAGTCAAGCTCAAGAATTAATTCGGGCACCACCGAATCTTTAGGTTTACAAGCGCATAAAAACAATAAAAAACCAATAGTAAATAGATGTTTCATAAGAGTTTATAATTTAGCAGAATCCGAATTACAGGCTAATAAGTAAAGTTAATAAAAAGTAACCGAAATTATCAAAAGTAAGCACGAATAAACCGATAATCATAATTGCGATTTTCTGAAAGTATATAATTGAACATCTATTGTATCAAGTTTAGCGTACTACTCTTTACAATTACCAAGTTTTTACTAAGCCAACACAATCATTTATTACAATATTTTGCAATTTTTCGTAGTTTTGCATACTATTTTATCGGTTTATGACACACGCCACTTGGGCAACAAACATCGCTCTAAAATGCATTTAGTTTTACCGATATTTTATTATTTTTAATAGAAATATGGTGGTTTGCTACACCAAAAGTAAAACAGAAACCGCATGTTAAAAGAAGAGCGATTTGAATATATATTAAACGGCTTGAAAGCAAGCAATAAAGTACTTTTTGAAGAGCTTTCGAAAGCACTGAGTGTATCAGAAGATACCATCAGGCGAGACATCGAGATTCTGCATAAAAGCGGATTGCTGGTAAAAGTACGTGGCGGGGCTATCAACCCGAATAAAAACCCTTTGTCGTTCAGCGACAGAGCCGAGCTATATTCAGAAAGCAAGAGCATTATAGCCCTTAAAACCCAGCAATTGCTACAAGGTGTAAACACAGTTTTTATGGACGGTGGCACAACCATGCTAGAAGTAGCGGCCCGAATACCGATAGATGCCCGATTCAGAATTATAACCAATAATATTGCGCTGATACCCGCATTATCGGCTCATAAAGGCATCGAAATCGTTGTACTGGGCGGACGCTACAACAGACTTACCCAAACCAATGTAGGCGCACAAACCTGCGCCGAAGCCCGCAAATATCAGGCAGATTTATACCTGATGGGCACTTGTGCTATTGATAGCAAAGTTGGCATAACAGCCTCTGTTGAAGAAGAAGGAGAAGTAAAAACAGCCTTTATGGAGTCGGCATTTAAAACGGCGGTGTTGAGCACCCACGAAAAGCTCGAAACAGTAGATTTTTACAGAGTAGCCCCCATTACAAAAATCGAAACCCTGATAACCGACCTATTGAGCAACGACCCGAAACTAGATATTTATCGTGGTTTTGGTTTGGAGATGTTGTGAGGGTGATTCCCTTGGGTCTTTGCCAGAGTCTCCCGTGTGCGAGTGCCTTAACATAGCTAGGGGACTCTGGCCCAATGGTCGTGATATCAGCTAAAGGTTTTCCATAGCGGCAGAGTCCCCTTCTACTCTAATGGCTCACTCGCACGGGAGACTCTGCCGAGACAACAAATTTATCAAAATACTAAAACCGTTGGGTCTTCGCCAGAGTCTCCCGTGTGCGAGTGCCTTAACACAGCTAGGGGACTCTGGCGAAGGGTCGTAATATGAGCTAAAGGTTTTC
>NZ_JBBEWC010000017.1:0-97741 GCF_037860775.1 Emticicia soli | reverse complement strand
CTCACTTGAAGACAACTCCAAGTGAGTAGTAAAAATACTTGACACAGTTCAGTTTACACTCCCACATTCTGTATTTTTTCATTAAACCATAGCAAGTAATTCTCACGAAAATCATTTTCAAAATTCTGTACATTGCTAGGAGACCCTAAAAAAGATAGATTGCTAATTATACCATTTTTAATTTTTGTAATACTAGCCTCTCCACCTGTCTTTCCATAGGGACCATCACTACTAAAATCTACATTTTCTAAACCTCTTAAAACTTCTATAAATGTATCTGTCTTTAAATCTTTTACTCTATTCCAATCACCTTCTAGTTTGTCTTTTAAAATAATTTGAAATAAAAAACTAAATACTTTTAAAAGTGCAGTAACACCCAAACCTTTTGATATTACACTACTTTCAGGTTGAGCCCAGTCAGTTTTAATTGTTTGTACAGCATTAAAAAATCTTGCTAGAGTCCTAACTATTATAATATGTTCATTTACATCTTTGTAGAATTTTAAAAAAATAGGAGGATATAAAGTATTTTTAGCTTTTGAAGATATAAATCTTATTGTGGAGTCAATAAAAAATGCTTGAGATATTGATAGCAGTCTTTTCTTATCTTCAGGATAATTTCTAGGTGTTACACCTAACATTTTTATTCTTCCATGAAAAGGACTTTCTGGTATTTCATTCAAAAGCTTTGCAACATTATGCATGAATGAGAGTTCATTCATATCCCTAGCAAATTCTCCAGTAAGTTGATATAATAGGGATTTATTTACGGGCTTTTGTTCATAATTTATAGTGTAAAACTGCTTAGCAATAATTGACCTATCAAATCCAATTAAAAATGAAATTATTAAGTCATAATTATTTTGAATACTATCAACGGTTTTCTTTAGTCCTTCAAGTCTATGTTGACCATCAATAATTAGTACAGAATTTTTAATAAATGGTATATATAAAGAATACATATCATTATCAGTATTCTTTTTTAAGAAGCTTAAGTAGTTAGGTTTATCAGTTATTGAGAAATAGTCTTCTGAAGAGCTATTCTCGTTTAGATTATAATCTTCCCAATTATTTATTAGTTCACAATTTGCAATAATTGTATTTGGAAAGAAAGCATATTCTTCTTCATTTAGAAACTTTGAAATGCTGGATATACGTTCGGTATTAGCCTCTCGCTGAAAATCTTTTTCTTTAATTTTTGTTTTATCCTCTGTTATTAAGTGTTCATAATAATCAGATTCTTCTGGAAAAGAATTAAGTAAAGCAGTATGCTTTTCTAAATCATATTGAGCAGGCCGAACAGTAAATATTTCTAAAAAATCAGACGCTTTTATTTTACCAATATAAAAACTCTTTTCTTTTTGATTAATTTGAACAAGGTCTATGCTAAGATAGGTATTTTGCCCTGATACAATCTTTTGAGTATTCATTATAATAGTCCTCCTTGAGTTTTTATTTGTTGTTCCATATCAACAAAATCTTTATTATTATTATATCCTAGAGATTTTAGATATTCAGCAATTAAATTTTCATTATCAAAAAAATTTGTTTGAATTACGGTAATAAATCTGCCTATTATTACAGAAAATAGACTTAAGATAATTATTGCTGAAACATAATAGTATACTTGAGGTTTAATTTTGGGATTTAGCAGCGAACCAACTTGGATAAGGTATAGAAAAGCTCCAATAAAAGTAAATAAGTTTATTGTCAGCCTTAATTTTGCTTTAATTGACTCAATATCTTCTAATATACTTCCGGCAATTTCTTTAGGAATATGTTGCTCACTAATTTTTTCATTTGCTAAAACTAGACCAGTTCTCATTACATTAATTCCTAATAAAGTAAAAGAGCCAGTGATTGTTAACTCTAATAAGCCCTTATCGAATTGTATTTTACCAAAATCATGACTAATTAATGTAAGAAGAATAGGTATATAAATAATAAATAAAGGGAATATAAGATTATTTGCGAACCATAAAAGCCTTTTTCTCTTCTTTGAATTTAAAGCAAGTTTTAAAGTAGATATTTCATTTTTTGAGAATATAAGCATGGTGCAAATTATACCTATAAAAGTTGTATTTCTTAAAGTATTAATTTTTCCAGAAAACCAATTAACTACTATTCTCTTTTTTGTAATTGTTTCACTCATAGAATAAAAAATTTAATAATTGCGAATAATATAAGCGGTAGTTTCATAAAATTTCTTATCTTATGAAACTACTTTGAAAAATATAAATTTAGAAATGATATTAAAATAAAAAGTCGGAAGATAAGTAACAGCAAATAATAAAAATAAATATATGATATATTTTTATTTTATGGTAGCAAGATAATATTTATTAGAAAATAAAACTTAATCCTTCTTCAATTTTTTGAATGAGGAAATCGGGGCCCGTTAGATTCGGATTATCTTTAAATTCACTATTGATGGCAGTTAATCCTTCATCAATATGCATTTTTATGTATTTAGGAATATCTTTATCAGTTTTATATAAATTATAATGTTGGCAAATTAATGCAACATAAATATAAGCATTTGCTCCAAATAATACATTTTTACTATATTCTTTTCCTTTTGAATCTTTAATTGTTGTTAAGTTTAATTTTTCTCCTTTAGATAGAGAAATGGCAAAGGCCAGTCTAGCAATTATATTTTCGGAGCCTAAACTTAGCTTTCGAGATAATTCAGATACTATTAATTTATTTTCTAAAGAGGTTTTTATATTATTAAACATGAGTTAATTTTTTAAAAGTTAATATTTAATTGAGAGTTAGGCTCATAAATACTATCATAGTGTTTAAAAATTTTCTCTGGCTCTATTTCTGCAAAACTTGAATAACCTTGGTCTATACTTGTTATAAAATAGGCATCGTTAATCCTAGGTAATAAAAGATAATATTCACTTTCAGTAAGCTCTTTTTTCAATAAAGGCAAAAGAACTACTTGTTCAGAGATAAAAGGATAAAACTCTGAAATGATATTTTTTGTATGATATGGGTCAAATTTTTGTAAAGGGCTATCAATAAAAATCGGGAACTTTATATTGGATTCATCTACTAAAGCCTTTAGTAAAGACGTCGCATATAATTGTTGCTCTCCTTTAGATAAGCTTTCTTTAGGAATGATTTCTCCACGTTTATTAAATAAAAAAATATCGATTAAATCATGTTCTATAGTTACTTTTACTTTATCAACAAAATTTGATTTATGCATCAATTTATTTAATTCAGCTTTTATCTTACTTTCTAAGGATTGCTTTTTATTGTTTTTGAGTTTATAAATAAAGGAATCCAATTCAGTTATTAGCCTTTGTGCTGTCTCGTCTTTTAGTTTATCCGATTCCTCTAATCTTACAATTTTAGACAGTTCCGCTTCTTGTTTTGCTTTTATAATGAGCTCTCTACGATGATTTTCAATTTCTATACTTAGTTTTATTATTTCGCTATCAATTTCATCAATTCTTTTATCGATTACATTTTTCTCTTTACGAATCTCTTTAATTAATAAGTCATTTTCCTTAGATTCTGCATCTGTTATTTGTCTCACAACTTTATTAAACAAAATTCGATTGTTCCGTATCTCCTTTGTTACTTGCTTAAACGTGTAAGAAAAAGCATATTTAATATTATTAAGAATGGCGTTGAATTCATTTATTTCTACATCTTGAAAAGAGTGTAATATTTTCTCTTCTTGAGAAGGTTGAACATCTCCTTTAATCAAGTGTTTACTAATAATATCGTTAATATTTACTATTAATTCTTTAGATAAATTTAATTTCTTTAAATCTGAATTAATCTTTTTAGAAAGCGATGTTGCGGTTTCTGGATTAAGTTGAAGTTTGGTAACTTGTAATTCATATTCTAACTGTTTCTCTAAAGATATAATTGTCTTAGAAGCTATAGCAAAAGGTGCAAGCTCTAATAAATCTTTTAATTTGCTTTTTAAGCCCTCATGTTCATCAATTAGATTTTGTTTTAATTTCTTTAGCTCTGCTAGCTCCGTATCACTCATAGAGTTACCTTCACGGATTAGTTTTTCTTGCAATTGTTCAGAAAATCCTTTTTTATAAAGTTTTTCTTCTTGTAAGTTTTTAATATTTATTTCATATAAATTAATAAATTCTTTACCTGTGTGAATCTCTTTATTTAAGGTTTCCAGTTTTTTACGGTCATTTACTGTAGCTGAATTTCTTCTAAATCGAATTCTTAGATTTTCGAGATTTTCTTTTAAATCTTCATATTTTTTAATACCCAATACCTCAGAGTAGGCTTTACTTAGATTTTTTTTATCCTGTAAAGACTTCATCTCTGCTAGGGAAACAATTTTTTCGGCATCGAAAAAGAAAAATTTTGCTATCTCTTTAGGCAAAATAAAATCATTGATGAAAATATCGTTTCCTACTTCTTTAGTTAATTCATTTTCGTTTCCGTCAATTAGAATTCTTATGGAATCTTCCTCCGTTGTTACATTAAAACTACGGACTATAGTAATAACCTTACAAGGAATTGCAGGAATGAAAATATCGGTAATTGTTATAGATACACTATATTGAGTATCGCCTTCGGAATGGGCAAGATTATTTAAATTAGAAGACGCATATTTCTTATAGCCACCAGAATCGTAGATTTCCTCCTTATATTTTTTCTCCACATCTTGCATGAACTTACCATAAAAGCACCATACTAATGAAGTAAGGAAAGATGTTTTACCAAATCCATTATTACCGGCAATTATAGTTACATTTTTATTATCTTCACGTTTAAAGGCAATTTGATTCTCACCTTTATAAACTCTAAAATTATTGAGATAAACTTTACTAATAAACATATTTTTATATAATTGGCCCTATAAGTGATTTTGAATATGATTTTCTAATTTATTTTCCAGGTCAGTTTGTAAACCCCTATTATTCATTAGAATAGTACGAGTTTTTTGCAATGCTAATAAATCATTTAATAACTCGAAATCTTTTGGGTTCTCTTTACATATTTCCTTTAAAAGAGTCTTTTCTTCTAAAACTTTATCATTAGTTTCAATTTCTATATTAGTCCCATTTACTCTATTATAAATATCTGCAACGTTAAAACTAAAAATATTGTCTCGATACCAAGTTACTTGGATAGCTACAAGTTCTTGATAATTAATTAAAGAAATATCAGACTGTTCGGCTTGAATTTCACGTTGAGCGACTAATAACTTTTCTAAAAATTCTGCTCTAAAGTGAGGTTTATACGGCCCTAAAACGCCTTCTATTTGTTGCCCATTCCTTCTTCTAACTTCTCTAACGCTTTCTAAGTCACGAGTATTTACCAGATAATCTCTAAGTTCCATCAAGGGTATCATCCACTCCTCTCCATTCGCAACTAGAGCTTCAAGAGATTTATCCCTATTAACCACTGTACAAACCCAACACCCAAAACGACTATTTCCACAAGATGAAGTACTAGTATCAATTACTAGTGGACAATCACCACTATTAGCATTTTGGTAAAGAGTTACTAACTCCTTATTATTTGCTCCCCAAGGAGATGGAACTTGTTGTAAATAAGTCCATAAATCCTTTATTAGTACATTTTTTATAGGTGAATATACGTGGGCATTCGGAAGGGTCATATGTTTACTTAGCCGTCTCCCTTTAACTTCATGTTTTTTAATGCTTTTAGCTCTAGTAGAGCTCTCATCACTACGAGTTCCTAAAAGGATAATAGCTTCTCCTTCTTCGTTAATTTTATTAACTATAAATTTTGTAGTAGGGCTTATCTTTAGTCTTTCAGTACACCAGCGAAAAAGATTGTTAGGAGCCGGATAACCTTTTCCAAGTAAATTTACCCAAAATGTATCTTCTAGCCGTGGAATTGTTTTATGTATTGTTAACGGAATATTTTGAACTAATGCAGCTTTCTCAATTTTGAGTAATATTTTATCTGTGTATTCGACAATTTTAGGATTTTCGACTAGAGTGTTATTACAAACTACATAAATATGTCTTTTATAGTATATTTCAGGTAGGCTAGCAATAGCAGTCCAAACTAACTGTAGTAACATTGTTGAATCTTTTCCTCCGCTAAATCCAACAATCCAAGGACGATAGTTATCATCTTCCATGTATTGTTCTTGAATTTCTTTTTCAATTTCTTTTGTATCTAGTGCCATAGATTTATCTTTTATTTTAATCAGAACAAAGTTTTATAACTCTTTAAGCTAATTGCATTTCGCAAAGATTTTCTTTAGGTTTGAAGTACTTTTTGGAGCTCTAATTTGTAAGAATATTAGTAGTATGAAAGCTTAGCAAATTGTATTTTAAATATTATCATAGTAACAAATGTAATAGCTTAGAGGAAATTTTGCTATCATTTTCTATATTAATAAAAACGTATTAAAGAGAAGTAGAAATTTTGCTATCAAACTTAGGATATTTTAAAGTAGAACTTAATTTTATAATTAATGAAAGTATTGTGGACAGTATTGCATTAATTTACTATAACTTTTATCACAATATTTGCATTTTATC
Source organism: Emticicia soli (assembly GCF_037860775.1). NCBI lineage: Bacteria > Pseudomonadati > Bacteroidota > Cytophagia > Cytophagales > Leadbetterellaceae > Emticicia > Emticicia soli. The sequence goes on along the minus strand of NZ_JBBEWC010000017.1, from coordinate 91,226 downwards.
TTAGCTAAGAGAATAGCTTAGGATTTTATAGTTCTAAAGCTTTTGCTTTAATAATTTTAAGATTTTTAGTAGATTAATGCGTTAAATGTATATCTAACTATTCATGGAAAGAAAATTCCCTTTTATTGAAAATATTCCGATTGAAAATTTAAAATTGGACTTATTAAATCCACGTCTCCCTAAGTCGAAGCAAGGAAAGGATGAGAAAACGGTCATTGAATATCTATTATTAGAGGCTGCAACTGAAGAGTTAATGATTGCTATTGGTAAAAATGGTTTTTTTGCTGGAGAGCTATTATTAGTGACAGAAGATTTAACTGAAGAAAACAAATATATTGTTATTGAGGGTAATAGAAGACTTACTGCTGTAAAATTGTTATTACATCCATCTTTAGCAACTGTAAAAAAAGTGAGTGTACAGGAAATTTCTACAAATGCACATTTTCACCCTAAAGAAGTTCCTTGTTTAATATTTAAAGAGAAAGAAGAAATATTAAAATATCTAGGTTTTAGGCACATTACTGGAATTAAATCTTGGCGACTTTTAGAGAAAGCAAGATATCTATCTGAAATGAAAGCCAGAGACTATTCGATTATTTCTTTTCAACAGTCATGTGTAGAAATAGCTAAAATTATTGGTAGTAGAAGCGATTATGTAAAAAGGTTACTTATAGGGTATGAGCTATATAAACTGGTAGAAGATGAAAAATTTTATCAAATAGATGGTTTAAACGATACAAGATTTTATTTGAATTATTTTACTGATAGCTTGAATAAAGAGAACATAAGAAAATTCTTAGGTGTAAATATAGATTCTGATAACCCGCTGGAAGGAATTAATAAAGTAAATCTAAAAAAGATTATATATTGGTGGTTTGAAAAAAATCAAGGGCAATCTAGAGTATTAGGAGATAGTGAGGGACTAAAACTACTTGATGCTGTAATAGGCAACTCTGATGCGCTAAATTCATTTGAAAAGAATGGTACTACTATCTACGAAGCTTATGAAATGACTGATGACATGGATATCCAATTTGAGAATAAAATTAGGGACTCGCTTAAAGCAATAGAGCAGGCAGATAAAATTTCTAATAAAGTTAAAACTTTTTATATAGAGCTCTACGAGGATTTAAAATCTATAAGAAAAATTGCTCTTAAAATTAATGATTTTAAAGATAAAATTATTCAACAAGGAGATGACTTTTGAAGAGAAATTTGAAGGGTGTATGAAGAATTTTCAAAATCAGTCATCCCCAGGTTATACAAGAAATGATTTATATTTATATGCAGACTTTATAGAATTAATAGCTCTATTTTCTAAGGATGGAGTCGTATCTGTTGGAGATATTCTAGATAGATTTTACGGTACGATTGAGTATAGTAGTCCTGAAGCCAAAGACGAAGATGAAATTTTTATAAAAAAAATATTTGAGTTGTTGAAGGAAAGAAGTGAGTTATATAATACTTATTATCCATATTTATTTGACGATAATGAGGTTTTATTAAGCACTAAGCCTAATATATCAGAGCATAATAAATTATATATTTATCTTTTAATATCATCAAAACTAAATATATTTAACGATTTCACTAAAGAACTGACAACAGAATTTGAATATATATCTAAGGAGGTTTTAGAAAAATTTTTACCTAATAATGCGATTGTAAAGAATTTTGGTAGAAATACTGCTTATACTGGAAATGCAAGGAATAAAATTAAGCAATTAGCAGCAGATTTAAATTTAACTGTGGATGATTATGAAATTCAACAAATAGCAGAAAGAAATAATCAAGAAAGGGGCCTAGATATTGTTGGTTGGATACCATTTGAGGACAACTGTATGAATATTTTAGTTTTCCTTGCTCAATGTGCCTGTGGTAAAAATTATGAAGTTAAGCAGCATGATGCAAGAAGATTTAGAAACTATTTAAATTTTTACAAGTTAGAACCTATACTTATTATGTTTATCTCTTATTCATTAATTAGTTTAAGAGATAAAAAGTTTTATCATTCAGATTTAGTGGAAAAAGATTATTTAATCTTTGAGAGAAAAAGAATAATTGAATTATATGGCTTTAGTAATTTTAGTGCTATGAATTCTTATAAAATTATCAATGAGTGTATTGCATATAAAGAAAGCTTAGTATAAGGTTTTTTTATATGCAATACACTCATACTTTTAAAAGTAATTTATAGTATATTAATATAGATAATTTAGAGTTTAATATTTCTACAAAAACCAAGATATATGAGTAATATTTCATAAATATTAAAAGTTAAATATTTTTTTAGCGTTTAGCGGAAATCCTGTTAGTCAAAATCTACCAAATAACAACCAAACAGGGAGCGAAGCCAAAACGCCTGCGACATGCGTGGGCGTTACTTTGCTTTTGTTTGGTGGGCTTTGGTAGAGCCTTGACTAACGAAGCGAGTAGCGACACGCTTTTTTAATGTCGTATTTATTCATTTTAAACATATCTATTATGACTACTACCGGATTTATCTTCTGGGGCGCAATTTTATTAGTTGGCCTTTATTTTCTCATTGTTTATTTAGGAAATAAATCAACAGAAAAAGATACCCTCTTAGTTGAACAAATGAGAAGTAATTTTGAAAATAAGATTAAGGAGTATTTATCTTCACAGAATTTTGTAAGTACCCGACAATTTATTCTTTATCCTTTACCAGAACACATAAAAGCTATGAAAGGCTACTTTTATAAGCCTTTTGCTATATTAGCCGATGAAACCAATAAGAAGTTTGCTTTTGTGGATGAGAGTCATAATTATAGTATTCTTAATTTTAGCGAAATCAAATCAGTTGATATTAAAAACAATATGATTGATATAACTAAAAGTGAAACTTCAAAACAGAATTCATTAGGTAGAGCAGTAGTAGGAGGGGCTATTGCCGGTGGTACTGGAGCGGTAGTGGGAGCATTAACAGCTAAAGAAATTACTAACAGTCAAACAGAAAGCAAATACTCAAATAGTACGATAACTATAATTACTAAAGATTTAGATAAGCCTATACTTAGATATCAGTTTGGAATATATGATTTGATTGAAGGAGAAAAATGGATTTCTACTATGAATCTACTTATTGAGAAAAAATAATTTTCTACATTTTTTCTACAATTTCTTTGAAAAAAACATCAGATAAAGAGATAATCAAAAGAAATAAAAAAGAGTGTAAACGGCTTATTAGTAGCTATTTACACTCTTTTTGTTTACTTCTTGTTTTGTACTTTTTTGTACAATTGGTACCGGGGACGGGAATCGAACCCGTACGAGCGTTTCGGCTCACAGGATTTTAAGTCCTGCGTGTCTACCAGTTCCACCACCCCGGCGGATGGTGTGCACTCTGAAAAAAAAAGCACCTTTTAAAGGGTGCTTAACTTTTCGAGCGGAAGACGAGTCTCGAACTCGCGACCTTAACCTTGGCAAGGTTACGCTCTACCAACTGAGCTACTTCCGCGTTTCAGTTATTTGGTAACTGATTGGACTGCAAAGGTAGAGTAAATTTTAACACTTGTCAATACCCTGACGAAAAAAAAACAATATTTTTTTTTCTGATTATTTGTAAGTGTCTGATTATTAGAATTTTGCCGCTGAAAAATTTTTCAAACTTTTTTTAAGGATAAAATCAAACTCATATATACATGAAGGCTAATCATAAATTTTCAGACTTTTATAGGTAATAGTTTTTGAACATCTGTACTTTTGTGGAAAATTATTGAAGGAATGGACAACAAAATTGATTTTGAAAAATCACCCGATGGGCTCGTACCGGCTATTATACAAGATTATCAGACGGGCAAAGTATTAATGCTTGGCTATATGAATGCCGAGGCTTACCAGAAAACCCAACAGGAAAACATCGTAACTTTTTTTAGCCGCAGTAAACAAAGACTCTGGACAAAAGGCGAAACCTCTAATAATTTTTTGCACGTAAAACAAATACTGGTTGATTGTGACGGCGACACTATTCTGATTCACGCCTCGCCTGATGGCCCTACGTGCCACACAGGAGCCGATACTTGCTTCAATGAGGTAAATAGTATGTCAGACAAAAAAGTTTTGTTTATAAACCATTTACGTAGTGTAATTAAAGGCAGAAAAGAAAACCCTACCGACGAGTCTTATACAAGCCACTTGTTCAGGAAAGGTATCAATAAAGTTGCGCAAAAAGTTGGCGAAGAAGCCGTAGAGCTAGTAATTGAAGCTAAAGATGATAATAAAGAATTATTTTTGGGTGAGGCCGCCGATTTATTCTATCATTATTTAGTACTTTTAGAACAGAAAAACTACGAGTTTGATGAAGTACTCGATGTTTTGATAAAAAGACATACCCCTCGCCCATAACGGGCACCCCGAGCGGGGAATGTAGTGCTAACTAAAACCTATCTCCTGTGGGGCAGGAGGATTCTTAAATTATGCTCAGTTATATTGTTCGATTAATATGCTGCGGCGCTGCAGTATATTTTATGCCTGCCATTTTAAGTAAAATTTATGTCACTGATTTTACAACAGCTATCATTGTGGCTTTTGTAATGAGTATTCTTAACACTTTCGTTAAGCCAATTCTTCAGATTCTATCTTTGCCTATTACTATTATCACTCTAGGCTTTTTCTATTTGGTGGTCAACGTTGCAGTTGTGTACTTCTGTAGCTATCTTGTACCGGGTTTTAGTGTCGATGGTTTCTTACAGCCATTGATTTTCGGATTTATTCTCTCAATAGTAAATAGTATTGTTGCCGGTCTTCAGGATTAAAATAAAATCCCCCTTTTCATTACCAAAAGGGGGAAACTATATTCTTACAAACTCTCCAATGTGCTTTTAATAGCTACAAAATCAGGTACATCGCTTGCTTTCTCTAATACTTCTGCATAGCGTATAATGCCATCTTTATCTACTACAAATGCCGAGCGTTTAGATACCCCATGCATACCAAAAGCAAAATCTTCGTAATAAGAGCCAAAGGCTTGAGAGGTTTCTTTATTGAAGTCTGATAGGAGCGGAAAAGGTAATTGCTGTTCTTCTTTAAACTTTCCAAGTGTAAAAAGTGAATCAACAGAGATTGCCACTACATCAGAATTCAGGTTTTTATAGGTGTTTATATCGTCTCTCATTTGGCAAAGTTCTGCTGTACAAACACTTGTGAAAGCCAGTGGGAAAAACAACACTACAACATTTTTGCCACGATAATCAGCAAGATTTACTTCTTGTTTTTCGCTGTTGTATAATTTGAAATCAGGGGCTTGGTCTCCGACTTTTAAAGACATACTCATATAGGTTTAAGATTAATAATTTAATTTCAGGATAAATAGCTTTAGCAAAGGCGTTTTTAACCATCTAAAGACCTTCAAATATATAGGTTTTTCGTTTTAGCAATAACAGAAAAAATGTACTTTGCACAAAAATGCAAAGCTTTTGTATTAAGTACATACTTGTAGCATTATCTTCAAAAATCTAAGAGTGTGTTTAAATTTTATTATTCTGACCGAAAAGGACATATTTTTAAGTCAGACAAGACGTCATTTTGCAGATGTAGCCGGCAGCTACATCGAAAAAATGCAACGCAGTATGGCTTAAAAAGATGACTTTGGAGGTCGAATTATAATTTTTAAACATACTCTAAGCCAAATGTATGTTCAATTGAAGAAAAAATGCTAAAATTGATACACATTTTATCGAACGGATGAGTGAAAGCGTTAATAAATTAAAACATCAGACAAACCAAAACCTTTATTTTTATGAAAAAAAGCTTACCAGCCCTTTTTGTAGTATTTGGCGTAATACTATTTAATGTTACTTGCAGCTATGCCCAAACAAAACCTCACAGATTATTGATAGACCTCAATAGTGCCGATACCACCGACCAGGCAACAGTAATGCGCCAGATAAGAAACTTATGGAAAGAGTTGCCAGATACCAAAGTAGAAGTGTTGATTCATGGCAAGGCGATTTCGGCGATTAAAAAAGATTCTTCGCCATTTGCTGCGCAAATAGAAAAGCTACAAAAAGACGGGGTGGTATTTGCTGTTTGTCGCAATACCATGAAGCGCTATAAGCTCACCGAAGCTGATATGTTACCTACGGCCTCGTTTGTACCATCAGCCATTGCAGAAACTGTGTTAAAACAAGAAGAAGGCTGGAGTTATCAAAAGGCTGGGCATTAGTATGAATTTGTTTAATTGGTCGTCTATATTTTGACTTGTTCCGCAAAACAATAATACAATGCACGCAAATAGCATCTTTAAAAAATTAAGATTAAATGCTACGGGGGCTTTACTAATAGTAAATGCACCTGAAACATATACTGCTATTTTAGGAGATATTACACATGATACTCAACCTGAATCGGGTAAAAAATATGATTTTGTGCAGGTATTTGCCACAAAACAAGAAGAACTCGAGAGGCTTTGTGCCGAGGTACGAGATGCCGGTAAATATGATTGTCTGTTCTGGGCTTGTTACCCGAAAGGAACAGGTAAAATAAAGAGTGATATTAAGAGGGAAACGGTCTGGTCGGCACTAGACTTGGCAGGCTTACAAGCTGTTACCCAGATTGCTATCGACGATACCTGGAGTGCCTTGCGTGGACGACCACCTGCGATGGTTGGAAAATAAAATTTTGGTGATTTGTCTGAAATGGTATTAATTCGTGATTGAATTACCTTCATCATTGACGACATGCTTAAAGAAGCAATTACGACTTCCATTTTTGATTTATTCAAAATTGGTCCAGGCCCTTCGAGTTCTCATACAATCGGGCCTATGAAAGCTGCTTACGATTTTCTGCAGCGTACCTATACTTTACCCCATGATTTACTGCTTGAGCCACTTCAGATAAAAATTCATTTGTACGGATCACTAAGTGCCACCGGAAAAGGCCACGGTACCGACAGAGCCGTAATTGCCGGGCTTTTAGGCTGGTTGCCTGATACTTGCGAACCCAATGCTTTTACGGTATTATTGAAGAATCCCGATGATGCTTATCCTATAAGTATTCAGAATGAGGCACTTACGCTCACAGCTAAAAGTATTGTTTTTGAACGGGGGCGTTATGATTCTCCGCATCCTAATACACTCGTTTTTCGCTTAATGAGCAACGGGAAAGTTATTTTAGAGGAAGAATACTATTCAGTAGGAGGGGGCTTTATTCAGCGCAAAGGCGAAGACCCGCAAGCAGCTTCTACAAAAATACCTGCTTTCCCTTTCTCGACAATGAAAGAGCTAAAAGAGCATCTGTCGAAAAATAAAATTTCTCTTACCGACCTCATGATTGCCAACGAAATGGCACTTACGGGCTTGGCAAAGAAAGAAATCTACCAGAAAATAGATGATATTCTTGAAACCATGCATAAGGCCGTCAAACGAGGTTTAAGGCACAAAGGCGTTTTGCCGGGCACTATTAAACTAAGAAGGAAAGCGCCCGTTTTGTTCGAACAAGCCAAGAGTCATGCTTCTACAACCGATAGTTTTATGGTTTTTCTGAATGCCTATTGTATGGCGGCATCAGAAGAAAACGCTGCCGGAAATATTGTTGTAACGGCGCCAACCTCTGGTGCATCAGGCGTTATTCCGGGTATTACATATCTACTGCGTAACCATTATCATTACGATAAGCAAAAACTACGGGAAGGAATGATGGCTGCTGCCGCAGTTGGTTTTCTGATAAAGCATAATGCTAGTATCTCAGGTGCTGAAATGGGCTGCATGGGCGAAATAGGCTCGGCCTCGGCTATGGCTGCGGCTATGTTATCATACTGTGCCGGCAGGCCCATAGAAACAGTAGAATCAGCCGCTGAAATAGCGATTGAACACCACCTGGGCATGACCTGCGACCCTATCGGGGGATATGTGCAAATTCCCTGCATTGAGCGCAATGCTATGGGGGCTATCAAGGCATATAATGCCTATTTACTGGCTTCGTCAGGCAACACAGGCTATCAGAAAATCACCTTAGATAGTGTAATAAAGGTAATGCGAGCCACAGGAAAAGATATGTCGAAAAAATACAAAGAAACATCACAGGCAGGGTTGGCCTTAAGTGCAACCGAGTGTTAAGAAACTGAAATATATGTTTTTATGAGGGAGAGTCACACGGTTCTCCCTTTGATTTACAAAAGAATTTGTATAGTTTCGGTCAGAAAAACCAAACCTGCGAGTACCCTTTTATTTTTATGAAGTATCTCGTTACCCTATTATTTATCTCCTTATGTACCTATGCACAGCTACCACAGGTAAGATTTGAGCATCTTACTTCAAAAGATGGGCTTTCAAGCAACGATGTACTAAGTGTGGTTGAAGACAAAGAGGGCTTTGTGTGGATGGGTACACGTAAATATCTGACACGCTACGATGGCTACCAGTTTCAGAATTTTACACAGATAGAGGGTGCCTATAATCATGGCATTACTTCTGACGAGCAAAACAACATTTGGTTTGCTTCAAGAACTATTCCATTCGGGCGAATTGATGCCAAAACCTTGAAAGTTAACGATTTAAGCAATAAACTCCCGCCTTTGCCAGATGGTAATTTTGGCAATATCGTCTTCGATTCGCAAAAAAATGGTTGGATGTCCGATTTTCACGGGGTGTTCAGGTTTGACCCTAAAACCTTTGCACATCAATACTTCCCCTTGCCAAATACTACTTACAAAGACATAAAAGCCGATTTTATAGAAGATAAGCAGAAAAATATATGGGTAATAGGCTTAGATGTAGGCATTTATAAGTACGAGCCCCTTAAGCAGAAATTACGTTGTGTAGTAGGCAAAGAAAGCGATAAACCCGATAAACGCTTGTTTTTTGAAGTAAGCAGGGCTACAATAGACCGACACGGCATTATCTGGATTTCTGCCTTTCAGCAGGGCCTAATCCGGTTCGACCCAGTTACTGAAGACCTGAAATTTTATAAGGATTATACATTGGCTGTATGTGCCGATACCGATGAGCAAGGCAGAGATATTCTTTGGGTGAGCAATGCCAAAACCATAGGGATTTTCAGACCCGACGAAGAAAAGTTTTATTTCTACGAAGGTGTATATAGCGATGATTTTCAGGCTTTTAATATCTGCAAAAGCCCTCGTACAGGCATCGTATGGTTTTGTACTTTACAGCAAGGTGTTTTTTTGTATAATCCTCATAGTCAGTTAATTAAGGCGGTTAGTTTTGCTAATTTTCTTCCAGAAAACAATCTTGCAATTAATGCAATTCTGAAAGACAAAACCGATGCAACAGGCCAGACTTTTTATCTGGGGTTTTCGAGGTGGGGAATGGTAAAGTGGAACAAAGCCAATAATTCCCGACAGTTTTTTCGGTATCCGCATTACCCCAGCGAAGCTGAAACAAGGCAGATAATTCAGGATGAAACAGGTAAAATCTGGATTTTTACTAACCAGTGGCAAACCTGGGCTGATGGAAAAGAGAATCCGGAAGATAATAATTTTGAAGGGATTTTTGTGTTTGACCCTCAACAGCAACGTTTTTTACCTACGCCCTTTACTACCCATCATGGCTTTTTTACTGTGCCGTTTTACTCAATAGGCATGCAGGATTCTAAAAATCGGATGTGGATTATTAATCACTACCTAAGTATGCACGTAGTAGATAAAGCTACGGGAAAAGAAATTGTGCTATGGGATAAAAAAGACCATGACACATTGATGAAAAACCGATGGATAATGGATGTGCTGGAAGATAAACAAGGCCGATTCTGGATAGGCACAACCTCGGGCCTTTTTTATTTTGATGAACGAACAAAGAGATTTTCGGAAGTAAAATTTCCTGACGACAAGCGGGAAATTTCTATCATTAAATTATTGCTAGACACTGAAGGTAATGTTTGGGCTACAGGTTGGGAACTACTCGCCAAGATTAATCAGCAGGGAGTTGCTCTGCTCGATTTAGGCTCAAAAGATGGTATTTATGACATTGAATGCAGGCAGATAGCCGAAGACATTCACCGTAATATCTGGATAGGTAACCTAGGTGGTTTGCAAGTGTATAGCCCTAAGCAGCAACGTTTTCTGAGATTTACCCAAAACGATGGGCTCATTAGCGATAACACTACCTATAGTTTCTATATGAACGAGGGTAAAGAATTATTAATAGGGCAAAAAGGCAGTTTGAATATTGTTAATACCCAGGATTTGCTGCAAAACAAGGCCATAAGTAATCTTGCGGTAAGTTCGGTAATTGTCAATAACGAACAGCGATTTTATGACTGGAGCCAGCCATTTGAGCTAAAACGTACCGAAAACGCCATTACTTTTCATGTTTCAGCTTTGAATTTTATGAAAGCAAATCAGAATCATTACAGTTACTACCTCGAAGGGCTGGAAAATGGCTGGATTGACGCAAAAGAAGATGCTACTTTTACATACAATAACCTATCGCCCGGCGATTATACTTTTCATGTCAGAATGTTTGATGAGACAAGCAATAGACATTTAAAAGAAGTTGCCGTCAGTTTTTCGATAGTACCATATTATTACGAAACATGGTGGTTTAAAACCCTGATTATTGCATTGGTTCTCGTTTTGGCGTACCTTTTTTATCGTTTCCGTATCAATCAGCTTTTGCAATTGCAGGAAGTAAGAAACCGTATCTCACGAGATTTGCACGATGATATTGGCTCTTCGCTCAGTAGCATTAGTTTATTAAGTGTAATGGCAAGTAAAAAACTCGACCCTGAAAGTTCTTCTAATCAGTTACTGAAACAGATACCGGAAGAGGTAAGCCGTTTAAGTAGTGCTATCGATGATATGATATGGAATATCCGCCCTGAAAACGATGGTTTTGAAAACTTCTTTGTAAGGCTGCGTGACCACACCGTGCAAACACTCCAAGCCCAGGATATTGAGATTAATATTGACATCGATTCTTCTATTAATAATGAAATAGGAGCTTTATCGATGGAGGTTCGGAGAAATATCTTTCTGATTGTAAAAGAAGCCCTGCATAATATCACCAAGCACGCCAAATGTACAAAAGTAGACATGAGGCTAAGTTTGCAGAAAAATATGCTTAGAATTGACATAAAAGACGATGGCAAGGGTTTTGACCCTCAGAAACCATCTTCTCGTAATGGGCTTAAAAACATGACTAGCCGTGCCGCCGAAGTAGGAGGGAGCTTCGAAATAAAATCAGCGATTGGAAAAGGTTCTGAAATTGTGCTGCAAGTACCTGTACTTGAGAAGAAACTGATTAGGTTATAAAGCCTTATTTGACTTTATAACCACTAAAACCAACCCATATCGGATAATATATTACACAAAAGCTAATAAGGCCGTCTTCTTTTCTGATATAGCCTTCGCAGAAGTCTGGTCCTAAACGTGTTAATTTGGAGTCTCGCACCCAATAAACAATATTTTCTGCAGAGAACTCAGGAGTAGTTATTTTCTTGATAACAATAGTAGAATCAGACAGTTTCTCAAAGTTGATTTCAAAATTCTTATAAGTTTTTGTATCCTTATCTACTTATACCATAAAATCGCCAATGTACATGCCTGCTGTGCTATCTGCACTTGTCAGCAAATTTTTAATAGCTAATTCTTTCGAGACACTAGCTTTTAACCCGTTCTTCTTCTCAACATTGAGCGTTATAGTATGATTGCCGTTTTTCTTAAACTGATAGTCAAAGTCCGGCTTATCTATTTGCTCTTTTCTTCCTTCAATATCCCATATATAAGTAGAGGCATATTTTGATAGATTAGTAAACTTAACCTTTCCGCCTTCTAGCATATCGTATTTAAAATCGGCAATTGGCTCATAGTTTTCAATAGTAATCGTCTGTTGAACAGCCTTTTTCTGTTTGTCTTTCGACTCTACAGTAAGCATAACACTATAAGCTTTCTCATCGGCATAGGTATGCGTTGGGTTTTGCTCAGTCGAGGTGCTGCCATCGCCAAATTCCCATTGATAACTGATAGCATTCTCTGACTTATCTGTAAACTTTACCTCTCCGTTTTTTCCGAAGCTAAAAGCAAAATTCGAGGTTGGAACCAGAGGAATCTCAGGTTCTTTTTGTTTAACACAAGACTGAACAAGCCCGCTAACAAGTATGAGTAGTAGGTAGTAGTTCTTTAATTTAAGAAGCATAAGGTACTTTAATAGTCATTAAATAAATAAGTGTGCAATAATAAGTATTTAAATGTATATCGCAAAGAGTCATTTATCACAAACCGATGAATTAGAAATTAAAATTAATTCGTACCTTGTTAGCCATATTCAACCATGTGATACCTCCATGTCACTATAATTAATTATTAAATACTCATATGAAAAAAATCTTTTATTTCGCATGTATGTTACTCATGCTGGCTAACGTAGGCTATGCACAAAAAGCAAAAAAAGGCTGGTATTCGCTTTTTGATGGCAAATCGTTCGACGGCTGGAAAGTAGGCGATAATGCCAGCACTTTCAGTATCGAAAACGGTACAATTGCTGTCAATGGCCCTGTAGCGCATTTGTTTTATGTAGGGCCGGTAAATAACCACGATTTCAAGAATTTTGAATTTAAAACACAGGTTATGACTACACCTGGCTCAAACTCAGGTATTTATTTTCATACCGAATTTCAGCAAGGAAGCTGGCCTAATAAAGGATACGAAGTGCAAGTAAACAATTCACATACCGACTGGAGACGCACAGGAAGCCTATATGGTATTCAGGATGTAAAAGATACTTTAGTAAAAGACAATGTATGGTACACCGAGCACATTATTGTAAAAGATAAACACGTAACCATTAAAATCAATGATAAAACAGTAGTTGAGTATGATGAGCCTGCTGAGTTGCCAAAAGGTAGAGAAGGACGCAGAATAAGCAGTGGTACATTTGCTCTACAAGGGCATGATCCTAAAAGCAAAGTTTACTTTAAAGACATAATGGTTAAGCCTTTGCCTTGATATGCAAATAGAATAGTTACGAGCCTCTTGCTGATTTCAGTAAGGGGCTTTTATATTTTTAACCCATAGATGATATATAAAAAAAGAAAACCAAGCTACCATGAAATGGAAGCTTAGTTTTCTTCTATATATATATATACTTTGAAGAATATTAATACCTACGTCCGCCGCCGTTACCGCCACGGTCACCACCACGGTTGTAGCCGCCACCACCGCCACCGCGGTTATAGTCGCCACCACCACGGTTGAAACCACCGCCGCCACCAGCTGGTCTTTCTCTTCTTTCTTCAGCTTGGTTAACTACCGCTGTACGGCCACCGATGTCAGCACCATTCAATTGGCTGATAGCTTTCAATGCAGCTGCATCGTCTGGCATTTCTACAAATGCAAAACCTTTGCTTCTTCCAGTAACTTTGTCAATAATAATCTTAACAGAACTTACTTCACCATATTCTTCAAAATATTGCTTTAATTCACTTTCTTCGATTCTAAAAGGGAGACTTCCAACAAAAATGTTCATGATAACTTGAATGATTTAATTGATAAATTTATACAAAAGTATATTTATTTTATTGAATAACTATTAATTCTAAATTTTTTGATGTTAAATAATGAAAAATATTGTACAGACCAATAATTTATGAGTTCGGAAACCGTTTTTTTGCCATTTTTCGACTTCAAATAGTCTAAAAAAAAAGTGTGAAGCACAGAAATGCGCTGTTCACACTTTTTATGATTTTGTTGTATATCTATTACCCTTGCGGGTGTTTTACTTCTTTACACCAAATGTAATAAATTAATTTGCCATTTCCGACAAGAATTTTATTCTCATCAATCTTAGCTCTTCTTCTGTAATATCATCGCCATCAAAAGTTTTTTGTGCGGCACGGATATTATCAGTTTCGGCAGCCATAAAATACTCATAAATTTCATCCTGATGGTCTTCATCAATCACCTGATTAATGTAGTAGTCAAGATTCAAACGAGTACCTGAGTAACAGATGTGCTCAATCTCTTCAATCAATTCGGTCATTGTTAAATCTTTCGATTCTGCAATTTCGTCCAAATCAATCTTACGGTCAATCTGCTGAATGATATAAATCTTTATTTTAGATTTATTAACAGCCGATTTTACAACTAAATCCTGTGTTGTTTCGATTTCGTTTTCTTCTACATACTTCGAAATCAATTCCAGGAATGGTTTTCCGAATTTTTGTACCTTTCCTAAACCTACACCATTTATCTGAGCCAAATCTTGCGAGGTAGTAGGGTAGGTGGTTGCCATTTCTTCAAGAGATGGGTCCTGGAAAACCACGTAAGGCGGCACATTTTTGTCTTTCGCAATTTTCTTACGAAGTGCTTTCAGTAACTCAAACAATGCAGAGTCGAAAGCGCCACCACCACCTGACGGCCCACCGTTCATTGGTACGTCGTCGTCATCGCTACTTTCTGTATTTTCATAGTTATGGTCTTCCGAAATCGTAATCGGGTAAGAGTCAGCAATAAAGCTTTTACCTTTCTCCGATAGTTTCACTACACCATAAGCATTCTCAATATCTTTTTCGATATAGCCAAATGCCATCATCTGGCGAAGAATAGAAACCCAATAATCGTTTGCTGTTCTTTTGTTATCAGCTTTTTTAGGTTTTTCAGCTTTCTTCGGAGTTTGCGACGGGCTCTTTGTTGCAACCGTAGCTGCTGCATCATCTTCGTCGTCAGTTTCTTCGTCGCTTACTAAGTCTAATTCATCATCATCATCTTCTTCTTCCTCTTCTTCGTCGTCTTGTGTAAACATACCTTTGCCTTTTCCGTACACTTCTAGTTTATCGTGCTCGTAGCTACGAATATACGGGTTGGCTGTATTGGCAGTAAGCACATCGGCTATATGCTGAATATCGAATCTTTCGCCTACTTGCTGAATAGCCTTTAAAGCTAATACGGCTTCGTCTTCTATTTTAAATTTCTTGGTAGGTTTCAGGCAGTTATCACAAAAACCACAATCTTTTTCGGCGTATTCACCAAAGTAGCTCAATAACTGACGACGACGGCATATACCCAGATTTGAGTAAGCTACCATCTCCATCAACAAAGCTTTGGCGTTGTCTCGTTCGGTAACGGTTTTGTCTTTGTTAAACTTCTCTAGTTTCAGAATATCATCAAAGCTGTAGAACATCAAGCAGTTACCTTCCAAGCCATCACGGCCGGCTCTTCCGGTTTCCTGATAATACCCCTCAAGAGATTTAGGTGCATCGTAGTGAATCACAAACCTGACATCAGGTTTATCAATCCCCATTCCAAAAGCAATGGTTGCTACAATTACATCAGCCTCTTCGTTCAGAAACGCATCTTGGTTTTTCATGCGGGTGTCTGCATCCAGACCTGCATGGTAGTGTAGTGCCTTAATACCATTTACGCTTAGTAAATTGGCTATTTCTTCAACTTTTTTACGGCTTAAACAATAAACAATACCCGATTTTCCCTTATTATTAAGGATATAACGAATCAATTGTTTTTTAGAATCTACTTTCGGCCTAATCTCATAATAAAGATTCTTACGGTTGAATGATGATTTGAAAATCATCGCCTCATCCATGTTCAGATTCTTCTTTATATCCTGCTGTACTTTAGGTGTAGCAGTAGCTGTAAGGGCAATTACGGGTAAATTAGGGTTAATATCATCAATGATACCTCTGATACGGCGGTATTCTGGTCTGAAATCATGGCCCCATTCTGAAATACAGTGAGCTTCGTCTACCGCTACAAAAGAGAGCTTGGCTTTTTGTAAAAAAGATAGATTGTCTTCTTTTGTAAGAGACTCAGGCGCAATATAAAGCAGGCGACACTCTCCGCTCAATACATCGTTCTTTACTTTGGTTATTTCGGCCTTATTCAACGTCGAATTCAGAAATTGGGCGTTAATACCAAAGGCTGTCATCTGGTCAACCTGATTTTTCATCAGGGCAATGAGCGGAGAAATAACTATAGCAGTGCCATCAAGAACCATAGCTGGTAATTGATAACAAAGAGACTTCCCGGCTCCTGTGGGCATGATAACGAAAGTGTTTTTCCCTGACACAATGTTATGAATAATAACTTCCTGCTCGCCACGAAAAGCATCAAAACCAAAAATTTCTTTGAGTTTTTCTTTTAATGATTGTTTAATTATTGGTTCTACCATAAACGCAAAATTGCTGTACGGAAAATTTACAATATTTTTAAAAATAGGTCAGTATCTGAGCAATTTCATGTTGAATTCATTTGATGAATGCTTCATCAAATTAACCTATAATAGTATTTTTAATAGTATTTTGCTGTAGTAATGTTTACTGTGTTTATAGATTAAAATGGTTATTTGAGTTAATCGTATAAACAACAGCCGGATAATAAGGATACTTAAAAACAGTTTGCCAGAACCTTGTTTTGCCTGACTATATAGATACTATAAAAGTTTGAATTAATTTAAGGTAATTACTTAAGCCTTTGCTAAGATACTATTTTTTTGCTTGAGTTTTACAAATTTTTATTGCGGTTTTTTTTTAAATAGGCACATTCGGTGTTTATAAATTGTTTTGTTGTCGATTGCTTTTATTGCTGCAATGGTTTTTACTCCTTGGCATACTAATCTTTTGATGATAGCCTAACATACATTACTTTTGTTGGTAAAATATCATGTTAAGAAAAGTGAAGACGAAGTTAGAAAAAAAAATACAAAGCGTAGCGAAAAAAGTTTTGCAAGATGAAGCGGAAGCAATTCTTTCTTTGAAAAGTTATATTAATGAACAATTTGAATTATGCGTAGAGGCTCTTTTGGCTTCTGAGGGCCGCCTTGTGATAACGGGCATCGGCAAAAGTGCAATTATAGGTCAGAAAATTGTGGCCACAATGAACTCTACTGGTACCCCGGCCTTGTTTATGCACGCAGCAGATGCTATACACGGCGACCTAGGCATGATACAGAAAGATGATATAGTAATGTGTATCTCAAAAAGTGGAGATACGCCCGAGATAAAAGTACTTGTACCTTTGCTTAAGATGCGTGGCAACCAGATGATTGCGATGGTGAGTAACGCACAGTCTTATCTGGCTACTCATGCCAATTTTGTGCTCAATGCACATGTGGAACGAGAAGCCTGCCCACTTAATCTGGCGCCAACTACTTCTACTACCGCTGCGCTGGCACTTGGCGATGCACTAGCTATTTGTTTGCTAGAAATGCGAGGCTTTACCAGTAAAGATTTTGCAAAGTATCATCCGGGTGGCAGTTTAGGTAAAAAAATGTATCTGAAAGTGAGCGATGTTTATCCAAACAATGCTTTACCGAAAGTTGCGCCTGATGCCGATATTCATGTGGTTATTCTTGAAATGACTTCTAAACTGCTTGGGGCTACTGCTGTAACCAACGAGCAGAACGAGCTTTTGGGAATCATTACTGATGGAGACTTGCGCAGAATGCTCAACAAACAGCATGATTTCTCAGGTTTAAAAGCCAGAGATATTATGACTACTAAACCTAAAACCATTGCACCAGACGATTATGCTGTTGAGGCACTATCTTTAATGCAAGAAAAAAACATTACGCAATTAGTAGTGGTAGAAGCAGGGCAACTTTTAGGTTTTATTCATCTGCACGATTTACTGAAAGAGGGCTTGCTCTAACAAAGTTTTTTGTAGATTGCTTGCCTGTAATACATTATTCATAACCCTCCGCTTTTATGCAACATGAGGCAACCTATTATGATGGACAAACCAGCCAGCCCCGCAAGGCTCAGGTTGAAGTTTTTGGCAATTCGTTAAGTATTTATCACGAGGGGCAAAAAGTAGTATGGGCAATTTCTGAAATTGATTATAGCCCTTTTAAAGGTAAAGGCAAAGTTATGCTGCAGTATGGTACTTTTCCACATCAGTATTTAGAGTATCAGCACGATAGCCCGCTGGCTCAGGTACTGCAAGGGTATCTACCCAAAGCACATAGCAAAGTTGAAACTATGGCCCGCGAGTATAATGCCATCATCAGAGGTGCATTAATAGGTGTCGCTATTTTTTCGGTTATCGCATCTATTGTTTACTTTGTATTATTACCATCACTTGCATCATATATGCTAAGCAAGATTCCTGTCTCAACAGAAATCGCAATTGGAGATAAATTTTTCGAGAGTTTTATACGCAATGCCGAAGTTGATAAAGAAAAAAGTAAAGTGCTTAATGATTTTGCCAGCAAAATAGATTTTCAAACCGAGTACCCTTTAAAATTTACAGTAGTAAAAGATAAACAGGTAAATGCCTTTGCTTTGCCTGGGGGTAATATAGTGGTTTATAGTGGTATCCTGGATAAAATGAAATCAGCAGAAGAACTTGCCGCTTTATTATCGCATGAAGCAACCCACGTGAAAGAAAGGCATTCGCTGCAAGGCTTAAGCCGAAATCTGGCCGGCTCGGTTTTGATTTCTTTGGTCTTTGGCGATACCGGTTCTATAAGTAGTGTATTGGCTAGTAAAGCCGAAGACCTGTATCAACTGGGCTTTTCGAGAAGTATGGAAAAAGAGGCTGATTTGAAAGGCTTACAATTAATGTATCATAACAGGCTTGACCCCCAAGGTATGGTATATTTAATGGAGCGGCTGAACGAAGAAGAAAAAAAGCAGGGCAGTACTAAAATGCTCTCATATTTGAACTCACACCCTATGACCGACGAGCGTCTTGCTTATATTAAAGAACACAGCCGGAAACGCAGCGGAATAAGTAATGATAACTTGGATAATATCTGGAAAGAATTGAAAGAAACTTCTATAAAAGATTATTAGAATAGTTATATTTTTCGAGTTCAGTGATGTGCCGTAAAAGCGGTGTCTCCGTTGGTTAAATATTTATGAAATTTTAATCTCAGGTTCACAATATTTTATATATATTTGTGTTTATAAGAAGAAATTAAAAACTACCTAGTCCCTCATATAATTCATCTTAAATTTGCATGGTTTCGGAGCAAATTACTTTTAAGTTTTTAAAAGTGGATTGAACTACTAATTTACTATAAAAATACAACCTCTATTATAATAATAACCAAAAGTATAAAAATAATACGCTAAGGATTAGTATATCCTTTTTGTATGTTATAACAATTAATTTTGTAGGTATTGCTGCTACATAATATAAACACTATTTTTATTGGTTTTATTATTTTATTAATTTCTATTCGATTGAAATGAGTTTTCCTTTGTATGTAAATCAAGGGCTTTTTAGAATCTGTCAGGGAATAATTTTTGTTTTATTGATTGGTTTTTTAGGTTTAACACTAACTGCTAATGCCCAGCAGAAAGTAACATTTGGTAAAGGTAACACTACCAATGTTACGGTTACGTCTTCGTCTAATGCAAGTAGTCAGACAGGTGTTAAGACCCTCACGAGTGGTGGGTATCTACCCAACAAAAATGCTGCGGCTCGGTTGCTTTCTCAGGCCACTTTAGGCACTACTTACAGCGATATTGAGAATGTTGCAACACAGGGTATCGAAAAATGGGTTGATCAACAGCTGGCCATGCCCAACTCCTTCAAGATAACCCCCTATCTGCAAAACTTACATCAGTCTATTTTAGACTCTATAAGGCGTGTTGACCCAGATAGGACTCTGGCAAATACTTTTCTGAGCGATTGGCACTTTGATATTTCATGGTTTCAGGGCAATATGACAGCGCCAGATGTGTTGCGTTGGAGAGTAGCATTGGCCTTGAGCGAGATTTTTGTGGTTTCTCGTGTGTCTGCTTTCGAGAATAACCCTTATGCAACTGCAAGTTATTATGATGTTTTGTTAGAAAACTCATTTGCCAATTACAGAACATTGATTGATAAAATCACGTATCACCCATCAATGGCGGTTTACCTTACTTATGTTAACAATAAACCTGCCGATTTTAACAACAATAAACAAACTTATCCTGACGAAAACTATGCGCGCGAGCTGATGCAGTTGTTTTCGATAGGTTTGTTCCAACTGAATTTAGATGGGTCTGAAAAGAAAGATGCTAACGGAAAGTCGATTCCGACTTATGATAATGAAGATATTGCCAATCTGGCAAAGGTTTTTACAGGTTTAGGTTGGGGTGATAGCAAATATCTGGGCGAAAGAAGCAAAGATTATTGGAGCTATACAAAAAGACTTAAATTCTATCCAATCGATTCAAGCGATGCTTACATAAGAACCTGGACAACCAGACACAGAATTATAAATGGGCACGAAGCAGGAGTTAAGACTTTTCTTGGTAAAACTATTCCGGCACGCTCTGTTGAGCAAGGTGAGTTAGATATAAAAGATGGTTTAGATATTATATTCAATCACCCTAATGTAGCACCTTTTATATCAAGACGCCTCATTCAACGATTGGTTACTTCAAATCCGAGCCCGGCTTATATTCAAAGAGTAGCAACCGTATTCAATAATAATGGGAGCGGTGTAAGAGGAGACCTCAAGGCGGTTATCAGGGCAATTTTGCTCGATGCCGAAGCCCGAGACTGTTGTAACAATGGCAATACCGAGTTTGCCGGAGCGCTCAAAGAGCCGTTTATCAGATATACAAACCTGGTAAAGGGACTTAACCTGACTTCCTCAACGGGTATATACCGCAATAGTATGCGGAGGGCCTACGACAGAATGGGACAATTGCCTTTGTTCTCACCAAGTGTATTTAACTTCTTCTCGCCAGATTATATGCCTGATGGGCCACTAAAAGGCACAGGTAAGTTTGGGCCAGAGTTTCAGACACTCAATGCTCAGTCGCTGACAGGTTACTTTAATGCCCTGAACACCTGGCTTATTAGCGATACTCCTGTAGATTACAATGGTTTTTTTGGCAACGAAACTTATAAACCAGAACAAGCACCCAAATTTGATTTAACAGCCGATTACCCACTTACAAGAAATGATAGACTAACACAGTTGTTAGATAAATACAATCTTATTCTGGCGCACGGCCGCTTGTCTGAAAAAAGCCTTAACATTATTAAGGAGGCATTACAAAAGATGCCACTTACTATTACCAACGGTGTAATGAACACTGACGACGCCTTTAGAAGGACTCGTATTGCTATCTATTTAATAATGGCATCCCCAGATTATATAATTAATAAGTAACGAAAAGAAATGAATAGAAGAAATTTCTTAAAACAGTCAGGTTGTGCTGCTATGGGAGCAACTACCTTGCTTAGTACACTGACGAGTCTGGGTGCGGTAAATGGAGCAATCGGGCATAAAAAATTCGCATCAAAAGATGCCCCTGTAGCCGACGATTACAAAGCACTTGTATGTGTACTATTGGCAGGCGGGATTGATTCATATAATGTATTGATTCCTAGAGGGGTATCAACATCAGAAGGTGGTGATAATGGTTATGCAGAGTATGCCGCTACAAGGTCGGACCTCGCCATTGCACAGGCATCGCTTCTTGAACTTAATAACCCGCAATGTACAAGTTTCAGAGACTTCTCTTGTAATTACGGCGCTTTTGCCTTGCATCCAACCATGACAGGTATGCGTGATTTGTTCAATAGTGGCAAACTGGCATTTATGGCCAATGTTGGCACTTTGGTTGAGCCTATCATGAATGAAACAGATTTTAAGAGTGGTTTGAAAAGGATTCCGGAAGGAATTTATTCACACTCTGACCAGATTATGCAATGGCAAACTTCAGTACCACAGAGCCGTAATGCACTTGGGGTAGGAGGCCGAATAGCCGACCTTCTGAATGCGGGCAATGCTAATAGCCAGATTTCGATGAATATTTCGCTGAGTGGTAAAAATACCTTTCAGACCGGAGAAAACATAGGAGAGTACTCTATTAGTAACAATGTGGCGCCAAACGCTGTTGGCATTGATATCATTCCTTCGTGGTGGAATAATTCAGGTTTATTAACCGACCTTCGTAATAACGGAATCGATAGCCTGGTTGGGCAAACTTATGCCAATTTGTTGCAACAAACCTATTCGGGCACTACTAAATCAGCAGTTGCCTCTTACGCTACTTTCAGAGAAGCTCTTAAAAGAGTACCAAGTATGGCTACGCAGTTTCCGACAACATCATTGGGGAACGATATGGCGGCAATAGCTAAAGTTATGAGCGTAAGAAACAATCTTGGTGTAAAAAGACAGATTTTCTTTGTAACCTACGGTGGTTGGGACATGCACGATAACCTTGCCGGAGGTATGAACCAACGCTTGCCTGTGGTAAGCAATGCGCTTAAGGCGTTTTATGATGCAACCGAAGAGCTTGGCATTGCCGATAAAGTAACCACCTTTACAATCTCTGATTTTGCCCGTACTATTACCTCAAATGGCTTGGGCTCAGACCACGCATGGGGCGGAAACTCAATGATAATGGGTGGAAGCGTAAAAGGCGGTAAAATTTATGGCGCTTTCCCGAGTATGAATCTGACTAATAATGCCCAGAATATCTCGTTCAGAGGAAACTTCATTCCGGCTGTTTCTACCGACGAAATGTATGCCGAAATGGCGCTGTGGTATGGGGTGAGCCCTGCCGATTTATGCTATGTTTTACCTAACATAGGCAACTTTTATAGTTATAGTGCAAATAATTATCCTATCGGATTTATGAATTTTGCAGGTACTAATATATCGACTGACGATAAACCCCAGTCATGCTTAACATACTGAGCCGATTACACCAAATGAAAAGATTCTATCATATATTGTTGTTTATTTTGCTTGCCTCAACTGGAGCTGTAAAGGCGCAAAGTTGTATTGGGCCAGCCGGGCAAGTTAAGTGGGCTTACTGGAGTGGTTTCTCTAATACACCCGACATGACCGACTTATCAGCTCTGGAGGATTTCCCGACCCGACCAACGGGTTCGCAAATATTAGGTTCGCTGAGGTCGCCGATTAATTATACCGATTTTTATGTAGGTATGATTAGGGGATTCATTAAAGTACCACAAACAGCCAATTATATCTTTAACCTGACCAGCGACGATAAAGGCTTTTTCTATTTAAGTACCAATCAATCGCCGGCTAATAAAGTAAAACGTGCAGAGGTAACTGTTTATACAGGAGTTGATGAGTACAATAAAGAACCAGGCCAAACCTCGGCATCTATCCAACTGGTAGGTGGCCAATACTATTATTTTGAAATGTACAACTTTGAAGGAAGCGGCGGCGACCACATGACTTTGTCATGGAAAAAAGCCTCAACACCTGATGCGCCCTGGGCGATTGTCGATTTCAATTATATTTATGAGTACACCTGTGGGCAAGTATGCCCCGAGCGTGGTACGCCATGTAACGATGGTAACGCTGCTACAACCAACGACCAGCAAGATGGTTTTTGTAACTGTGTAGGCACATACCCTACCGCTAACGCCTGTGTAGGTGAAAAAGGGCTTGTAGAAGCTTATTATTATGATGATATTGTTGGTACTTACGTTGAAAACGACTTGACTAACTCTCCGAAATTTCCATTATTGCCTGATAGAAAAGAGAAACTGAAAGGTGCTTATGGCCCTTTGCCTACATCGCCTATGTATATTAACGATAATTATGGTACACTTGTGCAAGGTTTCCTGACGGTACCTGTATCGGGTAATTATGAGTTTAATATTACAGGTGATGGACAAACTTTCTTTTTTCTGAGCAAAAATGACTCTATTGAGTATAAACAATACCATCAGGCGGCGGTGTGGTTTGGAGTTGACGAAACCGAACATAGTAACTCGTCTTTGCAGAATATTGCTGCTACCTACCTTGAAAAAGGTAAATACTATTATTTTGAATTCAGGCATAAAGAAAACACCTGGCGAGACCATTTCAATCTATATTGGAAAACCCCGTTTCATGAAAATAGGGTATGGAAAAGAGTGCCGGCGTTTTATTTGTTTGATTATAAATGTGAGGTGTCTTGCATAGCACAGGGAACTCCATGCAATGATGATAATCCTTTTACTAACGACGACAAGGTAAATGCAAACTGTGAGTGTGTGGGTACACCATGTTCGGGTCCTGATTGCAACGATGCTTCGGCTCGGTACAAGGTGTATGATTCGTGTAGCCCAACCGATAACCTCACAACTTTGGCAGAAGCTGCATGGGTATCGTGCGGCACACTTAAGCCAAACCCGAATCCGGCTCGAACTGCCAATAAAAACTGGATTATGTATGATTTCTCGAGCCCTTATAAGTTTCAGGATACCAGGGTATGGAACTATAACGTAACAGGCGAAACCAACAAAGGATTTAAAAATGTATATGTTGATTACTCGCTAGACGGTACAACCTGGCAAGCTTTAGGCGGTGTTTATACGTGGCCACAAGCCCCTGGCAGTGCCGATTATTCGGGCTTTTTAGGGCCAAACTTTAATGATGTCAAAGCACGGTATGTACTTATTTCGGCTGCCAATAACTGGGGCGATGCTACCTGCTCAGGCTTTAGTAAGATAACCTTTAACGGCTCACTGTGTGATATTCAGGGTACCCCATGTGACGATGGCGACCCGCTTACACAATATGATAAGTTTGACAATAACTGTAATTGCAGGGGGGTAAACATCAATTGTGCAACAGATTCATTAAAACTAGACCGCTCGCCCCTTACTGATGGAGACTTTAAAGCTATTAAGGGTATTGCGGCTCAAAGTTTGGTGCCCACAACCAAAGATATTACGTTTACCGCAGGTAATAGTATTGTGTTGCTGCCTGGTTTTGAAGTAAATGCCAGTGCAGTATTTACTGCAAACATCGCCGATTGTGTGCAACAGGCTTTTAGCAACAACCAGAAGCAAAGAAACGCAACCGAAGATAAATCGGTAACGGAGTTTTCGACAGATAGCACAGAAGCTGAAAAATTGAAAAAGATTGTATTCAGGATTAATAAGCCCGGCCATGTAAAACTGAAACTGAAAGATAAGAGCGAGAATGTAGTGGTTACACTTATTGACCAGTATTTTGAAAATCTAGGCACACAAACCAAACTATTACCAACTAATAAATTGCCGAAAGGTCTTTATTGGGTTGAACTAGAGTATGCCGGAAAAATATTGAAAGAACAACTTGACCTCACTAAGTAGCTTTGAAATAATACACGGTCGTTAAAATGTGATTAAGGGTAACTTTAATCACATTTTAATTATATGGGGTACCTCCAAGCCTTGAAATAACTATACCTTAGTGCCCTGTTTTGTTGAATCTCATTAATTATCTGTTCTATAAAAAGTCGTATTCTTTTTATAGCGCTTATTTAGTGAGGTTCTCATCAGACTATCACTACCAAGGTTATAAATTATTTTTATGGAATTTTTAAGTAAGATTCTAAACGAAATTATTGATTTCTTTAGAATTGGCGGGCTTCTGAGTATCATTCACTCAGGGCATTATGAAATTTTGCTCACTCTTGAAGGCTTTCTGAGTTTTCTTTCGCCTATTGCTCCGATATTAATAATTCTGGAAATATTCTGGCTGCTTGTTTCTCACCGTTTTAATAAAGAAACCTATCGTGTACCTTTTCTCATTATAGTTATTAACCGTGTATTAACACGTTTAATAGGCGTTTCGGTGATTCTGTTATGTATTAAAGTTTTTAGCAAATATGCCCTGTTTCATGTGCCGCTTAAATGGTACTGGTTTGTTTATGGTTATCTTGTGTATGAACTCAATACCTTTATCAGGCATTATCTTTCGCATAAAGTAAGGTTACTGTGGTGCTTTCATTCAGTACACCACGCACCCGAAAGCCTCAACGCATCTATCACCCTTAATACCTCTTATATAGAGAATATCTACACCGAGATTTTCACGGCTACTTTCTGTACGATATTAGGTGTAAACCCTATTATGCTTTTTACTATCATGATTATCGATAGTATATGGGGTGCATTTGCACATATCAGCGAAAGTTCACTTAAAAATGCCAGATTAGGGTTTTTAGAGAAAATTATTCTTACACCATCGCACCACAGAGTGCATCATGGGCGAAATTTTTTATACATGGATACTAATTTTTGCTCAATTCTGAATATATGGGACAGACTCTTTAAAACTTATCAGGAAGAAGAAGAAAGCGTGCCTGTTGAATATGGTATTACAAGAGAAGTAGACTCAGGTAAGATAATAGATGTCTATTTTGGTGAGTTTGGAGAACTCTGGCAGGATATAAAAAATACATCAGGCCTGAAAAACAAACTTAAGTATGTTTTTATGCCACCGGGCTGGAGCCCCGCAGGAGAAGATTTTACAGCTAAAACGCTGCGTAACAATTTCTTAAACGATTTTAAACACGAGGTTTAAGCCTCGTGTTTAAAATCATTTATCAATTCAAGTGCTTCACTAAATCGGCTTTTTCAATAAAGCCTTCGTGCGACCAACTCATGGTTTTATTTTTATAAACTTGCAAAACAGGCAAGGCATCTACTTTCAGTGCTTTGCAAAGCTCTTTATTGTCGTCGGCATTGATACGCACCACCTTTACTTTATCTTTCATATCGTTGGTAAGCTCTTTCATATAAGGTGCCATTCTTTTGCAAGGTTCGCACCATTCGGCATAAAAGTTAACTAATACCAATTTGTCAGAGTCAAGTAATGCCTCAAATTGTTGAGTACTCATACCCGGGTTTGAAACATCGGTTGTTTCGGGTAAATTGGCTGCACGCCATTTAACAATACCGCCATCTAATTCATAAACTTGTGTAAAACCGGCCTCACGCATTTTTTTAGCAGCGGCAGCACTTCTTACGCCACTCAGGCAGTAAACAAAAACAGGTTTCGATTTATCAATCTGTTCAACCTTATTAATAAAGCTGTTATTTTTCCAGTCGATATTCTTTGCTACTTCCAGATGCCCTTTGGCAAATTCTTCGGGAGTTCTTACATCAAGAACAATGGCTTCCGGGCTTTGTTTTATCTTTTCAGAAAAATCATCGGCTTTTAAACTGGTCGATTGACTTTGGCTTTCGCTACAGGCCGAACCCAATAAAGTAAGCGTTATAAGCCAGCTAAAAATGTAGTTTCTCATTGTGTATTTATTTATTCAACAACAAATATAAGATATGTATTGGTTTTCATGGGTGATTAATGTTACATACATTTTCAGAAAATTGAGTTCGGAGGCAATAATATGTGTAATAAGCTTTAAAAAGCTCATTTTTAGGTTTATTCAAACATAATTAACACATAATATTGACTTAACATTGGCTTAATATTGGTGAAGTAGTTTTGCAGCGTGAAAATAAGACACAAAAAACCAATATGAACACGCAAAAAATTTCTACTACTCTCTTTTTATTGCTATTTGCTACTGTCATCACTTTTGCCCAGACGGGTACAATTCGTGGAACAATCAAAGATGCCAAAACAAACGAAGATTTAATTGGAGCTACTATTAAAATTGATGGTACTACTTTAGGTACTGCTACCGATATCAATGGTTTCTTCTCTATTGCTAAAGTTCCGGCAGGTAAAGTTAAAGTTGTAATTACGTATGTATCGTATCAGGAAAAAATCATTTCTGATGTAGCAGTGGTTTCGGGTAGCGTAACCGAAATCAATACTAGCTTAGAAGAGGAGAAAACAATTTTGCAAGAAGTTAAAGTAACAGCCAGCCGATTGACAAACACTGAGGTATCGGTGATTTCGGAAATTAAAGCGGCTCAAATGGTAGTAAATGGTATATCGGCTCAACAAATTGCTAAAAGCCTTGACCGTGATGCGGCACAGGTAGTAAAGCGTGTACCGGGTATCACTATTGTAGGCGATAGATTTATCAATATCAGAGGTTTGAACCAAAGATATAATAACGTGATGCTTCATAACGCTTTTACGCCAAGTATGGAAACAGACGTAAAATCGTTTTCGTTTGATATTATCCCTAGTTCTCAAATCGACAGAATGTTGATTTTTAAAAGCCCTTCGGCTGAATTACCTGGCGAATTTGCTGGTGGATTGGTAAAAATCTTCACTAAAAATATCCCTGACAAAAACTCATTAGTAATTGATTATAGCACTTCTTATCGTAGTAATACTACTTTCGGAGATTTCTATCAGGCAAATCAAGGTAAAAACTACTGGACAGGTTTCAATAACGGTTATTATGATTTGCCTAAATATTTTCCGGCTAATGTAAGCCAGATTGCAAATAATCCGGCGGCTTTAGAGTCAGCAGGTAAATCTTTAAAAAACGAATGGATAGCAAATAGAGGAAACGCTACGCCAGACCAAAGAATTGGTATTACAGGCAATTACAAGTTTTCGATTGGCTCGGTAAAAGTAGGTAATGTAACAGCCTTGAACTACTCAGACACCCGTACCAATTTTGTAATTGACCGTAACGATTTCAACGCCAACATTAACAACACGCAATCGCCGATATATAATTTCAACGACCAACAATACAGCCGTAATATTCGTGTAGGTGTTATGCACAACTGGGCGTTCCGTTTGAACGATAACAACTCAATTGAGTTTAAGAACTTATTTAACCAGTTAAGCAATTCAAATTATACACTACGTACAGGGCGTGCAATTGAAGCTAACTATAACCCAGACAACCACTCGTTTAATCAGGTATATCGTGGTATTTATACAGGGCAGCTTACAGGGAAACACACATTTGCAAAAGGTAAAACCTCAGTTGACTGGGTAATTGGTTACAACAATTCGTATAGAGATCAACCAGACTACCGTCGTTACCGTTCGGATGTTGACGAAGCCAGCGGCACAAAATCAGTGTATATTCCTATCGGTACAGCACAGGCTTTCTTCTTAGGAAGATGGTATTCTAAAATGAAAGAAGATGGTTATACAGGTGCAGTTAACATTAGCCAGAAAATAACACTTTCGAAAGAAAAAGAAACCGAAATGGAATTGAAAGCGGGCTTATTCTATGAAAGAAAAGACCGTACGTTTGATGGTAGAAACATTGGCTATGTGCGTGGTTCAAACTTTAATGGCGAACTTTTCACTGCTCCGATAAATGTTATTTTCCAGAATATCAATAATACCAACGGTATTCGTCTTGATGAGCAAACTAACCCTAACGACTCATATACCGCAGGTAATAGACTTACAGCATACTATGTAAATGCAAATATTCCGCTTACTAAAAAGCTGAATATTATTGGTGGTGTGCGTGTAGAAGACAATACACAAAGCCTTGAAAGTGCCTTTATTGGAGGGGCAAAAGTTGCAGTAAGAAATCCGGTACTAAGTGTGCTTCCATCAGCAAACCTTTCTTACAACTTCTCTGAAAAAATGTTGGTTAGAGCAGCTTACGGACAAACAATCAACCGTCCGGAATTTAGAGAGCTTGCGCCATTCTCTTTCTATGATTTTGATTTCAACGTAGTATATGAAGGCTATACGGGGCTTAAAATTTCAACAGTAAATAACTTCGATGCTCGTTGGGAGTTTTATCCGACACCATCTGAGATTATCAGTATAGCGGCTTTCCACAAAGATTTCAGAAATCCGATCGAGATTGAAGTTGAAGCAGGTAGTGGTTCGTTGGGTGCAAAAACATTTATCTACAACAATGCTAAGAGCGCAAGAAGCACCGGTATTGAGCTAGAAATCAAAAAAGGTTTAGCAAGCATCACTTCTTCTAAATTCCTTGAAAGAGTAAGTGTATTATTTAACACTACTTTGTTGGTGAGTAGAGTAAAATTAAGAGAGGGTTCGGTAGGGCAGTCAGATAACCGTCCGCTACAAGGCCAGTCGCCATATATCGTAAACACTGGTATCAACTACAACGACCAAGAAAGAGACTTCCAGGTAAACGTACTTTATAACGTAATTGGCAAAAGAATCTTTGCAGTAGGTTTCCAAGGATACCCTGACCTTTATGAAATGCCAAGAAATGTGCTTGACCTTACATTCTCAAAAGGTATCGGTAGCAGATTCGTAGTAAAAGGAGGTATCAACGATATCTTCAATCAGGCAGCTTTGATTCTGCAAGATGGTAATCAGGACGGGAAATTCGACCGTAAGAATGATGAAATCATGCAACACTACAAACCAGGTAGATTATTCTCAATAGGTGTGAGTTACACTTTAAGTGGCAAATAAAAAGCGAATCGTATCAATCGGTTATATATAGTTATTATCAAACATTTTTAAGAGTTTACATTATAAACCCCAAAAATTATGCAATTTTCTAAATTCTCTCGAATGTTTGCAGTATGTACGATGGCAGTTTCGGCTGCGTTTGTACTGAATGCATGTAAAGAAGATGAAGAAGTTTTTCCGGCACCAAGTGTATCGGCAGGTGCAGAAGCATCAGGTGTACCAGGAGCTAAAGTAAATGTTACGGCTTCTATCAGTGCGCCAGCGGGCTTGAAAACCTTGACAGTATTGAAAAACGGAGCACCATTTGACACAAAAAACTATACAGCTAGCGAAACTTCTGATAGCTATTCAAAAGAATATACAATTGAAAACCTTGCGGCAGGAACATCAGTAAACTTTACTGTGATTGCTACCGATACTAAAAACCAAGCTTCTACTGCAGCTACATTTACAGTAAAAGTAACGGCTGTTCCGCCTAAAGAAGTTGTAACAGTAAAAGGTATGCTACAAGGTAATATTACCTGGACAAAAGATAAAATCTATAAACTTTCAGGTTTTGTGCGTGTAGGTGGTGATACTACCTCGGCTACTGCTGCTGGTGTTGCTACTGGTACCTTAACAATTGAAGCAGGTACAGTTATTATTGGCGAGCGTTCTAGTAAAGGTACTTTGATTATCCAACGTGGTAGCAAAATTATCGCAAACGGTACAGCTACCGAGCCAATCGTATTTACATCAGAGCGTGCAGTAGGTGAGCGTGAAGCTGGCGACTGGGGTGGTTTAGTAATTTGTGGTAAAGCACAAAACAACTTGCCTGGTGGTAGTGCTCAATTAGAGGGTAGCTACAAAGGCTGGCATGGTGGCAGTGATGACGCTGACAACTCAGGAAGTTTGAAATACGTACGTGTTGAGTACGCTGGTGTACCGATCAACCCTAACCAAGAAATCAACTCTTTCACTTTTGGTTCAGTAGGAAGTGGCACTTCACTTGAATACCTACAGGCTTCTTACGGTGGTGACGATGCCTTCGAATGGTTTGGTGGTGTTGTAAATGCTAAATACTTAGTGTCTTACAGAACACTTGATGATGATTTTGATATGGATAACGGTTTCAGAGGTTTCATCCAGTTTGCGGTTGGTCTTCGTGGTGCTACGGCTGCTGACCAGTCAGGTTCTAATGGTTTTGAAGTTGATAACGATGGTCAGGGAACACCTGCTGAACCTTTTACATCTCCAACACTTGCTAACGTTTCGTTGATTGGTGCAAAACAAAGCCAAGAAACATTTATCAGCACATTGTTTCAAAACGGTATGCACTTACGCCGTAATAACAAAATCAAAGTTTATAACACATTCGTAACAGGTTTCCCTAACGGTGTTTATATCGATGGTTCTACTACTGCTGCTAATGCGAATTCAGGTCAATTAGTATTAAACAACGTAGTATTAGCGGGTGTAACAGGCTGGGGTTCAAATGGCTTTGGTCAAGGTGCATCTACTTTGCCACAAGGTTTCTCGGTACGTGACATCAACACTGCAACCCCTGCCGCCGACTTAATGATTGGCACTGCAAAACCTTCAGCTTGGTTTGCTGCGCAACCTGGTAACAAAGCCGTAGCTTCTTGGACAACCACTGGTATCAGCAGTACAGTATTTGGTACTGGCCGCCCAACGTTTACATTAACTACTGGTGCTGCCGATGCTTTATCAGCAGGTACTACTGCGGTTACGTTGCCATCGTTCTTTACTGCAACTAACTATGTAGGTGCATTTAACACTACAGACTGGACTGCGACTTGGGCAGAGTTTAACCCAAGCTCAGTAGTATATATCAAGTAATATTTCTGGTTAAGAACAAGGATGGCCTCAAGCCTCCTTGTTCTTTTCTTATTTTTCTGATTACAATAACACCAATATGAGAAAGTTTTTTTTGATGAGTATTTGTCTGATAGCTTTAGCCTGCGAAAAAGACAAATACAATGTGAATACCTATTTTGATAAAGCACAACAAGATTCTTTACTGACAAATATCATTACCTATGTATATGTAAAAGCTCCTCAGTCAAGCAATCAAACAAGATTTCTTCCGCAATACCGGAAGTTTTATGTGGCTGCTCTACCAAAATTCAGTATCGAAAATTATTACGTTGCCCCAGATAGTACGCATTATTTTTTTGTGGTTCGTCCGGTAGGTAATCTGCCTTATAAAAGAGGGGTGATTGGTCGCTACAAAATGGGCAAGAACCTGATGCCAACCGATTTTGAAGAAGTAGTAAATACACCACATTTAGAAGAAAAACTGGTAAAAGAAAGAGGGAAGTTTTTATTTACAGAACTCATAAAAAATGGTAACCTAGATAAATATCTGCCAATGAAACACTATGTTGAATGGCCTGATGCCAACCTGGTTTACAGTAAACAACTCAATGAGTGGGTAGCACCCACACCTAAATCTATACAATAAAAGATATTAGTTTAACCACTAAAAGACTATCAGCCCTTTGGTTGAGAATTGAATCAGCAGATTCATATTGGTGTTAAATCAGAAAAGCCAGAGGCCTTGCTTCTGGCTTTTTCTTTTTTATCAATCTCACTTCTCTTTATTTTTCTTATTCATACCCTTAAAACTAAATATAACCTTACCGACCCGGGGTTGGTTGTCGCCTATCAGAAAACCAAATGGTTTCAGCTCTTCAATCCTATCAAAAATAACTTTTAAAATAGCAACCAATGGAATCGATAAGAACATACCTGCAACGCCCCATAAAGCACCACCGATAAGTACTACTATAATAGAAATAAGGGCGTTTACTTTTACTTTGCTCGCTACAATTTTAGGTACAATAAGGTTATTGTCTACAAACTGCACAACCGAGAAAAGCACGATAACCCATATAGCATAGCTTGGCTCTTTGGTAGTAAGTGCCATTGTAATCGGAAAAACCATTGCTATCAGGTTACCTATATATGGAATCAGATTCATAATAGCCGCAATGATACCCATCAGAATAGCATATTCAATACCCAGAACCAGCAGACCTACTGAAATTAGTGCTGCTACAATAACAGTCTCAATCAATAGACCAATCAGATAGCTTTGAATTAAGGTCTTGGTTTCATAAAGTACCTCTTCTACCAGATTCTTTTTTACATCCTGAAACAGCATGGCAATAAACTCAAGTAAGAGCGGTTTGTAGAAAAGAATCAAGAAGATATATACCGGCAATAGCACAGCCAATGTAAATACACTACCCATAGCGCCTAAGGTTTTGGTAACTACCATAGCTCCGTTTTTAAAGCCTTCGTTTTTGGCGTTTTCGATGAGTTCCTGAATCTTTGGCTTACTAAGATTAAATGTCTGTGAAATCCAATTTATAGCGTCTTGTGCAAAACCATCAAACTTCTCTTTAAACTGCGGAAACGAATCACTGAACATTACTAGTTGAGAACCTATAAAAAATAAAACACCACCAATTACTATAGTACCTGCCAGAATACTCAGAAGAATTGCAATAATCCGGTTGAGACCTCTTGCTGATAAAAAATTAACCATCGGATTAAGCAAGATGCCTACTATAGTTGCCAGCAGAAAAGGAATAATGATGCTTTGCCCTATGTAAAGAATGTAGAAAAAGGCTAGTAAACCCATAATGATTTGTGCCAGTTTCAGATAAAGAGGTGATTTTAAAGATGACGAGTTCATAAGTTTATGGATTAATAAGACTTTTAGTAATATGGCGTATAGAATATTATCTAAAAACCTTAGTCCAGTTGGTTTTATATGTATTTTATAAGCAACATAGGTGCTTATACGTAGTAACAAGGTTATTATTATGTGTTAATGTGGAATGCTACGTATATGGATTGTGGAATTAGTTCTACATCAGAAATATATTATTGAAATATATAATCGGCACTTTATCTCACCTAGCTACATCAGGAAATATATTTAATATTGGCTTAACGCTGAGTTTATATTGCTTGCCGAACTTACAGGTTCATTTAATAATGACAACCTGTGAAGAAGCTCCTCGAGAAATCTGAAGTATTGTTGATAGTCTGGTGCATTATAGCTGCCTTTGGTACTTATTTTTGTATGTATGCTTTTCGTAAGCCCTTTACAACAGGCTTATACGAAAACTATGAGTTATGGGGTATGGGCTATAAGAGTATCTTGATTATATCGCAGGTATTCGGTTATATGTTATCAAAAATAATAGGCATAAAAGTAATAGCCGAGCTAAAAGCCAAAAGTCGTGTTGTGTTGATTATTGGTTTAATAGCCTTTGCCGAAATATCTCTTCTTGCTTTTGGCTATGTGCCTTTTCCTTACAATTTTGCTTTTTTGTTTCTCAATGGTCTGCCTTTAGGTATGGTTTGGGGAGTTATTTTTAGTTTTCTGGAAGGTCGCAAACTCACTGAATTTCTATCGCTTGGCCTGAGCCTAAATCTTGTTATGACTTCGGGCGTATTAAAGACCATCTACCTATATCTGCAAGAAACCTACCAAATTAGCGAGTTTCATTTACCTTACGTAATCGGGCTTATCTTTCTGCCTTTTTTCTTGCTCTTTGTCTGGATGCTGGCACAGATACCACCGCCTAATGAAGAAGATTTAAAGCTCAGAAACAGACGTGTGGCCATGACAAAGACTGATAAGCAGAAAATAATAAAAGAATTTGGCATAGGTATGTTTTGCTTTGTAGGTATGTATCTGCTAATGGCTACCATGCGTGATTTTCGGGATAATTTTGCAGTAGAAGTTTGGCGGGAAATTGACCCGAAATTTAGTAAAATCATTTTCTCAGAAATAGAAACAACAATCGGGCTAGTGGTAGTGAGCCTCATAGCACTAATAGCCTTTATCCGTAATAATTTCTACTCATACCTCACTTTTTCAGGAATGATGATTATAGCCGTAGCGGCTTGTGGCGTGAGTACCTGGGCTTTTCAGCAGCAAATTATTTCGGCCAATTATGGATGTTGAGCTTAGGTATTGGTTTGTTTTTACCTTATTTATTAATACAAACTGTAGTATTTGAGCGGCTAATAGCTTTATTTAAAGCAAAAGGTAATGTGGGATTTCTGGTATATATCTGCGATTCAATCGGATACTTAGGTAGTGTATTGCTACTATTATACCGTGAGTTTTTCCTGAAACAGATTTCTTTTGTAAATGTAGTTATTACATTTGGCTATATTATATCAGGCGTTTGTCTTATTCTATTGGTTGTACAACTGATTTACTTTACAAACAAGCATTTAAACGGCCGTGTCTGGTGGAAGCTATCGCCAAAGTCGGAGGTGGCGTGAGATGAATGAGGCATTAGTTTATAAATGCCTCATTCATGAAGCTTATTATGGTTTCACCAAGAGTGTTGAACTATTGGGAATGTCTAAAGTAGCCCCTGTTTGCGTTGTCAGGAACTTTGCAAAAGCATTATAATTTGGTGGTAGGGCAACAGTGTGTTCGCTTTTAATGATTACCACATCATCAGCAGTGGGAATCCTACCACAAGTCCAGGTATCAGGCGAAGCCCAACTACCTGATTTTTTTGAGATATTCCAGTTTCCATTACAATCTAATGGCAAATATTGCCATAGTTCAGTCCCACGAACGCCATCATTCGCCCAAAATAGTATTTTATCATCAAAATCCATCAGGTTTTGTACATAAGAAGTTTTAACTCCAACCCTTATTTCACTAATTAAGCTAATGTCGGTATTTGTTTTATTTACTGAAAAAAGCTCCATGCCATTTTGTGGGTCATAATAGCTTAAGAATAGCCTATTATAAAGCGGAGCGCTTGAAACAACATTTGAATAAGCAGTTTTTTCTGATACTTTATATGTGCCTTGTGTTGTCCCGTCACTTGTCCAAACATCTAACTTACTTTGCACAGACTTGGGTTCCAAAAATATATAAAACTGGCTGTTAATATTGGTAAAGCTAATATCGGGAAAACCTTTAAAGTTGATTGTTTTTAATTGATAAGTACCTTGAGTCGTTCCGTCAGTTGTCCATAAATTGAAATAGTAATCTCCTAGGTTTGTGCCAATACCATGACCTGCACGGAAATACAATCGGTCTGGAGTTTTTTGTAAGAATAAATATATACTGTTGGTAAGCTGTATACTTTCATCAAACTCCTTAATAATTTTAGTGCCGACTATTGTACCATCAGATTCATAGAGTGCTTGTTTTCCGAATTGCCCTTGAACGCCAGCAAAGAAATAAAGTTTGTTTTTAAATTCTATAAAACATATAGGTGCAAGAGGCGAATCTACATTAGAAGGGAAAACCTGATGCGTATTAGCTTGTGTGCCGTCGCTCACCCATAAACTACCCAAGCTAAAAAAGACCTTATTACCAACAGCCGTTAAAGTACTCGGCAAATCGCTATAATTTGAAGTAGCTTGAAGAGGATAAGTGCCATTTTCGGTTCCATCAGAAGCCCACAGTTTACCCGAGCCTATGAAAAATAGTTTTTCGGTGCTTACAACTAATTTGTAAGGACTTACGGGATACTGAGTACCATTGGAAAGTGGAATTTCTACTGTTCCGTTTTCAGTACCGTCAGACTTGAATAGGCGGAGGCTATTTTGGTTGTAAAATCGGGCTGTGAAATAGACAGTGTTACCTAAAGCAACAATTTCTGCAATGGTGAGACCGGCAGTACCGGGATTCAGGTCTTTTACTATAACTGTGCCCTCGGGTGTTCCATCTGTCTTCCATAGTTCGCCACCACGGTGGTCGCTGCCATTAAAAAACCATATTTTGCCTACTTTTACTTTTTTATTCGATATCAGTGAGCTTTTACTACTAGTATTTATGTTTTTTAATAATCCTGTGTTTTGAATACTCCCATCGCTTTTCCATAATTCATAATCGTGCTGAGTATCATAATTTGCAAATAGGAGCGTATTATTTGAAGTGTATATAAATTCTGGTTTTATACCAAAGTCTTGTGCTAGTGTGGGAATCGTCTGAACAAAATTTGTACCTGCACTAGTACCATCTGACTGCCATAATTCATTGGTATTAGTTCTGAAAACTATTCTATTATTGATTGTAGCAAAGAAACTGGGTACAAAACTGGTAGTTGGACCTAGAGCCTTCACTAAAACAGTTCCGGTATCTGTTCCATCAGACTCCCATAGTTCGGCTTGTTGGTTATTATATGCTGAAAAGTAAAACTTGTTATTCAAAAAAGCCCATTTTTTATTATAGATGTCATCATGAATATGTCCAAAAGTTTTTAGGCGTTTGGTTCCATCAGCAGTCCCGTCGCTTATCCACAATTGAGAGTGTTTTAAGATGAAAACAAGTTTCTGATTAAAATTTACTAAACTAGAAGTTTCGTCTGTTTGATAAGAGTAATCTGTATCGTCAAAAGTTTTTACGATTTCAGTTTCTACTCCATTTGTTTTCCAAAGTTCTATAATCGCTTTATCAACCCCTGTTCCATTTTGTCTAAAAGTATATCTCTTGACTGTAAAAAAAACATCGTTGTTAACCGCTAAAACTTGATTTAACGATTCTTTGTAGCTAAAAGATATATTATGAGTTAAACTATCTATATCTTTAATAATACTTGTACCTGCTTCAGTTCCATCACTTTTCCATACACTTAACCTAGGGAATAATGAATTAGAATGGTGTTGTAAAGTGAAAAAAAACAAATGATTATTGATGATAGTAGGCCTATAATACATATTTAGGCCGTTATAACTAATGAATTCTTTAATTGGAGTTTTTAAACCATTTTCGACTTCATATAATTTATTATCTCCAAAATAATATACCTTATTATTAAAGAAATAAAGTTTAACAGCATCGCCTAGACTATTTTTAACACTACCATCGGTTTTCCAAAGGCTTATAGGAGAGTTAAAGCCTATATCTTGAACAAAATAATACAGTTCGTTATTGAATGCATATAAATTTATCGTATTCTCATATGATGAACTAGCAAAAACAGCTTGGTCTGATACCTGAACGGTCCCGTTTTCGGTACCATCTGTTTTCCATAGTTTGTAAGTTTCAACATCTTTAACCGTGAAAAAAGTAGTGCCGTTTATTTCGGTGAAATTGGCAGGATATGAGCCTTCTTCAGTAGTATTAAGCTCTTTAAAAAAGGTGATTTGAGCCGACGAAAAATTAAATAGGAAACCCAGAAGGAGTGTGAAAAGTTTTTTCATATAGTTGTAGTCACAATGGTTTGTTCTACAAATATATGTTTTTCGGTATGATAAATAAAAAAAAGAGCCAACGAAAATTGACTCTTTTGAATAGGGATTAAATGTAATCAATCAACCGAAACCTCAGCCAATGGCTTGAAATTGCCATTTTTTAGTTTCTCGTCAACCTCATCGTAAGGAATTACTTCCAGAATATTGGTGATGTTAATATCGGTAATTTGGTAATCTTCTACAGTGCCTAGTCTCTCGCTGATTAGCTGATACGCTTCTAGAGGGTTTTCGGCATTGATAAGCATATTGAAAGGCGTGCGTTTTTCTTTCTGCGTTTTTTCGTCGAAACTCATGAAGTTTACTTTTACCTTAAACCAGGTTTCGGCACCATCTTCAACAAAAAATACTTCTTGCAACTTCATGCGTGAAAGCCCGAATAAATGAAAATCTGGCGTGTTTGAAGCCACAGTTGAGTAGATTCTTGCTTCGGCATCGGTATAAGACACGGCGTCTACCAGATATACTTCTGTAATTTTAATGGTTTTGTCTTTTTCGTCTATTTTCTGATAACGAATTTTTCCTTGATACCAAGCTGACATAGTGTAAACGGATTATTTATGAATGGAAAACAATTATGCTGCAAAAATACAGAGGGTTTTTAAATGGAACCTATATACGCATCAATAAATTATAAGTCGGTCTAATCTACATAGTCTTCTGATTTAAGACTAAAAGCTACTTTATGAGCAGCCATATCCCACCTTTAAACCTTAACGAGTGTTGCTGAATGGTGTGAAAATATCAAAAAAATCAAGAGATATATTGTAGTTTCGGTACAAATAGATAGCTGTGGTTGTGAGCAAAAATAGAATAGCAATTAAATCCCAGATTTTGAAGTTGAAAAAAAATATGGGTTTACGACGCCTGCGTTTAAGGCTGATTGCCTTAGCAAAAGTATCTCTATAGTTTTGCCAATACTTAAACTGTGCTTCTTTTTTCTTACGAGTAACTTCATCTGTTTTACTGGCATTAGTTATATAACGGGCCAGTGTATCCAGAATTGCAGGACTAGGGAGGTCTTGTTGAACTGTATTAGAATTGAGAATATAAAACGAATAATCTTTTATGCTTTTTTTGCTTATTACCAGCCCTGTACGTTCCTGAATATCATTTGAGAAATACTTGCTTTCTGTTTCAGAAATAGGCGTGTCCATGCTCTTCCAGAAGCATTTTTCGTAGGCTTCAAGAAATAATCTAAAAAAAGCTTTTTCGTCTGTCTT
The DNA here is from genome assembly GCF_037860775.1 of Emticicia soli. Lineage (NCBI taxonomy): Bacteria > Pseudomonadati > Bacteroidota > Cytophagia > Cytophagales > Leadbetterellaceae > Emticicia > Emticicia soli. The sequence continues at coordinate 51,784 of NZ_JBBEWC010000017.1, read as the reverse complement.
ACTCATTCGCAGTTTTACTGGTATGTGTAATTAACGTTTTGAGAGGCTTTATACTTCAATTAAAAGAAGAAAATATTTTAGGCAGGGTAGAAGTGTGTAAAATTACTACCTAAGAAAGGTTTAAATCTAAGGCACGGTTAAGATAACCTCAATCGTGCCTTTGTATATTAGAATAGTGCATTAATGGTGCTTTCGGCGTAGCCTGCGCTGGTTGTCATACCTTTGCCGCCAATACCTGTGCGGATATGAATATTTGGGCTAATATCATGCTCATAAATCTCGTCAGGATGCTGGGCATAGAAACCTGCCCACGAGCGAGCAATTTTACGAACCGGAAAACTCATGATTCTCTCGGCTTCTTTCAGCATAAGCTCGTTGATATACGTTTTAGTATCAAAACCCAATTCGTCGGTCTTGCCAACGGGCGCGTATTCGTGCGAGTCGCCAATAATAATAGAGCCGTCAATGGCTTGTTTAAACAAGATATGAATACCCCATTTCTTTAATTCTGAATAATGCTCAGGTGTAGTAATGTTCTTAAACGATGGGCATTGCTCAAACGACTCATAACGGCGGATAGAAAGACCTGTAAGGATATTACCTTTAATAGAAACATTGGTCAATGGCACGGTCTGTAACATCTGTAATTTGCTTACTATCATGCCGCTTTGTGCATAAACCTCAGGAAACAACAGATTGAATACATAACCGCTACAAATAATAGCCTTGTCGGCAGTGTATTGTGTTTTGTCGGCGGTAGTTACAGTTACTTTGCCTGATTCCTCTACGCAATCAATAACACTTGTATTGGTAAGATATGTAACACCTAGTTGCTCTTGCAGGTATTGCAGAATTCGGTAAATAAGCAGGTTTGGCTCAACGCTTACTTCGTTAGGGTAATAAATACCACCACGCACATAGTCTTGCTTTAGCTCAGGGTATAGGTCAAGGCATTGGCGTTTCGAAAGCAGAATACACTCGTAGCGTTGGCTTTGGTGTATTTCATACAATTCGTTGGCTAGTTGCCATTCGGTATCGTCAGAGGCAAAATAGATAGTGCCATTTCTTCTGACCGATATATCGAACTGTTGTTGAATATCTTTATATATCTCAAGGCTTCTTCTGCCAAAATCAAACCATTTTCCGGCTGAGCCTGAAGGTACAGCCTGCCCGAAATTACGGACAGTAGAACTCACAGGGAAATTGTCTTTCTCTATGATTAATACTTTTTTGCCTTTTTTTGCAGCATGAAAGGCATGGAAAGCCCCCATAATACCGCTGCCTACAATTATTAAGTCGAAATTTTTCATTTATGCTTCACTAAGAACACTTAAATTAATAATAATGTCTTTTAAATCTTTCAATGAATTTAACAAGCCATCATTACGGATAACAGTTAATTGTTCGCTGGTATGTGTGCCATTCACAACGCCTAACGATAAACGACAGCCGGCTCTTACGCCAGATTTCAAATCAGAAGGCGTATCGCCGATGTTGATAACCTCAAAAGGGTCTGAAATTCCCATAAATTTCATGGCTTTCTGAATCATATAAGGTTCTGGTCGGCCTTTAGGTACTTCGTCGCTGGCAATAGAAACATCAATAACTGAGCGACCCGACGTGTTTACATAATTGTACTCCAGGCCATCGAGCCAACCTAGTTTATCTAGTATAATATTAGTTACAGTTCTATAAAAACCTGTGGTAAGTGCAATTTTTATATGGTGTTTACGCAGAAACTCAAAAGCTTCTAAACAACCTTCAGTAGGTAGAATTTCACTTTTGCGGTAGTGGTCTTCTAGTATTAATCGAAAATAGTCGTACGAATAGATTACGTTTTCTTCATATTCGGGGTGGTCTTTGCCTGATTTTTCTTCCCAAAGCATTCTGAAAACCTCTATTTTAGAATAGCCCTGTAAGGCTAGAATCCGTTCGGCCGATACTTTTAAACCTACATATTCACAAGCTTGTGCAAAACAGGTTTCAACTTCTTTTTTATCCTGAACCGTAGTTCCGGCCATATCGAAAACGACTAATTTGATTGGATACATGCGAAGTATTGTTTTTGACAAAAATAAAAGACTTGTTTCGATAAAACATATTATGTTTTTGTTAAGCCAGTTTGGGAAATGCACGAAAAATTTATTTTATTACACCTATTTTACATCTACATTCTTAAGAAATTCGTCTTCCTAATCTGCTTTTTTATAGACTCACTTTTTTTCGTGAATGTCTAAATTTTAACATTTTTGGGGAAAATTTTTCCCGAAAATATATTGAAATGCTCATTTTGGCCAAAATGCTCTAAGCTGAAATTTCCTTTGTGAAGTTTTTTAACGCATTGATTTTGAGTGATTTATGTTGGGTTGGTGCTCTTGTTGTAAATCTGGGCTTGAAATTTTTTACATAAATAGTAGCTGATTGATTTCAGTCGATAGTACAAATTTTAAACTTTTAGAAAGGGCTACTGTCAAAGACCACAATTAAAACATGAATACTATTATGAAAAATGTAATAATAATAGCCTCGGTCGTAGCAGCTACGATGGGCTGTAACAATAAAGAAAACACAAAGCAAGAAATACAAGCAGCACGCCAGGCTGCCATTGACTCAGTAAATAGAGTAGTAGAGATTGAGCGTGTAAAACAAGCAACTATTGACTCAATGAATCTGGCAAGAGAAGAAGCTAAAATAGCAGAGGCTGAAAAAGCAACTACCAGAACCAAAGAAACTGTAGTTTACCGAGATGGCGGTTATGCCAGTGCTGGTAATGGTGGTACTTATACGCCGGTTTCTTATGGATCAACAGCCCCAGCTAAGAAAAAAATGAGTACGCCACTAAAAGGTGCTTTGATTGGTGCTGGTGTAGGTGCTCTTACGGGGGTAGCAATTGCTAAAGATAAAAAAGGTAAAGGTGCCTTGATTGGTGCTGGTGTAGGTGCTGGTGCCGGAGCCTTAACAGGGGTTATTGTTGATAAACAAAAGCAGAAAAAACAGGCGCAAGCTCAACCCCGAATCTATTATTAATTAGCACAACCACAGTATATATAGTATATATATAGATGATTAATTAGCATGGCATGAAGCAATTCATGCCATGTTTTTTATTGTTACTCTGAAAGTTGTTTTATCAGTAACGACCACCTATCAACGTTATCATCAAAAACACCTCTATAATAATTAATTAAGTCGTGGTGTTTTTCCTGAAACTCTGGCGTCATTCTTTTGTTAAAGCCTTTGTCTCTAAACACACACTCAAAGTTATTGATGCTACCAATCAGGTATTTATAGTCATTAATAAGCGTAGCATTTGCCTTGTTTCTGATAGCTGTTTTTATTACTTCTTCGTGCATGAGTAAGGCTGTTTCGTTGGCTGCTAGTCCTTTTTCAAACCACTTGTTTTCGAGGCAATCGCCTTCAATCGGATAAAAGTTGCCATTGAAAAGACTCTTGTTTGGTTTTTTGATTGACGGTGAAGAGTAAAATAGAAAATTGTCGGGTTCTTCAATTACACATTTATAAGTGCTGGCTGGCATATGTGACAACCATTCTTCACGGCTGAGCGGAGCAGATTCTGAAAAATTAAAATCAAAAATCAATTCCTGATTACCGACTTCAACAATAGGAGCTACATGATAACCCCAACGGATGTAGCCACGCGGAGCAATGTGATTATGGTCATGAATCTTGAAAACCTCAGTCGAGGTTTCAGAATAGCGGCAAGGCGCAAATACCCATATTTTTTTGTGCGGAATATCGTATTTTTTCAATAGCAGCGAACCTAAGTGAGCATTACAATGACAATTGCCCTGGAGATAGCGGTATGACGGATACAGATAATGTTTTATTTCATTAAATACGCTAAGAACTGAGGGCTGTATAAAAGTTTTTGATTCAAATACATTCAGCATTTTTGTGAGTTGATTAGACTTCAAAACTACAAGTATGCCAAGAATAAAATCAGATTGCTATGTTATGTTTTAGTAAACTAATTGTGATGCACAAGTTAACAAGAATTACCTTTTAATAAGTGCTTTATGAAGCCTGAGTTAATATTAAAAAAATATTAAAAAAAATTAAGAAGGACATTTTTTTTAGTAAAAAAAGGTAATAAATTCGAGTGCTGAACCCTACAGCCAAGTAGAGCTTAACACCAATTTTAAAAACTAAAATGCCTATTATGAAAAGAAACCACTCGCTAGTACCCAAACACGTATCTTTTATTTGATAATTATCGGAGACTTTTAGTGTACCTATTGCTAATAACGTATTCCGAGATACTACTCGCTTGCTGATTTACCGGCTTTTAAGCTAACATAAACGTATTATTAAAAAGAGTTTTACAACCACCATTTAAACCATTCTTCAAACTCAGAAAACAACTATCTGACCTCTCCGTTTGCATGAGCAGTATAGGCTGTTTTGGCGTGTCTGCTAGTAGATTTTAATTGTACTAAATATAGTATAAGTAGAAATACTCATATTCTTAAAAAATGTCTGTTTTTTCATGTTTTTGCACAAAAAGTACCGAAAAGTGTAGTAAATCGCTCATTTACTTAACAATAGCTTAATTGTTGCTTAATATTCGATGAATTTAAGAATTGTACTTTTGCAACCTGAAAAACATGCTAACCCTTTAGAAGCTTTATAACAAATAACTCTCTTTAAATCAAACAAAATTCAATGAAAAAACAACTCCTATTATGCATGGTAGTTTTCCTGATCAGTCTGTTCTTCAGTGAAGCAACCTATGCACAGACTTCAGTAAGCGGGAAGGTATCTTCGGCTAATGGCGATGGGATTCCCGGTGTAAGCGTATTAGTAAAAGGCAGTAACCAAGGCACAAACTCTGATGCCAGCGGAAATTTCAGATTAAGCAATGTTAGTTCAAACGCTGTATTGGTATTTTCTGCTATCGGCTTCGTAACAGAAGAACGCACAGTAGGAAACCAGACTACACTAAACATTACTTTGCAAGAAGACAACAAAACGCTGAACGAAGTAGTAGTAACAGCCTTGGGTATCAAAAAAGATATTCGTCGTATTGGGGTAGCTATCCAGTCAATTGATGGAGCATCTACCGTTAAGGCACGTGAACCAAACGCCATCAATGCTTTGGCAGGTAAAGTTGCAGGTTTAACCATTGGTGCACAACCTGAATTATTACGTAAGCCAAACATTTCGTTACGTGGAAATACAGAGATTTTATACGTAGTTGATGGTGTACCTATCAACTCTGATACATGGAACATCAGCCCTGACGACATCGAAACTTATTCGGTATTGAAAGGTGCTTCTGCATCGGCACTTTATGGTTTCCGTGGTAAAAACGGTGCTATCTTGATTACAACCAAACGTGGCTCGAAAGACAAACGTGGTTTCTCGGTTGAAGTAAACTCTTCAACTATGTTTGATAAAGGCTTTTATGCAATACCACAAACGCAAGATTTGTATGGCCCGGGTGACCACGGTCGTTATGCTTTTGGTGATGGTAAAGGTGGTGGTTTGAACGACGGTGACTACGATGGTGGTTGGGGCCCTAAATTTGAGGGTCAGTTGATTCCACAATACGATAGCCCTGTTGACCCTGTAACTGGCGTAAGACAAGGAACACCTTGGATTGCCCGTGGTAAAGACAACTTGAAACGTTTCTTACAAACGGGTATTTTATCAACTAATAACGTATCGGTTTCTGCTTCTGGCGAAAAATATAACTTGCGTTTCTCAACTTCGCAAATCTCACAACGTGGTATTGTTCCAAATACAAAGTTGAATATCTCTAACTTCAACGTAAGTGCAGATTACAAATTCTCTGACAGACTTTCGTTCCAATCGAACTTACAGTATAACAGACAATACACGCCAAATATCCCTGATATTAACTACGGCCCTAACTCAATTATCTACAACATGACTTTGTGGGCAGGAGCTGACTGGGATGTTGACGATATGCGTAACTACTGGCAACCGGGTAAAGAAGGTATCCAACAAATATATGCAGAGTACCAACGTTATAACAACCCGTATTTCATGAGCTACGAGTGGTTGAGAGGTCACCAAAAAACTGACATCATCGGTCAAGCTGCTTTAACTTATAAATTTACCGACTACCTTGAGGCCTCGCTTCGTTCACAAATTACGACATGGAACTTGTTCCGTAACGAAAAAATGCCTTATTCTGCTGGTTCTTATGGCCGTGACGAGCGTCGTGGTGATTACCGTGAAGACCGTCGTAACTTATTTGAAAACAATACCGACGTATTATTGAAATTTGATAAAGATTTAGTAAGTGGTTTAAACGCTAAAATCTGGGCTGGTGGTAATATTCGTACTTTTGAGTATAGCTCACAATTTGGTTCTACCGATTATTTGAACGTACCGGGTTTGTATAACTTCAACAACTCGGCTAATCCAGTTCGTACTGCTAATTTCAACTCAGCAATGCGTGTAAATTCAGCTTACTACTCTGCTGACTTTACCATCAAAAATTTTATTACTATCGGTACAACGGGTCGTGTTGATAAACTTTCAACGTTGCCATCAGGTAACAATACATTCTTCTATCCGTCGGTTTCTGCTTCAACAGTTTTATCAGACTACCTAAGCCTACCATCGGTTATTTCGTTCTTCAAATTGAGAGGTTCGTATGCTAACGTGAAAGACGGTTTAACTCGCTCTACTATTGGTACAACACCTAGCTTAGGCGATGGTAACCCACTAGGATACGGCGACCAATATTATTCTCCGTACGATGGTCCGGCTTATAGCAATGCTGCGGTTTATTCTACACCATTTGCATATAACAACCAGCCAGCCGGATATTTTACTGGTACTTTAAATAACCCATTGTTGAACCCAAGCTCAACTTCGCAATCAGAATTTGGTCTTGATTTCAGAATTTTGCAAAACCGTATCGGTCTTGATGTAACTTACTTCGTATCGAACGAAGGGCCAAGAATCTTCTCTTTACCAATCTCTACAACTACAGGTTATTCAGCCGCTTTAGTAAACGGTATCAAAACTCAGAAAAGAGGTTGGGAAGTTGCCCTGACAGGTTCTCCATTGAAAAATCCTGATGGTTTGAACTGGGATGTAGTTGTAAACTACTCAACTTTCCAGGAGAAATTAACAGAAATTTACCCGGGTGTTGAAAACCTTAATACATTTTTCAAAGTTGGTGACCGTCTTGATAAATTCTACGGTTCGGCATTTGTAAAAACTCCACAAGGCGAAATCGTTAACGATGCTTCTGGCCGCCCTATTACTACGCCTGTTGCACAGTTCTTAGGTTATATTAATCCTAAATTTGTGTTTGGTATCAACAACAAATTCAACTATAAAAATATCAACTTTAGCTTCCAGTTCGATGGCCGTATTGGTGGGGTAATCTCTAACTATATCCAACGCCAAACATACCGTGGTGGTCGCCACATTGGTACTACACAAGGCGAAATGGGTATTGCACGTGAGCAAGATTACAAAGGTATAAGAGCTTATGTTGGCCAAGGAGTTCAGGTTTCAAATGGTGTGCCTATTCAGTTTGATGCTAACGGTTTGGTTACTAACTACGGCGAATTGCAATACAAAACCAACGATACAAAACAATTTGTACAAGACTATGTAAGCCGTTATTACAATACAGACGAAGGTAACTTAATGAGCCGCTCGTTTGCTATGCTACGTGAGGTTGTAATTGGCTACACATTACCAGAAAAATGGTTTGGTAAAGCTATCAGAAACGCTTCGGTATCGGTAGTAGGTAGAAACCTATTGTATTTTGCTGAGAAGAAAGATATTGACTTGAATCAGTACATCAACGATGGTGGTTCGGGTCTGCAAACACCATCTACAAGAAGATTCGGTGTTAACCTTAATTTCACTTTCTAATCAGTAGATACAATTTATTGCTCAGTAAACTCTGAGCCTTATTTCAACATCATTAAGATAAAAATATTTAAAAATGAAGATACATAAATTATTCGCAGGAGCTTTCGCAGTACTGGCTGTAAGCCTTAGCAGTTGCGAAAAATCGTTTGAAGACCTTGAAAAGGACCCTAACCGCCCGGTAAACGTTCCTGCATCGCTGGTGTTGCAGGGTGTTGAGTCTGACATGGCAAATAACATTGGCCGCCCATTTAGTGCCGAAATGCGTTGGAACCAGTACTACTGCTCGAACTATAACTACTACGCTACCAACGAATATACCTGGACAGCCTCACCTAACCATTACAATACGCTTAAAAACGTTATTAAAATGGAAGAGGAAGCTAAACGTGCAGGTTTGGCCGATGTAAACGGTTATACAGCACTTGGTAAGTTTTTCCGTGCGTTTTTCTTTGATGAAATGGCAAAACGTGTAGGTGATTTACCTTTAGCAGAAGCATTGAAAGGTATCGAAAATACTACACCTAAATATGATACGCAGAAGGCTGTGTACGTACAGATTCTGAAATGGTTAGACGAAGCCAATGATAATATGGCTTCTTTGATTACACAAGGACAAGCAACTGTAGCTGGTGATTTCTACTTCGGTGGAGACCTTCGTAAATGGCAGAAAGTAGTAAATGCTTACAAACTAAGAATATTGGTTTTGCTTAGTAAAAAAGAAGCTGATACCGAATTGAACATAAAAGCACGCTTTGCCGAAATGTTGGGTAACCCTACTAAATACCCTTTATTGGCTGGTTTAGAAGACAACCTTGAGTTCAGATACAACCAATTCAACAAGTATCCGTCAAACCCTGATAACTTCGGTTTTGATGCTACCCGCCAAAACATGGCAAAAACCTATGTTGAGTTATTGTCAACAATGAACGACCCACGTGTAATGATTACATGTGAGCCTGCAGGTGGCCAACTAAAAGCCGGTAAATTGCCATCAGACTATACTGCGTTTGTAGGTGCAAGCTCAGCAGAAGACTTAGCTGATATGTCAGACAAAGCCGGAAGAGACAATGGGGCTGGTTTTGCTCCTGGTCTTTACTCGTTCCAGAATCGCTCACGTTATTACAGCAATTATACTGGTGAAAATACTTTTATTGTTGGTTACCCTGAAATGTGTTTCAACATTGCAGAGGCTTATCACCATAGCTGGGGAACAGGCGATGCAGAAGCATGGTACAAAAAAGGTATTCAGGCTTCAATGAGTTTCTACGGAGTAAAAGAAGGAGTAAACACCATGACCTACTCAAAAACAGGTGGTAGAGCTGCTAGTGATTTGGCCAACTACACGATTAACTTTAGTTTTGATACATATTACAACCAGGATATGGTAAAATATGCAGGTAAAACCACTAAAGGTTTACAGCAGATTGTTAGCCAGAAATATGCAGCATTCTTTATGAACTCAGGAATGGAAGCTTATTTTAACTGGAGACGTACTGGTTTCCCTAAATTTGAAACGGGTGTAGGTAATGGTAACTCAAACCGTATTGCTATTCGTTGGCAGTATCCGCTTTCAGAGCGTACTACAAATACCACAAACTACAATGCTGCTATTCAGAGCCAATATGGTGGTAAAGACGATATCAATGATGCTGTTTGGATAATGAAATAGTTTTTTGTACATCATAGGTAAGAGACTAAAGTAGCGGAGCGTTGTTCCGCTACTTTTTAATTGAACCTGATACTCATAAATCAAGATGACAGACATTAGCAAAGTTATTAATGAGATTCGTGAAATATTCTTGTCGCAGGGCGATGAACAATATTACGGCGAACCCATAAGCCAGTTTGAACACGCTGCGCAGTCGGCCATTCTGGCTCAGAAATCGGGTTTTGATGATGAGGTGCAGATAGCTGCTTTTCTGCACGACATAGGCCACTTGTTGCCTGCCAGCTCAGAAACCGAACTAATGGAAGCCTACGGCCGTAAAGACCACGAAGGTGTAGCTGCCGATTGGCTAAGGGAAAGAGGATTCTCTGATAAAATAGCTGTGTTGGTCGAGAACCATGTAAATGCAAAGCGTTATCTGTGTTATGCCAATCCTGCCTATTATAACAACCTTTCTGATGCCAGTAAACACACATTAGAGTTTCAGGGCGGAAAAATGGAGCAGCAAGAAGCCGAAGCGTTTGAAAAGAACCCTTATTTTGATGTCATCATTCGGATGCGCCGATGGGACGAAGCTGCAAAGGTAGAGCATCAGCAATTGCCAGAGCTGGCACATTTCCTTTCATTAATTCAGAATTATTTAAGTAAGAATTAAGCCTTTTGATTTCGGGCTTAGTATATAAATTTAGTACTTTGTTGACTCCTCACAAAATATCACCTAAAACATCTATTTACTATGAAGAAATTACTCTTGTTGCTTTTTTTAACGGTTGAGGTATTTGCTCAGAACAAAACCGAGAATGTATTTATTATCACAACTGACGGTTTTCGTTGGCAGGAAATGTTCGGCGGGATTGATTCGGCTCTGTTGAACAAAAAAGAATTTGTAAGAAACCACGACAATTTAAAGAAGACTTTCGGTTCTGATACGCTTGAAGAAAGAAGAAAAAAACTATTGCCTTTCTTCTGGAATACAATTGCCAAAGAAGGCCAGATATATGGGAACCGTTGGCACAACAATAAAGTAAATGTTTTGAATCCTTACTGGTTTTCGTATCCGGGCTATAACGAGATTCTGACGGGTTATCCGGATGATAAAGTAAACTCTAATGATAAGAAACTCAACGAAAACGTTACGGTATTAGAGTTTTTGAATCAGCAGAAAAACCTGAAAGGCAAAGTAGCCGCTTATGGTACTTGGGATGTGTTTCCTTATATCATTAACGAACCACGTAGCGGTATTCCGGTAAATGCAGGCAGAGAATTAGTAGAAGGCAAACTTACAGATAAAGAAGCCTTGCTTAACGAAATTCAATCTACTTACCCTAGCCAAGCCAGTGACCGTCATGATTTTATTACTTATTATCTGGCTAAAGAATACATCAAGAAAAACAATCCAAAGGTTTTCTTTTTGTCGTTTGATGAAACCGATGAGTTTGCGCATGAGGCTAAATACGACGAGTATCTTTATGCTGCCAATACAGTAGATAAATTCATTGGCGATTTGTGGAAATACTGCCAAAGCACACCTCAATATAAAGATAAAACTACTTTTATTATCACAACAGACCACGGCAGAGGCGATAAAAACAAAGCACAATGGACAAGCCACGGGCAAAGAGTGTCTGATTGCTACCAGATTTGGTTTGCCGTAATAGGGCCGGATACTCCGGCGCTAGGAGAAATCAAAACGGAAGGCCAGTTGTTTCAGAATCAGCTAGCCAAAACGGCCGCTAAGTTTTTAGGGTATGATTTTCAGAACGGAAAAGAGATTGGTAAAGAAGTAAAAAGCGTGATGAAATAGTAGAGTTGCTTTATAGATAGGCTATAAACTAAAAGACGGGAAAAACTCCCGTCTTTTTTAATATACTGTTTTCATGACTATTGGTTTGAACAGCAGATTTTCTATTGGTGACACTGCATGAGTCAATATTTTTAATGCCTAGATAAAGGCGATACTAGGGCCAGAGCAAAACGTTTAACAAATTGTGGCACTAACTCACGACGACGCATACGCACTGCGCTGTGGGTATCGAAAAGGCTTTCTATCTCTCTTAAAAAGATAAAAGCACTGCGGCTATGCCAAGCCTTAAATTCGGGGCTTATGTCGGTGTGTGTGGGTAAATAATTAATGAACGATGTTAAATCAAAGCTTTTTGCAGCAATGCCTGCTCCTGCTCTTTTGGCATCTATGGCATTGCAGGCTTGTTCGTAGTGTTTAGGTACAGGAATCATCAATGTAGGTTTGCCTAAATACATGGCTTCGCAAACCGACTCAAAACCTGCGGTGGTAACTAATCCCTGGCAGTTTTGCATCATTTCAAGAAACTTTCTGCCATTGATTTTGTGAAAGTGCAACTTAGGCGAATACTGATAAGTGTCGCTGTAATTGGGGTTATCCCAAAAACAGTGCAGTTCAACCGTTGGGTTTTTATCATGCCAAGCCATTAATTGTTCGGCCAACGAATATTGCGTTACATAGGCCAGTAAGTAATTGTGTGTTTCGGTTTTAAGCTTTGAAAGCTCAGAACGTAGTAGCGGGGGGATCGTGAAAATTTTCTGGGCTTTATCGTCTTCAAAAGGAGTAAACGATAAAGCCAGTTTTTTAGAGGCACCTAAGGCGGTAATACGGGTATTGGTGTTTACCAATAGTTTGTCTAACCAGTGGTTTTTAGGGTGGTGAAAATTGGGATGAAGCAATAAATATTGGTGCGCAATACATATCATTGGTACTTTAGGCCTGAACAAGAAATGGTGCATTCCGCCTAGAACATCATAAAAATTAATGATAACGTCAGGGTTCAGTTCTTCAATATGCTGTTGAATTTTTTTTAGACTACGTAAATAAGCACGCAGGTTCAGAAGTGTATTGCTTATGGTTTTGGGTATATCAAGCGCCTTTGTTTTCTGGCAATAAGCCAGATAAGGACTAGAAAACGAAATAATTGTCTTATTAAAATTTTCGGTAAAGAAAGCGGGTATTTCTCTGCCCGTAGCAGTACCTATCAGGGCACCGGCTACTGTGTGCCCGTTTTTCTCTAATATGTCGGTCAGAGCAATGGCTTGGGTCAGGTGTCCACGGCCTTCTCCCTGTACAATTAACAAAAACCTCATAGAGTTGCTGCTATTCTTGGTAAAACAAAACGTTCTTCTTTGGTTTCTTCGGTCTCTTCTTCTGGTTCTTCTTCAGTCTGGCAGTCACTTACTGAGTAATAAACCAAGCTCCAATTGCCATCAAAATCTTCTACCAGTGCCGACATCGTCTCTACCCAGTCGCCGGAGTTAAGGTATAATACGCCATCTATCTCACGGATAGCAGGTTGGTGAATATGCCCGCAGATGATACCATCGCAGTTTTTGGCTTTGGCTAATTCGGCAAGTTTTTCTTCAAAATCGGTTACATAATTAACAGCGAGTTTAACCGCCTGTTTTACCTGTTGCGATAGAGAGAAATAAGGTAAACCTCTCCACTCACGATATTTGTTGTAGTTTTTATTAAGCCATAGTAAGAAAGTATAGCCCAAATCGCCTAGGTGAGCAAGCCATTTCATGTTTGTGGTGATGCTATCGAAAACATCGCCATGTGTAACATAGAATCGCTTATCGCCTGATTTTAGAATGTAATCACGGCGTATCTGGAATTGGCGTCCAACAACCAGCGGAAGAATCTGGTCAAGAAAATCGTCATGATTACCACGCAGATAAATCACTTTGGTATCATGCTTGTCCATCTTTTTTAGCACAACTCTAAAAAATGCAGTATGTTTTTTCTTCCAGTTACCGTATTTCTTTAGTTGCCAGCCATCAATAATATCGCCATTAAGAATGAGGCGTTCACAGCGGTATTGTTTAAGAAACTCGGTTACCTCTTTGGCTTTGCAGCCACTTGTTCCTAAGTGGAGGTCTGAAAGCACGATTGTACGAAAATGTTTTCCCTTGTTCATGTTAACAAATATCCGCAATGTTTATAAAGTATTGATTAAGAACAGATTACCAAAATGTAAAGAAAAAAATAAAGCAGAAGAAAAATTCCTCTGCTAATCTTCAATCAATTAACCTAAACAAACTATAATAACGTATGTATTAAACTTCATCAAGCGGCGAGTTTCATCTCTTTAATAGAGCGTTCGTCCTCGTAATCTTCATCAAAATCATCTCCATCGTATGCTTCTTCATAAAATTCATCGTCCGAATCCTCGTAGATACGCTCTTCACTAAAGCCATCAATCACATTGATGCTAACTTTCCATTGAAATTGATTTAACTGGTAAGGTATTTTTTTCATTTTTCCTTTCATTTTACAGCCACAAAGGTCGCACTAAGATTTAAACTCAATATTGCCGTAATATTAAGAAACTGCTAAAACAATGCGCTTTGTTACTGTTTATGCCAGTCTTAGGGTACTTTGGAATTAGTAAAGTTTATTTTTTCTTAATATTCAGATAAACTCTAATTAATCTCGAAGTGAGTATTTTGTTATAAAAATTTAACATCCAATGCTTATTCTGCGTCAGACATACTTTCAGAACTTTTTATCTGTTCTACTTTTTATGCTTATTATATGTTACTATGCCTTTAATGGTGTGCCCGAAGAGGGTTTTGAGCGCCAGAGCTACTCGGCAGAAAAGGCTAATGAATACGAAAACAGTGTAGAGTTTGAGAAAAACGCCAGCCAACTAAGAGCCGCTATTTTAATGGATACCGATATGGTTCAAATAAACGGTCTTCTTTATCAGCTAGAAGTATCTGTGGCCAACCTAAGCTCAGAAGAAGAAGCCAAAAGCCAGATAAAGGGAATATACGACCTATTGTTGAAAGATAACAAAAAGGCTGCTATCAAAAGCATTAATCATTTACGAACCTATTTATTAAAAAAGGCAAGAATTGTATCTTGAAGCCTTGTTTAAATATAAAACCAAAAGGGTGGAATAGCTTATTGCGTTCCACCCTTTTTTGGTAATGCTAAATTATAAATTTCCGCTCGCCTTTTTGTATCTTACACTGGCTATCAGAAAATTGTAAATGCTTGCTAGATATTGATTCTCGGCACTTTGTAGTGAATACTCGGTATTTTTTAAGTCTGTTAGCAGAATCACGCCCTTTTCGAAACGAAACTTATCTGTCTCTAATATTCTTTGAGCAAGTGCAATGTTTTTTCGGGCTTCATCTAAATTCAACTTCGATTGTTGCAGGGTATTCCATGTACTTTTCGATTCATAAGTAAAATCGTTTCGCAGCCTTTCGGTGTTCAATGTGTTTATCTGCTGGCGTATTTTAAAATCGTTTGCGGTAAGGCGGGCTTGTCTGCCATCAAAAATAGGTACATTGGCCCTAAGCCCTATATAGTTAGACGGAAACCAGGTGTTTTTTATAAACGGATTAAAACTTTCGGCCAACTGAAAATATGAATAATTACCATAGGCAGATACACTAGGCTTATTTCTCGCCAATTGTTTCTGTACATTAATTTCGTTTAGCCTCAAATTCAATTCCTCAGCTTTTATTTCTGTCCGCTTGTCGATATTCGATGCACTTTCAATAATCTGCGAGTAATTGAAAATGTTCTGCAGGTCTTCTGCCGGTTCAACTTTACTAGTGGTGTTCATCTGGTATTGTAGTGCAATCAGTGCTAGCTCATAATCCTGTTGGTTTTTGGTTTGGGCTAGTTTGGCATTACTAACATCAAGTTCGAGTTTATCCAGGTCATTTTTCAGAATAGCCCCTTGCTCAAATCGGGCTTGCCCAACTTCCTGATAGCTGCTGGCTCTTTGCAAAGCCAATGCCGATAGATTGAGTTTTTCTTTGGCAAATACACAATTATAATAAGCCTCAGTAATGGCTTGCTTTATATTGATACGTATTTGCTCTAGTGTATTTTTTTGTGCTTCTACCTGTGTGTTGTTCAACTGGCGGTCAATCTTTCGGTTGGCATCATATATTTTCTGGTCGGCTTGCACAGCAAATGTATTGTTAAAAGGTCTTCCCAGCTTTATTTCTGTCTGAGATTCGCCTGTGCCGGGTAGGGCAAAAGGGAGTACAGTGGTAGGCAACTGGGTATTCCAGCGTAAGTCGGCGTTACCATTTACCTGTGGTAACCAACGAGCTTTTAGCTTATCGTTTTCGGCAGAAGCAATCTGAAGGTTCAGGTTCTGTGATTTTAATTCGATACGATTCTCCATACCTTGCTGAACGGCTTGCTCCAGACTAAGGCTCTGCGAAAAAACTGTTGATAACTGAAAACAAAATATGGCAGCTATAATAACTCTTGTCATACAATTAATTTTTTTTCAAAAATAGAAACTTGCCGAAACGTAGGCGTATTTATTTTGATAAGGCGGAAAAAAAGCCCTACAAAATCACATGATTCAATATTGAGTTTAATCTATCAATAAAAATAATTAGACTTATTATTAAACCAAATGGCTAGAAAACACTCTTTTTATCGATTTTATGCTGCTTACATCTTCTTAATAGGTTCATTTTTAGGCTGTTAACATCCCTTAACTAATCGTTAACAAATTGGCAGTAAACCTCGGGGCATTCTTTTACATCTAAGAATCAAATAAGTTTAAAAAGAACAATTTAACATAACCAGAAATTCACTATGAGAAAGTTAATCATGATAGCAATGTTGGTGGCAGGAGCCATCGGTGCTAATGCGCAAAGAGGATACGATAAACGTGGAAGATACGAAACTAACTACGACAGAATAGATAGCTACCAACGTGAAGCACGCCGCCAGATTTCTTTTGGTATAGAAAGTGGCAAGATTACTTCAAGAGAAGCGAAACCTTTGTTACGTGAAGCAGAAAGAATTGAGGCAAAAGAAAACCGTTTCAGACGTGATGGACGACTAGATGCAGGCGAACGCCGTGAGTTGGCACAAGACTTAGCCATATTGAATAACTGGATTGCCCGTGAAAAACGTGACAGAGACCGTATTACATACGATGATTTTAGCAGAGGATATGCCAACGGCCGTTATAACGACCGCTATGGTAGAGGATACTAATAAATGTTAGATGGAATTAATAAATGAGTTTTATTAATAATGCTTTTTCGTAAAGAACAGGGTAAGGTACTAACCTTACCCTTTGTCTTTTTATAGGGAGCTGGTTTTTAAACATTCAGACCTGATACTTGTTGAATCATAAATAATCAGATTCTTTTGTTGTCAATCGGCAGAGATATGTATCTTGCAAGTCGATTATTATTGATTCAATTGTATGATAAAATTAACAAACGCTGTTATTAGCGCTACTATAAATCCGAAGGGGGCAGAGCTAACGAGCCTTGTGCACCTGCCTACACAAATAGAATATATGTGGTCGGCCGACCCTGCCTTTTGGGGCAAAACTTCGCCTGTGTTGTTCCCGATTGTTGGAGCACTGAAAGACAATACCTTTATATATAAAAAGAAATCGTACACCTTACCTCGCCACGGCTTTGCCCGTGACCGTGTGTTTGCCATAGAAAACCAGACAGCCGACAGCGTAACACTGCTTTTAAAGTCTGATGAAGCCTCTTTGGCGCTATTCCCTTTTGCATTTGAGTTTCGTCTACATTATACATTAGCCGAAAATAAACTGAATGTAAAATATGATGTAAGGAATGTAGGCGAAGAAACTATGTACTTTTCGGTAGGTGGGCATCCGGCTTTTGCCGTACCATTTGCAGCAGGTAAAAGCTATGAAGATTATTACCTGGAATTTAACAGCACAGAGGATTTAATGCGCTGGCCTTTGTCTGACGGTGGCTTAGTAGAAACCACGCCCGAAAAAATGGCAATAAGTAATAATCGTCTGCCACTCACAAAAGAGTTGTTTTACCAAGATGCGCTTGTGTTTAAGCACCTGCAAGCAGATAGTGTAACACTGAAATCAGACAAAACACCTTACCAATTGCAGTTTCATTTCAAGGATTTTCCATTCTTAGGTATCTGGGCAGCAAAAGATGCCGATTTTGTGTGTATTGAGCCTTGGTGTGGCATTGCAGACAGCGTAAATCATAACCTACAACTAAGCAACAAAGAAGGCATAAATAAATTAGAAGCAAACCAAAGCTTTGATAGGACTTGGGCGGTGGAGGTCTAGTCTTGAACTGTGATTTAACTGATTTTATATTTGCAACACTGGTAAAAACCGAGTTGATTTATTTGAAAAGATTTCAGTGAAATCAGGTTAATCAGGTAAATCAAAGTTCAAGATGAAATCACTAAAATTAAAATCTCTATCTTTGCTACGAAATAATATTACCAACAGATGAAACTTTTCTTTAGAAAAACAGGCGAAGGACAGCCTATATTGATTCTACACGGCGTTTTTGGCTCGTCAGATAACTGGTTTACGATTAGTAAAATGATAGCCGATAAAGGCTTTGCTGTATACACGCTCGATGCCCGTAATCATGGGCAGTCGCCACGAAGCGAAGAATTCAGTTATGAATTAATGGCTGAAGACCTGAACGAGTTTATTGACGAACACCAATTAGATAAACCAATTATTATTGGGCATTCGATGGGAGGGAAGACTGTTATGCAATTTGCGATGAAGCACGAAGGCAAGTTCAGTAAGTTGATAATCGTTGACATTGCTCCTAAGTATTACCCATCTCACCACGGACATATCATTCAAGGGCTTAATTCTATTGATTTAGATAAGCTTACCAACAGAAAAGAGGCTGAACTACAACTTGACCGCTACGTAACAAGTGTAGGCGAACGTCAGTTTTTGTTAAAGAATCTATATAGAAACGATATGGGTAAATTCGACTGGCGTATTAATCTACCAGTGTTGAGCCGTGAAATTTACCAGATTGGTGGTGATTTTACTGATACCCGCGAAATTACAGAACCTGTGTTGTTTATGAGAGGAAGCGAATCGGGCTATATTTATGATGAAGACATAACAGCGATAAAAAAGATATTCCCAAATGCTACAGTAGAAACCATCGAAGGCGCAGGCCACTGGATTCAAGCCGAAAAACCGAATGAGTTTGTTGAGGCGGTTATTGGGTTTATTGGGTAAGGGTTTGTAACTATATTGAGCCAAGTATTATACCGTTCTTTGAGCGGTATTTTAATTAAATGCCTATTTAAAAATAGGTGCAGTTGTGACTGGATTAAATACCTTAAAGAATACATAGATTCATACTATTTTGTTGATAATAGAAGTTCAAAACTTGTTTATGATTTTCTTGATAAGTATTTCCCTTTAAGAAGGGAGCTAGCCGAAGATTATGTTATTCGTCAATATTCAGATAATCCAGAAAAAATATTTTATTCAGCTGTAGATTTACTTTTATACCTAGATCAAAATCCTGACTGTGATTATCTATTGTATTGGCAAAATCTTGATGACGATAATGATATTAAACAATTTACATTACAATATACGGATGATGGGAAAATGATTTTTGGAGTCTCAATTTATGGAAATGAGCTTGAGTCAGAAAAAAGTATTGAAGTCTTTAATGAGGTAAGAAATTATCTAAATTCCCCAATTGCTTGTATCACAGGTGAAGAACCTCCTCCATGGAATTCTATTGATTTTATTGATTTTTGTAATGAAAGGTATGATCCTGCTAGGCTTTAAGTCCTCATAATCTCAATTAAGTAATGCACTTTGGCTTAAAATTGAGCATAAATAAAAACGCTATTAGATATGATTTTTAAATATATATTCTCAATAATAGGAGATAATTTCTATCCTGATAGAATTATTGACAATATCGAAGGCAGTTTTTTAGTAGCTTCTTATTTTAAACCAAGCGATAAAAAATTTGCTGATAAGTCTGATGAGTATGATTATGGAGGAATGTCTTTTTGGCATCCTAAGAAGTTTTCAACAAAAGATAGTATCATCGAATATGATGAATCTTTTATCGAATTTATAGAAAAAAATTATTCTTTATTTATCGCAAATGATGTAACTGATTTACAGATTTTTATTGAAATATATTTCGACGGCGGTCAGTGTAATTTTGAAATTTTTGATAACGTATTACTAAAAAAACTTGCAAATTTTGATGTGTCTCTTCCTATTAGCGTGTATGTATTAAAAGAAGAAGAACTTCAGAAATGGGAAGAAGAAATCAGGTTAAATTGGGAAGGATAAGCTTAAAACAATCTTTTACAAACCCAATAAACCCTAAACCTCCTCCACCATCCCACCCACAATCTTAGCCGAAGAAAGTGCTAAAGGTATTCCTCCACCCGGGTGAACGCTGCCACCCACAAAGTACAAGTTCTTAATACGAGAGGAGAAATTAGCATGACGGAGAAATGCTGCAAACTTGTTATTTGAGCTGTTCCCATACAAAGCCCCCTGTACCGAAGAAGTTCTTAACTCAATGCTCCGAGGGTCAAGAATGCTTTCTGATTCAATTAGTGGCGCAATGTCGGTTTTTAGGTTTCGGCTTAGTTTGGCAATTACGTTTTGTCGGGCTTCTGCAATAATTTTATCCCAGTCTTGCCCGTCGTTGGCTGGGGCATTTAGTAAGATAAACCAGTTTTCGGAGCCTGCCGGAGCATCGTCTTTTTTGTATTTCGAGGTAATATTGAGGTAAATCGTTGGGTCGTGGTAAATGGTTTTCTTCTGAAACTGATGCTCAAACTCTGCCTTGTAATTATCAGAAAAGAAAATATTATGTAAGCCTAACTCTGAAAATTCCTTTTTGATACCCCAATAAAAAATCAATCCTGAGCCACTTTTTGGCTGACTAAGTAGTTTTTCGGGGTGTTTGGCGTTCGGTAATAGTTTTCGGTAAGTAGGTGTAATATCCATATTACTTACTACTATATCAAATACCCGAAAATCTTCGCTTTGCTTATCATCGGCCTTTTCAATCTTCAAGCCTTTTACTTTTGTATCAGCTACTATTTCTTTTACCCGACTATTAAAGTGGAATTTTACGCCTAAATCCTGAGCCAAAGCCACCAAACTTCCGGTGATTCCATACATACCATTCTTAGGAAAAAATGCTCCTATGTTATATTCCAGATGCGGGATGATGTTCAGCGTAGCAGGTGTCTGATAAGGGTCAGAGCCATTGTAGGTTGCATAACGATTGAACATTTGTACAGCCTTTGGCGTAGAAAAAAACTGCTCATTAGCGGCATTCATGGTATTGAAAATGCCTAGTTTATGCAAATTTAAGTAACCTCTTAAAGCCTTCGCCGATGTCCAGGTTGAGAGTTTATGGAGCGAATCTTCTAAAAAAAGCCCACTTAGGATTTCATATTTAAAAGCACTGTCTTTCAGTACTTTGGCGATTTTCCCGGCAGGTTCACCCAATTGCTTTTCGGCTTCTTGTGCAAATTCTTTCGTATCTGCTGATACGTTCAGACGAGTACCATCTTCCCAGAAATAACGACATACTTCGGGTAATCTGATATATTCAAAATATTGGCTGATAGGTTTCCCTGAAAGTTCAAAAAGTTCTTCTACAAACTGGGGCATTGTAAATAATGATGGGCCAGCATCAAAACGATAAGCACCTTGCTCAAAACTACTCAGTTTTCCGCCTGCATAATTATTGGCTTCAAATACTTCTACCTCATAACCTTTGTTACGTAAACGAATAGCCGTAGCTATGCCTCCAATACCTGCGCCAATAATTCCTGCTCTCATAGGGTTGTTTGTGTTCAAAAATGTCTGCAAATTAGTAACAATTACAAGTGCTTATTTGTTACTAATGCAATAACTGATTAAGTGGTAGTAATATAAGTGAAAAACTAGATTAAAAGATTTTTGTAAATGTTTTTGTGATTTTTTTCATTATTTTGCGTCTTAATAGAGAAGTTGTTCAGGATTATTCCCTTCGCTTAAAAATGCGTTATTTTGATCACGCCTTCATCAAGTAATTTCGACCATAGCTTGCTATGCCCTTATCATTTGATTTGTCTTGCTCAAAATTCCACTTTTTTTAACTTAGATTAAACCCTGAACAAATCTAAGACAAACCTTATTTGCTTATTGTACACACTCTCCTTAATAAACCCAGATGGCTAAATTACTAATAGTTGATGATGAAAAAAGTATTCGAGATGCTTTGCGAGACATCTTAGAATATGAAGAATATGAAGTAGATGAAGCGAAAGACGGCGAAGAAGGATTAGAAATGGTTCTTAAAACTCCTTATGACGTAGCTTTGTGTGACATAAAAATGCCCAAATTAGATGGCCTTGAAATGTTACTGAAAGCAAAAGAAGAAGGCGTTTTAACACAATTTGTAATGATTTCTGCATTCGGAAATGTAGAAAACGCCGTGGAAGCAACTAAGCGTGGTGCCTTTGACTTTATTACTAAACCACCTGATTTGAACCGCTTACTTGTAACAGTACGCAATGCCATCGAGAAGAGCAAGGATGTAGAGGTGATTAAAACGCTAAAGCGGAGAATCTATAAAATTAATGAGATTGTCGGGGAGTCAGACCTTATCAAGAAAGTAAAAGACACTATTGATCGTGTTGCTCCTACCGAAGCCCGTGTTCTGATCACAGGGCCTAATGGCTCAGGAAAAGAAATGGTAGCCAAGCAGATTCATGAGAAAAGTAACCGCTGCAACCAACCTCTGGTAGAGGTAAACTGCGCCGCTATTCCGTCAGAATTGATTGAAAGTGAGCTTTTCGGGCACGAGAAAGGAGCCTTTACTTCGGCAATCAAACAAAGAATCGGTAAATTTGAACAGGCAGATAACGGTACTTTATTTCTTGATGAAATTGGCGACATGAGCCTCTCGGCGCAAGCCAAAGTACTGAGAGCACTACAAGAAAGTAAAATTACACGTGTAGGTGGTGATAAAGAGATAAAAGTAAATGTGCGTGTGATTGCCGCTACCAACAAAGACCTGAAAAAAGAAATAGCAGAAGGCAATTTCCGTGAAGACTTATACCACCGTCTGAACGTTATTCCGATTCATGTTCCTGCGCTGGTTGACCGCAAAGGAGATATTGGGCTCCTGGCAGAGAAATTTTTACATGATGTTGCCGACGAATACGGCGATGCGGTGAAAGACTTTGAGCCTGAAGCAATGGAATACATGAAAAGCCTGCCTTGGACAGGTAACGTGCGTGAGTTGCGCAACGTAGTTGAGCGTCTGGTGATTATGTGTGGCCCGACAATTACGCTCGACGATGTGAAACTATACGCAGGCATAGGCTTCTGATTAGATGATTGAATAACATGAAATCCGGCAGATGAAAGTCGATAATGATTTTTATCTACTGGATTTTATCTGTTTTGATGGGCTCTAAGTTAAATTTTTTGATGTAGCTTTGCAGTGCATGATTGATAAGCCTTGCTTTATTCATATTGAAGATTTGTATGACCCGATTTTTTATTACTCTCTCCCGACTTCAAAAATTTGCTATACTGCTCGGTATTATTCCTGTTTTGTTTTATTGCTACGTTATCTTTCATTTTTCTTCTAATGTGCCTTTCTATGATGATTTTTTCTGGGGATTCGATTACCTCGAAACTTTCGTTCAGAAAAACACTGCACTAGAGAAAATAAAAATGCTGCTCATGCAGCACAACCAGCATCGCTTTATCTATTTCAGAGCCGTGTTGTTAGGCTTGTTTAATTTAGAAAATAACCTTAATTTCAAACACCTCATATTATTAGGTAATCTGAGCCTACTGGGTATTTTTGTGATTTATGGCTTGGTTTTTAAACGCTTAAAGATAAGCTGGGCATATTTCCTGCCCATTCCGTTTTTGTTGTTTCAATACCAGTTTATGTTCAATAGCATAGTGAGCTATGGCGTGCCAAATATGAGTATCATAGTGCTGGCTATACTTACGTTCTATTTTGCCTGTTTTGCCAGCCCCAAGCATAGCTACCTAATCTGGATTGCCGGATTCTTCGCCACTTTCTCCAATGGCAACGGCATTGTGGTGTTTTTTGTGGCTATTATTTTACTGTTGCTGCAACAAAGGTTTCGTCAGGCTATTTATACGGGTATTGCTTACGCTTTAAGTCTGGCTATTTATTTCAGTGGTTTTCAGATGAACTCTGGTGAGGCTACGCTCAATGGCAATACTTTTATGTATGCATTCAGGTTTTTGGGTGCGGCATTTCTTACTAATATCAATATGATTTCGGTTGCATTTGGTATTGTGGCCGTGGCTGGAATCGTCATTTATTTTGTGTATTTCTTCTTAAAACTCATACAAAGCAAGTTTAAGCCTGTCGATAACAAAGTACTTTTGTTTTGCTTTGGTGTGTTTTTATTTCTGGCTTGTACTGCCATGATGACCGCCATTGTGCGTGCCATTCATAAAGTTGAAATACCCGATTGGTATAAAAACTATTCGATATTATTTATCATTACTATATATTTGTTCCTGATACATTTCAAGTGGCAGCAATATGCCCGATTAAGCGTATTGGGTGTTTTCTTTTTATATGCGGTGGGTATATGGTATAAGTCGGCAGAGAAAAATCTGATAAGTTTTCAGTTATTGAAGGCCACATTTGATGCCGATGTTGCTAATTTTGATAGATACAAATACTGGCCTTTTCTGACTGCACAAGAGGGGATTGATTTTTATGAAAGGCACAACAAGCAAACCAATCAGTTTATCGAAAAGGGCTGGTATCGTTTGCCTGATACGCCATTAAAGCAACTCTCTTTTGATGAAACCAAGAGTGAGAAAACTACTTTTCTGATAAGGAAATCGGCAGAGCATTATGCGCATTTGGTTGATTATGACCCGGCAAGCCTTAAAGCCACTGACCGTATCTATAAAGAACGCTATGGCTTTATTGTGAATGATTCAACCAAAAGGCTGTATTTTTTCGGATTTACACCAACATTTAACGGTATCAGGGGAATAATTCAACACAAAAGTTTGTTCTACGACAAAGGCGGGTTTGGTGTAAAGTATGAATATTTCAAAAATGCGATTCCTGCCGGAGAGTATCGGGTTGGAATAGTGTTTATTGATGCCGATAAAAAACAAGAATGGAAGGTATCAGACCAGACAATCAGAATAGATAATTACTAAGCAAAAATTTCACAAACGAATAAACTATACAAAAGAATGCAATACGATGTTACGGTGATAGGCTCAGGCCCCGGAGGATACGTGGCAGCCATCAGAGCTGCGCAATTGGGTATGAAAACCGCTATTATTGAAAAATACGATGTACTTGGTGGTACCTGCTTGAATGTGGGCTGTATTCCATCAAAAGCATTGCTTGACTCGTCGGAGCATTACTATAATGCCGCTCACCATTTTGCCGAGCACGGTATAGAAATAGAAGCACCTAAAGTAAATTTAGGACAAATGATAGCCCGTAAAAAAGGTGTAGTTGAGAAGATGAACAACGGTATCAACTTCTTGATGAAGAAAAACAAAATCACGGTTTATAATGGTTTTGGGTCGTTTGTTGATAAAAATACTATCAAAATAAAAAAGGCTGATGAGTCAGAAGAGCAGATAACATCAGAGAAAGTGATTATCGCTACAGGGTCTAAACCAACCATTCTGCCTTTCATGAATTATGATAAGAAAAGAATCATTACCAGCACGGAAGCCTTAAACCTGACCGAAATTCCAAAACACCTGATAGTGATTGGTGCAGGGGTAATCGGTGCTGAGCTTGGTTCGGTTTATGCACGCTTAGGTGCTAAAGTAACATTTGTAGAGTTTGCCGATTCGATGATTCCGACGATGGATAAAACAATGGGTAAAGAATTACAAAAATCAGTGAAGAAACTAGGTACTGATTTTTATTTCAATACCAAAGTTACCAAAATAGAAAATCTAGGCGAAGAAGTAGTGGTATCGGCCGATGGTGCAGACGGAAAACCCGTTGAGATTAAAGGCGATTACTGCTTAGTATGTATCGGTAGAAGAGCCTACATTGATGGCTTAAACCTTGAAGCAGTAGGCGTAACAACCGATAGAGGCAAAGTAGTTGTAGACGAGCACACACTAGAAACCAACGTAAAAGGTATTTATGCCATTGGCGATGTAATACGTGGTGCTATGCTTGCTCATAAAGCCGAAGAAGAGGGTGTATTGGTTGCCGAAATAATGAACGGACAAAAACCACATATCAACTATAACCTGATTCCGGGAGTAGTGTACACATGGCCGGAGGTTGCATCGGTAGGGCAGACAGAAGAAGAACTGAAAGCAAAAGGTGTTAGCTATAAAACAGGGCAATTCCCTTTCAAAGCCTTAGGTCGTGCTACGGCTAGTGGTGATACCGATGGCTTGGTGAAGATTCTTGCTAATAAAGAAACTGATGAAGTATTAGGCGTACACATTATTGGTGCAAGAGCTGCCGATATGATTGCTGAGGCTGTAATGGCGATGGAGTTCAGAGCAAGTGCCGAAGATATTGCACGTACTTCTCATGCGCATCCAACCTATATGGAGGCCGTAAAAGAAGCCGCTTTAGCCGCAACAGATAACAGACCAATTCATACATAGGATTTTTGAAGTCTATTGAAATATAAAACCCCATCTTTGAAGAGTTTAATCTTTTAGAGATGGGGTTATTTATTAGCTCTTAAAAAACAAAATCAATATTCTTAAAAAACAACCGCTTCGTAGAGACGACATGCTGGCGTCTCCAAGGGTCTATAAACCTCAAAAAATGATATTTGAGAGACCAATCTAATAGATAAATCTCTAATTTTTACAGGCCAATGGAGACGCCAGCATGTCGTCTCTACGAAGCGGTCTGTATAATAGCCTACAATATCCGCAATTTAGCAAAGCTCAATAATAAGGTTTTTTCACCTTGACCATCAAATTGTATTGTTGCTTTTCTGTCTGTGCCGTTAACGTCCATTCTTTTTACAGTTCCAAAACCAAATTTCGGGTGTTCTACTTTATCGCCTTCTTTTAGTTGGCTGGTATCGCTTGCCACAAAATTTGTCGATGGCGTGTGCTGCGTGTTAGGAACAGCCTTTTGCACAGGTTTCAGATTTGAGATAATACTCTCTTTCTTGGCGAACGATAGGGTAGAAGTCGGTCTATCAGGTCTTACAGGTTTATCTTCATAAGAAACCGTACGACTCTTCGACATCTGCAAGAAACTCTTGTCTATTTCTTCCAGAAAACGGCTTGGCTCACAATAGTTCAGTCGGCCGTAGTTGTAGCGGGTTTCGGCGTAGCTGAGTGTCAGTTTTTTCTCTGCACGGGTAATGGCTACATAGAAAAGCCTGCGTTCTTCTTCTAAATCAGTACGACTTTGCAGCATCATCTGCGACGGGAAGAGGTTTTCTTCAAGCCCTACAATGTACACATATTTAAACTCCAGCCCTTTCGCTCCGTGAATCGTCATCAATGTTACACGGTCGCTGTCGCCGTCTTCATCTTCCTGGTCGGCCGAGGTCATAAGCGTAACTCCCTGTAAGAAAGCACTCAGACTCTTATCGTCGTTTTCAGGATTATCAACATATTGTTTAATAGAGTTGAGCAACTCTTGCACGTTTTCGTAACGAGAGAGCCCCTCTACTGTTTTATCTTCATACAATTCACGCAAGATACCCGAAGTTTTGGCAATATATGCCGCCACTGTATGGGCATCTTTGCCCTCTTCAATCATTATCTTGAAACTCTTGATAAGTGTCGCAAAATCATCAATTGCCTGGCCGGCACGCCCGGCTACATATTGTGTTATGTTGCTTACTATTTCCCACACCGAGCGGCTATGTTCAACGGCTGTTACCACTATTTTGGCTACAGTTGTATCGCCAATACCTCTTTTGGGTAGGTTGATGATGCGTTTAAAAGCCTCTTCGTCGTTCTGATTTATCGTAAAACGCAGATAGGCCAACAGGTCTTTAATCTCTTTCCGTTGATAGAAAGACAAACCACCTACGATGCGGTATTTGATATTGATTTTTCTTAAAGCCTCCTCAAATGCCCTCGACTGCGCATTGGTGCGGTATAAGATAGAAAACTCGCTATTTTTAAGCCCTTCGTTATTCTTAGCTTCAAAAATACTGGTAGCTATCAGGCGTGCCTCTTCGTTGTCAGATGCTGCTTTGATTACCTCAATCTTTTGTCCTTCGTCATTATCTGTAAAAACGTTTTTCTCTAGCTGCTCTTTGTTACGGGCAATTACTGAGTTAGCTGCATTTACAATGGTTTTGGTAGAGCGATAGTTTTGCTCTAGCTTAACCACGTGTAGCTCAGGATAATCGTTTTTGAAGTTCAGGATATTCTGAATATTTGCACCACGAAAAGCATAGATACTTTGGGCATCGTCGCCCACCACACAGATATTCTGGTGCACCGACGATAGCTTTTTGGTAATCAGATATTGCGATACGTTGGTATCCTGAAACTCATCTACCAGCACGTGCTTAAATTTGTGTTGGTATTTATTCAATATGTCCAGATGGTCACGGAAAAGTACGTTTGTGTTAAACAATAAATCGTCGAAATCCATAGCATTTGCCTGAAAACAACGCATCTGG
The DNA here is from genome assembly GCF_037860775.1 of Emticicia soli. Lineage (NCBI taxonomy): Bacteria > Pseudomonadati > Bacteroidota > Cytophagia > Cytophagales > Leadbetterellaceae > Emticicia > Emticicia soli. The sequence continues at coordinate 23,783 of NZ_JBBEWC010000017.1, read as the reverse complement.
TAAGTTTTATAAAGACGTCCTATTTCCGGCATTTTAGCCGCTTTATCGTCTTCCATATAAATCGGATTATTGGCATACGATTCCCATGATACCAAGGCATTTTTGGCATTTGATATACGATTCAATACATAGTTTGGTCGATAAGTTTTATCGTCGAGCCCTAGTTCTTTAATAATTGTTCTTATCAAAGACTTTGAATCGTCGGTATCATAAATCGTAAAGTCAGAGGTATAACCAAGTCTTTTGCCTTCAAAACGTAATATTTTAGCAAAAATAGAGTGGAATGTGCCCATCCACAGGTTTTTGGCATCGCTGCCTATCACCTGTTCAATCCGATGGCGCATCTCGCCTGCTGCTTTGTTGGTAAAGGTAAGCGACAGAATATTAAATGGGTCGACACCTTGCTCAATAAGCCAGGCGATACGGTAAGTAAGTACACGAGTTTTTCCCGAACCAGCGCCTGCAATAATCATTAAAGGTCCTGCCGGATGAGTTACGGCTTCACGTTGGGGTGGGTTAAGTTTGTCTAAGTAATTATTCTGGTTCTGCACGGAATCACAATCTTTAAATGTAATGCAAATATAAATATATCACAGCGATATATCTTTATCAAGTTTTTTTCTAACGATAGTTTTGAGGGGAAGAATACAAAGGTAAGAAGAATATTATGGATATGTTAGTAATTATTGAGATTCAAGAGGGCGGTGTTCTGTAAATGCATTTTACGAATAACATAATCGCACATGTCGCACTAAATCGCACACAATTTCTGCGAAGTGTGCGATTTAAGTAAGCTTAAAAATCCTTTAGCTTTTTAGGTGCCGTTGTCAACGGAAAAGGAATTTCTTTTGTCACCCACATTATGAGCCTTATCAATCTGAATAGTGGCTTATTGGGTTATTCTGCGTGGGTTTATGCCAAATAGTTACTAGCTAGTAAGGCTGCCGTATTCATTAATTCCACAATTTCGTTGTATTTGAGCATCGTATATAATAAAATATATCTTCTCGTCGTATTCTCAAAAAACACCATTATTCCCAAGTTTTTTAAGAGATATAAACTAATTTTGCCCGGTAATCAATAAAACTACTCGTTACACATGAAAAAAATACTTGGCTTTCTGAGCCTACTCATTCTTTCGTTTTCTACTATTGCTCAAAAAAAATATACCATTATCCCGAAGCCATTAGAGCTTACGCCTCTAGCTGGTGAGTTTGTAATTGATGCAAAAACCAAAATCGTGATTCCGAAAGGCTCTGCTGAAATCAGACCTCTGGCCGAGATGCTAGCCGAGCGTGTGGCTGTAACTTCTGGTGTAACGCTTAGCATTGAAGAGTCAGATGCGCCTAGTAATCTGGTGCCTGCCAATAAAGCCATTGTGTTTGCTCCCCTGAAAGCAAAAGCAATGAACAAAACTCTGGGCGAAGAAGATTATATACTAAAAGCCGATGCAAAGGGTATTGTGATAGCAGCCGCTACGGGCAAAGGAGAGTTTTATGCTTTGCAAAGTTTATTACAATTATTGCCTCCGCAGATATTCAGCAGCTCGCTTGAGAAAAGTGTAAAATGGTCTGTTCCGGCTTGTACTATTTTCGACCAGCCACGTTATGGGCACCGTGGTAGTATGCTTGATGTAAGCCGCCATTTCTTTCCGGTTTCTTTCATAAAAAGACACATCGATTTACTGGCACTACACAAAATGAACCGTTTCCACTGGCATTTAACCGATGACCAAGGCTGGAGAATTGAGATTAAAAAGTATCCTAAACTAACAGAAGTAGGCTCGAAACGCAAAGAAAGTATGAAAGGTCACTACAACGACTGGAAGTTTGACGGCACACCACATGAAGGATTTTATACGCAGGAAGAGATAAAAGAGGTAGTTGCCTATGCACAAAAGAAATTTATTACGGTTATCCCTGAAATAGAAATGCCGGGCCATGCTTTGGCTGCGCTGGCTTCGTACCCGGAGCTAGGTTGTACGCCAACATCGTTGAAAGGAGGGCCTTATGAAGTTACCGGAATCTGGGGTGTACATGATGATGTATTTTGTCCAACTGAAACAACATTTAAGTTTCTGGAAGATGTATTGACTGAAGTTATTGAGCTATTCCCGAGCCAATATGTGCATATCGGTGGCGACGAATGCCCTAAGATTTCCTGGCAAAAAAGCAAATTCTGTCAGGATTTGATGAAGAAAGAAGGCCTGAAAGATGAGCATGAATTACAAAGTTATTTCATCAAGCATTTTGATAAATTCCTGACCTCGAAAGGAAAGAAAATCATCGGCTGGGACGAAATACTAGAAGGCGGAATTTCGCCTAATGCCACTATTATGTCGTGGCGTGGTGTTGAGGGTGGCATTGCAGCTGCGAAACAAAACCATGATGCCATTATGACCCCAACAGGTTTTTGTTATTTAGATTATTATCAGTCAGACCCTACAACAGAGCCTTTAGCTATTGGTGGCTACCTGCCTTTAGAAAAAGTGTATTCGTATGAGCCAACGCCTAAAGAACTTACGCCTGAGCAAGCCAAACATATATTAGGCTTACAGGCCAATCTCTGGACAGAATACATTGCAACCACAAGCCATGTGGAATACATGCTTTACCCACGTATATGCGCTATTGCAGAGATAGGCTGGTCGCCGGCGAAACACAAAAACTATGAAGATTTCACGGGTCGTTTAAAAACACATTTTGAGCGTTTGAAATATCTGGCTGTTAATTACGCCAAGAGTTATTATGATATTACGGCTTCGTCGTCAATGAATGAAAGAAGTCAGGTAATTGTAAAATTGCAATCGGCCGATAAAGATGCTGTTATCAGATATACGGTCGATGGCTCGGAGCCTACTGTTTCATCAGCCGTTTATAAGCCAACAGGTGTAGTAATTACCAAAGATGGTAGCGTAAGAGCGGCAGCTTTCTCGAGTAAAGGCGAGCAATTAGGTAAGGTTTTAACCAAATATTTTTACATCAACAAAGCTACCGGACGCAAGTATACATTGGTAAACCAACCTAAAAACTATACAGGAGGCGAAACTTATGGCCTAACCAATGGTGTAAAAGGCGAAGAAGCCAACAGCGCTACATGGGTTGGTTTTGAAGGCAAAGACCTGGATATTACCATAGATTTAGGACAAGCAATGGAAGTAGGTAAAGTATCTTTTGCCTTTATGGGTGCAAGTGCTTCGTGGATTATGCTACCAACCGAAGTAGAAGTTTTTGTGTCGGAAGATGGTAAAAACTTTAAGAGTGTAAAGAAAATCCAGATGGCTGCAACAGCAGAGCAAAGCAGGTCGGTGCAACAATTAGGTGTAGCAGTTGATGCTAAAAAAGCCCGTTATGTAAGGGTGTTTGCTAAAAACTATGGCAAGCTACCAGCCCATCACCAAGGAAGTGGCAACCCTGCATGGCTATTTGTTGATGAAATTTCGGTAGAATAGAGGATTTTTTAAAGATTTTGTATTAATTGAAACAAAAAAATGATGAAATTTGTAGTTGAGTTAGAGCAATCTGACTCAACTATAAACATGACCGCGTAGTTCAACGGATAGAGCGAACGTCGCGCGATAGAAGTTTCCTAAACTTTAGATTTGTAGATTAAAATAATATATGACCGCGTAGTTCAACGGATAGAATAGAAGTTTCCTAAACTTTAGATCCGGGTTCGATTCCCGGCGAGGTCACTTTTCAAAAATCAGATAGAAGTTTCCTGAACTTTAGATGTGGGCGAAACGCGCAGTTCGGGACGCGTAGTCTTCGATTCCCGGCCGGGACGCGTAGTTGAGGTCACACTTTAAAATTATATAGAAGTTTTCTAAACTTTAGATGCGGGCGAAACGCGCAGTTCGGGACGCGCAGTCTTCGATTACCGGCTTGGAAGCGTATTCTAGTTCAAATAATTAATCATTCCACTCTGAAGGATATTTCCCAAATTCTTCAAAGAATATTTTTGAGAAGTAAGACAGATTCTCAAAACCCACTTCATAGGCCACATCTGATACATTCAAAGATTTGTTCTGTAAGAGATTGGCGGCCTTCTGTAATCGGTAGTGGCGTATAAATTCAATGATATTCTGGTTAGTAATGGCTTTTAGCTTTCGGCGCAACTGTCCAGCTGTCATGTTTACTTCATCTGCAAACTGATTAGTATTAAAATCAGGATTTTGCAGATTTCTGTCAATAATGACATAGAGTTTCTGTAGAAACTGCTCGTCTATACTAAGGGCAGTGTCTTCTGCCGGTGCCGATGGTTGAATAATAGTTTGGCTATACTTTTGTTGAAGTGACTGCCTGATGCCAATCAGATTACGAACCCTGATTTGTAATTCTTCCGTATTAAACGGCTTTGCCAGATAATCATCTGCACCCAGTTCTAGCCCCTCCAGTCGGTCTTCCATAGCAGCGCGGGCAGTAAGCATAATTACCGGAATATGATTGGTGCGAATATCAGATTTAATAAGTTTACAAAAACTAAACCCATCTAATCGGGGCATCATCAGGTCGCAAATCACTAAATCGGGTATAGAAGCCAATGCTTTTTCATAGCCATCCTGCCCGTCAATGGCTTCAATAATCTGGTAAGTAAGTTCAAAATGACTTCTGATATAGGCTCTTAAATCGTCGTTGTCTTCAATAATCAATAAAATCGGTTGCTCTTTATCCGTTGGATTTTCAATAGCATTGATGGGGGTATTCTCACTAATTACAGTAAGAGGTTCATGCTTTACTTTTTCAGTCTCATGGCTGCTCATCACCAGTGGGTCTTCAGTGATAAACTCTTCCCACGTAGTTTTATCGGTTGGTATAGTAACTGTAAAAGTAGTACCAATAGCCACTTGGCTTTCAACCTGTATTTTGCCTTTTAATACTTCTACTAATTCTTTTACTAATGCCAATCCAATACCCGTACCCTCATAATTTCGGGTATAACTTTTAAGGGCGGTTCTGTCTTCTACCTGATAGAAACGATCGAATATAAATGGTAGGCGCTCTTGCTCAATACCAATGCCGGAATCTTGTACAGTGATGGTAAAATCAGTATCGGTATATCTGACTTTTACCTGAATTATCCCCCCCTCTGGTGTAAACTTGAAAGCATTAGACAATAAATTGGTAACAATTTTTTCTAGTTTATCGGCATCAAAATAAGCTATATGTAGGTAGTGTTTTTTATCATAGATTAAGCCTATATGTTTACTCTGAGCCAGAGATTCGAACGAAGCCTGTAAGTGCTTGATAAAAGCGGCTAAATCTCCCTGTTGTAATTGGGGTTTCATTTTTCCGGCTTCGAGCTTCGACAAATCAAGCATCTGATTGATGAGATTCTGTAGCCTTGAGAGATTACGCTGCATCACACCAAACATTTGTTCGTGTGGATATTTTTTACTGAAGTCAGATAGCGGCCCTGACAGAAGTGTGAGAGGCGTACGGAACTCATGCGAGATATTGGCAAAGAATCGGGTTTTTAATGTATCTAGTTCGCTTAATCTCTCGGCCTCTTTCATTTCAAAAGAGAGTTGTTGCGCCAGCTTGTTTCTTTTCAGACGCTGATAGTTATAAGCAAAGTAAGCTCCTACTACTACCACTAGCAGTATGAGAGAAATAAATAATATCCAGAAACGGGAATTTCGTGCTTGAGTATTGGCCAGTTCGGCCTGAAGTTTAAAGTTTTCTGCCTCATATCTGGCAGAAGCCTCATTGGTTACCAACTTTAATTCTTGTTTATTCAGCTCTGCTATCACCTGGTTGTATAATCTGACATGATGAAATGCACTTTTATAATCGCCCAGAAGTGTATCAGCAACCATTCGGTTTTTATAAATTACCTTTAGTGCATGATTAACCACATAAGGCGTTTTACTATTTTCATATACTTTCAGTTCATTTAAAGCTTTGGTATAGTATAAATGTACTTTTTCACGATTATTTTTCAGCCCTTCAATCAGGCACAGATTGCCGTATACTTTGGCAATATCGTCGGCACCATCAGGTGAATACTGAGACCTTATTTGTAGTTCTTTCAGAAAATACGGTTCTGCTTGCTGCGGGTTTGGCAGATGATTCAGAAATATTTCACCAATATTGCCACTGAGTGCACCTATTCTGACACTATCTTTTTTCAGACGTACCTGCGCTATTCCAAGTTTATTATATCTGATGGCCTCGGCATATTGTTTTTTTTCTACGAGGCATTTTGCAAGCGTCCTGTAAAAAAGTACTCGCTGAACATCTATCGGATCTTTGTCTATGTATTTCTCAGCCTCTCTCAGATACCGGAGTGATATATCGTAGTCGTTTGCTCTATCATAATAGTATTGTCCAAGATTTGATAATTTATTGCCGGCGAACAACACATGCTCATATCCTATTTTTCGATAGATTAAATCGGCAGACAGAAAATGATTAATGATTCTGCCTGTGTTATCTCTTTCGTAGTAAGCAGTGATACCCAAGAGGTTTTCAAGATTGGCACGAAACATCTCAGTAAGCGGGCCAACAGGGAGTTTTTTAAAGTCTGACTGAACATTCAGAAAGTACTCATAGAGGTTTTTTCTTTTCTTCTGCTTGCCATTCAGGTAGTAAGCCCCTTTTAAATAATCAGCAAAAATGGCGAAGAGCGGGTCTTTAGTTTTAAGTGCGTAATCCTTTATCTGTTTTATATCAGCAAATACTGTAACACTATCAGCCGTGTCACGAATCAGTGCTTGCCTTACCTCTAAGCTATCGAAACGGGCTTGCCCTTGTAAACCAAGATAATTGTCGACACTTTTTTGTCCGGATGTGAACATCGGAAACAGCACTATTAGAACGCCGGCAAGAAGCAGATTGGGTAAATTAATAGCAAGACGCATGAGTTTAAAAAATTACTTTCTGGTAAAATTCAGGTCTGGTAGTTTTCCTGCAAATATAATTTAGAATACAAAGTGTCTGTGCTTATACGTAACTGAATTAATTTCCTTTGATAGTAAAACTTCATAATAACCGATTGCTACGTTTCTCCATATAGCAAATACTCTATGCAAAAAAAAACTTGCTCACCATAGAGTTTGACACTTCAATAGTCAAAGATAAAACGAGAAAAAATGAATTGAAAATAAAACAAGGGTGAGTTATTGAGTGGTAAAAACAGTTAGAAAAACTAAAAAAACTACCCTAAAAAGTAAGGGTGTAAAAAAAGTGTTAAAGAATGAAAATTTTGCGTTAGTTCCTCCAACACGCTTTAGCGTAGCTTTGAAGTCGTAAAGTAACCCTTAATACCCCTAAAAAAATGATGACTCAGGAGCCTCTTATACGCCTTGGTTGGCATACCAAAATAGACCCTGGTACTATATTGTTTATGAAAGCCGATAGTAACTACACAGAAGTACACCTTAACAACGGAAATATAATTCTCTCGGCAACATCATTAGGGAGGTTGGCCAAGCGCTTACCTTCCTGCCAGTTTATAAGACCTAATCGGTCGGTATTGGTAAACCTTGACTTTATGACCGAGTATCAGAAAATAGGAAAATCTATCAGGATGAATAATAACGAAGTGATAAAAGTATCAAGACGACGAACCAAGCAAGTAACCAGAAGCATCAATACTTATTAAACATAATAATTAATACTGAAAACTAGAAAGACCTTTCGTGGTAGAAAGAGTGAATTCGGGGGGAGTTTCTGTCGAGGAATTTCTCTCCGGTTTTTTGAAAGTCTTCTACCATAAATTAAACCCAAAACTTTCTGCCATTATGAAAAAAAACTTTTACCATTTTATCCAGCTCTTTATTGTTACGTCTCTCGTACTCATGGGTAGCATTTATACCCATGCGCAGAGTTGGAAAGCTCCCACAGAAATTGCCAATTCTAACTATATTGTACCATATATAAATGATGGGTATTTCACGAGTACTAACGAAGGATGGATGGCCGCTAATCGTGGAAATATACTGCACACTACTGACGGAGGTGCCACCTGGAGAAATCAAACTACAGGTATTACCAGAGATTTATTTGGAATATACTTTATAAACAATACACAAGGCTGGGCAGTGGGGCCGTCAGGTACTATTATTACAACGAACGATGGAGGCACTACCTGGACACCTCAAACCTCTGGTTCAACACGCGATCTTTATGGCGTTTACTTTACTTCAAGTACACAAGGCTGGGCAGTGGGTGGTTATGGAACTATACTAACTACATCAAATGGCGGCTCTACCTGGACTACTCAGACGTCAGGCATCTTAAATGGCTTGCGTAAAGTAGTATTCGTTTCAGGCACAAAAGGTTGGGTGGTAGGCAATAATGGTAAAATTCTTACTACTAACGATGGTGGAAGCACCTGGACAGAGCAGACCTCAGGTGTTACCCAGCAATTAAATGGCGTTTCATTTACCTCGGCTACCAATGGTTGTGTGGTTGGTAATGAGGGTAAGATACTTACAACTACTAATGGGGGATCAACCTGGACGAGTAGAACTTCTGGTTCTGCTGTTAACTTATATGGGGTTCACCTAAGCTCAGGTACTGATGGTTGGGCAACCGGAGATTATAATACGATACTTAAAACTACCGATGGCGGCGCATCATGGACCGAACAACTGACTGAATACAATTTTCATCAATTTGTAAAAACCTTTTTTATTAGCCCTACCAAAGGTTGGGCTTTCTCTTCTAATGGCAGAGTGTTAACAACTAATAACGGAAGTTCCTGGACTCAGCTGGCCAGTGGGTCTACCTCTTACTTTTGGGGAATTTTCTTTATTAACGATTCAATTGGTTGGGCAGTGGGCTCAGGAGGAGTAATTTATAAAAGTACAGATGGCGGTATTAATTGGACCGAAAAAAATTCAGGCATTACAAAATCACTCTATTCTTTGCATTTTGTGAATGAAACGCGCGGTTGGGCCGTTGGCGATGATGGAATAATTATTACTACCAATGATGGAGGCGATACCTGGACTGCTCAGACCTCAGGAACAACTAACAGGTTTCAGAGTGTATATTTTACAGATGCCCTCAAAGGCTGGGCTGGCGGATACTCAGGTAATATTTTCAGAACCACTGATGGAGGCAATACCTGGACAAGCCAGAGTGCTGGTGGAAACGTTAGTTCAATTTATAAGATTGGCTTTGCTGATGCACTAAACGGTTGGATATCAGCTAATTCTGGTAATATGCTTATCACTAGTGATGGTGGTAATACATGGATAACACGTAATGTAGGACTAAACGTGCATTTAAGTGGAAGTCATTTTGTTAGTGCTACCCACGGTTGGGCCGGAGGTGATTATTTTAGCAATGGGGTTGTGTTCAAAACTACAGATGGTGGAGTTACCTGGAGTAGTGGATACACGGGTTATACGCAGGGAGTTTCTGAAATCCATTTTGTTAATAATAATGTTGGTTGGGCTTTGTGTGGTCAATCTCTATTGCTTAACACCACTGATGGAGGCTCATCATGGAATAGTACCTACCTTAATATTTTTAGTTCAACTAACATTTTTTTTAGAAATGCCACAAAAGGATGGGCTACCGGACAAGACGGGTTCGTGAACTTATATACAGATAATACTGCCACTGCCAGTGAAATGGATGTAAAAGGAAATAACACATCTATCACCAGCGGAGACACTACGCCAAGTACCAGCGATGATACAGATTTTGGCTCTCAGGCCGTAACCTCAGGCACTATCGACAAAACTTTTACGATCTATAATACAGGTTCAGCAGCTCTAAATCTGACCGGAACACCCAAAGTAAGCATTGGTGGCGCAAATGCCAGTGATTTTACGGTTGTAAGTTTGCCTGCTTCGCCTGTTGCTGCCAGTAATGGTACTACTACTTTTCAGGTAAGATTCGACCCTTCAGCACAAAGCTTAAGAACAGCCACTATAAGCATTGCTAACGATGATGCAGATGAAAATCCTTATACTTTTGCCATTCAGGGGACTGGTAGTGCAACAGCCAGTACCACAACCACCCTCACTTCCAATAACAATCCGGCTAGCGTAGGAGGTTTTGTACAGTTTACAGCAACGGTAGCACCAAATACAGCCACAGGTACCGTTACATTTAAAGATGGCTCTACTACTTTAGGTACAGCAACTCTGATTAGTGGGGTAGCTACATTCAGAACAGATTTACTTACAGCAGGTTCACACAGCATCACGGCAGAATTCGGAGGCGATGGTTCAAACGCTGCCAGCACTTCAAGTGCCGTCTCTCAGGTGGTTAATGCACTTACTGAGCCTAATCTTGCATTTATCAGGCAAGCCTATTCTACTCAATCAGGCATTGTTACAAAAGTTAACGGCACTGTTACAGACGCATCTGGAAATATATATGTGGTGGGTACTTTTCAAAGTAATATCACATTCAGCAACATAACCTTAACTTCTTACGGACATTCGGATATCTTTCTCGCCAAATACAATGCCCAGGGAGTTATTCAATGGGCAAAAAGAGCTGGTGGTCCAACTAGCGATGGGGGCAATGGTATTGCGATATCAGGCAATGACATATATATTACAGGCTATTTTGCTGGCACGGCTAATTTTAATACCCCATCATCCACAGGCAGTAATGAAATAACCGGAGACTTTGAGGAAGCTTTTCTTGCTAAATATGATACCAATGGTAATTTTAACTGGGCACGCAGGGCCGGAGGACCAAATAATGATACGGGATTTGGCGTAGCTGTTTTCGGAAATGATGTTTATTTAACCGGAACATTTAATGGAACAGCTAATTTTAACAATCCGAATGCCAGCGGAAGCAATGAGATTACAAGTGCTGGTGAAAGGGATGTTTTTATAGCAAAATATAATTCTCTCGGACAATTTAAATGGGCAAAAAGAGCGGGAGGTGCAAATTATGACCTTGTAGGAGGAATAGCTGTTTCAGGCACTGAAATATACATTATAGGGACTTTTAGTTCTTCTATTAATTTTAATAATCCATCTGCTGGCAATATCAATGTCTTAGCCGGACCAGGGTCACAGGAGGCTTATACAGCCAAATATGATTCATCGGGAGTGTTCCAATGGGCAAAAAGAGCCGGAGGCATTGGTGCAATTGCGGCTGGTCTCGGCATAGGTGTTTCAGGCTCTGATATTTATATTACCGGAAAGTTCTCTTCTACAATTAATTTCAATACTCCCGCCGCTACCGGTAGTAATGAGCTCACTAGTAATGTTCCTGAAAGTGCCTTTATAGCTAAATATAACTCAACAGGTATATTACAATGGATAAAAAGAGGAGGTGGACATCTTATTAACAATAACAATAATACTAATGGTAATGTTATTGCAATTGCAGATGATAATATATATGTTGTTGGATACTTCAATGGTACTAGTAATTTTAATACTCCCTCAGCTACAGGTAGTAATGAAGTTGTATCTGCAGATAATAGTTTAGATATATTTATTGCTAACTATAGTTCATCAGGAAACATCAGGGGGGTAAAGAGAATCGGAGGAACAAGCCATGACTATAGCGGAGGTATTGCTGCAACAAATGATAACATATATGTAGTTGGCACTTTTGGTAATACTATCAACTTCAACAACCCTAATAGCCCGGGTACAAATCAACTGGTATCAATAACAAATGCAAATATCTTTTTAGCAAAATACAATGCAGAGATTCAAGTAGCCACCACTAACACCCTCACATCAAATAATACCCCCGCCAGTGTAGGTGCCAATGTACAGTTTACGGCAACAATAACGCCAAATACTGCCACAGGTACTGTTACATTTAAAGATGGCTCTACTACAATAGGCACAGCAACCCTGAACAACGGAGTAGCTACACTCAATACAGATTTACTGACGGTTGGTACACATACCATAACTGCCGAATATGGAGGCGATGCCACATATTTTTCGAGTTCCGGGGGGATTTCACAGGTGGTTAATGCGCTTACTGCCCCTAATCTGAGCTTTATCAGGCAGTCGGCAGGCAATGGGATTAATGCAAGTCTTGCAGCAGCATCAGGATACGGGAGTACCACAGATAGCAATGGTAATATATATGTAGTAGGCTATTTTAACAGAAGTATCAAACTGGGTAATACTATTCTGACAGCCGATGGCAATACCTCAGATATATTTATTGCCAAATATAACGCCTCCGGCGAAATACAATGGGTAAGAAGAGCAGGTGGCCCTGGAACCGATATGGGCTTTAAAATAGCTGTATCAGGAACAGCGCTCTATATTTCGGGTTCATTCAGCGAGACTATCAACTTTAATACGCCTTCTGCTTCAGGAACTAATGAATTGACAAGTGCAGGGAATAGAGATGCATTTGTAGCTAAATATAATACTTCAGGGGATTTTGAATGGGCCAGAAGAGGGGGCGGAAGTGGTTGGGATGAAGCAAATGCAATAACAGTATCAGGAACAGATGTTTACATCACCGGCTCATTTATCGAGACCAGCAATTTTAACACACCTTCTGCCGCAGGAACTAATCAACTCGTAAGTGATGGCATTCAGGATATTTTTGTAGCAAAGTACAATAGTTCAGGAATTCTGCAATGGGTAAAAAGGGCAGGTGGAACAGGAGTAGAAAAAGGACTGGGCATAGTTGCTTCAAATACTGATGTGTATCTGACAGGTCAGTTTGGGGGGACAGCCAATTTTAATTCCCCATCTGCCGCAGGCAGTAATGAGATTGTAAGTGCCGGAGATAATGATGTGTTTATAGCTAAGTATACTAGCGCAGGAGTGCTGCAATGGGTTAAAAGAGCAGGAGGAAGTGGTGAAGACCTTGGTGTTGGTATTACATTAGCTGGTACAGATGTGTATCTGACAGGTGCATTCAATAGCACAGCTAATTTCAATACGCCATCCTCATCAGGAGCCAATGACCTTGTAAGTGATAATCTGCGTGATATATTTATAGCAAAATATAACTCGGCAGGTGTTGTACAATGGACAAGAAGAGCAGGAGGGCAATATAATGATATTGGTACCGGTATAGCTGTTTCAGGCTTGAATGTATACGTAACAGGCCTTCTACTGGCTTCGGGTAACTTTAATACTCCTTCTTCAACTGCAAGTAATACGATTACAGGGAATAGTACTTTTCTGGCCAAATACACTACTGACGGTGCTTTTATTGTGGCCAGAGGAGCCGGCTCAACAGAGCAGGATTTGGGTATCTCTGTAGCAGTATCTGATAATAGTGCGTATGTAACAGGTTTTTTTAGCCATCCTTTTGATTTTAATACACCTTCTGCCAGCGGTAGTAATGAACTGATACCCGTAGGGGATGCCGAGTTTTTTCTGGCTAAATACGCCTTTGCACCATCTACTGTTACACTTACTTCTAATATTAATCCTGCGGGTGCAGGTGTTAATGTACAATTTACGGCTACACTAAGCCCATCGGCTGCCACTGGTACAGTAACATTTAAAGAAGGTGCCACTGTTTTAGGTACTGCCACTATAAGCGGCGGAACAGCTACTTTAACTATAAATACGCTGACAGCAGGAACCCATGCTATCACTGCCGAATATAGTGGTGATGGTGTGTATGAAAGCAGTGTATCAGCTATACTTTCGCAGGTAGTAAATTGTACTGCCCCAACAGGTACTGCCAATGCTACTATTTGTAGCGGCACAACGGCATCGCTAAGTGCTTCGTGTGCAAGCGGAACTGTGGCGTGGTATAATTCAAGCAGCAGTACCAGGCTTTCTACTGTTAGCCCATTTGTTACACCAACGTTAAGTGAGAATACTGTCTATAATGTTCGTTGCGAAGATACCGGATGCAATAGCGCCTTTATTGGCGTGAGTGTAACCGTAAACGCTGCCCCAAATACCACTATTGCTTACCCGGCCCCGTCTATTTGTAAAAATGGAAGTACTACCGACATCGTGCGCTCGGGTACAACAGGAGGTACATTCAGCTCGAGCCCTAGTGGTTTATCACTCAATTCTAGTACAGGCCGCATTACACCGGGTACAAGTACGGCAGGCACTTATACTGTTATGCTCACTATAGCCGCATCAGGTAGTTGCCCTGTATATACTGCAACAACTGCTATAACCATCACGGCCGTGCCAAGTGCCACAATCGGATACAGTAATAATGCTTTCTGTACTACTCAGGGGGGGCAGAATGTAACCAAAACAGGCACATCAGGAGGCACTTATTCTGCTACACCAACAGGTTTAAGTATTGATACCAACACAGGCCAGATTACTCCGGGTACAAGCTCAGCTGGCAATTATGTAGTGTATTATAGCATCCCTGCAACAGGCGGTTGTGCAGCATATCAGACAAGTACTAATATTTCAATCGGGACACCTGCTAATGCCACAATCGCTTATACAGGTTCACCCTTCTGTACTACTTCTTCAGTCAAAACCGTTAGTCGCACAGGTACAGCCGGAGGGACATTTAGTTCAAGTCCTGCAGGTTTAAGTATTAATTCAAGTAATGGCCAGATTACACCAAGTACTAGTTCTGCAGGTACTTATACAATAAGCTATACTGTTTCAGCCAATAGTGGGTGTCCGGCTTTCACAGCTACCACAAGTATAACAGTTTCAGGAGCACCAAGTGCTGCCATCAGCTATTCAGCTAGCAGTTTTTGTACCAGCGAAGGAGCAAAAAATGTTTCAAGAACCGGCACAACTGGTGGGACTTATTCTGCTTCTCCGGCAGGCTTGACAATTAGTGCCAGTACAGGCCAGATCACACCAGCAACCAGTACCCCTAATGATTATACCGTTTATTATACAATTCCGGCTGCTAATGGGTGCGCCGCATTTGAAACCTCTTACAATGTATCTATCAGACAAGCCCCTAATGCTACTATTACTTATACCGGCTCGCCTTTCTGCACTAATTCAGTACCAGTGAATGTAAACCGGACAGGTACACTAGGAGGTACATTTACTTCAAGTCCGACAGGACTGAGTATTAATTCAGGCACAGGACAGATTACACCCGGTAGTAGTTCAGCGGGTAGCTACACGGTTACTTATACTATAGCAGCCAATGGTGGATGTGCAGCCTTTACCAGCACGGCAAATGTGGCCATCTCTGCTGTACCTAATGCAACAATTGCTTATACCGGCTCACCATACTGCGGTGCAACCAGCTCAATTGAGGTGAGTCGAACCGGTACAACGGGCGGAACTTTCACGTCAAGCCCAGCCGGCTTAACCATTAATGCAAGTACAGGGCAAATTACACCAGGCACCAGTACCATAGGTACTTATACGGTTACTTATACAGTTA
The DNA here is from genome assembly GCF_037860775.1 of Emticicia soli. Classification (NCBI taxonomy): domain Bacteria; kingdom Pseudomonadati; phylum Bacteroidota; class Cytophagia; order Cytophagales; family Leadbetterellaceae; genus Emticicia; species Emticicia soli. Next base: position 8,523 of record NZ_JBBEWC010000017.1, on the reverse strand, counting down.
CCAGTGCCTGTCCATTATATACTGCTACTACCAGTGTAAGCCTGAATACATTGCCAAGTGTACCGACTAATGTTGCTACAAGTACCAATTTAATTTGTGGCAATGAAAGTGTATCATTGACGGCTATCTGCAGTTCAGGAACAGTTACTTGGTACAAGCAGGCAACTGGTGGCACAGCTTTAGGAACAGGCTCACCTTTTAGCCAGACACCAACCGCCACAAGTATATATTATGCCACGTGTAAAAGTGGTATTTGTGAAAGCAGCAGGGTAGCTACAAATCAGGTAGTAGTTCAGAGGTCAAACATAGGATATGACGAACCATTCAGTGAGACGGGAGGAAATTTTCCGGGAAGTCTGGTAAAAAACAACTTATTCGGATATAAAGTACGAATTGCAAAACCAGTAAGAGTAGATTCTGTTTCAGCGATATTATCGCAGAATCTCAACGGCGGCGCCAGAATCCGTTTTGCTATTTATTCTGATGTAAACAATGTGCCGACAAACTTATTGGCTAGTTCTTCGGGCAATGCTTCAACCAATACGCCAACGTTGGCTGCTGGCTTGAATAGTTTTGCACTCGATAACCCTGTTACACTAAATTGTGGTGATTACTGGATTGCTTATGTAATTACTACAAGTGTTAATAATAGTGAGTTCTTTTTACAAAATACACAATTGCCAAATCCTACTTTTTACATTCCATTAAATTTTGCCAATGCTTTTCCTTCTACTATCAATTCACAGGATGTTGGTAGCAACGGTAATAATATTCATAATGTCTATGTTTCAGGTGTTCCGGATTGCGGACCAGAGGCAGCAACTAATATTTCGGTTTCTTCTACGTCAGTGTGTTCTGGTGCAAGTATAACTTTATCTGCTTCTTGTGGTTCTGGAGTTGTACAGTGGTATAATAGCCAAACCGGAAATACCACCTTAGGAACAGGTACAGGTCTTTCAGTAATTGTAAACAGTAATACAACTTATTATGCTTCTTGTAAAGCAGGAGTATTAGAGGGATGTAGATTACCAACTTCTTTAGTGAGTGTAACACCTGCCCCTTCACTAGCTGCCGGGGCGGTAACTTCTCCAACAGTCTGTGGAGGAACCAATGGAAAAATAGCTTTTACAACAACTTTGGCTAATGGTTCATATTCGATTACTTTTACAGGTTCAGGAAGTCCGAAAACAATTAATGTGCAGAATGGTGTATTTGAGTTAACCGGCTTATCAGCAGGTACTTACAGTAATTTTGTAGTCACGACTGCTGGTTGTACTAGTATGGATGCGACCAGTAAATCAATTGCAGACCCAAGCGCACCATCTGCGCCAGTAATTAATGCGCCTGTACAAAAGCTTGTTTGCTCGCCTAATACACTGACCTTAACAGCGAGTGGTTGCGCCGGAACCATCAGGTGGTCGAATGGTAGCAGTGGTACAAGTCTGACGCTTTCATCTGTAGGTACTTATGCCATATCAGCAACCTGCACACTCAATAATTGTGTTTCCAATGCCAGCGCAGCAGTAACAGATTTGCAAATTGTAACTCAACCAGCAGCACCAATAATCACAGCACCAAGTTCAAAAGTGGTGTGTTCACCAAGTACTTTAACTTTAACAGCCAGTGGTTGCGGTGGCACAGTAAACTGGTCGAATGGTGGAAGTGGTACAAGTATTACACTTTCAAGTGTAGGAACATATTCCATATCAGCTACCTGTACGGTGGGTAGTTGTACTAGCCCAGCCAGTTCAGCGGTAACGGGATTACAGATTTTAACTCAACCCTCAGCCCCAACAATTACACCTCCTGGTTCTTTAGTAGTATGTTCACCAAGCACTTTAACTTTAACAGCCAGTGGTTGCGGTGGCACAGTAAACTGGTCGAATGGTGGAAGTGGTACAAGTATTACACTTTCGAGTGTAGGAACATATTCCATATCAGCTACCTGTACGGTGGGTAGTTGTACTAGTCCAGCCAGTTCAGCAGTAACAGGTTTGCAGATAGTAACTCAACCAGCAGCTCCTACTATTACAGCACCAAGTTCAAAAGTAGTGTGTTCACCAAGCACACTTACCTTAACAGCCAGTGGCTGTGCAGGAACTATTAATTGGTCGAATGGCTCAAGTGGAACAAGTTTGACACTTTCAAGTGTGGGAACATATTCAATCTCAGCTACCTGTACGGTGAGTAGTTGTACTTCTCCTGCAAGTACAGCAGTAACAGGTTTGGAGATAGTAACTCAACCAGCAGCTCCTACTATCACTGCACCAAGTTCAAAAGTGGTGTGTTCACCAAGTACTTTAACCTTAACAGCCAGTGGTTGTGCAGGAACGATTAATTGGTCGAATAGCTCAACCGGGACAAGCTTAACACTTTCAAGTGTAGGAACATATTCAATCTCAGCTACTTGTACGGTTGGCAGTTGTACATCCCCTGCAAGCGCAGCAGTAACAGATTTGCAAATTGTAACTCAACCAGCAGCCCCAACAATTACACCTCCTGGTTCTTTAGTAGTATGTTCACCAAGCACTTTAACCTTAACAGCCAGTGGTTGTGCAGGAACTACTGCTTGGTCTAATGGTTCAAGTGGTACAAGTTTAACACTTTCGAGTGTAGGGACATATTCAATCTCAGCTACTTGTACGGTTGGCAGTTGTACGAGTGTGGTAAGTAGTGCGGTAACAGGTTTGCAGATTTTAAGTCAGCCCTCAGCACCAACAATCACAGCACCCATTCAGAAGGTAGTCTGTTCACCAAGCACTTTAACCTTAACAGCCAGTGGTTGCGGTGGTATAGTAAACTGGTCGAATGGCTCAAGTGGTACGAGTTTAACACTTTCAAGTGTGGGAACATATTCCATCTCAGCTACCTGTACAGTTGGCAGTTGTACTTCTCCTGCAAGTACAGCAGTAACAGGTTTGGAGATAGTAACTCAACCAGTAGCACCAACAATCACAGCACCAAGTTCAAAAGTGGTGTGTTCACCAAGCACCCTTACCTTAACAGCTAGTGGTTGTGCAGGAACTATTGCTTGGTCTAATGGTTCAAGTGGTACAAGTATTACACTTTCGAGCGTTGGAACATATTCCATATCAGCTACCTGTACGGTTGGCAGTTGTACATCTCCTGCCAGCGCAGCAGTAACAGGTTTACAGATAGTAACTCAACCAGCAGCTCTTACTATCACAGCACCAAGTCAGAAGGTAGTCTGTTCACCAAGCACTCTAACTTTAACAGCGAGTGGTTGCGGTGGTATAGTAAACTGGTCGAATGGTGGAAGTGGTACAAGTATTACACTTTCAAGTGTAGGGACTTATTCAATCTCAGCTACTTGTACGGTTGGTAGCTGTACAAGTGTGGCAAGTTCAGTAGTAACAGGTTTGGAGATAGTAACTCAACCAGCAGCACCAACAATCACAGCACCAAGTTCAAAAGTGGTGTGTTCACCAAGCACCCTTACCTTAACAGCCAGTGGTTGCAGTGGTACAGTAAACTGGTCGAATGGTGGAAGTGGTACAAGTATTACACTTTCGAGCGTTGGAACATATTCAATCTCAGCTACTTGTACGGTTGGCAGTTGTACGAGTGTGGTAAGTAGTGCGGTAACAGGTTTGCAAATAACAGCTCCACTTATAGCTGTAGCAAATAATACTGGTCCTTATGCCATAGGCCAAACTATTCAGTTAAATGCTTCTGAGGGTAGTTCTTATGCTTGGTCAGGTCCTGCAGGCTTCAGTAGTTCAAGCAGGAATCCTACCATTCCGAATGCTCTGCCAAGTAACGGAGGGGTTTATACCGTTACAGTAATTAGTGGTGCTTGTTCGGCTACTGCTACCACCAACGTTGTTGTTAGCGGAGTAGACCCTTGTGTGCAAGTACTGGATTTACAATATGTAAAAGCAGGTAACCCTTATGAGCCTATGTTTTCTCTAAAAGATGGTATGGTCATTCAACAAATTCCTGAACAGGTGTCAATAATCGCCAAGCCTATTTGTTCGACTTTGCCTATTGGAAGTGTTGATTTAACCATTACAGGTCCTGAAATAAACTGGACTATCTTACAAAATGTAGAGCCTTATGCGGTTTTTGATAACCTGGCTTTGAATGTATATGGTCGAAACTTCATACCGGGAACCTACACCATAACTGTAAGGGGATATTCAGAAGATAACAGGGTAGGCGGAACAGTCTATGGACCTGTTGTAACCACCTTTACAGTAGTAGGTACAATGGCAGTGATTAATGCCCCAACTATACCAAACAATCGTCTATGTGCAGGTAGCACTGTTGATGTTACCTTTGCTACTACAGGATTGTTCAGCCAGAATAATATATTTAATATCCAGCTATCAGATTCAACAGGAGGATTTACAAACCCGGTGTTGATAGGAACAAGTACAACAGCAGGAACAACTACTTGCCAGCTACCACAGGATTTAATAGCCACCGGAAAATATTTAATACGGGTGGCATCATCCAATCAGGTGGTTGCCAGTAATCCTACCATGCAATACTTACCAGTTACTCCTGCTGTCAGGAGCCTGACAGCAAGTATGAATATAGGTACAGCTATCGAACAGGCATCTTTACAAATTAATGCAGCTAATAAGATTACATCTCCTGCCAATGTTACTTACAATGCGGGGAAATCAATCGTACTGAATCCAGGATTTGAAGCAGGACAGGGAAGTGTCTTTAAAGCCCAGATTCAAGGGTGTAGTAATTGATAATAATAAGTGATAAGAACTATCTTGCAGCACATTGAAAGATAAAGCTTAGTAATGTAAAAGTGGCTAAGCTTTATCTTCCTATGTCCCGTAAAAGCAACTAAATAATGTAGGCGAAATTGTAGACTATTTTGTTTTACTTATTTAATTTCTTTATTCTTTTGTCAAGAAAGTATAATTAGTTGATAGTCGGTATTATTAAGTAAAAATACGGAAGGTCTGTGCCTTGGTGAAGCCCCAAAATTCCCCTTGATAAAATATAAAATCTGATAATGAATGTTTTATCATTTTGTTTGTGTTTCAACATTGTTTCAGCACAATAAGCTATTTATTCAAAACCTATAGAGGCTATATCACCTCAACTATCTACATAAGATTTTGTTGTTCTTGCGTTGTGCTATACACAATGCCTTGTAAAAGTCCGGCGACAGTTGTAATTCTCCTGCATAAATCTTGTTGAAGCAAGGAACTAAAAGTAGTAGTAATATAAAAGAAAAGATAGGATACTAATTCATCATGAATCAGGCGTATCTCACTCATAAAATTGCCTGAAATAAGCTTTTACTTAAAGACTACTCCTATAATATTATTGCCTGAACTAATTGCTTTGCATAGCTAAAGTCAAAGTATAATCGGCTCCATTTTTATTAAAAAAAAGCCAAAAAAGTGAAAAAGTACAAAATGAGCTAAAGAATGTCGTTTTTAAGCTAACACCTGCCGAGCCATTCTATCTACTTTTGAAGCACTTTTTATAATCATCACCACGCTTTAATAGCTATTGAAAAACATTTCTACCAATGAAAAAAATATTTTACCTTTTTTCTCTCTTATTATTAAACCAAGCGGCTTTTGCTGATGATATTATTTGGCTTGGAACAACAAGCGATAACTGGGCTACAGCATCTAACTGGGATTTGAACAGAGTTCCTACGAGTAGTGATATAGTTTTTATACAAGGAAATCCTACACACAACCCTGTTATTGTGAGCGGAACTACCGCTACTTTTGATAGATTAAATATAGATGGTAGCCTTACGATACAAAGTGGTGGTATTTTAAATGTATTAAGTACTAGTACTTCGGGTGCAATTACGCTACAGAATAATGCTATTTTTATTAATAACGGCACTGTGAGTATAACTTCGCCAAATGGAAATGGAATAGATTTGTATGGTACTGGAGCTGCTGTAATAAACTCAGGCACTATTTCATTTGATGTTATTAATGGCTTTATTATTTATAATACTGATGGGACAGTAAGAAACACAAGTACAGGAGTTTTAAATTTCAATGAGAGTGCCGTGCAGGGGATGCGAGGTATATGGTTTATACTTGCATCTGCCGGGAGCTATTTTATTAATGAAGGAACCATTAATTATAATGCAAGAGATTCTTTTATTGCATTAATTCCAAATACAAGTTTTACAAATTCTGGTACTGTAAATATAAATGGAGGTCATGGTATTGCTGTTGGTGGTGGAACACTTACCAATCAATCATGTGGGAAAATTTTAATGACGGGGGCAAGCTATAATAATACTTCATCAGGAAGCATAACAAACAACTCCGGATTAATTTCAACAAGTGATTATATTAATACTACTAGCGGAAGTTTTACCAATAATGCAGGTAGTGTGATACATTATGGTGTGTTAACAGGTTCTATTACTTATAATAATGGCTCTATAAGGGTAAATGATAACCCTACCAATTCTAGTATCTTCACTTATACAGGTAGCTTTAATGGCACAATCAATGGCATTTATACTAACAGCGGAGCAACTACTTCGGCAGGTACATTTACCGCCCCTAATACATTTATTCCTTCTGGTAGTTTACCTGCTGGTGAGCAGACTTTATATGCCAAAATAACGCCAAGTGGTGGAGCTTGTACATATATAGTACCGTTTAAGTACTTCATGTCTCCTCCTGAAATTAATTTGCAGGGTAATAGCACCGATATTGTAAATGGAGATACCACTCCTTCAATTACCGACCATACCGATTTTGGAACACAGAATGTTGCATCGGGTACTATGCAGAGAACCTTCACGATTCAGAATACAGGTAGTTTAGCCCTGGAGCTTAGCGGAACCCCTAAAGTAGTAATTGGCGGTACACATGCGGCAGACTTTACAGTTACAACACAACCCACTTCACCAATAGCATCTATTAATGGCAGTACAACTTTTACTATTACGTTTAACCCATCAGCAAGTGGTCTGAGAAGTGCAACGGTAAGCATTGCTAACAATGATACTGACGAAAATCCTTACACATTTGCTATACAGGGTACCGGAACTAATATTTGTAGTTCGGTATCTACTGCTACTGAACTCATGACCTGGACTGGCACATTTGATAATGATTGGTCAAATGCCTGTAACTGGTCGCCTAATGGAGTGCCAACGGCTACGAATCCGGTTACGATACCCAATGTAACAAACGACCCTGTTATTAAATCGGGTACAAATGCCCTTGCAAAGCTTGTAGTACTAGAAAATAATGCAGTCTTGACAACAAATGTTGGTTCAACACTTACGATAGTTAGTAACGAAGACGCTTTGGATGTAAGGCGCGGGATATTCAATAATTATGGAACAACTGTAACTACTATCAACGGTCCTTATGTTCCTGGTGCTGTTGCAACTGCGATAGATATAAATGGTATAATTAATAATTATGGTTCGATGACGGTAAACGGCAATGCTAATCTGGGTCTTTATTTTACCGGAATATTTAATAATAAAGCAGGTGCTGTTCTAACCTGTAATGGCACGGAGGCTATTAAAGTCTTTACCAAAGGCTCAATCACTAATGAAGCCGGAGCAACTATCAATACAACTGGTACTCAAATTGGTCTGGTAGTTGGAGGGGGCAATACAAGCAGCTCAAATAGTGGAATAATCAATGCCAATAAAATTGAAGTTATTTCTAGTACAATATTTCCTAATCAAAGCTGTGGTGTTATTTCAACTGTTGGAAGTTTTAGTGTCTCCGGAGGTTCCGTTTTTAATAACTTAGGATATGTAAAAGTTGGTGCAGAGCTGGCGTTGTTTAGTAGTACTACAAACAATGGAGTATTGAATTACAATTCATTGACCGGAACTACACCCATAACCAATAATACGAATGCTTCAATAATTGTTAATAATAGTAGTGTACCTATTTTTACTTATGGAGGTACTTATAATGGGACTATTAATGGCATTTTTACCGATGCCAGTGCCACAATCTCAGCAGGTACATTTACCGCACCAAATAATTTTGTACCCAACGGAAATGTAGTAGAAGGCTCGCAAACGCTTTATGTAAAAATAACACCAAATGGTGGAGCCTGTGAGTATATTGTACCTTTTACTTATGTACGCTGTAACATAAGTGCCACTATTTCTTATGCAGGCACACCTTATTGCAAAACAGCTAGTCCAGCCAATGTAAGCCTAACGGGTTCGACAGGAGGAGCATTTACCTCTGCGCCATCAGGTTTGACTATCAATAGTTCAACAGGTCAAATCACACCAAGTAGCAGTACGGCAGGAGTTTATACAGTTACTTACACAATCGCAGCCAGCGGCGGTTGTGCCTCAGCCACAGCCACGACAAGTGTAACGATTACAGATAGTCCAAGTGCTACTATTTCTTATGCAGGTACACCTTATTGCAAAACAGCTAGTGCAGCCAATGTAAGCCTAACGGGTTCGACAGGAGGAGCATTTACCTCTGCGCCATCAGGTTTGACTATCAATAGTTCAACAGGTCAAATCACACCAAGTAGCAGTACGGCAGGAGTTTA